>USRT01000017.1 GCA_900557195.1 uncultured Clostridium sp.
TGTGCCGAAGATATTTGTGGGTTACCCTGCTGAGAAAATAGGTTGTCGCCAGGTTATATTCCTCTTTAGCTCAGTTGGTAGAGCGCTCGGCTGTTAACCGATAGGTCGTTGGTTCGAGTCCAACAAGAGGAGCCATAAAGAAGTTTCGTCGAACTTTTTGGAAGCCTTGACATAACTTAATTTCAAGATTACAAAAAGTTTGATGAACACAAAAACTTAAACCGTTTCTTTTGAAACGGTCTTTTTTTGACCAAAAATATTGAAAAAAGGAGGTTTTTGTGGTATTATGTTACAAATAACAAAAAAAGAAATCAATATGAGTAAAGAATTACTCTCTAAAATCGAATGGGCGTGCCGTTTAAAATTTAAAGGAAAGGAACAGCCACAAATAATAAATGGTTGTCTAAGAATAATTGAGCATACCAATTTAGCGTATGTAGAGCCCCATAGAGTAATTATTAAAGATAGCTTGTACCTATTCTTTAATGAACACGATTATTTCTATGTAAATGATTTAAGTACAAAATATCCGTTATCCAAATTACAAGAACACATCAGCGGAAATACATAACATAGAACGGCAAAGCATTTTAGAGTTATTAAAAAATTATACTATATTGGTTTATTTGTGTTATAAAAAAGAAAATATAAAGAGATAGTAATAATATATAAAAACTTGAAAAGTGCTAATAGCTAAAACTATGCTATGTGGCACTTTTTGCGTTATGCATATAATGATTTCTAATAGCTAAAGCCATAAGACAATCATTGATTGTTGCCTTTCTATTCATAAAATTTGGAAGGAGGATATGTAAAAATGAATGAAGAAAGGAAAGTAGCAGGAATTTATATTCGTGTAAGTACAGAAGATCAAGCAAGGGAACGGATTTAGTTTAGGAGAACAGGAGGAGAAATTAAAGGCACTTTGTAAATACAAAGATTATAAAATATATAAAGTTTACAAAGATGCAGGAATATCTGCAAAAGATATGACAAATAGACCAGCATTTCAGCAAATGTTAGAAGATATGAAAGCAGGTAAAATCAATTATATTGTAGCCTATAAGCTAGATAGAGTTACAAGGTCTGTAAGAGATTTAGAGGTTCTAATATCAGAGTTAGAAAAGCATAATTGCTATCTCATTTGCGATAGAGACGATGTAAATACGAGCAGTGCTAATCGGAAGATTCTTTGTAAGAATGTTAACAGTTCTTTCACAACTAGAAATTGAGATAGTATCAGAAAGAACAAAATTTGGAATGACGGGAGCAATAAAATCTGGACATGTACCTCGGAACTTGCCCATTAGGTTACAAAAGAGAAAATAAAAAGATGGTAATAGACGAAACTACAAAAGATTTGGTTATAAGGATATTTAATATGTATTTACAAGGCAAAAGTTATCAAACAATAGCAAATATTTTAAATGCAGAGAAAATACTCACACTAACAAATAAGCAATGGAAAGATGCAACAGTATCCAAGATAATCAATAATAAAATTTATGTAGGAGATTTTGAACAATATAAAAATAAGCAAGAAAAAGAGAAAGTTGTTTATATGAATGTTGTAGAACCTATTATATCAAGGGCAATGTATGAAGATGTACAAAATCAAAAAGAGAAAAATCAAAGAGCATTTTGTAGAGATAGAGTTTATATATTTATGCAAAAGCTATTATGTCCTAAATGTGGAAAAATAATGCAATGTAAAGGCTCTGGTGGTCAAAAGAAAAAGTATATGTATTATCATTGCTCAGACTGTAAAACTTATTTAAGAGAGGATTTAGTGGAAGATTCAGTTATGTTTTTAATAATGAATTTAATTGAATATGATATGACAGTAAAAAAATATTTCTTTCCTGTTTTAGCAGATAAAAAAGAACGAAATACTGATAAATTAGATAAAGAGATATCTAGTTTGCAGAATCAAAAGAACAGAATTAAAGAAGCATATTTAAAAGGAATTGTGGAAGTAGAAGATTTTTCAGAAGATTATAAAGTTATTGAAGAAAAATTAAATATGCTAGAAGAAAAAAGAATACAAGCAATTGATATAAATAAACAATCATTTAGTCCACAAGCAATAATGGCAGATAGAGATGTAGAAAAAGAAAAATTAATTCGTTCCAATAAATTTCAAGACATGCTTATGGCAGAATGGAAAAGTAAAACAAAAGAAGAAAAGCAAGAATTTATTTCAAAATTTATAGAGAATGTTGTAATTGAAAAAGATAAGAAAGGCTATTATAACTTAATAAATATAAAGTTTAGAAGTAGTTATATAGAACAAATTTCTAAACTTATGAATTGTGGAATGTTTGATGTTGCGATACCTTGTACTAAAGGAAAAGAAGAAGTAACAGTTCCATCTACAATCTTAATGGATAAAAAAGACTTAAAAGAATATATAGAAAGACTAAACGATTACTATGAAGTATCTTATTATGAAGTAGCAAGACTAGATGAGCAAAAGAAAGGCTACCAGAAAAAATATCTAACAATAGATGAAACAAATGATAATGGAGAAAAACTTTTTAAATTAGTTGAATTAATAGCGGATGATAAAAAGTATCCACAGAAAAAAGCAAATAGAATTGTAGGAGCAATTAGAGTAAAAGAAAGAGAAAAAGTTAGTTAAAAAATTGATAAATGGAGGAATTGAAAATGAAAAATAAAGAATTAAAAGAAAACAATATTGATAATAAATATGGAATTGAATATACAAAAGTTGGAGATTATTATATGCCTAACTTGGTATTAGAAAAAGAAAAAATTATATTAAATAAATATGGAAGAATGAGACTAAAATTTTTAAAAGAAAATAAGAAAGCAGAATATATGATAATGTTTACAAAAGGAACTTTGAATAAACATTTAAAAGAGATTCAAGAAATAGCCGAGTAAAGAATTGATATTATAATTGAGCAATTAAAAAAACAAAATAATCTAACAGAAGAAATGAAAAATATAGACCAACTTTATTGGGTTGGAATGATGAATAATTTTAAAAGTACAGCAGAAGAAATTGTACTAAATGAACTAATATTTGTATGATAAATTACTGGTAGGAGAAAACAATCAAATGTATAGCCAAATTTTATATCTATAAGTGTAACGAGCATAGGTTTTGTATTGCCACAAAACCGACAGCTTACGCTTGATAAGGGGATTTTATCCCCTATAACCCCTACTATAAAATTAGTAAAATGAAATTAAAAATAAACGAAAAATTGAAAATTTTTAAGAAAGATTTTACAAAAAAGAAAATTAGAATTTATGAAAAAGGATGTGAGAAAATATGAGAAATAGAACAATAGGAATTAATGTTAGGGTGAGTGAAAATGAGAAGAAAAAGTTACAAAGAAATGCTAAAAAGAGTAAATTATCTTTATCAGGTTATTTAAGAAAATCAGGATTGCAACAAAAGATTTATGAAGTACCAGATGAAAAAATTTACAAAATATATACAGGAATAACTGATTTAAAATATCAATTTCCTTATCTAAATAATGAAGAAGTAAGAGAAAAAATCGAAAAGATGCAAAGTGATTTTCTAGATGTATATAACAATAAAGAAGCTGGTGATAAAGATGGCAACAACGAAAATATGGGCAATTAAAGATAGCTTATCACGAGTAGTAAATTATGCGAAAAATCCAGAAAAGACACTCTTTTCTGATTTGAAGTAAGTATTAATGTATGCAGAAAATAGTGAAAAGACTATTGACGAAAATGAAAAAACTATGTATGTAACAGGAGTAAATTGTAATAGTAACACAGCTTATGAAGAAATGAGTTTTGTACAGAAAAAGTTTGATAAATGTACAGGAAATATAGCATATCATGCATACCAAAGTTTTAAAACAGGAGAAGTATCACCAGAACTTGTACACAAAATTGGAGTAGAACTAGCAAAAGAAATATGGAGTGAGTATCAAGTTGTAGTTGCAACACACTTTAATACTGGCACATATCATAATCATTTTTTAGTAAATTCAGTTAATATGTTTACAGGAAAGAAATTTAATTGCAATAAAGGTGCATATTATAAATTTAGAGAAATTTCAGATAGATTATGTAGAGAAAATAATCTAATAGTTATAGAAAATCCAAAAGGAAAAACACCAAGAAGTATATATTTTGCAGAAAAAAGAGGAGAACAAACAAAGCATAATCTAATGAGACAAGCTATGGATGAAACAATGAGAATATGTGTGAGTTATGCACAATTTAAAAAGGCAATGTATAAAAAAGGCTATATTATAAATGATGATAGCAACAGAAAGTATCCTACAATGCGCTCAATAAATGATAAGAAAGCAGTAAGAATGTATCAATTAGGAGAAAAGTATTTACCACAAAATATTGTTGCAAGGCTATTCCAAAATCCATGTTATGTGCAAGATGAATATTATAAATTAGTAAAACCTAAAAAGAAATATAAGCAGTATACTATTTATAGATTTAAAGGCAAATTTAAAGACATCAGCAAAGTAAGTGGAATTGATGCACTTTTTCTAATATTATTTCATTTATTAGGTTTAATTCCTAAAAGAGAAAATTATAAGCCATTATCTCCAGAAATGAGACGAGAAGTTAGAAAAATGGAGCGATATTCTAATGAAATTAGACTTATAGTAACAGAAAAAATAAAGACAATAGATGATATAAAAAACTATATTTCACAAATTGAAAAAGATATTGAAGATGTTACTGATATAAGACAAAAATATAGAAATAAGTTAAGAAATTGCAAAGACAATAATTTAATAGAGGAATATAAAGCAAAGCGAGATGAATGCACTACTATTTTAAATAAATATAGAAAAAATCTAAAAATAGCAAATTGGATTTTAGAAGATACACCAAAGGTTAAAGAAGTTATAAAAATTGAACAGCAAATGAAAAGAGAGCAAGAAGATATTGCAAAAATAAAGAAAAAAGATAGATACGTAGGTAGATAAAATAATAAAAGATTGTTATGTATAAAAAGTAACAGCCTTTTTGTAATTTTTAAAAATGAATATTTTGGAAACAATTGTATTTATATTAATTTTATGGTATAAATAAGTAAAATATGAATTTTGCAGCATGATGTTGCAAAATTCAAAATGGAGGAAAATTGTGGAAGATTTAACAAATATTATCAACGATGATGAGTATTTTAAATTTTTGAATGAAATAAAAAATGATATAATTACAACACGAAGAAAAGTATTAACACAAGCTAACAACGAAGTTGTACTAATGTATCATAGAATTGGAAAAGGATTAATAAAAAATACAAAGTATGGAAATAGTTTTATAGATACTTTAGCAAAAGATTTAAAATTAGAATTTCCAGATATGCAAGGTTTATCAGCGAGAAATTTAAGATATATGAAAAAATTTGCAAAAGAATTTGAATATGATTCAATTTTGCAACATCATGTTGCAAAATTACCATGGACTACTATAACAACAATTATGGATAAAATAAAAGATGAGCAAGAAAGACTATGGTATGCAGAAAAAACTTTAGAAAATCTATGGTCAAGGACGATATTAGAACATCAAATTGGAACAGATTTATATAATAGACAAGCATTGTTAGATAACAAAATAAGTAATTATAAAGAAACACTACCTAAAGAGTTAGGAAAAAGAGCATTAGAAATGCTAAAAGATCCATACGTTTTTGATATTGGAGGTTATGGAAAAGATGTACTAGAAAAAGATGTAGAAGATGCATTAGTTTCTAATATTACAAATTTACTTTTAGAGTTTGGAAATGGTTTTGCTTTTGTAGGAAGACAATATCATTTAGAAATTGAAGGAGAAGATTATTATATAGATTTACTATTCTATAATTTAAACTTGAAGTGTTATGTTGTTGTGGAATTAAAAACTGTTAAGTTCATACCAGAATTTGCAGGCAAGTTAAATTTCTATTTAAATGCAGTAGATATGCTACTAAAGAAAGAAGATGACAATCTAACAATAGGAATTTTGCTATGTAGAGATGAACACAAATTAACTGCTGAACTAGCCTTGAAAGATATAAATAAACCAATAGGAGTGGCAGAATATAAATATTTACAAGAGATACCAGAGTATTTAGCAAATAATTTACCAAGTATAGAAACACTAGAGAAGAGATTAAATAATAAGGATAAGTAGAAAAATAATATGTAGAAGCAAAGGTGTTTATATGAAGATTAAAAGTATTAAAAAAATGAAAAATATAGGATTATTAAATGAAGTAGCATATACTAATGCTGATTTGTTTATGTACTATAACAAAAGTGATACTCAAAATAAATGTTATTCTAAGAGCTTGATTAAAGGAAATAATGGGACAGGAAAGACAACCTTTGCTAATTTATTATATTCTATTGAAAAAAATGATATTAGTATTTTAGATAAACTGAAAAGAATTGATAAAAATGAAGACATTGATGTAGAGATAGAGTTAGAAGATGGAACAATAGTTAAATATGATAATAGCAGTAAACAGTGGATTAATGCAGATAAGATTATTATTCAAGTATTTAACGAAGATTATATAAAAGATAATATAAATTTTGATGAGTTTAATAAAACTAATAAGATTAATGGGAAGTATGAAACTCCAGAAGTGAAAATATCTGTAGAAAAAAACAAATATGAAAGTAGTAAAAAAGCTTTAGATGTAAATAAGAAAGAACAAGAAAATTTAAAAGAAGAACTGGAAAAAATAAAAAATAGTACTAATAGTGACATTGCTAATGAATTTGATGCATATTGTAAAATGGATATTAATTTAGATAGCTTAAATAATGCACAAAATGAAGAAATAGAAAAAGGACAATTACAGAATGAAATTAATAATAAACTAGAAGTATTTAAAAAATACAAATCTGCTGAAAATTTTATAATGTTTTCAGTTGTTAATATTTCCCAAATTGATGATAATGTAAAGAATAGAATGATAGAATTATTAAAATACACTGAGGATTTTACAAAAATTTCATTTATAGATGAAATTTTGAAAGAAAGTGAAGAAAAAAGAACTTGGATAGACACTGGATTAACATATATACAGCAAGATAACTTATGTCCATTTTGCAAAAAAACTCTTGATAATAATACTATTGTTGAGAAATACAAAACTTATAAAGATAGCAAAATTAAAGAAAATGAAGTAGCATTAAATAAATGCAAAAGTTATTTTAAACAGTTTATAGAAAATAGAAAATTAATAAGTGAATTAAACATTAAAATACATCCATATATTAGTATGCTAAAAGAAAAAGAAATAAATTTGGATGCTAATAAATTGGAAACTATAGTAGATGATATTGTAGCAATAATAGATAGAAAATTAAACGATATGCAAAGTGCAATTGATGAAGAAGGATTAGATAAACTAAATAACTATATTAAAGATTTAAAAATAGAACTTGAGAATTTAAATAAGATTAATAAACAAGCAACTGAAATCAATAAAAAAATGTCTAATGCAAAAAAACAATTAACAGAGTTAAGAAAAGATATTAAAAACTTAAAGATAAAGGAATTTATGAATAACAATTTGGAAAAGATAAATGTTCTATTAAATCTAAAAAATAATCAAATAAATTTAAACAAACAGTTTAAAGAGGCTGAAAAATTATATAAAAAGAAACTTTTAGATTCAGATATAGTAATAAAAGAGATAAATGATTGGCTAAAGTTTTTTGGATTAGATAAATATGTAATTGATAATAAGTTTAATTTAAACTATGCTAATAATGTAATTAATAATAAAATGTTTATATTAAGTACAGGAGAAATTTCAATAATAACATTTTCATATTTCCTAACTACACTGACAACAGGACTAACAGATGAAGAAAAAGAGAAATTAGTGATAATTATAGATGATCCTGTTAATTCAGTAGACTACAATAAAATATATAGTTTTGCTACAGCCATAAGAAATATTCAAAGTAAGATTAAGCAAAATAATCAACCACAATTATTTATGTTAACACACAATGTTTTGCTATATAACATATTAGTACAATCAAATTTCTTAAAAAATAAAAATGCTGGTATTTTTGAACTATATAAGGATAATGGAAGTCTAAGCATAAGAAAAAATACACATACTAAGGATACTATATTTATAAATTATTTAAAAAGTATCATTAATATTGCAATAGATGAGAACAATAATTTAGAAATAGAAAAAGTAATGATTTATAATTGTATAAGAACAGTTTTAGAAAATTTTAAATATTTATTGAATCCCGAATATTCGGAAAATGGAGATGATGAAACAATTAAGGAATTTTTTGAATTATCAGATGATGAATATTTAAAATTAGATTATATTATTAATCATAATAGTCATAATGAGCCAGAATTGAGCTGTGAACCATGGTTTGATGAAGAGTTACTTAAAAATTGTTGTGTTATAATTTCAGATATGGTGAAAAAGAAGTATTCAAAATTGCATGAATACTGTATTAAAGAGGAGGAAATAAAGTGAAAAAAATAGTTATAATTACAGGTGGAGCAAGTCGGACTTGGACTAGAACTTGTAAACCAATTTATAGAAAAGAATTACTTTGTATGTAATATAGATAGAGATATTGAAAAAATGCAAATATTAGATAATACATATAAAGATAATTATAAAGGATTTACAGGAGATATTTCAGATAATGAATTTGTTAAGAATGTCATTGATGAAATATCAAATTTAGGAAATATAAAAATACTAATTAATAATGCAGGAGAGCCTTCATTTAAGCTACCTACAAAATATGAAAAAGAAGATATAGATAAATGCTTTAAAGGTTTGCAAGGTATGATTTTATTTTCAACAGAAACTTTAAAAGTAAAAGAAGAAAAAGAATTAAAAATAGTAAATATAATGTCATCTGCAGCATTAAGAGGAAACAAACAAGAAGCGGTATATTGTGCTACTAAATGGGGAGAAAGAGGATATACAGAAAGCTTGAAAGTTGCATATAAAGGTACAAGTGTAAAAGTAATAGGAGTATATCCAGGTGGAATAAATACAGAGTTTTATAAGAATAGCAGAGACTATGTATCAGAAGAAAAACAATCTACATTTATGAAACCTAGTGATGTTGCAAAAACAATCATAGATAATGTTACAAATGAGACTAATTTAACAATTGCAGATATTATAATTGAAAGGAATTAGAAATGTTAGAAGAAATAATAAATAAAAATTTGAACAGAATAGAAAAAGACTTGTTAGAAATTAAAGATTTACAAACTATTGATTTTTTAGATATATTCCCTAAAAGTGAAGAACATAGAAGAATATTAGATGAAGAAATTAGTAAAATTGCTATGTTATTAGAGAAAACAGAAAGAGGAAATGTATATGCTTTAAATAATCCAGTAGAAACGAGATATGGAAAACTTACATATATAAAAATAAGAATTTTTGATGAAACAAGATTAAATTGGGAAGCAGCTACTGATTTTGTTGTGAAAGATAGAAATATATTAATGGAAAAGGTTGGAAAAGATACAAGATTTACATATATAAAAAGAGAAAAATGGGATGCTGTAGAATTTAAAACAGATAATACATTAGTTTATTTTTTGAATCCATTAGCATCAGAAGTATATGGAAAGAATAAAAATTATAGTGAGGAATAAATGATGAAAAAGCAAATAGTATTTAGTGATTATGATGGGACAATATATATAACAGAAGAAAATATGTCAAAAAATATAAAGTCTATTGAAGAATATAGAAACTTAGGTGGAAAATTTGTAATCGTTACAGGAAGAAGCAAAACAAGCGTTAGTAATGTAATAAAACAATATAATATTCCATACGATTATATAATTTCGAATAATGGAGCAGTAATTTTTAATAGTGATATGGTAAAAATATATGAAAAAGCAATTGCTACAGATATTTCAAGTAAAATAATAGATTATTTAAAAACAAAAGAGAATATAGAAATATTTTTCTATGACGATGAAGATAAGGTAGAATATCATAATCAAGAACTATTAAAACTACGAATAAGAACATCAGATTATGAATTAGCTCAAACTATTGAAGATGAAATAAACAGAATGTTTAAAGATGATGTTAGAGCACATTCAGCATTTCCAGGTATGTATTACGATAATCATGATTTTGTAATAGTAGATATTGTTTCAAAAAGTGCAGGAAAAGAAAATGCAATAAAAAAATTATTAGATATATTAAATATGAAGAAGGAACAAGTGATTACAATTGGAGATGGCAGAAATGATATTGGAATGATAAAGGAATATAATGGATATTCAATGGAAACAGCAGAAGATGATGTGAAAAAATCAGCTAGTAGAATTTTTGAAAGTGTAGCAGATGCATTAGAATATTTGAAAGATATAAATTAATAAAAAAGTATTGCCAAACCTAAAATTTTATGTTAAATTAAAAACATAGTTAATAGCAAAAAAACACCGATTTGTTGGTGCATTTCTTGCAAAGTATTGCTATAACTATATTTGAAACGGAAATAAGCAACTTTTTTGCGTTAGATTTTTCGAATACGTCCTACGCAAAGGAGCCATTAAAACAGTCTATAAAGACTGTTTTTTTTATGCTTATAAAAACAGAGTGATTCAATGATTTGAATCTATAATATTAAATCATATGAGGAGTTTTGTATAATTAAGGATTGTAAAATAGTATTATTATTTGTAAATGTGAAACTAATAATAAAATAATATAAATTACTTTATAAAAAACTAAAGAAATATATAGATAAATTTAATTAAGAATAAAAATTCAATATAAATAGAATTATTTGTAAAATAAAACATAGGTGAATTTTATTTTTTATGGAAGAGTATTCCTAAAAGTTAATCTTTGTGATAAAATTTAAAAGAAATAAATGGCAATTGTAATAATAAATAGAAAATAATAGAGAGTAATAGAGAATAATCGGCGGTAAAAGTGAATAATAATAATGATATATATAAGAAAGATAATATAATAGAATTTGTAACAAATAATATAAAAAGGATAGGAAGAATAAAGAATGAAATTAGAGAAATTAAAATCAAAATATGATAAATTACAAGAAAAATATGGAGCAAAAGAGTTAGACTCTATCTATAATGGTGGATGTACTAAAAATCCAGATATATGTTTTGTTTTTATGAATCCAACTAAAAGAAATATAGCATCTTCAAAAGAATGGAAAGGAATAAAGTCTCCTTGGATTGGAACTAAAAATATATGGGATTTATTTTACAAATTAGATTTAGTTGATGAGAAAATTTATGAAAAGATAAAGAAAATTAAAGGTTCAGAATGGACAGAAGAATTTGCTGAAGAAGTATATAATGATGTAAAAAAGCATAAATATTTTATTACAAATTTAGGAAAATGCACACAAGTAGATGCGAGAGAGCTTCCAAATAGTGTGTATGAAGAATATTTAGATTTATTAAAACAAGAAATAGAAATTGTAAATCCAAAGGTAATAGTTTTATTTGGGAATCAGGTTAGTTCAATAGTATTAAATAAAAAGATATCAGTTTCACAATGTAGAAAACAGTTATTTACAGAGGAAATAAATTCAAAAAAATATAAATTTTATTCTGTTTACTATCCAGTAGGAAATGGAAGATTTAATATTGATAAATCTATAGAAGATATCAAGTACATACAAGATAATTTAAAACAAATAGTATGATATAATTTAATTTATATATAGCATACTTTGAAATATACAATTGTACCAATAAGATACATTTATTAGTATAATAAAAATAAAATTTCGATTTGTGAACAAATTATACTTGAATATTTAAGATATTTCTGCTAGACTTATTTTGATATTAAAATGTATTATGAAAATCATTATATTTATATAATGATTTTTTATAATAATTTGTAATAATAGGAGGAAATCAATGATTAATATTAAAGAAGTTGAAATCAATGAAGCAATAGAAGTACACAAAAATGTTATGGAATTTAATGAGACTGAGCCAAAAGTAGAATATTTTGAAAACAGATATAAAAATAAAGATAAGTTAATTATAGTTGCTTATTATAATAATATACCTATTGGATATATTATAGGGTATGATAAATATGAAGATGGAGCAAGTTTCTATTGTTGGATGGCAGGAGTTGATAATAATTATAGAAGAATGGGAGCATTAAAAGCATTAATGGATTATCAGATAAAATGGGCTACTAATAAAGGATATAAAAAATTAAAAATAAAAACAAGAAATTGTAGGCGTGAAATGTTGAGCTTTTTAGTAAAAGAAGGTTTTTATTTTACAAGTATAGAGACAGCAGAAGAAATTCAAAATAATAGAATAAATTTGGAGAAATTTATATAATAATTTTATACTATAAAAATATTAAAAAAGATTAATAAGTTTAGAATGGAGAGGAAAAATATGAAAAAAGCATTTATGTCATTAAAATTTTATAATGGAGAAAAGTCAAAAAAACAAGTGGAAGATTTAACAAAAGTAATGAATCAAGCTGGAATAGAAAATGTGGTAATGGTAAGGGATGTAGAAAAGTATGGAAAAGCAGAATTACCAGAAGGAAAAAAATTAATGTTAGATTATGCGTTTCCTGCAATGAAAGAGTGTGATATGTTAGTTGTAGAGTTTTCTGAAAAGGGAGTTGGACTAGGAATTGGAGCAGGATATGCCTATGCAATAGGAAAACCAATATATGTTATTGCAAAAAATGGAAGTGATATATCTTTAACAATGCAAAATTTAGCTAAAAGAGTTATATTTTATAATGAACCAGAAGATTTACTTGAAGAATTTAAAAAAATAGAAAAAGAAGTATAATGCATGAAATAAGTATGATACATGAAAAAGTTACTGTGGAAATAATGAATGTATTTCCCTTAAAGAGTTCACATCGACAAGGTATAATAGATACATAATATATAAGAGCAGATATTAAAATATATCTGCTCTTTAAAAAATTAAATTAATTTTTTTCCTTATTTTTCTTTTCTAATAATACATTTATTAATCCACAACATTCTCTTCCTTCATAACAAACTAAATCAGTCTTGCAGGTTGGACCAAGACCTTTTCCAAGAAGTGGAGAAACTATAGAGACTTGTTTAGCAATTTCTTTACAAATTTCTCTTATTTGCCATTGAGCTTTATTACAACAACGTAAATGTAAAATCCATTGTAATGTGCGACCATTCATAGAAGTAACAACATTTAACATTTGACAACCTAAATAAAAATAAATTAAATCTTCATTTGCTACATTCATATTTTTAAATTCTTCAAATACCTTTATATTTTCTTTATGAGCGTCAAGAAAAACTTTTTCTAGATTATTTTTTGCTCGGATTGTTGCTGGTACAACAATATTTTCAAAATTCCAAAGAGGTAAAAATTCTGGAATAAGAAGAGAATGCATTCTATGACGTGTTAAATGAGTAAGTATTGATAGTGAAATTGGTATCTGAAATGTAAAATTAACTTGTTCAAGTTCACGTTTTTCTTCTTTGTGTAAAATAATATCCATGCATTTTGCTTTATAATTTGGGTCTTTTTTCTCAGAATTTAGCAATAATTCGTTTGCTTCAGTTTCTGAACATTGATAATGATACATAATAGAACTTTTTAAGATAACATCATCAGGATTTTGTGTATGACTAATTAAAGTAGGTTTATCAGCAATTTTTATTTCTGGTCTTTTTGAAATACTTTCCATATATTCAAAAGGATTATTTAAAGATATATTATGAGATTCAATACTGTTTTCTAAATATGGAACATGAGTCTTAATAATTGAAAGTAATTGATTGCCAAACTCTTTTAATTCAGAAATTTTACTTAAAGGACCATATAGGAAAGAAACTACCATTTTTTCAAGTTCTCTAGCATTTAAGCCCATAATAATATTACTATGGAATGAATAAGGCAAAATAAAACGAGCGTCTTCAACGTTTATTCCATTATCTACTAAGTCTCCATATGTATTAAATAAATACTTCATATGAGAAATATATTTTTCCTTTAACTCTTCATTCTTTGGATGCAAACTTAAATCTTTATTACGAAATTCAGGAACATAGAATCCAGCTGTTCTAAAGTCAACTTCTCTTCTAGATTTTATTGTGAAAGAGGTTAGTCTATTTCCGATAATTGTTTGTTCAATAATAGGAGTAACATCACAAATTGCAAACACCAAATAATCGTGTTCAATAATTGATTTGTGTCCCATGCCAATAATTCGTTTAATTAAATTCAGATTCTTTTCATAATTATTACAACTGTCTAAAACTTCAAAAACATTACCAGGAAATCTAGATAACTTTCCTGCAGTTGCAACTTTTTGTATACGTGTTTCTAATTCATTTTTTTCATATCCACCAATT
Source organism: uncultured Clostridium sp. (assembly GCA_900557195.1). Taxonomy (GTDB): domain Bacteria; phylum Bacillota; class Clostridia; order TANB77; family CAG-508; genus CAG-492. Next base: position 14,385 of record USRT01000017.1, read on the forward strand.
AATTCTATTTTCATTTTTTTCATCCTTTCACAACTATATTAAAAATGTAAGTAACTGAAAATTATATATCATAAATTAGAGAATAATTCAATTGTATCTAAATAAAATTTATAAATATATTAACAATTAATTAAGCTAGTGTATTTTTTAGTGATTTGCGAATTGTAACAATTATCTTTAAAACATGGAATTGTGCTATTAAAGATTACATAATATTTCCATTGAATAGCCTAAATTAATTTTGTATAATTAATTAAAGGAGTGAAATCTATGAAGATATTCAAATGTTGTGGTAGAAAGCTACTTTTAAAAGAGTTAAAGGGCAGCTATAATTTTTTTATAAAAGAAGCTAATGTAAAAAAAAATAGTAAAGGATATGGTTTGATAAAAGATAAAACGAAACTTGCAGATGATGTCTCTAGCATTGCTTCTGTGGGATATGGACTTGCAGCACTAATTATAGGAGTAGAACATAATTGGATTAGCTATAAAAAAGCATATGATAGAGCAAGTAGAACATTAGATACGTTTATTCAAAATGTAGAAGGAAAAAATGGATTTTTTTATCATTTTATTGATATTAATACAGGAAGGCGAGTATGGAACTGTGAAATCTCTATTATAGATACAGCTATTTTTATTTGTGGAGCTATAACAGTAGGAGAATATTTTGGTGGAATCATAAAAGAAAAAGCAGAGGTTTTATATAAAAGAATAAATTGGAGATGGTATACAAATTCAGAAACTAATCAATTTTATATGGGATATTCAAATGAAAAAGGCTTTTGGGGAGCTTGGGATATGTATGCAGAACAGTTGATGCAATATGTTTTAGGAGTTGCTTCTCCAACATTTTCTGTTAATGTAGATATGTATAATAACTTTAGTAAAAAGAAAAAGGATTATAAACAGATAAATAATATAATATATACATATTGGGGAACTTTATTTACATATCAATTTTCACATGGATGGATAGATTTTAGAAATAAAGAAGATTTAGATGGTATAGATTGGTTTGAAAATTCTATAAAAGCTACTAAAGCAAATAGAGAGTTTTGCATAGATAATAAAAATAAATTTAAAACATTTGGAGAAAATTCGTGGGGATTAACAGCATGCGTTGGACCTAATGGTTATTCTGGAAGATATGGAGCTGAGCCTTGTGAAAATAAAAATAATGATGGAACAGTTACACCATGTGGAGCTGTTGGGTCCATTGTATTCACACCAGAAGAATCTATAAAAGCAATGGAGTATTATTATAATAATTTTCCTAAATTATGGTGTAAATATGGTTTTAAGGATGCATATAATTTAGAAGCAGAAAAAGAATGGTATTCTGTAGAATGTATAGGAATTGATAAGGGAATATCAATGATAATGATTGAAAATTATTTGACTGGTCTTATTTGGCAATATTTTATGAAAAATAAATATGTAAAAAGAGGTTTAGATTTATTACATATAAATGATAAAAAAGAGTGTTTATCAATTTAATTTTATTTAAGGTTAAAATTATAAATATTTAATGAATATTTGGTGTATAAAAATAATTAGAGAGAGATACAGATTGATTATGGATTAAATAGGACTGGATAAAATGAGTGACAATGTTACCGCATAGCTCAATAGTTATGTATTTATAAATTAAATCTAATCTTGAAGCGTGTCAGTAATTGCTATTAATAAGTTTTATACCACGCAGAACATTTAGGAGAAATTAGCTAAGTGTGTACCATCTGCGATTAGATTTAATTTATAAATACATAACTATTGAGCTATGCTAGCTTGAGAGCTTTTAAATAAGTTATCAATAGTAAGAGTAAAGGTATTAAAAATAATATGTGAAATGTATTTATTATTGCTGATATAATTTTTTTAGAGTTTTGAATTTGAATGGTTTAAATTTAAAATTAAATTAATTAATACTAAATTTTGCAGATAATAAATCGTATTCTGAATTTGGACCAATAAAAATTTTAAATTCTCCAGATTCATAAATAAATTCTAAATTATTATTCCAAAACTTTAACATATCTGTTGTAATTTGAAAAGTGATTTCTTTTTCTTCATTTGCTTCAAAATATACTTTTTTAAAATTTTTTAATTCCTTTACAGGACGTACAATACTACCTACTAAATCCTGGATATAAACCTGAATAATTTCATATCCTGGAATATTACTTTCATTTTTTATTATGATACTTGCGTCTATAGGCTTTGAATCTGAAATAATAGTAGAGCTTAATTTTAGATTAGAATATTTAAATGTAGAATAAGATAATCCATAACCAAAAGGATAATAAGGCTTATTAGGGATATCTATATATCTAGATGTAAATCTAGAGTTTATAATATTAGGTCTACCAGTATTATAATGATTATAGTATATAGGACATTGACCGACTATTTTGTGGAAAACTAATATTTAGCTTTCCGCAAGGATTTACATCTCCATATAATACATCTGATATTGCATTTCCACCTTCTGTTCCAGGAAAGCCGAACCCATAATAAAGCATCTACATTATCTGCTAGATATGATATCTCTAAAGGTCTACCACTAAATAGAATACAGATCATTGGTTTATTTAATGGTAATAGTGAATTTAATAATTGAATTTGAACATTTGGTAATTTTATATTAGAACGTGAAGCTCCTTCACCAGATTGTTTATAATGTTCGCCAAGAGCTAGTATTATTACATCAGAGTTTTTTGCTATATCTAAAGCTGAATTTATATTGTAGTTATTAATATCTTTATTATTCGAATTCGAAAATTCTTTTATAGAAGGGTCTAGATTATAAAATTCTTCTTTTGGTAAAATATCACATCCCTTTTCAAATGGAAATGTTTTATTTAATTTATTATATAATCCATCTTTTAATGTTACTGTACTAAGTTCATTTTTACTATAAATAGACCATGAACCTGAAAGTGCTATATTGTTTGAATAAGGACCAATTAAGCAAATTTTAGTTTCTTTATTTAAAGGTAAAATGTTATTTTTATTTTCTAATAAAACAAATGTATTACTAGCGACTTTTCTAGCAATTTCTCTATTTTCTTTACAAAGTATATAAGTTTTTTCTTTTTCAGAATTCAAATTGACATATGGATTTTCAAATAGTCCAAGATTATTTTTTAAAGTTAATATTCTAAATACAGCAGTATTTATTTTTTCTTCTAAATTTTTATTGGAGTTTATCAGATTACAAAGATGATGAATATATGTGCTAGACATCATTTCTATATCTACTGTAGCTTCAAGTGCTTTTAATGCTGCATCACTTTCATCAGTAGCATATCCATGAGCAATTAATTCATATATAGCAGAATAATCTGATATAATTACTCCATTAAAATTTAATCCTTTTCGCAGTAAATCTTGTAATAACCAAGTATTTGCAGTACAAGGAAATCCATTTAATGTATTAAAACTAGGCATTATCATATCTATACTAGAATCTATACATGATTTAAATGCTGGTAAATAATATTGATATAAGTCATGGATATTTATATCTACTTTATTATATTCTTTGCCACCTTCTACAGCACCATATCCTATAAAGTGCTTTGCACAGCAGGCAATATTGTTTTTATGATATGAATCGACTATAGCCTTCGAATATAAGCTACCAAGAAAAGGATCTTCTCCTGAAATTGATTCCATTACACGTCCCCATCTAGCATCACGAACTAAATCTACCATAGGATAAAAATTAACATGTATTCCTGCATATCCGCACTCTTTAGCAGAAATTGAAGATGCTTTAGATATTAAATTTAAGTCCCATGAGCAACCTTGAAGTAGTGGAATAGGGAATATTGTCTTATATCCGTTTATAATATCACCCATAAAAAGAAGCGGAATATGATTTCTATTTTTTTCTAGATATTGTTCTTGTATAGACTTTATTGTAGTAGAACCAGCAATGTTTAATATACTTCCAACATTATAAATCATTTCATCAGTCAAGTTCAAATCTTTGGTAGGACCTGTATCAGATGAGCTAGAAGAATTAAAAGGATCTGCTGTTATTTGAATCATTTGTCCTAATTTTTCTTCAATAGTCATTTGATTTAATAATTCAAAAAGTTTTTCTTTTTTCAATTTTATCACCTAAATTATAGTATGGGAAATTTAGAATAAAAAATTCATGGATTATATATGTTTTAATTAAGATTTAAGAAGATATGAAAAATAGAGTAACAAGATATGTGAGTTTATTTTTGAAATAAATTTAGAGAAAATCAAATTTTAAATAGGATGTTAATAATATTTTTTTTCAAACAAGGAAATTATTATAAGAGTATGAAAAAATTGCTATATTGTAATAAAAAGTACTAAAAATGTTAAAATAGTAATCTATAAATTTATATCTAGTGATATTGACAAAAAATATAATAATGTTATCATAAAAGTGGAGGGGATAAAATGAAAAGAAAACAAAAGATAATATACATATTATTAATGACTTTTTTTGTTAGTATGACATTAATGGGATACTATTCATTAGCAAAGACAAATTCAACAAATGAATATAGGATAGATTGTAGTAAAGAATCTTTAAAGTTGAATGATGAATTTACAGTAACTTTAATAACGAATTTTAATGAACCAACAAGTTCTATACAAGGTAGAATTGAATTTAGTGATGATGTTGAATTAGATGGAAACAGTTTTTATGTGAAAGAGGAATTTGCAAAAGAAGAAGATTTATCACAAATTGCATTGGGTAAAAATAATAGGATAGGATTTGGATTAGTAAGAAAAACAAAGGTAGATGGTAAAGATAATTTAGTAACAGGTACTAATAAAATATTAACATTAAAGTTTAAAGTAACAGGTTCAATGGAAAAAAATGTAGTTATAAGTTGGAAAGAGATAAATAAAAAAGGTTCTTATGAAATAGCTAGTATAACTATACCAAGATCAGATGTAAATGAAATTATAAGAGTACCTGTAGACGAAAATGAGCAAAATAAGTCAGAACAAGATGCAATAAAAGACGCAAATCAAACAAATAAAGAAGATGAAGCTATAATAAAAGATGAAGATTCAATAGAAAATAAAATTAAAGAAAATCAGGAGGAACAAATAACACAACAAGCTCAAGATAATAGTAGATACAACAAAAATAAAGTATTACCAAAAACAGGTGAAAATTATATATTGGTAGTTATTATTAGTGTAATAATTGCAGTTGCAGTTTTTATAGTAATAAAATATAGAAAAAGCAAAATTTAGTGGAGGTAAAAAATGAAAAGAATAATACTAAAGGTAAGTTTAATAATATTAGTATTTATTGTAACAATATTATTATATAATGTTATTTTTTCAAAGAGTGAAGCAACAGAAAAAAGTAATCAAAACAATATGGAAGACAACGCAAATTCTAATTATTTAAAAAATATAGGTGTACAAGTAAATGGAAAGGAATATTTCGTTGGTGATGCGGATGGAAGTATGGAATTAGGAGATAATGGAAACTCCGGGAATATAGATATAAGGGATGCAATAATAGTACTAACTCTAGTAGCAAATTATTTAGCAGGAACTTATACAACAAATGATGGGGATAATGCCTATAGTACTTATATGGGATTAGTACAAGAAGGAAAAATCACACAAAATGTAAACATAAAAAATTCAGAAGACTTATATAAAGTTTTTGATGTAGATGAAGATGAAGAAATAACAGTAAGTGATGCACAACAAATTTTAAAATATTATGCATGTAAAGCAGCAGGATTATAAAAATAGAGTAAATCTAAATAATAAATACTTATGAAAAATAAATAAAAAATATAGGCAATATAAAAATGCCTATATTTTTTTTAATTAATCTTTTAAAGGAATACCATTTGCGTCTGTTTGAATATTACCACAAAGAATCATAATACCTTCAACAAGTCCCCAAATTTCAACAGCTACTGTAGCTATACCACAAGTAATTATTCCACCTACAAGTGAAACTAATAATTGTACAACAGCTTTAGTAGTAAATCCTAAATAAAAGTTATGTACACCAAAAGTACCTAAGAATATACCAAGTAAACCAGCAACAAGTTTAGATTTTGCTTGTGGATTAGTGTTTGTTTGATTATTATTAATAACAGTTGCATTTTGTGCATTTGTATTTGTAGTATTTTGATTTACATTTTGTGCTTCAGAATTAGCTTCAGAAGTTGTTTCTGAGTTAACTGTATTTGTAGATTTTGCAGCACATTCATCACATAATTCTTGTCCATCTGGTATTTCTTTACCACACATTTTACAGAACATTATTTTCTCCCCTTTCTAAATAGTATAAATATATTATACATTATTCTACATGTTTTTCAAGTATATTGTAATGAAAATATTGTTTCTTAATTTAAATATATGTTATTGCATTATTAAAAAATTCATAGTAACATGGAACTTTTTATTGTAATATTAGCAAAAAGATGATAGAATTTAGAATGTTAAGAAAACAAGAGAGGGTGATCTTTTTGAACATAAAAGAAATATATAATGAGTTAGTAAAAAAAATACCACCATCTAATATAAAAGTAGAAGAAGAAATGAAAAAATATACGTCATTTAAAATTGGAGGAATAGCAGATATATTAATATTTGCAAAAAGTATAGACGATATAAAAAACGTTTTAGAAGTAGTAAATAAAAATAAGATACCACTAACTATAATAGGAAATGGTACAAATTTATTAGTAAAAGATAATGGAATAAGAGGAATTGTTTTAAAAATAGATTTGCAAAAAATAGATATACAAAAAGATAAACAAGATGTAGAAATGCAGTTGGAATACGATAAAGTTGCAGAAGAAGACGAAGAATATAAATATAATCAAGATGTAATAATAGAGCTTGGTGCAGGGGTTAAATTGGGAATGCTTGCTCGGCATTCTTTTAAAAGAAGAGATAGAAGGATTTGAATTTGCATCAGGTATTCCTGGAACTATTGGCGGAGCAATAAGAATGAATGCAGGTGCTCATGGTAAAGAATTTAAAGATATAGTAGTAGAAACGACATATATAGATTATGATGGTAATTTACATACAATTAGTAATAATGAGCATATGTTTTCATATAGACACAGTAGATTTTTTGAAGATAAAAATATAATAATATCTTCAAAAATAAAATTAAAATATGGAAATAAACAGATTATAAAAGCAAAAATGCAAGAATATTTAAACTATAGAAAAGAAAAACAACCGTATAGTATGCCAAGTGCTGGTAGTACTTTTAAAAGAGGAGATGATTTTATTACTGCAAAACTAATAGATGATTGTGGTTTGAAAGGATTTTCTATTGGAGATGCAGAAGTTTCTAGTAAACATGCGGGATTTATAGTAAACAAAGGAAAAGCAACAGCAGAAGATGTTTTAAAACTAGTAGAATATGTAAAGAAAATAGTATATGAAAAAACCAGTAAAAATATCGAGTTAGAAATAGAAGTTATAGGTGATTAAATAAAAGTTATAATGGCCAAAATTAAATAATTTGTATAAATTAAAATGTTTTTATTTAAGAAAACTTTTAGAGAGATGATAGGTTGGACAAAATTAAATATACTATATTCTATTTTAATAGTTATAGTTAAATAAGGTTCTATTTAATTAGTAACAATAAAAAAAGAAAGGTTTGAGAATATAATGAATGGCTTTTTTAAATGGTTTAAATCAAGCACAAAAATGAAAAGATGGATATTTTTAATATTAGTAGGAGTGGTCTTTCTATTGTTTGCTATTTCCAATTTATTAGTAATAAAGGAATTAGACTTTAATAAAGTAGGAAAAATTGTTATTAGTTTTATTATAGGATTTGTATCTATAGTAATAGGAATAATATATATTCAAAAAAGAACATTAGAGTTATTAATAGAAAATACAGATGTTAGAAAAAGAGTAGATGTAAAATCATTAATATTTAATAAAAAAGTATACAATCAAGGTCCTAAAATAGTTGTTTTAGGAGGAGGAACAGGATTAAATAGTATCTTAAAAGGATTAAAATATTATACAGATAATATTACTGCAATTGTTACTGTTTCAGATTATGGTGAAGCTGTAAGTGATTCGAGAAGAATTTTAGCAACATTACCATTAGGGGATGTAAAAGAAAGTATAATTTCACTTGCATCTGATGAAGAAGCAATGAGAGGACTTATAGAATTGAAATTTGAAAGTGGAAGATTACAATCTTTATCTTTTGGAGACATTTTTCTACTTGCAATGAATGAATATTCAAAAGATTTTACTAAATCAATAGAAAAGACAAAAGATATATTAAATATGACAGGAAAGGTTTTACCAGTAACATTAGAAGAAATAAAAATATGTGCAGAATTAGAAGATGGAACAGTAATAGAAAATAAAAACAACATACCAGATATTGTAAACAGTAAAACAAGCAAGATATCAAGAGTTTTCATAAATCCATATAATTGTAAGCCAGCACCAGGAGTAATAGAAGCTATAATGGAAGCGGATGCTATTGTAATAGCACCAGGTAGTTTATATACCAATATAATTCCAAATTTATTAGTAAAAGGTGTAACAAAAGCAATTAGAGAAAGCAAAGCTTTTAAAATATATGTAAGTAATTTAATGACAGAGCCTGGTCAAACATATAATTATAGCTTATCTGATCATATTAATGCTATAAATAACCATGCAGGAGGAAAAATAATTGATTATTGTATTTATGATACAGGAGAAATTGTCCCAGAATATATTAGAAAATATAATATGCAAGGTTATGAATTAATAGAACAAGATATTCAAAAAGTAAAAAATCAAGGAATTAAATTAATGCAAAGAAAAGTTTCTTGCATGCAAGGAGAATATATAAGACATGATTCAAATCTAGTTGCACAAGCTATAATAGAACTTGTATGTGAAGATTTGAAGTTTAAAGATAAACAAAACGATTTAAAGTATATGTTATTAAATGATAGATTAAAATCTAGTAAGAAACATAATAAAAGGATTCAAAGAAATAAAATTAAACAAGCTAAAAAGAAACCACAAGGTAAAAGTAAGTTCTTTTCAAAATATCAAGATAGAATAGAATCTATTAAGGAAAGTGATATAAAATTAAAAGAAAAAGAAAGATTAAATAAAATACAAGAAAAGTTAAGAAAAAAGCCCGTAGTGGAAAAAGATACAAAAAGAACAAGTGCAAATAAAAATGTAAAACAAAAAGAAGTACAAATGCAAATACCAAATAAAATAGAACAATTAGATGAAAGCGAAAGAAAAAAAATTATAGATACAATTAATAGACTTAGAAGATAAAAATGCCAAAAGTTGCCAAAAGGGACGGGGCATATTGACAATTTTTAATATTATCTTTGAGTTGTTAAATAATTTTATTAAAAATTGTCAATATGCCCCGTCCCTTTTGGCAACACGTTGAGGAGATGGAGGAGATAACAAATGAAATATGGAAAAAGATACATGAATTTAGAAAAAGGATTAAAAAAAGAATGGATTATTACAAATGGAATAGGAGGATATGCAAGTTCCACAATAATTGGTAGTAATACAAGAAAATACCATGGATTATTAATAGCGCCTTTAACACCTCCCGCAAGAAGATTTTTAATTCTATCCAAAGTAGATGAATCAATAGAAATTGAAGGGGATAGTTATAATCTATATACAAATGTATGTGAAAATTACATTTCAGATGGTTATAAATTTGAACAAAATTTTGAAAAAGATATTATTCCAATATTTAATTATAAAGTAAGAGATACTAAAATAAAGAAAAGTATTTGTATGGAATATGGAAAAAATACAGTAACTATTCTTTATGAAGTGAAAAATGGTAATTATAATTCTAAATTAACTTTAGCACCAATAATGAATTATAGAGATTTTCATACAATGAATACAAATCATAATTTTAATGTAATGCAAAATTGTGAAGGAACAAAATTAAAAGTATGTATAGATGGACATTCTGAATTTCCTGTATATATTAATGTATCAGAAGGAAAATATATAAAGCATTATAATGATAATTTTAAAAACATGTTTTATATAGAAGAAGAAAATAGAGGATTTTATCCAGAAGAAGATCATTTAGTTCCAGGTAGATATGAAATTAGTTTATTACCAAAAGAAAATAAGAAAATTACTTTTGTATGTTCTTTAGAAGAGAATATCGAAGAAATAAATGCCCAAGAAATAATAAAAAAAGAAAAAGAAAGAATAGATGAATTAGTAAAACAATCAGATTTGATAGATGAAAATAGTGGTAAAACAAAAGAATTAATAAAAGATTACATTATAGCAGCAGATAATTTTGTTGTATATAGACCAAGCTTTGGATTACACACAATAATTGCAGGATATCCTTGGTTTTTAGATTGGGGAAGAGATACACTTATTTCATTTGAAGGGTTATTATTAGTACCAAAAAGATTTAATATTGCTAGAGAAGTTCTATTAACAATGATTAGAGATGTAAAATATGGATTAGTACCAAATGGATACTCTGGATATGATAATAGACCATTATATAATAGTGTTGATAGTTCATTATTATTATTTGAACAAATAAAAAAATATATAGAATATACTAATGATTATGAATTTATTAAAGATAATTTTTATGATGTTTTAGTAAAAATTATTTATTCATATGCACAAGGAATTAATGTAGACAATAATAATATTTATTTAGATGAAGATTATTTAATTGTTTCTGGTACTAAAGATACACAAAATACATGGATGGATGCAAAAATTGGTAATTTTGCTGTTACTCCTAGAAATGGAAAAGCAGTAGAAGTAAATAGTATGTGGTATAATGCTTTAAAGATAATGGAAGAATTAACAGATAAGTTATTTGATAAAAAATATGCAAAACAATATGGTGATATGGCAGAAAAATGTAAAAAATCATTTAATGAAAAGTTTTATAATAAAAAACAAAAATGTTTATATGATGTAATAGGTGATTCAAAAATTAGACCAAACCAATTATTTGCACTTAGCTTATCTTATCAGGTAATTGATGCAGATTCAAAATTAGCATCAGATATTTTTAAGGTTACAACTGATAAACTTCTTAATGATTATGGATTAAAAACACTAGCAGAAGGAGAAGAAAATTACACAGATGTATATGAAGGTGATAGTGTAAAAAGAGATATGAGTTATCATCAAGGAATAACATGGCCATGGCTTTTAGGAGTATATAATGATGCATTTAAAAATATAATAGAAAATACAAAAGCAAAAACTAAAAAGAATAGATTAGAAAAAGAGTATAAAGAATTCACGCAGAATGTAACAAATACTTTTATTAAGGAAATGGAAGAAGGTCATACTGTAGGAAGTATTCCAGAGATTTATGATTCTAAAAAGCCATATCTTCCAAAGGGGGCCTTTGCGCAAGGTTGGAGTGTCGCAGAAGTATTTAGAATCATATTAAAAAATTCATAAATTAAAAATAAGAACATTTAAAATATAAAGTTTTAGGTGTAAAAAGCTAAGATATATAGCTAAAAGTAAAATATATTTTATTTATCCATTTGCGAATAAAGAAAGGAAGCAAGAAAATATGTCAATAGAAACAATAGAAAAAGATTTAAAATCTGGAAAACTAAAAGGAGTATATTTATTATATGGAGATGAAATTTTTCTGCTAGAAAATTGTTTGAAAAAGATAAAAAGTAATTTTGGAGAATTAGTAAATGGAATAAATTTTATAAAAATAGATGAATCTAATATAGAAAATATAGTATCAGATATAAGTACACCAGCATTTGGATATGAGAAAAAACTAATTATAGCAAGAGATACAGGAATTTTTAAGAAAGAAGCAAAGAAAAAGGAAGCAAAAAATGCTGTAATTCAAAAAAGAATAAGTGAATATATAGAAGAAAATATAGAGCTGATAAATGAAACTACAGTATTAGTTTTTGTAGAAAAAGAAGCGGATAAAATAGATTTATATAAAACTATTGAAAAATATGGAGAAGTATGTAATTTTGAGAAACTAAAACCAGTTCAGATTGCTAAAAGGTTAAAAGTAATTTGCAAAGCTTATAAAGTTAATATAGATGAAAATACATTAATGTATTTAATTGAAATTTGTGGGACTTCTATGCAAGATTTAATAAATGAGATAAGAAAACTTATTGAATATGCAGGAGAAAATGGAACAATAGATAAAAGTAGCGTAGATAAGCTTGCAATTAAGCAAATTGATAGTGTTATATTTGATTTGACAGATGAACTTGGAAGAAAAGATATAGCATCTGCAATGGAGACTTTAAGAGGACTTATATATAATAAGGAACCAATACAAAAAATATTAATTACATTGTATAATCATTTTAAAAAATTGTATTTGCTTAAATTAGCTGTAAAATATGATAGAAATTTGGCGGAGAGTATGAAGCTAAAGCCAAATCAGATGTTTTTGGTGAATAAATATAAAAAACAAGCTGATTATTTTAAAGAAAAAGAATTGAAAGAAATAATAGATGGATTAATTGATTTAGATGCAAATTATAAAAATGGATTAATTGATATAAATATAGGTTTGGAGTCAATATTGTGTAGATATTGTAGTAAATAGTTGCTAAATGTACTCATTTTGAATTATTCATATACTGGAAATATCAAAAATAGAAGAAGTAAAAAATGTGAATAAAAATCTCTCTTTTCTCAAAAAATAAAAGAAGAAAGAGAGGTTTTTTATGTATAATTTTAGAACTGATATGGCCGATGAGAGAAGAGATATTTATAAAAAAGCAAATAATATGGAAAATGAAATTCCAGGAATAAAAGCAGAAGAATTACAAGATGGAGAAAATATAAAGGTTTCAAAAGTAATAGTTTTAGATAAACAAGGAGAAGAGGCTATAGGAAAACCACAAGGAGAATATATTACTATAGATATTAAAAATTTAAAAATAGCAACAGAAGATGATATACAAAAAGCATCAGAAAGTGTGACAAGAGAATTAAGAAATTTAATAGATAAACATATACAAAAAGAAGATGGAATATTGATTGTTGGACTTGGAAATGCAGAAGTAACGCCAGATGCGTTAGGACCAAAAGTTGTTTCCGAAGTGGATATAACAAGACATTTATTAACTTATGCACCACAATATTTAAAAGAAGGAACAAGGGCAGTTAGTGCTGTTTCACCAGGAGTGCTTGGTACAACTGGTATTGAGACTTTAGAGATTATTAAAGGAATTGTAGATAATACAAAACCAAAACTGCTTATTGTAATAGATAGTTTAGCATCAAAGAGTATTAGAAGAATTAGTAGTACTATTCAAATTGCTGATACAGGAATTGTACCTGGTGCAGGAGTTGGTAATAAAAGAAAAGAATTAAGTAATAATACACTTGGAATACCAGTAATTGCAATAGGTGTCCCAATGGTTGTAGATTTAGCTACAATTACAGATGATTGTTTAGATTTATTTATTACAAAATTACAACAAGAAGCAAAATCAAATGATTATTTAAATAATTTAAAAGAACAGGATAATTATGAAGAAATAAAAAATGCATTAATTCCAAATGATTTTAATATGATTGTGACACCAAAGGAAATTGATGATTTAATAGAAAATATGGGGAATGTTGTAGCAAGAGGTATTAATTTTAGTATCAATTAAAAAAAGAAAAGTTATAGCTAAATAGGGCTTAATATTAATGTTTAGTTATGAATGTAATAAAGTAAAGAGAAAATAAACGTTGCTAGAGAAGAGCAACGTTTATAAAATATAAAATTAGCATATGCAAAGGATAAAATATATAAAGAAAGTATTTTATCTTTTTGCCTTGTTTACCATTATAAGCAATAATAAAGAATATAGAAAATGCAGTACCAAATAATAGTAATAAATATATATAATGAAAATTATATTTCAGTAAATAAGGTAAATATTTTATAAAACAAGATAAGATATATAATAAACTCATAATAACTTTTTTATCTTTGAATATATAAAAAATCATTATAATAATTACACCCCATGCACCATAATCTACATTAATAATTTCTGCCAATATAGATATAATAATTCCAATAACAATTGCTAAGAATTTATTAGGTATCTTATTATATATATAAATTGAAAGAAGCCCAAGTAATAAGGTAAAAAATATATTTAAAGTAAAAGGTGATGTGAATGTAGATAAAAAAAGCATAAAGGGTATCTGAGATAATATAGCGAAGATAATAAGCCTTTTAAAATACTTTTTCAAATTTTTTGTATGTATATAACCTTCTGTTATTTGAAAAGCAAAAATAGGAAAAGCGATTCTACCAATTACATTAAAAAAAGAAAATGGTTTTATTATAGCATCTCCAAAATGGTCACAAAGCATACAAATAACAGCAATTATTTTTAAAGCAAAACTACTAAACATTAAAATTTACCTCCTTTAAATTAAAAGGTAATGTATTTAAGCAAAATGTTTTCCCATCTAAATATTTTAAATTTTTATTTGATGAATTTATATGAAAAGTAATACTATAACTACATAGCATTTGAGTAGTAAGATGAAAACTTTTATTAATTTTATTTATTCCATATTTTCCATCACCTAAAATTGGATATCCAATGTATGCAAGATGTGCTCTAATTTGATGTGTTCTACCAGTATGTAACTGAATATCTAAAAGAGCCAAATTATTTTTTTTATCACAAGAAATTATATTATATGAGGTTTTTATTTCTTGATATCCTTTTTTTCTATCATTAGAAATATATACTAGAGATTTTTTTGTATCTTTAAATAAATAAGCTACTAAATATTCGTATTTTTTTCTAGGAATACCATAAGTGATTGCACGATAATGTTTTTCTATTTTATTTTCTTTAAACATGTTAAGTAGCTCGTTTAAAGATTCTTCATTTTTGGCAAATAAAATAAGACCACTAGTATTTCTATCTAATCTGTGGCAAGGTTCTATAAATTTAAATCCTTTTTCTTTGTAAATTTTTTGAATACAAGAAGTTAGGGAGTTTTCACCAGTTACTTCTATATTAATAGGTTTATTAACTAAAATAATATTGTTATCTTCATAAATAATCTCAAAAGATTTAGGGGCGAATTTAAATAAAAGTTCATCTACAATAAATATTTTTACTTCATCTCCTGTGTGTAGTATGACATTTTCGTTAACTTTTACATTATTAATTCTAATATCTTTTTTTCTTAAAGCTTTGTAAATAGTATTATTAGTTAATCCATTAAATTTACTAAGTAAAAAATTACTTAGCTTTTTTTCATCAAATTTTTCTTCTACAATTAATATTTTCATGACAATATTATACTTATAAATATATATTAAGTCAACCTGAATAATAACAGTTAAAATTCGAAAATTGTTAAAAATTATTGAATAAAAAAGATAATAAATCTATAATAATTATATATAAAAATAAATAGGGGGAATAATATGGAAAATAAAACAAAATCAAACAACAAAAAAACAATTGTGATAATATCAATAATAGTTATAGTATTGATTTTATCTATAATGGGAATTTTAAAGATTACTTTACTATTGGAGAGAAAAAATAATAATGATTCTACAGATTTAACAGAATGGGAAAATGCTTATGTCTCATACTTAAAAGGCCATGTATATACATTAAATAGTGGTGATAATACAGATATGCAATTGATAAAAGTAAAAGACAATGAGATACCTACACTACTGGTAAGATATGACTATACATATGAAGGAAAAATATCAAAAATGTTAGATATATATCAAGTAAATGAAGAAGGAAAAACAATTGCAAATGGATCTATTTCAGGAGATTGCAAATTAAAAATATTATATAATAAAGAAGAGTGTGAATATGAAATATTTATTTATAGAGATTATGATGAACAATATGTATACACTTCATTAGGAGATTTTGTAGAATCTGCTATAAATGATTATGAAGGAAAAAAAGAAGATGAAGAGACACATGTAGTTGATTACACTTTTTCTAAGACAAATGAAGATTACAGAAAAAGTGTAGAAGGGAAATTTAACGAGAAGTTCATTGAAGTTGACTGTGATGATATAATTAATAATTGGGTAAAGTATAGTAAAGAAGATATAAAAGAGGATATAATAAAATTGGTTAAAGAAGAAGCCAAAAAAAGTAAAAAAGCTGGAAGTTTATTAACAGAGGAGAAAAAGACTGAAATTTTAGATAAAGTTAATCAAGAGCAAAAAATATTAGAAGAGGAAAAGAAAGAAAAAGAAGAAAACAAAAGTAAATTAATAGTTGGAAACTATATTTTGGAATATGGAAAATATACTTCAATAAATGAACTAGAATCTGGACCTATCACTATAGAATTAAATGCAGATAATACTTGTAGTTATTCAGGTTTAGAGCCAAGCGGTGGAAGTAAGATTATAAATCAAAAAGGTACATATGAAATACAGCTTAATAAAGATAATGGATATGGGAAGTTAGTTAATTGGATTATTTTAAAATTAAATGATGGAACAGAAGCTCCTTTTATAGTAAATGGAAACAATGATTTTGGAAGTCAATGGCTAGGATTTAAATATTCTGGTGGAGCTACAAGTAGCAATAATAGTACATCTAATAACACAAATAGTAATAGCACAAGTACACAAAATAAAACTAATACGAGTCAAAATACTAATTCGTCAATATCAGAAAATCCAGATATGCCAAATGCGATAAGTAAAGATGAAGCTTTGAAATTAGCTCAAAATAAATGGGGAACTAAGGCTCAAGAAACAGGATATGACATAGGATATTCATATGCTGCATGGATTAAAGATGAACAAGGGATGCAATATTATGTTTTTGTTTTGAGATGGCTTGTAGAGGATCATTGGTCTTTTATTGATACTGTATGCATATCTGCAGATGGAAAAACATATAAAGAAATTGGAATGCCAGTATCATATAAGAATGGTGAAATTGTAAAACAATTTGATGCAGAAGGAAATCTGTAAATGTATTAAATAAAAAATGATTGTAAAAATAAACTCTACTTTGAAAAGTAGAGTTTATTTTTTTGTGGAAGAGAAACGTTTTATAAATTACTAGTTTCTATAAATACTATAGGAATTTGCTTATATTATTTTTTTATATAATAAAATATTTATATATTATGCAAAACTTTTATAGAAGTTATAAAAGTTTTAATGTAGAAGTATTTCATTAAGACGATAATTGACATAATATGGAAAAAGAGTTATAATTATTAATAAGCTTTGCTTATCATATTTTAATAAAGGAGGGATTCTGGTATGATGCCAGAAAGATTGAAGAAACTGAATCGAATCAGAGTCAAGGATTCAGATTTAGACTTCTTCAAGGATTTCTTCAGAAAGCATTATAACGGCGAACCTATGCCAAGATGCTTTGAGGAAGTAATGATTGAGGTCACTGGAGGCAAAAATGGATCAATTGAACTTTATGTAGACTATCGTGAGTCAGATAAGGTGCAGATTCAGTGCTATGTAGAGGGGATAAGAATAGTAATTATCTCCATGGACGAAAGTAGAAAGGCAGTAAAAGATACTGAAAACGGTAAATATTTAACTGTAACTACTACTAGAATTGATGATGAACTTTACGCTCTTACTGGTGGCAATATTTCAAATCAAATGATTGAGCAGATGTCCATGTATGCAGCGGATATATTCAACTACATGTTTTTATACTATCATCTCATGAAGGATGAAGTTATTAAGCGTGTAGAAGATGTAAACCTTCATCACAAAAGCAGTAAAAGTAACCGAAAGAAGACCAAAAAGAAACCCACTCGTAGAACTATCTTTATCCCAAAATGTATAAGTCGGGTTAAAGCAGATAATGAAATCGAGGAGATTTCTACAGGCGTAACAACAGAAGAAACGACAGAACAGAACAATGACAAAAAAACAACAAGACAGCCTGCAAGATACATAAAGTCGGAATGGCAGAGAAAAGGATGCACTTATCGTACTAAAAAAGGTACTCTTGTTGAACGAGCTCCATCTACTTGCCACAGACAGAAACCACTGGCAGCTGAAGGTGTTGACTTTATAGTTAGACCACCTTCTGAATCCAAATAAACCTGAAGGTTTGTACTCTTTGCACGGTCCTCTTGTATTGGGGACCGTTTTTTTTTTTTTATAAAGTAATTAATATGGAGACTTTTCGATTGGCAGTATTAGTGACTTTTATAAAAAGATATGATATAATAAACAAGAATTTAAATAATAGAAAGTATTTTACTTTAAAATATGGAGGTAAGAAAAAATAATGAGTTTAATAAATATTATAAATGAATTTACCGTTTCAAATATAAATGATTCAATAATTTTTTATAAAGATATATTCGATTTTGAAGTTGAATACACAGATGGAAACCCAATAACTTGGGTTCAAATAAAAAAAGATAATATGAGAATAATGCTAGAAGATTATCAAACTGTTAAAAAGGAGATAAATGTTTTTTCAGAAAAAGTAGCTTCAAGCAATCTAATAAAATTTGAATATGATAATTTGGATGAATTTATAATTCTATATAATAATTGCAAAACTCATAAATGCTCATTTTTTATGGATTATACTGAAACTGAATATGGGAAAATAGAATTTGGAATTTTAGATATAGATAATAATATGATTTTAATATTGTTTAAGAAATAATTAATATTAAATTAAAATTTATAAATGAATAAAAAATGTGACAAAAATGAATGTTAAATGTGATATTAGGTGGTAAGTAAAAAATTTGAAAATATTATAAACAAAGAAATTTAATAAAAATAGTTTAAGTATTAATATAATAACTTTTCTGAAACGAGATTATTATATATTTATAATAAAAGGAGAAAAATGGATAAGATTTATTATGAAAGTGCAGATAATAAACTGTGTGGAATACTAACAGAATCTTTAAATAAAGAACAGATTGTTATAATGTGTCATGGAATTAGAGGAAACAAAGATGAATGTAATAGTTTTGTATATTTAGCTGAAGAATTAAAAAAATGTGGATATAGTTCATTTAGATTTGATTTTAATGGGCATGGTGAAAGTAGTGGAAATGACTATGATATGACAATTACAAAAGAGATAAAAGATATACAAAATACTATTATAATGCTAAAAAGTAAAGGATATAAAGAATTTATTCTTTTAGGTGGAAGCTTTGGAGCAAGTATTGTTTCGTTATTACCTTATCAAAACTATAATTGTATAAAAGGGTTAGTTTTTTGGTATGGAGCTATAAATTATGATTATATAAAATATGGAAATTTATTTACAAAAGAAAATAAACAAATTGCTGAGAAAAATAAATTTTATATATCAAAAAGCATAAACACTGGTGAAAACTTTAAATTTGGAATGGATCTTTTTAATGAAGTTAATAAATTTAAACCATATGAAGAGCTAAAAAAATGTAATTTGCCAAAATTGTTTGTGCATGGTGATATAGATAGTGCTATTCCATATAAGGTATCTAAAGAGGTATCAGAGTTATGTAATAATTCTGAATTTAAGTTAATTAAAAATGGAGAGCATACTTTTGCTAATTCAAAAGAAGCATTAAATAATGCTATTGATGTGACAATAGCATTTATAAGACAATATTTATAAAGTTAAGGAAGTGAAAATAATGAAAAATAGTAATACAGATAATACGACAAAAGTCAACATCAATTGTGAAAAATAGGCAAATGCAAAACCATTCTGAAAACATTGAAAAATAAGACTTTTTTATTTAATCATCTTTCGTAATTTTATGTAATAGAATATAAATCCGTCGAATTTGACGGATTAGGAATGAGAAATCATATGGACAATAATAAGCTAGAAACAATTTCAAATCTATTTGAAGACAAAGAAATTAGAAGTGCATGGGATAGTGAGAAAGAAGAATATTTTTTAGTGTTGTAGATGTTATAAATGCTTTAACAGATAGTCCAGATCCGAGAAAATATTGGTCTGTATTGAAATTAAGGTTAAAAAAGAAGGCTCTGAGTTGACTACAAATTGTAGTCGACTGAAATTAAAATCAAAAGATGGTAAATTTTATAATCAAGATGTTCTTGATATAAAAGAAATTCTAAGACTTATTGAATCAGTTCCTTCACCTAAAGCTGAACCTTTTAAAATGTAGTTAGCAACATTAGGAAAAGAGAGAGTAGATGAAGCATTTGACTCAGAGATAGCTGTTAATCGAGAAATAGATTATTATCGTAATAAAGGATACAGTGACAAATGGATTTCAGAGCGATTAAATGGAATATTAAACAGAAAAAAATTAAGATATAGAGAAGATATTTTAGATAATATTAATGAAGATGAGTTGGTTGATAATTTATTTAGAATAAATCAAACTAAGCAAAAACTTTTAAAAGATAATGTATAAGGTGGAAAAGAAGCGAAAGACGCACATTATGAGGTTGGTAAAAAAGTTAGAAAAGCAATTGCAGATATTGGTGGGATGATGCCTGAAGAAATGCAAACACCTAAAAAGAGTTTAAAGGAACTTGAAAGAGAGAAGAATTGGAGGAAAATATGAAGAATATAAAAGCAATTATTTTAGATCTGGATGGTACATTGTTGGATGATAATAAAAAAATAAGTGATAAAACAATAGAGTTTCTAATACAAATTAGAAGAGATATTAAAATAATTCCAGCAAGTGCTAGACAATTTTGTACAATAAAACCCTATTTGGAAAAATTAGATTTATTAAATGATGATAATTATACAATTTGTTTTAATGGTTCTTTAGTTGTAAGTAATAAAGAAGATGAATTATTTTCTTCATACATTGATAAAAATGTAGTTGTAGAAATAGATGATTTTATTTTAGACAATAATATAGATTGGACTTATTATTTGTATGATAATAGATTATTAAGAAAAGATATTAGTGATATTAAAGAATTTGTAAATAAAAATAATATATATAAGATAGTAGGCATATCAACTCCTGAAGTAATAGATAAAATTAGAAATAATTTACCTAAATGTATATTAGATAATTTAGAAATAACAAGTAGTGAATTAAATAGAATAGAATTTGTTAATAAAGGGATGACTAAAGTTAAAGCAATTGAATTATTATTAAATAAAATAGATATTGACAAAGAAAATGTTGTAGCAATTGGTGATGGCGATAATGATATAGATATGATAAAATATGTTGGCTGTGGAATAGCAATGTTAAATTCACCAAAAATAGTAAAAGAAAATGCTGATATAGTTACAAAATACTCTAATAATGAAGATGGTGTTTATTATGCAATTAAGGAAATATTAAGTGAAGGAAGTGATGGTAATGAGTAACGAACAAAATGCGACAAAAACTAACATAAATTGGGGTATCGGCATTTAAGAAAACCCTATTTCAAAGTGCTAAAAAATCAACATTTATGAAAAAAAGATTATTACATTTTTGGACAAAAAATTATAAAAAAGGAAGTAATTATGGAAAAAGATAATAATGATATAATGATATATGAAGACAAAGATGGTATTACAAAAGTAAATGTTAAATTTTGTGATGAAGATTTATGGATTACTAAATATCAATTAGCAGATATATATAATACTACAAGGCAAAATATAGAACAACATATAAAAAACATATATCAAGATAAAGAATTAAGTGAGAATTCAACTTGCAAGAATTTCTTGCAAGTTCAAAAAGAAGGTAACAGAGAGGTAAAAAGAAACATAGATCATTATAATTTAGATATGATAATTGCCCTAGGATATCGTGTTCAATCAGAAGTAGCAGTACGATTTAGAATATGGGCAACACAAAGGTTACATGAATACATACAAAAAGGTTTTGCAATGGATGATGAGAGATTATGTTACAATAGATGATGTTAAAATTGCTAAGAATTATTTATCTGAAATAGAACTACAAAGACTTAATCTATTAGTATCACAATTTTTAGATTATGCAGAATTACAAGCCTTAGAACAAAGAACAATGAAAATGACAGATTGGATAGAAGAACTAGATAATCAAATATTATTAAATAGAAGAAAAATATTAGAAGGTAATGGCAAGATATCACACGAAGAAGCAATAAAAATTATAAAGGAGTTTTTATGAATATAATAAAATTTAATTTAGATGAAATTAAACAAAAACATGATGGATTTTCGTACTATATTTTAGGTAGAAGTTATGATTTAGAAGAAAATGGTGTAACTCAAAATTATGATGAAGCTTTAAAATGGTATGAAAAAGGAGATAATATAGATTATCCATTATGTACATATTCTTTAGGAATTTCTTATGAACTAGGTTTAGGAAATGCTTTACCAATAGATAAAGAAAAAGGAAATAAACTATTAGAGAGAGCATACCCAAGAATTATGCAACTATTAAACTCACAAGATATAGATGAAACTGAAAGAGTTTATGCAAAATTTGTTATGGGTGCATATTATTACTTTGGCTTAGGTAATATATCGCAAGACCATAAAAGAGCATTTGAAATAATTAAAGAATGTGCTGATGAAGGACATATAGCTGCAATTTATGATTTAGGCGCAAATTTTTATTATAATGGTAATGGCACACAAAAAGATATTAAACTCTCAGAACATTATTTAAAAATTGCAAAAGAAGCGGGACTAAAGAGGGCAATAGAAAAATATAAAGAATATGATTTTGATTATGAAAGATAAAAAGAAGGTGAAAATAATACAAGAAAATAATAAGGAAAAAGAGTTTTCTAAAATGTCGATATCATGGTATAGGGGTATTTAAGAAAACTCAAGCTAAAAGTACTGAAAAATAAACGTTTTTTCTAAAAAGATTATTACATTTTTGGACTAAAATTAGAATAAAGAAGGGAGTATGCATGAGTAATAAAATTATAGAAGTTCAAAATATTAAAGTAAATATAGCTAATATAAATGATAATGATTATATTTGTATTTCTGATTTTGGAAAATATAAGGAAGGAAAGTCAAAAGCAGATGACATTATAAGAAATTGGTTAAGAAATAGAATCACTTTGGAATTTTTAGGAACATGGGAGTCAATTTATAATCCAAATTTTAATTCCGTCGAATTCGACGGGTTTAGAAAAAGTGCAGGACTTCATACATTTACTTTGAGTGTTACTGAATGGTGTGAAAAAACAAATGCTATTGGCATATATTCAAAACGTGGTAAATATGGTGGAACATATGCACATAAGGATATTGCATTTGAATTTGCTTCTGCAATAAGTCCAGTGTTTAAATTATATTTAATAAAAGAATTTGAAAGGTTAAAACAACTAGAAAATCAAAATAGAGAATGGGATGTAAAAAGAATATTAACAAAGAATAATTATTTGATACATACTGATGCAATTAAAAATTACATATTACCAGATAATGATTTTTATAAAAATAGAGAATGGTTAAAATATGCTGAAGAAGCTGATATATTAAATGTTGTAATATTTAATACAACTGCTAAAAAGTGGAGAGAACTTAATCCTGACTTAGCTAAAAATTCTAATATTAGAGATTATGCAACAATTAATGAATTAACAGTATTATCTAATTTAGAATCGCATAATGCAGAATTAATTAAAGAAGAAAAAAGCAAAGAAGAAAGATTTGAAATATTAAGTAAGATTGCAAAATATCAATTAGATATACTTAACAATGCCGAAAAAATAAAATTGTTAGGAGATATGAAAGACAATTAAAAGGAGTAAAATATGTTTAAAATAAGAAAAATAAAATTTGAGAATCATCCAATTTTAAAAGATTTAGAATTGAATTTTTGTGATTCAAATGGAAATACAATAGATACAATTATTTTAGCAGGAGAAAATGGCACAGGGAAAAGTACAATACTTAATGAGTTGTATAAGGTTGCTTCACATACTGTAAATGTTCCTATGGAAGTTGAGTTTGAGGATGATGGTAATTCCATATTTAAGTTTAAATATTACTTTAAAGAAATTAATAATATGAAGCATATTTTGGCTAAGACCTCAAATGGAATTGAATATTTTGAAACAAGTAATGATTTTAAAAGTAAATATAATTTTAATGGTATATTTTCAGATGTTGATATTAATTTTAATGCTAATAATTTATCATCAGTTACTAGTTTAAATTTAGATATACAAAAATCTAGTTATAGATCTTCTAATGATTTACCAACTAAAATGAATCAATTATTAATAGATGTACAAGCATTAGATGATGCGGAAATAGCTAAAGAAGTTAGAAAAAATCCTAATATACCTTATAAAGATATTGCCATAGGCGAAAGAATGTCTAGATTTACCAATGCATTTAATAAAATGTTTGAAAATTTATCATATAGTCATATTGAAAATGTTGATTCACATAAATCAATTATTTTTGAAAAATATGGATTTCCAGTAGCTATTGATAAGTTAAGTTCTGGAGAAAAGCAAATTGTATATAGAGGTTCATTTTTATTAAAAGATATAAATGCAATGAATGGTGCTTTTGTTTTTATAGATGAGCCAGAAATAAGTATGCATCCAAATTGGCAATCAAAAGTAATGAATTTCTATAAAGACATATTTACAGATAATAGTGGAAAACAAACATCTCAAATTTTTGCTGTAACACATTCGCCATTTATAATACACAATGATAATAGGATAAATGATAAAGTTATTGTACTAGAAAGAAATGCTGTAGGAGATATAATTGTAAAAGATAGACCAGAATATTTCAAATGCGATTCTGTTGAAGTTGTAAAAGATGCTTTTTCTATAAACTATTTTAGTCCAAATGAGTCTATAGTTTATTTAGAAGGAAGAACTGATGAAAAATATTTTAATAAAGCAGTAGAAGTCTTTGATATAAAAACACCATTTAAATTTAAATGGATTGGATATACAGATGAAAATGATAATGAATTGAACACAGGTTATAAAAATTTAAATAATGCATTTAATTTTTTAATTTCTCAAAATTTACAATACAAAAATGTTTGTTTATATGATTGTGATACTAATAAGCCAGATGAAGAAAAAAATAACATATTTATAAGATGCATTCCCAAATATGAAAATATTAAGAATATAAAAAAAGGAATAGAAAATGCTTTAATATTAGATGAAGTTGATATGGATTCATTTTATGAAAAAAAACAGAAAGAGGGAGATTATGGAGAAATTACGACCATAAGTGAATTTAAAAAGATGGATTTTTGCAATTATATATGTGCATTGGATAATGAAAGTTTAAAAAAGATAATGAGTAATTTAAAAGAGGTTATTGATTTATTATTAGATATATTTAGAAACTAGAAATTATTAATAGTAAAGAAGGTGAAATAGATGATTAAAAATAACAAGAAAAATGTAAATAATGACACAGACGAAAATATGTTAAAAATGAACATCAACTGGTATCCAGGCCATATGGCAAAAACCAAAAGACAGATTATAGAAGATTTAAAATTAATAGATATAGTAGTGGAAGTTTTAGATGCAAGAATACCTATATCTAGTCAAAATCCAGATGTAAGAGAATATACAAAAGAAAAGAAAAAAATAATGGTATTAAATAAAAGTGATTTAGCAAATGAGATAGAGACAAAAAAATGGGTAAAATATTTTAATAAACAAGGAATATCTGCAATAATAACAGATGCAAATAGTGGAAAAGGAATAAATGAAGTAATCTTAGAAATAAAAAATATAGCTAAACAAAATCAAGAAAAATATGTAAATAAAGGAAGAATTGGAAAATCTGTTAGAGTATTAATTCTTGGAATACCAAATGTAGGGAAGTCTTCTTTTATTAATCGTATAACTAAAAAATCTTCTATGCAAGTGGGCAACAGACCAGGTGTCACAAGACAAAAACAATGGATTAGATTAGCAGATGGAATAGAATTAATGGATACACCAGGTGTACTTTGGCCCAAATTTGAATCAGAAGAAGTTGCACTTAATTTAGCATATACAGGAACAATAAAAGATGATATATTAGAAAAAGTTGAAGTAGCATTCAGACTTTTAGAATATTTAATAGAAAATTATTCAAATAATGTAATAGAAAGATATAAAATAGATAAACAAGAATTAGATAATATAATGAAACAAGATATAGAAGAAAATGATAAAATATATGAAGTAATGAGGCTTATTGCAAAAAAAAGAGGGGCAATTCTTTCTGGGCGGAAGAATTGATGATGAAAAGATATCACGAATATTATTAGATGAGTTTAGAAGCGGAAAGTTAGGAAAAATAACGTTAGAAATAGTTAGAATATAGGAGGTAAATTTGATAGAATTAATAGAAAGAGAAAAAAATGAAGTAGATGTTAATTTGTTATCACCACTTACTTGGGCATATGTTGGAGATAGTGTATATGAATTATTTATAAGGACAAGGTTAATAAACAAAACAAAATTAAAACCACATAAATTACATATAGAATCAATAAAATATGTAAAGGCAAAAGCACAAGCAGATATATTAAAGAAAATAGATGTAAATCTAACAGAAGAGGAAAAAGATATAGTAAGAAGAGGTAGAAATGCAGAAAATCATCACTTACCTAAAAATGCAAATGTAGAAGATTATATGTATTCAACAGCTTTTGAAGCACTGATTGGATATTTATATTTAACTAAAAAAGACAAGCGATTAAAAGAAATTTTAAATATGTGCGTATAAAATATTGACGAAAATATAAAAAGTGTGTTATAAATAATAAGTACACTTTTTAATGGCCCGTTGGTCAAGCGGTTAAGACGCAGCCCTCTCAAGGCTGAATCATGGGTTCGATTCCCGTACGGGTCACCAAAACGTTTCAAAAACGAACTTTACGTTTGAAGAACGGTTTAGTTCACCAAAAATATAAACACACAGTCCTTTTATTTCAAGGGATTGTGTGTTTTTGTGTGTGCTAAGGCAATAGTAATGCAATAAATCTTTTAATTTAGTCTATTATAAATTTCGACCTTACTATTTTATAGAATATAATGTAAGACTTAATCTAATTTTTCTGGTTTTAATGAAATCTCCTAAAAATCAAAATAAAACATTATTTTTTGTAATATACAAGCACAAAAATAAATATAAAAAATAAAATGTAAATAGGAGGAGAGGTAAAACATGAAAATAATAGAAAAAACTTATGGCTTAAATGGAACATTATCGATAAGGAATAAAACAGAAAGAATTATTTTGCACCATGCAGATTCGAGCTTGTGTACAGCAGATGATATTGATAAATGGCACAAAGATAATGGGTGGACTTGTATAGGATATCATTTTTTTATAAGAAAAGATGGAAGTATTTATAGAGGAAGGCAAGAAGATGCAGTAGGTGCACATGCACAAGGAAGCAATAGTGATAGTATTGGAATTTGTTTTGAAGGAAGATATGGAATAGAACAAATGCCAAATATACAAGTGGAATCGGGAAAAGAGCTTGTATCATATTTAAAACAAAAATATAATATAACAAAGGTAGAAAAGCATAGTGATGAAAATAATACAAGTTGTCCAGGCGAAAATTTTAGGTTTGAAGAAATAGCAAATGGACAAGTGGATAATAGTGTAGAAGAAAATAATAATACAGATAATAAAATTGAGAATATTCAATCTACATTAAATAGTAGATATATGCTAAATATAGCAGTAGATAACATTTATGGTAAAGAAACAAAATCAGCATTAGTAAAATCTTTACAAACAGAATTGAATAAGCAATTTAATAAAGGTTTAATTGTAGATGGAATTTTTGGAGAGAAAACTAAAGAAGCTTGTGTAACAGTAAAAAAAGGTGCAAAAGGAAATATAACATGGACCTTGCAAGCAATATTAGTATGTAATGGGTATAATATAAATATAGATGGAATATTTGGTATAGATACAGAAGATGCAGTAAAAGATTATCAATCTAAAAATAATTTACAGATAGATGGAATAGCTGGCAAAAATACCTTTTCTAAATTATTAAGTTAGAGATGAAATACTTTAAAATAAATATTTAAAATGTATTATGAAATTTCAATAAAATATCATTTATAAGTATATTAAATAAAAACGATATAAACAATTTTATAGAAAAAATAATATGCAGGACTTAAAACGCTTTAAATAATTAAAGTGGTTTAGGTCCTAATTTTTATTTTCGAAAAATCTATTTTTATATAGAATAAGGAGTTAATAAAATACTGTAAAAATTGTTTTTGAATATAGTGAGTTGTAAAAGTAACTTCAAAAAGAGAAAGTTGTTTTTAAATATTATAAAAATTTATAGTAAATATATTGACAAAAAAGAAAGTAGGTATTAAAATACAAACATAAGTTTTACAGAACGGAGGTTTGTATAAAATGATTTCTACATTACACATAAAAAATATAGGTATAATTAATGATTTAACAGTAGATTTAAATAATGGTTTTAATGTATTAACAGGAGAAACAGGTGCAGGAAAAACGTTAATAATAGATTCTCTTCGGAATTATTTCAGGAGGCAGATTCTCAAAGGAAATGATAAGGCGAGGAGAAAATCATTCTTTTATAGAATTAAGTTTATATTTACCTAAAAATGAAAAATCAATTGATGGTAATATTATTGTATCTAGAGAGATATATTCAAATGGAAAAAATTCTTGCAAAATAAATGGAAGATTAGTAACTGTTAATGAATTAAAACAATTTATGAATGAAATCATTGATATTCATGGTCAAAATGATACACAAAAAATAATGAATAAACAATCACATATATTTTATTTAGACCATTTTATAGGAGATAATATATTAAATATAAAAAAAGAATATAAAAGTTTATATTTTTCATATAACAACATAAAAAAACAATTAAAAGAAAATTATGGAGATGATAAAGAAAAACAGAGAAAAATAGACTTATTACAATATCAATTAAGAGAAATTGAAGATGCAAAATTAAAAGAAGGAGAAGAAGAAGAACTAGAAGCACAAAGGAAGATAATGCTTAATAGTGAAAAAATTAGTAAAAATTTAGTACAAGTTGATGCATATTTAAATGAAAATGCAGTAGATGCTATTAATATGTCTATAAAATCATTAGAAAAAATAGAAGAATTTAATACAGAATATAAAGAAAAACTATCTCAGCTTAAAAGTATTTATTATGATATACAAGAAATAGCAAGAGATATAAGTTATTTTAAAGAGGAAAATGTTTTTAATGAGTCAGATAGAAATGAAATAGAAGAAAGATTAGATTTATTATATTCTTTAAAACGAAAATATGGAAATAGTGTTAAAGAGATAATAGAATATAAATGTCAAATAGAAAATGAGATATTTAGAATTGAAAATATGGAGGAAAATAATAAAAAACTAAAACAAGAATTAAATAAAATAGAAGAAGAAATGAATTTGCTAAGTATAAAAATGAACAAAATAAGATTAGAAGGAGCTAATAAATTAAATACAAAAATTAATGAACAATTAAAAGACCTAGAAATGAAAAATGCAAATTTTATTGTAAAAATAAAACAAGACAATAATTTTAATGAAAATGGAAAAGATGATGTAGAATTTATGATTTGTACTAATATAGGAGATGAAGAAAAGCCTTTAATAAAAATTGCCTCAGGAGGAGAAGTATCAAGAATAATGCTTGCAATAAAAACAATCCTAGCAGATAGTGATAAAGTACCAGTAATGATTTTTGACGAAATTGATACAGGAATTAGTGGAAAGGCAGCAAAATCAGTAGCAGAAAAGATGAAGATTATATCTAAAAAACATCAAGTATTATGTATTACACATCAAGCAAATATTGCTGCAAAAGGTGATTATAATTATTATATAAGTAAAAATATAAAAGGAGAAAATACAGTCACTAATATTAAATTATTAACAGAAGATGAAGTAATAAAAGAAATTGCAAGAATTTCTAGTGGAGATATAACTGGTGTTGCAATTGAACACGCAAAAGAGATGAGAAGAGCAGTATAAATGGTAAAATTAAGTGACGCACTTTGAAATAAAAATAGACACATAAAAT
>USRT01000018.1 GCA_900557195.1 uncultured Clostridium sp.
CAGACCATATACATATGTATGTGAGTATACCACCAAAGTTAGCAATATCATCATTTATGGGATATCTAAAAGGAAAAAGTACATTAATAATATTTGAAAGGCATGCAAATTTAAAATATAAATATGGAAATAGAAGTTTCTGGTGTAGAGGATTTTATGTAAGTACGGTAGGAAATAACAAATCAGCAGTATATAACTATGTAGAAAATCAATTAAAGGAAGATATGATGTCAGATCAAATTACAATAAAAGAATATAAAGACCCTTTTAAAGGGTAGTAAGTAATAAGAACGCAAGCGAAAGTAGCGTAAGCCATCAAACTGGGACGCTTTAGCGTTTGCTATTATTAAGGCCTTATAGGCCGATATGAAAATCCCCCAGTTATACTGGGGGATAGACAAACTGTAATTTTTTGGGAAATTTATTGAAATAAAAAGAATTTTAATGTATAATATGTTTGTCCTATAAAAATAGTTATAGGAGATTTATATTACTGCAATGTCAAGTACTAATTTAATATTTATATTGACAATTATGTCAACATCTATATTACACAGTATTTCAATTGCATAGATTATGAATAAATCAATTAACGAACTTGAATTGTTCATATATCTAACCTCCATTATATTATACCATATTATTTCTTTGGTATTGGAGAACAGCAGATAGCATAGCAATATGTTAGGAACACTTCAGGTCTGCCAATCTATAAGGATTTCTGCGTTCCGATTGGTAGGCCTTGAAAAGGAGAAAATATGAAAAAAAGGAAAATTTATAAAAATAAAGGCTATACTCATTTCGATAGTAGAAAACCAGAGTACTGGAAATATTTAAATAGTATAAGAAATCCAAAATGGATAGAAAGACATGCTTTTTATCCATTTATTTATTATAAAGAAGGAAGAAATAAATTTAATGGTGAAGAGATAATACCAAAATCAAGAGACATAAGATATTCTTCACATATAGATAGATATATTTATGAGTATTATAATGATATATTATCAAAAAAGTACAATAAATATGCAAAACAATTAGGAATAAACCAAGCAGTTATTGCTTATAGAACAAATTTAAATAAGAGCAATATACATTTTTCAAGTGATGTTTTTAAATTTTTAAATAAGCAAGAAAATGCATTTATTATAGTATCAGATTTTACTAATTTTTTTGATAGTTTAAATCATCAGTATTTAAAGGATAGATTAAAAGAAATATTAAAAGTTGATACATTACAAAATGATTATTATAAAGTATTTAAAAGTATAACTAAATATTCTTATATCGAGTATAATGATATATTAAATGAATTGCATTTAAAGCATAAAGAACTAACTAAATTACACAAAGAAAGGTTATTTGATATAGATCAGTTTAGAAAATTTAAACAGGGAAAAGTTCATGTTAATAAAGAAGTATATGGAATGGTTCAAGGTTCTGCTATTAGTTCAGTTATGTCAAATATATACATGACAAAATTTGATAAATTAGTAAATGACATAGTAACATCAAATAACGGAATTTATAGAAGATATTCGGATGATATTATTATAATAATTCCTAATATAGCTAAAGCAAAAGAATTATATAATAAGATTATGAGTATAAAGGACAAAATACCTAATTTAATAATGAGTCCAGAAAAGACAAGTTGTTTTATAAAAAGAAAAGACAGTATTACTAGTATAGATATAGTAAAAAATAAAGTTTTAAAAGAAAATACTATTATTAATTATCTTGGCTTTTCATATGATGGAAAGTGTGTGAAAATAAGAGAAAAAACAGTGGCAAAGTATTATAGAAAGATGTATGCTAGAATAAAAACAATAAATAGATGGACAGTAAAAACAGGAAATAACATAGGAAGAAAAAAATTATATAAGCAGTATTCTTATTTAGGAAAAAGAACAAAAGATATAAAGAAAGGTAATTTCTTAACATATGTGGATAGATCTAAAAAAGAATATGACGATCTAGGAAGAATGGAAGAACAAGTCAAAAATAGTTGGAAATACATGAGTAAGAGATTAGTAAAAATAAGAAAATGAAAATAGAAGTAGAAATACTTCTATTTTTTGTAAAAAAGAGGAAAATTTGTTGAGAAATAAAAGATTTTATGATATATTATAAATGGAAAATTAGAAAATTTTGGAGGAAAATATGTCAAAGAGTGAAAGTAGTACTATGTTAGGATATGAAGATAAATTATGGCAAGCAGCAGATAAATTAAGAGGAAGTATGGATTCAAGTGAATATAAACATGTTGTTTTAGGCCTTATATTCTTAAAATATGTATCTGATGCATTTGAAACAAAATATCAAGAATTATTAAAAGATGAATATGCAGATGAAGAAGATAAAGATGAATATACTGCAGAAAATATCTTCTGGGTTCCAAAGATTGCTAGATGGAATGAAATTTTAAGATATGCAAATACACCCGAAATAGGTAAAGTAATAGATAGTGCAATGGAATCAATAGAAAAGGAAAACCCTTCATTAAAAGGAGTGCTAAATAAGAACTATTCAAGACCAGAATTGGAGAAAACAACTTTAGGAGAATTAGTTACATTATTTACAAATATAGAAATAGGAACAGATAAAGCAAAAGAAATGGATATGCTTGGTAGAGTATATGAATATTTTTTAAGTAAATTTGCTTCAGCAGAAGGAAAAGGTGGAGGAGAATTCTATACACCAGCTTGTATAGTAAAAACACTAGTTGAAATGATAGAACCTTTTAAAGGAAGAGTTTATGATCCTTGTTGTGGTTCAGGAGGAATGTTCGTTCAATCATCAAAATTTGTAAAAGAGCATCAAGGAAACATTAATGATGTATCTATATTTGGACAAGAAAGGAATCCTACTACTTGGAAATTAGCTAAAATGAACTTAGCAATAAGAAGAATAGATGGAAATTTAGGAAGTCACAATGCAGATACATTCCATGAAGACTTGCACAAAACATTGAAAGCTGATTATATACTAGCAAATCCACCTTTTAATGTGTCTGATTGGGGAGGAGATAAATTAAAAGAAGACATCCGTTGGCAATACGGAGTACCTCCAACTGGAAATGCAAACTATGCATGGCTACAACATATGCTACATCACTTAAATCCAGAAACAGGAGTTGCAGGTACAGTATTAGCAAATGGTTCTCTTTCAAGTGATACATCAAATGAAGGAAATATTCGTAAAAATATGATTGAAGGTGATGCTATAGATGCAATAGTTGCCATGCCAAGTCAATTATTTTATGCAACTGGAATACCTTGCTGTTTATGGATAATGAGAAGAAATAAAAACGAAAATACAAAGAACAAAATTTTATTTATAGATGCAAGAAATATGGGAAATATGATAGATAGAAAAGTAAGAGAACTCTCAGAGGAAGATATACAAAAAATAGCAAAAACATACTATAAATGGAGAAAAAATGAGAATTATGAAGATATCAAAGGATTTTGTAAATCTTCTAATAAAGAAGAAGTGAAAGAAAATAATTATATATTAACTCCAGGAAGATATGTTGGAACAGAAAAGATAAAAGAAGATGGAATACCTTTTGAAGAAAAAATGAAAAAGTTAACGGAAGATTTAATGAAACAAATGGTAGAATCAGTAAAATTAGATGAAGAAATAAAAAAGGTATTAGGAGATATTAAACATGGAAATTACTAATGTTATATTGGATACTAATTTATTGTATGAATATGGAAAAAATGAAATAAAAAATTACAGAAAATTTGAATTGAGTTCTAATTTTGATTCTATTGTGAGCTTTTTAGAGATGAATGATATAAGTGATAGATACAAAGTATGGGTGCCAGAAATTGTATTTATGGAATTAGAAAAGCAAAGAAAAGAAAAATATAAAGTTAGTGTAGACAATATAAAAAAAGAATTTGAAAAACTTAAGGAATTTAAAGATGTTGAATTAAAATTACCCGAAATACGTTATGAGGAAGAAATTAAACAATATATAATAAACTATATAAAAAATTATGAAATAAATGTGCTAAGAATAGCAAAAGATGCACAATTATTTAAAAGAATACTAGAAAGGTGTATTAACAAGAAAAAACCATTTTGCGGAGAATCCGATAAAGGTTTTAAAGATGTAGTTTTATGGGAAAGCATCATTGAATATGCTAAGGAAAATTCAAACAATGAAAAATTTATGTTAATTACAGACAATTCAAACGATTTTATAAAAAATTTAGAACATGAATTTTGGGATAGAACAGGAAAAGAGATAACTATTTATTACAAAATAAAAGATTTTCAAGAATCAATAATGGATATAAATGAAATAGAGTCTAGAATACCATTGAATAACAGCATAATAGAAAGCGAAAATGAAAGTGGAGAATTTATTGATAAAATCAATAAATTTATATTAGAAAATGAAGAAATAAAAATTGAAAAATTAGAGACAGAAGACAATAACTATGATCTTAAAATACAAGATATTGTGGATATAGGAAATAAAGAGTATAATATATGTGTTTTATACATATCTAGAGAATATTTAAATAAGCAAGAAATATGTCGAGAGTTTGATATAAAAGTCATTGTAAAAGAAAATGAAGGAATAATAATACAAAACATTACAGAAATATAATACGTTTAGGAGGAAAAATGAAATATAAAAAATTAGGAGAAGAGTGTTACATAGTAATGGGACAATCGCCTGAATCAAAAACATATAATTCAAAAAGAGAAGGAATACCATTTTTACAAGGAAGAAAGACTTTTGGAAGAATATATCCATATATTGACACTTGGACCACTCATCCTATAAGAATAGGCAAAAAAGACTCTGTGTTATTTAGTGTTAGAGCTCCAGTAGGAGATGTTAATATTGCAACAGAAGAAATATGTATAGGTAGAGGACTTGCTTCAATTAGCATGAAAAATAAACATAATTTGTATTTATATTATTTATTACTTGATAATAGAGAGAATATAAAGAATATGTCGACAGGTACAGTTTTTGAATCTATAAATAGATCCGAATTAGAAAATTTAGTATTGAAATTTCATGAAGAAAAAGAACAATATAAAATAGAAAAATTGTTAGGAAATATAGATAAAAAAATAGAATTAAATAATCAGATAAATGATAATTTGTATGAAATGTTAAAATGGTTATATAAAGAATTGTATTTAAGTAGTGACGATTATAATATTTGGGATGATATGACTTTAAATGATATTACAAGTAAATTTGCTACAGGACTAAATCCAAGAAAAAATTTTGTTTTAGGACAAGGAAATAATTATTATGTAACAATTAAAAATATGCCAAATAATAAAGTAATATTAGATGATAAATGTGATAAGGTTGATGACGATGCATTGGTTAAAATAAACAAGAGGTCAGATTTAAAAGTCGGAGATTTATTATTTTCAGGAATAGGAACAATTGGTAGAACTTATTTAATAAAAAGCGAACCAACCAATTGGAACATAAGTGAATCAATTTTTACTATTAGACCAAATGAAAAAATATCATCTGAGTTCTTATACTTATTGCTACTTGATAATGACATGCAAAATTATGCAGTCAGTAAGGCAAGTGGTAGTGTACAAAAAGGTATCAGAATGTCAGATTTAAAATCATATAAATTAAAAGTGCCAGATAAAAAGTGGATGGATGATTTTACTAATAAGGTTTCTCCGCTAATAAACAAAATATATTCTAATATCAATGAAAATGAAACTTTATCTCAATTGAGAGATACTTTACTACCAAAGTTAATGAATGATGAAATTGACCTGGAAAACATAGAAATTTAGTCATACAAATAACCATTTTATGTATGAATACTAAAAAGGGAGAGATTATGGAACAAAATTTTATAACAATATTACAAGTAGTAGTTACAATTTTCGTTGCGTTTATAACAGCATTTTTTACCAACAGAAATGAAAGAAAAAAACAAACAACAGTATTTTTTAAGCAAGAAGGAATAAAAGAACAAAAAGAAATTTTAGATTTTTGGTGTTCGATATTATTTACAGATTATGAAGCAACAATAAAAAGGTATATAAAAGAAAACGCAAAAAGAATAATAGATGAAAATAATATAAACAAGCCTAATGAAATAACGGATACTATGGCAATAAAATTAGTACAAAAAGATAGTTATATGTATTCTTCAAAATTGACATTAAAGTATATAGGAAGTTATATGCAAGAAGTATTTAAAAATAAAGAAGAACAAAATATAATAAAGCAAATGTTCTTAGTAGGAAAAATAATAAGTAATATGAAATATGATTTTACTGGCGAAAAGACTTCAGTAATGGATTTATTGAAGATAAAAATAAATGATTTAGATCTAAAAAAGAAACTAAGGATATATTGTTATGAAATAGAATATTTCTTTATATCTAATTATATAAGAATATAAAAAAGGAGTAAATTTATGTTTAAAGAAGAACAAGTGGAACAAGCAATAATTGAACAATTACAAGGATTAGGTTACGAATATTTATATGGACCAGAGATTGAAAGGGATTATAAAGAAGTAATAATAAAAGACATATTTTTTAGTTCTCTTTTTAAAATTAATCCAGATATAACACAAGAAATTGCAGATGAAGTGTATAGAAAAATAAGAACTTTTACAAATATTGGTTTAGTGCAAGCTAATTATGAATTTTATCACATGCTTTATGCTGGAGTAGAAATACCAATAGAAGGTGATAGAACATATACTGCAAAATTAATTGACAGAAATAATATAGAAAATAATTCTTTTTATGTAATAAATCAATATACTATTATAGAATATAAAGAGAAAAGACCAGATGTAATTATTTTTATAAATGGTATGCCACTTGTTGTGTTTGAACTTAAAAGTGTAATAAAAGAAGATACAACAATAGAGAATGCATACAATCAAATAAAAAATTATCAACAAGATATTAGAACACTATTTTATTATAATGCGTTCAATGTTATATCTGACGGAGTTAATACTAGAATTGGAACAATAACTGCTGATTTTTCAAGATACATGACATGGAAATCAAAAAATGGAGAGAAGCCAGAAGAAAATATTGAACAAGTTGACGTTTTAATGGAAGGTGTTTTTAAAAAAGAAAGAATAATTGATATAATAACTAATTTCATTATGTTCCAAAATAAAGAAGGAAAAGATATAAAAATATTAGCTGGATATCATCAATATTTCGCAGTGAAAAAATCTATTGTAAGTACAAAAAAAGCATTAAAAGAACATACAAAAAAAGCTGGAGTAGTATGGCATACACAAGGCTCAGGAAAAAGCTTTGCAATGGTATTTTATGCAGGGCTGTTATTAAAAGATGTTAATCTAAATAATCCTACAATAGTCGTTTTAACCGATAGAAATGATTTGGACAATCAGCTGTACACGACATTTTCAACATGTAGTAGAGAGTGCTTACCACAACAATGTAAGCAAGCTGAAAGTAGAAGTGAATTAAAAGAATATTTAAGAGTAAATGCTGGAGGCATAATATTCACAACGATACAAAAATTTGAAGAGGATAATGACATTTTATCAAATAGAGAAAACATCATATTTATAGCTGATGAAGCTCATAGAAGTCAATATGGAACAGAGAAAAAATTAAACCGAAAAACGGGAGAGTTCAAAATAGGATATGCTAAAAAAATGAGAGATGCTCTTCCAAATGCAACATTTATAGGATTTACAGGAACACCAATTGAAATGGCAGATAAGAGTACAAGACTTTTATTTGGAGATTACATAGATATATATGATATGACACAGGCTGTGCTTGATAATGCTACAGTACCAATTTATTATGAAAATAGAGTGGCTAAATTAAAATTAGATGAATGTGTTTTACATGATATAGATGAAGAATATCAATATATTTCATACAATGATGAAGCAACTGAAGAAATAATAGAACAATCAAAGGCAGAACTTGCAAAATTAGAGACTGTAATTGGTTCAAAACAAAGACTAGAAATGTTAGCAAAAGACATTATTAGCCATTATGAACAAAGACAAGATATATTAAATGGAAAAGCGATGATTGTATGTATGAGTAGGAAAATAACTATTAATCTATATAAAGAAATTTTAAATATAAGACCTAATTATAATGAAAAAATAAAAGTTGTACTAACAGATAATAATAATGATCCAGAAGAATGGCATGATATTGTTGGAAATAAACAATATAGAGACAATTTAGCAATAGAATTTAAAGATAGTAAAAGTAAACTAAAAATCGTAATTGTAGTAGATATGTGGCTTACTGGATTCGATGTGCCAGATTTAGCTACAATGTATATAGACAAACCTATGAAAGGACATAACCTAATGCAAGCGATTGCAAGAGTTAATAGAGTGTATAAAGATAAAGAAGCAGGTTTAATAGTAGATTATATTGGTATTGGAGCAGATTTAAAAGCTGCATTAAACGAATATACAAATAGAGATAGAGATAAAATACCTGATATTACAGCTGCATATGCAATATTAAGAGAAAAATTAGAAATAATGAGAGACATATTTTACGGATTTGATTATTCAGACTTTTTGGGATATTCAAATCAAGCTAGGTTAAAAATACTTACAAGTGGTATTAACTATATATTATCTCAAACAGAAGAAGATAAAAAAGAATTTGTTAGACAAGCAACAGCTTTATCACAGGCAGAAACTTTAGCACGTTCACTATTAGATGAAAGAACAAAAACAGAAGTAGAATATTTTAAAGGAGTAAAAGTTGGTATTTGTAAAATAACAGGAACAGGAAAATTGACTACAACAGAAGTAAATCAAAGAATATTAAATGTTTTAGAACAAGCAATACAAGAAGATGGAATAATAGATATATTTAAAGCTGCTGAAAAGAATAGTCCAGAAATATCAATATTTTCTGAAGAATACATGGCTGGACTAAAAAATATGAAAAACAAGAATATTGCAGCAGAATTATTAAAAAAACTATTAGAAGGTAATATAAAGTTATTCAGAAAAACAAACTTAGTAAAAGCTGAACTGTTTTCCGAAAAGATGGAATCTATCATGAATAAATACAATAATAGGCTAATAACAAGTGCAGAAGTAATAGAAGAACTATTAAAATTATCACAAGAAGTTGTAGAATCTAGAAATGAAGGAAAAGAAAAAGGATTAACAGAGGATGAATATGCTTTTTATGATGCTTTGGTAAAAGATCCAAAAGTTTTGAAAGAAATGCAAGATGACATACTAATTAAACTAGCACATGAATTAACAGAAACAGTTAGAAAAAACAGAACAGTGGATTGGGAAAAGAAGGAATCTGCTAGAGCTTTTATGAGACGAGAGATAAAGAGACTTTTAAGAAAATATCATTATCCACCAGAAAAGGCAGATAATGCAGTACAAATAGTTGTAAAACAAGCGGAATTAATGAGCTCAAATATGTGAATAGAGGGTGTGATATGATGAATAAATTAGGAAAATTAGAAAAAGTTAATTTAAGAGATATTTGGAAAAATGAAGAATATGATTTTTCAATTTGGCTGAGCAAGGAAGAGAATTTGAAAGAATTAAGTAACACAATAGGAATTGATATAGTATTAGAAGAAAGAGAGTCAGAAGTTGGAAAATATAGTGTTGATATCTATGGAAAAGAAGAAGGAACAGACAGAAAAGTTGTAATAGAAAATTAGCTAGAAGATTCTAATCATGATCATTTAGGAAAGATAATTACATATGCTTCTGGGAAAGATGCAAAGACAATTATATGGATAGTAAAAAGATATAGAGATGAACATAGACAGGCTATAGAATGGTTGAATGCACACACTGATGAAGAAGTTGGATTTTTCTTATTAGAGATTGAAGGTTTGGAAGATAGGAGATTCTTTAGCAGCACCTAAATTCAATATAGTATCAAAACCAAATGATTGGGGAAAAACTCAAAAAGCAAGTAATGGACTTGGAAAAGCTCAAAAATTACAAGGAGAGTTTTGGCAAGCATTTGGAGAATATGGTGCTAGTAATGAAGAATATTCAAAAGAATTTAATAAAAGGAAAGCATTACCACAGCATTGATATGACTTACCTATGGGAAACTCTGAGTTTCATATTTCATTAACCTGTGCAACTCAAAGAAATGAAATAGGAATAGAAGTTTATATTGATAATAATAAAGAAATATATGATTTATTTTATGCTAATAAAGAATTGATAGAAGAAAAGACTGGACTAAAATATAAATGGCAACGATTAGATAATAAAAAAGCTTCAAGAATAAAAGCTATAAAAAAATGTGATGTAGTAAATCAAGAAGAGTGGGAAGAATGCTTTAAATGGTTCTGCGATAATGCTTTAATAATAAAAAAAGAATTTAATGCAATTTATAATAGATAACAAAAGAAAAGCAAAATATGAGTGTATAGTACATGATTATTTTGCTTTTTGAATACAGGTAATAGGAGAATAAAGATCAGATGAAGAAATATGAATTAGAAGCGAGTGAAGTTAATATTCATAACTCACTAATAAATGATAAATTAGGAAATCAAGAATATTTAAGTAGTCTCATAAGATTGATTTCAAACATAGACGATAATGAGGTTATATGTGTAGATGGAGATTGGGGAGTAGGAAAAACATTTTTAGTTAAACAATTAATGTATCTTTTAAAACATTATAAAGAATATGAGGAACAAGGGCAATTTAAATTAGTTGAACAAGAAAAGGATATCCTAATTAATATTTGTAATAATAATTTAATATTCTACTATAATGCTTGGGAAAATGATGATCATAATGATCCTTTGGGTTCAATAATATATAATATCTTAAATGATTATCCTCAATATAAAGAAGAAATTACAAATGAATTTGATAAAGAAGAATTTTTTAAAGAATTTCTAAATGTATTAACGAAGGTTCTATCTAATAAATTTTTAAATATAGATTTAGATGCTGAAAAGATAGATAAGATAAAAACTTTTAATGATTTATCAAATGAAATTAATAC
Organism: uncultured Clostridium sp.; assembly: GCA_900557195.1. Taxonomy (GTDB): domain Bacteria; phylum Bacillota; class Clostridia; order TANB77; family CAG-508; genus CAG-492. Next base: position 11,020 of record USRT01000018.1, read on the forward strand.
ATATGAAGAAAGAAAAAAACTATTTGAAGTATTAATAAACAAAATATTAGGTGATAGAAGAATGATCTTAATTATAGATGAATTAGATAGATGCAATCCTAAATTTGCTACTAAAATATTAGAAGTAGTTAAACATTTCTATAATTTAAATAATATAACTGTTATAATAGTTTCTAATAATAATGAACTACAAAGCACAATAAAACAGCAATATGGACAAGAATTTAATGCATATAGTTATTTAAATAAATTCTATGATTATGTAATGACAATAGATAATAATAGGAGTATAGACTATTCAAAAATATATTTAAATTTTAGTACACAAACATATTTGCCACATGATGTTTTTTATGCAATGATTGATAAATATAAATTTACTTTAAGAGATTGCAATAGATATAGAGTACTCTATGATACTGCGATTGAATATATAGAGAATACAGATAAGAGAAATTTTTTCTTGAATCAAAAAGAAAGTAGTTGTATTTATTCTATAATTTTACCAATAATATTTGCATTTAAAATTAAGGATATTAATGCATATAATAAATGTATAAATGGTCAAACTAAAAAATTAGAAGAAGCCTTGCATTATTTAAATAGCTATTTTGTAAAAAATGATCATGGAAGATGGCTTTTAGATTTCACTAATATTAATAAAAATGATGAAGAAATAACAGATGATGATATTATAGAAAATATATCTAATATATTCATAAAATTATTTAATATGAATGGAATGAATAAATTATTTTTAAGTGCAATTAAAGTAAGTCTATAATAAAAAGTATGAAACCTATTTGTGTAAAAAAACATACTCTTGAAAACTGTACTATTATAGTATAAAGTGCAATTTTTACATTTTAAAGTGCAATAGTTACACTTTAGAAGAACAGGCAATTATCAATATATTAAAAACTAATCGAGCAACCACTCAAGAAGAAATATCAAAACAGATTAATAAATCTGTAAGAACTGTAAAAACATATATGGCAGAAATGCAAGAAAAGGGTCTAATAGAAAGAAAAAACGGCAAGAAAAATGGAGAATGGAAAGTAAATGAATAATTTTATAATAGAGAAGACGAGAATTAAATCTCGTCTTTAACTATTTATCAAAACATCCCATAACTAACTGAGAACCATCCACAAATCCATGTCTATAATATTTTTCAGTAATATAGGTCAAATACCTCATAAAGTCATCATAAAGTAAATCAAGCTCTTTATGGGCATAAGTTCTATTCTGCTTAGGAATATTCTTTAAAATATTTTCTCTAAAAACATCGAATTTAAATTCATTTTCTCTATCTTGTTTATCTGTATAACACAAACAAGTTTCTTCTCTAAAATCAAACCATTTTTTTAAAATATCATTTTCATCAACATCTCTAAAATTAACCATATCCGATTCCTCCTATACATATAAAAATTCATTAAAAACAATTTCTTCAGTCATATTTTTGATATTATTCATTTCTAAAACCTCCAAAATAAATTTTAGGTTTCCCATTTTTATAAAAAATTACGAACATGTGTATTAAACAACTTGGGGAAAAGTTGGGGAAAAACTTCTCAAAAAAATACACAAATGTTCGAAAAGCTATTTTCCAATTTTTTATTGAAATATCAGCCGAAACCCTTGATTTCACTAAATTACAAAAAACTGTCAACCCATTCTCATAACCCGAAGGTTATAAAACAAAGTTAACTAAATCCTTGTAATTAATAAGCAATATGTTATAATGCTTCTGGAGGGAACAAAATGGATATAATAACAGAACTAAAAAAAGAGAAAAATCTAAATAATGAAAGATTGAAAACATTAGTATTAAAGAGAATACAAGAGACAGAAGAAAATAAATTTAATTTGTGTGAAATAGAGAAATGGAGTAAGTATTTTAATATACAGTATACGGAATTTTTAATTAATGTTTTAGATATACCAAAAGAACAATATAATAAATTAATTGCTAAGAAAATAAGAAGAGTTTCTTCGGAAAGATATAATAAAATGAAAGAAAAAGTAATGCAACAAAAAGCTAAAAATACTTAAATACAAAGAACTTAAATAAAAGAAATTATTATAATTTAGAAAGACTAATAATAGATTCTAGTAAATTAAATATTAATATTATTGACTTTACATGTAAAATCCTAGGAAAGGACAGGAAAAGTCTAAATAGAGTAAAAAAAGATAATAAAAATAGGAATAGATTATATATTGGAAGATATGTAAATACAGCACTTCCAATTAAGTACATTGAAAAGAATCAGGAATATATTTATAAAATTATCAATATTGAAATAAATAGATTTAAAAGAAAGTTTTATTTAACAGAAAGAACAATAGATCGAGATGAATTAGTACAAAGTAGTATGATATATTTAATAGACAGAGGAAATGATTTAGATAGAAGAGGTAATCCTGTAATTAAAGATTCAACTATAATAAAAAGTCATACTTTAAGAATGTACAAGAAAATATATTTTTATATAATAAATAATTATAAAAAACAGAGAAATACATATGTTTTAAACGAAAATAAAGAATTGGAAACTAATTTAATTGATCAAAGTTATTATTCTGAAACAGAAGAACTTATAAAGAAGTGCTTTACTAAAGAGAGTGATATAAAAATATTAATAGATATATCTAGAAGAGGTTATTCTCCAGAAAATATAGAAAAGGTTGCAATACAGAATAATATGTCCATAGATAGTATTAATAATATATTAGGAAAATGCAAGAATATTTTATTAACTAATTGCGCAAGAAATATTTGAAAGAAGAGGTATAATATGTACATAGACTATTATAAAAACGAAAAAGTAGCAATAAAAATAAAATCAACCGAAAACAGCATAACAGAAATAACATTTGTAAAAGGAAAAGAAGACATAGAAGATGAAACAACAGAAAATCCATTAATAAAACAATGTAAAAAACAATTAGATGACTACTTTAAAGGTAAGTTAAAGCAATTTAACATTAAATATGAATATAGTGGAACTCCATTTCAAGAAAAAGTATGGAAAGAATTACTAAACATAGAATATGGAACAACAATATCATACAAAGAACTAGCCCAAAGAATAGGCAGTCCAAAATCAGTAAGAGCAGTAGCAAATGCAGTAGGAAAAAATAAAATAGGAATTATAATTCCATGCCACAGAATAATAGGAAGTAACGGAACATTAACAGGATATGCAGGTGGACTAGATAATAAAAAATATTTATTAGAGGTAGAAAATAGTCGTACTTCTAAAGTTCTACAAATAATTTCACACAAGTCTGAATAAATCTAATAAAGGCTTCACAGGCTTAATTGAAAATAACAACCAAAATCCTCAGAATCAAGCAATCTAAATTGCTTGGTTTGAGGATTCCTTCTTATAATCTATAACAAAATATTTAATATTAAAATAATCCACCTCATTTGGTACCAAATCTTTTATATCCCTCAATCTTTCATATCCAACCTGCTCTATAGCACAATAAACATCATCTCTAAAATCTTCATTAATATATTCATCCAGATTAATTTCCATCCCATTCTCATAACATTTCAATAAATGCTCCTCAACAGTCCTTCTTGTAAGTCCACGAATCTCCGCAACTTCATCAATAGACTTTTTATCATTTACAAACAAATTATAAGATGTAATTTTAGTATCTTCTTTAGCAGAAGATTTCTCTTTACTCTCTACTATTTTTATTGGCTTATCTAAAAGCTTTATATCATTATCATCAACATATTGTTTAATAGTCTTTATAAAAATATCACCATAATTTTCTAGCTTATTAACACCAACACCACTAATACTAAGCATTGATACTCTATTAACAGGAAAATATGTAGCCATTTCTTTTAATGATACATCACCAAATACAATAAAAGGAGGAACATTATTTTCTTCTGCAACCTTTCTTCTTAAACCTCTTAATATCTCAAACAACTTCTCATCAAAATCAGCATTAGTAGATGCAGTAACAGATGACACCTTCTCAATTTTTCTTTTTATTAAAACTTTCTTATCTCCATGTAGAATCTCTTTTGCATCTTGATCTAACATCAAAATAGGATATTTATCTCCAATAGATTTTATATAATTTTCTGTAATTAAAAAATAAATTAATTCTTTTATAGTATCTTTAGAATAATCCTGCATAATTCCATAAGTAGACAAATTATCAAATCCAAAAGCTTTAATTTTAGAAGACTTCGAACCTTTTAACACATCTGTAACTAATGAAGTACCATATTTTTGATTCATTCTAACTATACAAGACAATATTTTTTTTGCATCTATAGTTATATCAGTAATTTCTGTTTCAGATAGACAGTTACTGCAATTATTACAATTATCAAATTCAGGTGTTTCATCAAAATATTCTAAAATATATTTCCTCAAACATTTATCAGTATTGCAATAATCAATAATATCATTTAATTTATTATATTCATTTTTATGATTTGATTCAGACTCTGTTTGCTCAATTAAGAATTTGTTCGAAACAATATCAGCTCTATTAAAAAGTAAAATACATTTAGACTTGTCTCCATCACGCCCAGCACGACCAGCTTCTTGATAATAGCTTTCTAAATCTTTAGGCATATTATAATGAATGACATATCTAATATTAGATTTATCTATTCCCATACCAAATGCATTAGTAGCAATCATAATTTGTGTTCTATCATATAAAAAGTCCTCTTGTGATTTATTTCGCTCTAAATCTTTCATCCCACCATGATATTTAGAAACATTATACTTTAAATCATATAAAGTTTGATACAAACTATCAACAGATTTTCTAGTTAAACAATAAATAATTCCAGAATCATTTTTATTATTTTCTATAAAATTTAAAATAAAGTCTTTTTTACTTCTAGGTGATTCAACAGAAAAACTTAAATTAGTTCTATCAAATCCAGTTGTTAGAGTAAATGGAGATTTAAGATGCAATAAGTCGATTATATCTTTTTTTACAATTTGAGTAGCAGTTGCAGTAAATGCTGAAATAATTGGACGTTTATTTAAATTTAAAATAACATTTGCAATTTCTCTATAACTAGGTCTAAAGTCGTGTCCCCATTGAGAAATACAATGGGCTTCATCTACTGTAATCATCGAAATATTTATGTTTTTTAGCATGTTTAAAAATGACTCTGAATTTAGTCTTTCTGGTGCTACATAAATGATTTTGTAAACATTATATAAGATATTTTCGATTGTTTGGGAATATTCAGTATTAGAAAGTAAACTATTAATGTAAGTTGCTGGAATTCCAATTTGATTTAAACTATCAACTTGATCTTTCATAAGAGAAATAAGTGGTGATATAACTAGTGTAACACCTGGTAAAATCATAGCAGGAATTTGATAACAAATAGATTTACCAGCGCCAGTGGGCATTATTCCGAAGACAATCTTCACCATTTAAAATATGGCTTATAATTGCGTCTTGTCCGTGGTCTGAACTCATCGTATCCAAAGTATTGTTTTAATAAATTTTTTGCTGTATTCATGTAAAACCTCTTTTCTATGTGGAGAATTATAGCAGGGATAAATAGAAAAATCAATAGTTGCGTTTGGAAAATTTAACATATAATTAATATAAAATATGAACAGTAATCTTAATAGTTAATGGTTAGATATATTTTAATATTGCATTATTTTCAGCATAAATCAACATCTGCAATTTCGAGAATCTATTAAAATTGATTCTATATGTAAGAATTTTTATTATGGGCTGATTAGCTCTTGATAATTGAATAGTAAAATTTTTTCTAAAAAACTATTTACAAAATATGTAAAACATGTTATATAAAATAAAAGTTAAAAATAATTTATTCAAAAAGACCAAAAAATAATTCATGAATATTTAATTTCTAAAAAAATTCCAAAACAAAAAATAAATATGAAAGAAGGTAGATATTATTTGTTATCTATTGTAAAAAGCATGTCTTTGATAGGCTTAGAAGGATATTTAGTAAATATCGAAGTAGATGTATCAGCAGGAATTCCTTGCTGGGATATTGTTCGGCTTACCCGATATAAGTGTTAAAGAAGCAAAAGAAAGAGTAAGAACAGCAATAAAAAATTCAGGCTATGATATGCAGAGCAGAAAAATAGTTGTAAATTTGTCACCAGCAGATATCAAAAAAGAAGGCTCATTTTTTGATTTACCTATAGCTATTGGAATTCTTGCGTGTAGCGGAAATATAGATAAAAATAGCATGAAAGATACTATATTTATAGGAGAACTTTCTCTAGATGGAAAAGTAAATAAAGTAAATGGAATATTGCCAATGTGCATAGAAGCTAAAAAATTAGGAATAAAAAGAGTTATTCTTCCAATTGAAAATGTGGTAGAAGCGGCAGTAGTAACAGAAATCGAGATTATTGGAGTAAAGAATCTAGGAGAAGTAATTCGGTTTTTTAAATAAAAGAATAGAAATAAAAAAAGCAGAAATAAATTTATCAAATATTTTTAATGAGGTAAATATTCATCAATTAGATTTTTCAGAGGTGAAAGGACAGGAAAATATAAAGCGAGCTTTAGAAATAGCAGCGGCAGGTGGTCACAATTGTCTATTAATAGGAGCTCCTGGTTCAGGAAAAACAATGATGGCAAGAAGAATTCCAAGTATATTACCAGATTTAACTTTTGATGAATCATTAGAAACTACGAAAATACATAGTGTAGCAGGTAAAATCGAAAAAGATACATCTTTAATTGTTGTAAGACCATTTAGAGCTCCACACCATACTATATCTAGTATTTCTTTAATAGGTGGTGGTCGAATTCCTAAGCCAGGAGAAATAAGTTTAGCACATAATGGAGTATTATTTTTAGACGAATTACCAGAATTTAATAAAAATACTTTGGAAGTTTTAAGAGGTCCGCTAGAGGATAAAATTGTTACAATAAGCAGAGTTAATGCAAGTTTAACATATCCATGTAACTTCATGTTTGTAGCATCAATGAATCCATGTCCCTGTGGATATTTAGGCTCGAAAGAAAAAGAGTGTACATGTTCAGATCAAGCAATTTCTAGGTATATAGGAAAAATAAGTGGACCATTATTAGATAGGATAGATATACAAATTGAAGTTACACCAGTAAAGTATCAAAAGTTAGAAAATGAAGCAAATATAGAAACTTCAAAAGATATAAAAAATAGGGTAAACAAAGCAAGAGAAATACAGCAAAAAAGATATAAAAAAGAAAATATATATTCCAATTCACAGCTAACACCAAGATTGATAGAGAAATATTGTAAGTTAGATAAAGAAGGAAGAAAATTATTAGAATTAGCATTTAATAAATTAGGATTATCTGCAAGAGCTTATGGAAGAATTTTAAAAGTTGCAAGAACTATAGCAGATTTGGAAAATGAAGAAAATATTTTGCCGAGCTATGTTGCAGAAGCTATACAATATAGAAATTTAGATAAAAGATATTTAAGAAACTAGAGGTGGTTATGAAAATAATAAAAATTACAGATAGTAAATATCCAAAGAGATTGTTAGAAATAAAAAATCCCCCTAAACAATTGTATGTAAAAGGAAATGATGAGCTTTTAAACAATGATTCTTTAGCAATAGTAGGTTCAAGGAAGTGTACTAGTTATGGAATAAAATATGCAAAAGAATTTGCAAGTGAAATTTCTAAAAATAATATAACAATTATTAGTGGGCTAGCACTGGGAATAGATGCAGTAGCACATGAATTTTCAAAAGATTCTAAAGGTAAGACTATAGCAGTTGTAGGATGTGGACTAGACAAGATATATCCAGAAGAAAATAAAGAGCTTTTTAGACAAATATTAGAAAATGATGGATGTATTATTTCAGAATATCCGCCAGGGACAGAGATAAATACAAAAAACTTCCCAAGGAGAAATAGAATTATTAGTGGAATTTCTATGGGAGTATTAGTAATTGAAGCAGCATGTAAAAGTGGAAGTACTATTACAGCAAGACTTCGGATTTGAACAAAATAAAAAAGTTTTTTGCCTTCCAAGAAATATAGGAGAAACTAAAGGTGTGGGAACAAATGAATTGATAAAAAAAGGAGCCATTTTAGTAACAAGTTCGAATGATATATTAAGAGAATTAGGTTTAAAGATAAATACAAGAAAAGATAACCATTTTAACAAAAACTCAGAAGATTCAGAAGATTTACTAGAAGGAAAGATAGAAGAAATTCAAGGTGTTGATGGCGAATATATAGATATATATAATTTAATACCATACTATCCTGTAAGTATAGAGTATCTTGCTAGAAAGAGTGACTTAAGAATATCAGAAATAAATCAAAAATTAACAATTTTAGAATTAGAAGGATTAATAAAAAGTTTACCAGGAAATAGTTATGTGAGGATTTAAGTTTTTAGAAAAAATACAAAAAAATGAATTTTAAAAAAAATTTATTTAATTAGTTAATATCAGGTTTTATCATTTAAATAAAGATAAAAAATAATAAAAGAATCAGAGGTTATTCCATGTATATAAGACATAATTTAGGACAAACAGGAGAAGATGTGGCAGAATTTTATCTTCTAAAAAAGCACTATAAAATAATTGAAAGGAATTTTAGTTGTAGACAAGGTGAGATAGATATAATAGCAAAAGATAAAGATGAAATTGTTTTTATTGAAGTGAAAACTAGAACTAATAAAAAATACGGAGGGCCAATAGATGCAATTACTTATTATAAGAAAAAACATATAATAAAATCAATTAAATATTATTTATATATAAAAAAATTAGAAAATGCTTTTGTTAGAATAGATGTAATAGAGGTATATCAAAAGAAAGATGGATTTTGGGTGAATCATATAAAAGGGGCAATAAGTAATTAAATATGAAAGATTTATAATCTATTAAACTAGAAATAAAATAAATAGAGGTAATTAATTGAAATATATTGGTAAAATAGACAGAGAAAAATTTAAAATGATAAGTGAAGACATAACAACAGATGATGTAATATTAACAGAAAAACAAATAGAACATATAAAAGAACGTCATCCAAACGACTATGAAGAATATTTTCAATATTTTAAAGAGATAATACAAGATCCAGATAATATAATTAAAGATAAAGAGCCGAATACAGGAATTTTATTAAAAGAATTTATAAAAGAGAAAAAGACATTTCAATTGATATTAAGATTACATACTAGTAAAGATAATAAAAAATATAAAAATTCAATAATAACGTTCTTTAAAATTGGAAAAAAGAAATATAAGCAATACTTAAGAAATAAAGAAATAGTATGGAAGAAGCTAGACAAAGATGTATAATAATGCTATAATTTAAGTACAATATGAAGGTTGCTTGAGGTGGTAAAATTCGTGGCGACCACACGCCGAAGGTATTGACAGGGAGTAATCCTGAGAGATGTAGGAGAAGTGCCACGCCTACCAAGTAACTATAAGTAGAAGAGCTATGTAAACATAGCTCTTTAAACATTTATATCGAAAATTTAGTTATATGCATATTAAAATAAAATGGAAGTTTAGGATTGATTGAAATCAATATATAATCAAATAAAAAACTTTTTTATTTGATTATATATTACAAATTTCGACAAACTTTTTAAAATATATAAAGTAGAATATAAAATAATTGATTATAAAACCATAAAAATATATAATCAAGTTATAAATATTTACTTATAAGTAAGGAGGAAAAATGCAATATTACAATTTAAAAGTGGTAGTAATGCCAAAAAAAGATATAAAAAATGAAGAAGCTTATGAAAAAATATCAAAATTGATAGCAAATGCTATGTTAAAAGATGAATATTTAAAGCAAACACATGAAAAAAACGAATATAAAAATTATGTCTTTTGTAATCTATATCCAGTTCAAAAAAGTGGTATATATACTACTGGTAGTATGTATACATTCGACATTCGATTTATTAATTTATCAATAGCAATGAAAATGAAGCAATTTTTATCTCTCATTCAAAATGAAGACTTTAAAATAATAATGTCTAATTTAGAAACAAATTCTCAAAGAAAAATAACAAAATTAATAACATTAACACCAGCTGTTATTACAACAGATAAAGGTGATTATAAAATTGATAATAATATGCAGTTTGTGAAAACACGAATATTAGTAAATACTCAGAAAAAATATAATCAAATTTATAATGAAAAAGTAGATGTTGATTTTATAAATGAAATAAAACAAACAAACCAAAAACCTATAAAGATTCCTTACAAAAATATATACATGTTAGGAAATAAATTTGAGATTACAGTAAAAGAAGACGAAATGTCGCAAAATTTAGCATATCTTGCACTATCAGTAGGTTTACTAGAAAAAAATAGTATTGGATTAGGATTTTGTAGAGCTATTTAAAATATGGAGGTGAAAAAATGACCTATGATTTAATAGATACATTTAAAGAATATTTTAAAAATAATAAAGTTATATTAGATTCATATAAAATGAATGATGGATATTATTATTTAATAAAACAAGATGGCACAATGCAAAGAACAGTTGTAAAGGGGAATGAATCAGATAATTATGAATTATTTGAATATTTAAAAATAAGAGATTTTTATAGTAAATACTTAAATTCTAATAAAGCACTTGATACTGGATATACAGAAGAGCTTGACAAGCAAAAGTATTCAATGGCTAAAAAAATTTCTAGTAACAATATATATACTTTGTTTTTCTATAGTAATAATATATTAGGATTATGTAGTAGTAAATTAGAGAGAGAATCCATACCAGTGGAAGTTTTTGAAAAAGGTATTCAAAAATATTATGAATCTTTACAAAAGTTAGGGACAAAAAGAGAAGAAAAAGAATTATTAGAGATATCTTATAATAAAGAAGAGGTTGAAGTAAATAGAAATAAAATGATAAAAGCATTCTATCAAGTATATATGGATTTTCAAAAGCACGGAGAGAAAAAGGGAGCATTGATAAAAATATTTTTAGACGAGACAGAAGAAGAATATGAAAGAGTTGCAAATATTTATTTTACTTTAAAATTATTTAATACAAATAGTAACAATATAAAATTTAAAAATAAAGTATATGGAGTAAACAATTACAATTATGGATTAAATTCAAACAAGCCATATTTAGAACTAAAATCTACACCATATAAAATAGGTTCTTTTATTTCAACACAAGAAATTAAGCTATTGAATAAGATATATATTTGGCTATATAACAATGGAAGTAATAAAAATGTTTTTAAATTACCGATAGATTGGAATTTTAAAGGAATACCACAAGAGGATGATGATATAAAAAATAAAGATATGTTTGTAATAAAAATTAATAAAGAAACTAATATGGCAAAGCTTGGGCAATCTAGAATCGATGATTTCCAATATAAAACAAATTTTAGTACTAAAATAAGACGATTTATATGCAAAGACTATATTAGAAAAGTAGGAGAAGAATTTCAAACAGAAAATATATATGGATTAGAATGGTATACAAACAATATTTGGATTGCTGGAAATCAGAAATGTGAAAGAAATTTTTTGAGAGATTCATATTATGATTATGATGCAAAGATAGCTAAATCAATGCTCCAAAACTGGAAAAAAGATTTCTTAAGAAAATATTCAAATGTTTTCTTTGAGTTATTTCAAAAAGAGGAAGAAAGCAATTTTATAAAAAATTTAAATGAAATGGCAATAGAAATATTAGAAAATATGATGATAGAAGAATTAAAAGAAAAAAAGAGTATGTATAAATCTATAAATGTAATTAATTTGTGGATAGCATTCAAAAAATATTTTAATAAAAAAGGAGAGGATATAGAAATGAAAATAAATAATATACAAGATAAGTGTTCAGAAATTTTTTCGGAAATAGGAAAAATAGAAACAGACGAACAATACTATTACTTTGCAGGACAAGTAGCATTTTATCTATTAAATCATAGTAAAGCATCAAGTCTTACACAAGATGTAACAAGTCCATTTATAAAAGCAGCTAATTTAAAGAGATTAAAAGAAGAATTAAAATATTTATATGAAAAATATAATTATGATATTTATCTTAATAATTCAAAATTTAATAATATATTGTCACAATTATTATTACAAGAACCAGAAACTAGTGTAAAAGAAAATAAAGATATAATACTTGCAGGAATGCTTGCAAATAACTTATTTTATAGTAAAAAAGAAATAGATAATGGAGGTAATGAAGATGGAGAAAATGAATAATAGGGTATATGGTGTAGTAGGGATAAAAAGCAAACTAGCGAATTGGAATGCTGATTTTAGTGGTAGACCAAAGACAACATCAGATGGAAATATTTTTGGAAGTGATAAAGCTTTTAAATATCCAATAAAAAAAATGTGGGAAGCAGAAGGTGAAAAAGTATTATATGTAAAATCATATAAAAATGAGAAAGATAATCTACAAGCAAGAACATTAGCAGAAAGATTTGAACAAATCTTTGGAAAAAAGGTAAAAGAAATTAAAGACAAGAAAGAAGTAATAAAATATTTATTTTCAGCAATAGATGTACAAAACTTTGGTGCAACATTTGCAGAAGAAAAAAATAATATAAGTATAACAGGAGCAGTACAAGTAGGACAAGGATTAAATAAATATGAAGATTCAACTACAGAAACAATAGAAATATTATCACCTTTTACAGATTCAAAAAAAGAAGATGCAAAAAATACTTCAATTGGTAAAAAAATAGTATCAAATGAAGCACATTATTTCTATCCATTTTCTGTAAATCCAGAAAACTATAATATTTATACAAATGAAATAGAAGAATTAGAAGGTTATACCCAAAAGGCTTATGAAGAATTTAAAAAGGGATGTTTAGTTGCAGCTACAGCTTACAATACAAATAGTAAAGCTGGCTGCGAAAATGAACTTGCAATATTTGTAGAATGTAAAGAAAATAGCAAACTATATTTAGCTAATTTAGATCAATATATTGATTTTGAGAAACAAGATAATAAAGATAAAATTGATATTACAAGACTAATGGAAATTTTAAATAAAGAAAATATAAAGCAAGAAATAGAAAAAGTAGAGATATATTATAATTCTTTTACAACAGAATTGGTAGGAGATTTAAGTAATGTAACTGTAAAAGAATTATTCTAATAGGAGTGATAAAATGCAAGAAACAATAAAGTTTGATTTGACTGCAAATATGGCAATTATAAAAAAGCCAGAAAGTAATGAAACATATTATACCTATCGTTTTCCACACAAAATAATGTTACTAGGAATGTTAGGAGCTATTATCGGATTAAATGGATATAACTATTATGCATTAAAAAAACAATTAGGAGAAAAAGTAAATGAATTACCAGAATTTTATTCTAAATTAGAAAAATTAAAAGTAGCTATCATACCTAAAATAAAAGATAATAATTTTAAATATAAAATACAAACTTTTAATAATTCAGTAGGATATGCATCAAAAGAAGAAGGCAATAATTTGGTAGTTAAAGAGCAGTGGATAGAGAAACCATATTGGGAAGTATATATTTTACAAGATGATTCAGGAGAATATAGCAAAATAAAAGACTATCTAATAAATCAAAAATGCGAATATATACCATACATAGGAAAAAATGATCACTTTGCAGATATAAAAAATGTAGAGATAAAGAATGCAAATTTGGTACATAATCCTTCATATATTGATAGCATATTTAATCAAGAAATACTAACAGAGCATGTGGAAAGCTTTGAAGAATGGTTAGCTTTTGATTTTAATGTAGAAAAAAAACAATATGAATATAAAGAAAGTTTACCTACGAGATTAAATGAAAAAGTAGGATATACAGAATTTAAATCGTTTTTATATACAAATAAGAAGTTACAAGTAAAAAGTGAAATGGAATTGTATCAAGTGGAAGATAAAACGATATACTATTTTTAGGAGAAGAATATGAAGAATAAATATATAGAAGAATTATTAAACAATTCAAAATATACATATTATGCTCACAGAAAAGAAGACAGCAATGATAAGGAGTTGCTGTCTTCTCATTTAGAGCTTACATATTTTTATTATGAGGAAATGGAGAAGTATAAGAAATTAGATATTAAAGTAAAAAAGATAATAAAACAGACTTTTAGAGTTAGTGAAATTGTATCAGCTAAAATATATGAGTTATTTAAAAGTGCTATTTATTATCATGATATTGGAAAAATAAATCCTATGTTTCAGAAAAATAAAATGGAAAATGACTTAAATATAACATCTGATAGTGGAGATAGTACACATGCAGCGTTTTCAGCTCGTTTATATATTGATTATATGCAAAAAGAAGTAGATGAAGAAATTACAGATAGTAAAGAAAAAATTATTTTGTATTATATTATATATTACTTTGCTTATATTATTTCAAGACATCATACAACTTTAGAAGGAATTAGCAATTTAGAAGAAGCAATTAAACAAAAAAATATACCAGGTATACCAGAAAGCAATGATAAAAAGTATGAATTTTATTTATCAAAGTTAAACCTTTTTATTGAACAGATTAATCCAGATCAAATTGGATTATATATATTGTGTAAATTATTATATTCTTGTTTAGTTATTTCGGATTTTTATGCAACTTATGAGTATATGACAGGAAACAAAGTACCAATAAATGAAGAAAAAAATGTAAGTCTTTTCAAGAAATATGAACAATCTGATTTGATGAAAAGTATTAGGAAATATGAGAAAAAAGAAATTAATATAGAAGGGATAAATAGAATAAGAAGTGATATTTTTTTAGAAGCGGAACAAAGTTTGATAAATAATCTAGAAAATGATATTTATTATTTAGAGTCTCCAACTGGTTCTGGAAAAACTAATATGGCAATTAATTTAGCAAAAACTTTATATGAAAGAGAAGATGATATAAAATCGATACAATACATATTTCCATTTAATACTATTATAGAGCAGACAGCGGCAACTTTTGATAATTATTTTGAAAAATATAAGGATTATATTGTAATAAATTCTACTAGTTCTATGGTAAAAGATATAAATGAAAAGTTAGATTATGAAGCAGCCTATATAAAGAATGCATTCAGGCAATATGAAATAGTAATAACATCACATGTTAATTTATTTAATACTTTATTTGGTTCAGGAAAAGAAGCAAATTATAGTCTATATCATCTGATTGATAGTGTTATTATTATAGATGAAGTACAAGCATATTCAAATAAAATATGGAGAGAAATGATAGAGATGTTTAGTAAGTATTCGAGCTTATTAAATATAAAGTTTGTAATAATGTCTGCAACTTTGCCTAGACTAGATAAATTACTAAATACATCAATTACTAGATTTTATCCATTAATAAAAGATACAAGTAAATACTATCAAAATAATTTATTTAAAAATAGGGTACAATTAAATTTTGAGCTATTAGATAAAAAAATAGATATGGAAGAATTAATTGATGAGATTCAAAAACACAATAATAAAAAAGTATTAGTAGAATGTATAAAAAAGGACACAGCAGATAAATTATATAAAGAGTTGGAAAGTTTAAATAAAAATGTATATGAGCTTACAAGTGATGATAATAAATATAAAAGAAATGAGATAATAAAAATAACAAAACAAGAAAAGCCTATGATATTAGTGGCTACACAAACGATTGAAGCAGGAGTAGACATTGATATGGATATAGGATTTAAAGATATATCATTTATTGATAGTGAAGAACAATTTATTGGTAGAATTAATAGATCAAGCAAAAAGAAAGATTGTATAGCATATTTTTTTAATTTAGATGATGCAAGGACAATATATAAAAAAGATTATCGTTTAGAATATAGTTTAGAGAAGGAAAGTGTAAGAAATTGGCTAAAAAGTAAAGATTTTAATAAATTTTATGAGAAATTAATGGATAAAATCGAAAAAGAAACAGAGAAATATAATGATTGCAATATAGAAAATTTTTATAATTATTGTGCACATATTAATTTTAAAAAAATACAAAAAGTAATGAAATTAATAGATAGTCAAACAATACAATTATTCTTAAATTATGCTATTGATATAGATGGAGAAATTTTAAAAGGAGAAGATGTATTTAAGGAATATAAAGATCTTTGCATGAATCAAAAATTAGGATATGCTGAAAAGAAAATAAAATTATCTAAGATAGCAGAAAAATTAAATCTATTTATTTATTCAATCTATGAAAGCAAGGCTAATGTAATAGAAGGGGAACAATTTGGAGATATATATTATGTAGAAAATGGAGAAGATTACATAGAAAATGGAAGATTTAATAGAGAAAAGTATTTAGGTGGAGGAGATGGATTATTTTTATGAAAATAAATGGAACAATTATAAACTATTATTTTCATTGTAAGCGCCAATGTTATTTATTTGCCAATAGACTAAATATGGAAGATAATTCAGAAGATGTAAGGATAGGAAGAGTTTTGCATGAGATAAAGGCTAAAGATGAAAAGAATACAGAAATAAAGTTCGAAAACATGGTATTAGATAAGATAACACAGAAGTACATAGAAGAATTCAAGAAAAGTGATGCAGATGTAAACGCTGCAAGAATGCAATTATTGTTTTATTTAAAAAATTTAGAAGATAAAGGAGTAAAAAAGGAAGGAAGATTAATTTGTTCTGAAAAAAATAAAAAAGAGAAGATAGAAACAGTAATATTAAATGAAGAATCAAAAAAGGAATTAGAAAAGTGCATGGCAGATATACAGAATTTAATAGAACAGAATGAAGTACCTAAAATTGAAAATGAAAAGACTTGTAAGAGATGTGCTTATTATGAATACTGTCACATTTAAAAATAAGGAGAATAGATATGAAAGCAGAAAGTAAATATATATTTTCAACAGGAGATTTAAGTAGAAAAGATTTTAGTATTAAGTATAAAAATGAAAAGGGAAATTTTTATTTACCAATAGAAAAAATAAAGGAATTGTATTGCTTTAATGATATAACGATTTCTACAAAACTATTAGATATATTGGCAACAGCAGGAATTATTGTTCACTTTTTCAATTATTATGGAAATTATGTAGGTACATTTTATCCAAAAGAAAATTTAATAAGTGGAAGATTAGTAGTAAAACAAGCAAATACATTTATGAAAAATAGAGAAAATGTTGCAAAAGCTTTTGTAAATGGAATAGCAAAAAATATAAAGACTACATTATATCATTATTATAGACATGGAACAAAAGAGTTAAAACCAGTAATTGATTTTTGCAATAATGATGTGGAGAAATTATTAGAAAAGGCGAAAGATATTAAGCAAATACTATCAATAGAAGGTAAGATATGGGCAGAATTTTATAGTACTTTTAAATATTTTCTACCAGAAGATTTTATGATTAATAAAAGAGTAAAAAGACCACCAGATAATCCGATGAATGCTATGATTTCATTCGGAAATACACTTTTGTATACAAAAACAATTTCAGAAATTTATAATACACATTTAGAGCAATCAATATCATTTTTACACGAACCAAGTGAGGCAAGGTTTTCATTAAGTCTAGATCTAAGTGAAGTATTTAAACCTGTTATTGTATATAGAACAATATTTGATTTAGTGAATAATAAAAAAATAAAAGTTGAGAAACATTTTAATTCAAAAGTTAATTATTCTCTCTTAAATGATGATGGAAAGAAACTTTTTATAGAAGCATTTGAAAATAGAATTAATCAAACTTTTGAACATCCAATTTTAAAGAGAAAGGTATCATATAAGCAAGCAATTAAATTAGATGGATATAAATTAATAAAATACATTGTGGAAGGAAAAGAGTTTATACCATTTGATATAGAAAAGAAAGTGTAGTGTTAATTATGAAAAAGAATATTAATTATAATTATGTTTTTTTATTTTATGATGTTGAAGTAAAAAGAGTAAATAAAGTATTTAAAAAGTGTAAAAAGTATTTGAATCATTGGCAAAAATCTGTGTTTAGAGGTTCACTCACTAATTCAGAAATTTTAGAATTAGAAAATGAACTTAAGAAAATAGTAAATCCAGAAAGAGATTTCATTTCTATAGTAAAGATAATGGATTTTAAGATGATTGGAGAGACCACAATTGGAACAATTGAAAAAAATACAGAGGATATATTCTTATGATTTTCCAGCTATATATATAGTATGCTGAAATTAAAGGCTTTTTTAATTTTAATGTTTGCTGGAAAAAAATTATAAAATACTTGAAAAATGAATGATTTTATAATATATATTATAAAATAAAGCCATATTTGGCCATGGGTTTAACTTTAACATGAGATGTATTTAAATACATTTAAAAAACTATACACTAATTCTAGATGAATCGGTTTAACTTTAACATGAGATGTATTTAAATATCGAAGACACAGCTTTAAGTGTTTATATTATAGAGTTTAACTTTAACATGAGATGTATTTAAATTACAATTGTAACCCTTTAGTAGTCTCCTGCTCCAAGTTTAACTTTAACATGAGATGTATTTAAATAACTGCTAATTTTAATTCTTATAGATGGTCTTAACGTTTAACTTTAACATGAGATGTATTTAAATTTAACTTGATCTGTTGTACCATTTTCCATTATTATCGTTTAACTTTAACATGAGATGTATTTAAATGATATGGAGGAGAAAGTTTTGAAGATACAATAGTTAGTTTAACTTTAACATGAGATGTATTTAAATCATGTAACATCAAAATAATCTGCTAGACTACAAATGTTTAACTTTAACATGAGATGTATTTAAATAGAATTAAATCAACATGTAAAAAAAGCAATAGTAAGTTTAACTTTAACATGAGATGTATTTAAATCCTGTTTTATTACTTGAAGTTCGTAATGTTAATCCGGTTTAACTTTAACATGAGATGTATTTAAATCAATATCGATTTGGAGCTTCTATTATTTTTTGACATGTTTAACTTTAACATGAGATGTATTTAAATTGATAACAATATAGAAGTTAATCCAATATATCAAAAGTTTAACTTTAACATGAGATGTATTTAAATTAAGCAAATGCTAAAAAATCCGCTAATTTACTTAGCGTTTAACTTTAACATGAGATGTATTTAAATTTTTTATACATACCTTCATAAAATTTAGGTTCACCGTTTAACTTTAACATGAGATGTATTTAAATGATACAACTGCAAATACTGCTATGAATTATCACAAAGTTTAACTTTAACATGAGATGTATTTAAATTACACAATATCATAATTTTGTGTACAATTCGTCATATGTTTAACTTTAACATGAGATGTATTTAAATTATTGTTTAGACAAAATCAACACTTTTTCGACTCAGTTTAACTTTAACATGAGATGTATTTAAATTCTAATTTTTGTTTAGCAAGTAATCCTTCTATAGGTTTAACTTTAACATGAGATGTATTTAAATAAGGAAGTCGAATAATAAAATAAAAAGGAGTTGATAGTTTAACTTTAACATGAGATGTATTTAAATACATTTAAAATATCTCAAGTTATTTATTATTATACAGTTTAACTTTAACATGAGATGTATTTAAATGAGTTGGGGGTAGATATTCCTTTCTCTGATTTTTTTGTTTAACTTTAACATGAGATGTATTTAAATGAAAATATGACAATGTTAGATTTAAATACAGGGGAATTGATTGGTAATATATTACTAAAGGACAGAAAAAGACATCGGTATGACCAGACAGAATAACCGCAATTAAATTATTAACAAGAAGAAAAAGTACAGTAATAGCAATACATAATCACCCAGAAAATTATTCTTTTTCTTTAACAGATATAGTATCTTTTAATAGAATCAAGCAAATAAACACAATGATATTATTAACAGATAATTATAAATATTATTTAAAATCAAATAATACAAACAAATATAAAACAGAATATATAACTAAAACATATAAAAATATTGAAAAAGATATTAAGAGTAAATATAATAACCTTAACAATATAGAGAAAAGAGATCTAACAAATCAGAAATTCTTTAAGAAAGTAGGTTGGATATATGAAAAAGAAAAGAATTAAAGGATATAGTAATAAAAAATGGAAAATGAAAGTAAAACAATGGATTTATAATATGTTCGATGATACAGAATTGTTTGAAGAAGATAAATAAAATAATGTTTAACTTTAACATTAGATGCATTTAAATAAATTTCTTCAAGAAAGTAGGTTTGATATATGAAAAAGAGAAAAATTAAAGGATATTGTAAAAAGAAAATGAAATTTGGGAGTGGTATTACCATTATATTTGATGATACTGAATTGTTTGAGGAGAATTAATATGAAGATTGTAACAGATATATCAAAAGAAATGATGATGTAAATGTCTAATAAAGCTACAGTTTAACTCTAACATGAGATGTATTTAATATTATATGTTTTGGAATTACAAATAATGATTAATATACATATTGTACAATTTACATCTTTATGTAAATTACATTGCGATATAGTTATATTAAATATTAAGGAAGTTTTCTAATGTTTCTATTAACTTATCTATTTTTTATATAAAACAATAATTTAGTAATTTAACTTTAATATAGGATATAATTAAACAATTTTAAGTATATAAAGAAAATATTTATAAATAAAAATAATTTTAAATAAATAATATGAGAAATAATTTTTATACAACAATAGATATTTCTTCATATTTATGATAAATTATAACAAACTAAAAATTTAGGAGGAATATTATGAAAAAAGAATTAATATTAAAAAAATGTGAAAATTGTGATGCAATTGTAAAAATAATAAAAGATTGTAATTGTGATGATTGTGGAATCAAATGTTGTGGAGAAAAAATGAAGCTAATAGAACCTAATACAGTAGATGCAGCAATAGAAAAACATATACCAACATATGAAAAAGTTGAAGATGAAATATTTGTAAAAGTTAATCATGTAATGGAAAAAGAGCATTTTATAGAATGGATTGCTATGGTTACAGATAATGAAGAACAAGTTATAACTC
Source organism: uncultured Clostridium sp. (assembly GCA_900557195.1). Lineage (GTDB taxonomy): Bacteria > Bacillota > Clostridia > TANB77 > CAG-508 > CAG-492. The sequence continues at coordinate 32,031 of USRT01000018.1, forward strand.
TATATCCAGAACAAAATGCAGAGTGTAGATTTAAATATATACCAGGAGCAAAGTTATATGCTTACTGCAATAAGCATGGATTATGGAGCATAGATGTAGAATAGCGAAATAAAAGACTACAACAATAAGTATTGTAAATAAAAAATAAATATGTTATTATATAAACATAGTATTTCAATTCGACCATTCGCGTGATACTATCTTAAGGAACTGATAACTAGAAATAGTTTGAATAATAAAGAATGTTATAGAATCTTTCTTTATGAATGGCAAAAAATTTGACCATAGGCAAAATTATGGTTGTTTTTGCTGATTTGTAGAAGGGAGGTTTTATTTTTTTATATAAATTTCATATGATTGAGATTTATTACAACCAAATATAAAGTTGAAAGGAACAAGAAGAATGAAAGAAAATGAATTGGAATTTTATGAAAAAATTGCAAATTGGGATTTTAGTCAAATAAAATACAAAACTGAAAAGTTGACAGATTGGGACTTTTACAAAAAAATAAGAGAGAATACAAATGAAAAATCATTAGCTTTAGACATTGGAACAGGTGGAGGAGAAAATGTATTAAAAAAATATCCAAAAGTAGGAATGATAATTGCAACAGATTTTTCAAAAGAGATGATAAAAACAGCAAAAGAAAACCAAAAGGAATATCCAGAAAAAAATGTAAAATTTGTTCAAATGGATAATTTAAATATGGAGTTTCCAAAGGAGTTATTTGATGTTATTTCAGCAAGACATACAATAATAGATGCAAAAGCAATTTACGATTGTCTTACACCAAATGGAACAGTTGTAATAGAAGGAATAGACAAAAATGATTGTATAGAACTAAAAGAAATTTTTAAAAGAGGACAAGCCTATAATGATAATATTACAATATCTGAAAGAGATTATGAAGATTTAGTTAAGGCAGGATTTAAACAAATAGAAAAAATAGAAATTTTAGAAAATGAATATTATAAAACAGAAGAAGATTTGATAGCTTTATTATTAAAAACTCCTATATTAGATGACTTTTCTGAATTTGATTCTAGCAAAAACTTTGAGCATAAAACAGTAATAGAAAGCGATTTATTCACACAATATGTAAAAAGATACAATACTGAAAAAGGTATTCTATTAAAAAGAAGATTATATGGTATAGTAGCCAAAAAATAGAGATTGAATAATAAAAATAACTTTGATATAATATCTTAAAAATTAATAAGGAAATACAAATAGATATATAACTTAGAAAATTAAAACCAAAATTATATGGAGGAATAAAGTATGAAATTTGTAATCGCTACTAAAAATCAAGGAAAAATAGAAGGAGCAAAAAGAGCATTAAATTACTATTTTAAAGATGTAGAAATAGAAGGAATTCCAGTAAATTCAGATGTTAGTGAGCAACCTATAAATGATGAAATTTATATAGGTGCAAAAAATAGAGTAAAAAATTTAAAAGAGTATTGCAAACAAAATAATATAGAAGCAGATTTATATTTAAGTATAGAATCTGGAATAACAAACAGTTTAGGAAGATGGATGATAACTAATATTGCAGTCATAGAAGATAATAATAAATTTGAAAGTTATGGAACAAGTCCATCGTTTCCAGTGCCAGATAGACTTGTAAATGATGTAATAAATACAAATTTTAGTGAAGTAATGAATAATGTATTTACAAAAGATGACGAAAGACATAATAAATGTGGAGGAATTCAAATTCTAACACATGAAAAAATAACAAGAATAGATTTAACAGAATCAGCTTTTATTATGGCATTAACCAAATATGTTAATGGAGAAATATGGAGATAGATTATGCTTTACATACCAAGAATTCTTCCTAATTGCACAAAAAGAGATTGCCACCAAGGAGCAGTATAGCGAAAATTTGGCTTTTTAGACTCAACAGCTTTAATATATTTATTTGTAATTGAAGTATATGGTTTTTGTTCTAAAAAGTTCCAAATTTTAATTTCATTTTTTCTTATAAATTCACAATACTTAGAAAAATATGAATTATCATACATCCATTCATATTTTTTATTATTGTTTTCTTTATTAAAGCCAGTAGCATAAGCTCCTGGTTCTATTAATATAACTTCTATATTACATCCAGATAGTTTTTTTAATATTTTCATTTCTTGATGCAAACAGGTTGCAAAAGCTTCCAAAGAAAATTTAGATGCACAATATGGAGATAGAAAAGGCATAGGAATTCTTCCGAACAATGGAAGAAATAATTATAATTCTACCATTTCCCTTAGATATCATATTTTTAAGTGCAAGCTGAATTATTTCTAAATTACAAAAGATATTTGTCTCAAAAACATTTTTTATTTTATCAATAGATATATCAGCTACAGAGCCAGAATCACCAATTGCACTGTTACAGATAAAAGTATCAATATCATAGTTTAATATTTTTTCCCTTTCAGATGTATTTAAAATATCTAATTTAAAAGCTTCTAATTTTAAATTTTCTGATTTAGAAATCTTTTCTAAATCGGAGACTTGATTATCATAGTGAACACTTGCATATACTACATGTCCACGTTGGGCTAAGCGGATTGCAGCTTCTTTTCCAAGACCTGAGCCACTACCAGTTATGAATACTTTTTTCAATAAAATCACCAATATTTAGTATTGGCAGAAATGTAAAATGTTATACTCTTTATAAAAACAAACTCCCAGTTCTTAAAGAAGAAACTGAGAGTTTGTTTGACTCAGAGAAAAAATTGAAATTATTCCTGAATCATAAGCTCCTCGAGGAGCTTAATCTGTATTTCGAAAGTTTCTGGATTTTCACCAGTTTGTCTACCGAAGTAAAAGGCAATAAAGGCATTATAAGCATTTATCTTGTCATCGGTAGGTTCTGCAATCAAGTCAGGAAAACTATCCTGCAGATACTTATACAGATTTGGAAATTCGAGCTTTATCCGCTCAATATTTTTTCGCAGCATTTTATACCTCCTGCAAAAGTCTCGTAGCAAAAAAAGCTACTTGGTTTATACGAATTATTGGATAACACCAATAATTATATTATATAGTAATATCTAAATTATGTCAACATACAAAAGACTTGATTTGAAAATGGTTTTAAAATATAAAAATATAAGTAAATAACTTGTTGTAATTCTAAAAAAGCTGATATATAATGAGCAAATAAAAATAGATAAACATGAGAGTAGAGAAGCAGAAAATATAAATATATAAAACAAAAGAACAATAATAAATAGAAGAGTAATTGATATACTCTAAGATTGATTATGGATATATATTATATACAAAATAGATATTAATAAAAATCTTAGAATTAAATATAGGAGGAAGTAAAATGTCAGAATTTGTACATCTACATGTGCATAGTGAATTTAGTTTACTAGATGGAGCAAATAGAATAAAAGATTTACCAGTAAGAGCAAAAGAACTAGGAATGGATGCAATTGCTGTAACAGACCATGGAGCTATGTTTGGAACAATAGATTTTTATAAAGAATGTAAAAAAAATGGAATAAAACCCATTATTGGATGTGAAGTATATGTTGCACCAAGAACTAGATTTGATAAAGAACCAAATATAGATAACAAATACTATCATTTAATATTACTTGCAAAAAATAATGATGGATATAAAAATTTAGCAAAACTTGTTTCTTTAGGATTTGTAGATGGATATTACTATAAGCCTCGTATAGATAAAGAAATATTAGAAAAATACCATGAAGGATTAATTTGTTGTAGTGCTTGTTTAGGTGGAGAAGTTGCACAAAGTATATTAAAAGATGATATGGAAAAGGCAGAAGAAATTGCTCTTTGGCATAAAAATGTTTTTGGAGAAGACTACTATTTAGAAGTACAAAGTAATTCTTTAAGAGAACAAATTTTAGCAAATCAAAAACTAGTAGAACTTGCTAGAAAGTTAGAAATTCCACTTGTTGCAACAAATGATGCACATTATCTAAAAAAAGAAGATAGTTATAATCATGAAGTTTTATTATGTATTCAAACAGGAAAAAGAATGACAGATGAAGATAGAATGAGATTTCAAACAGATGACTTTTATATAAAATCTCCAGAAGAAATGAAGGATTATTTTAGTAATCTGCCAGAAGCTATAGAAAATACAGTTAAGATTGCTGAAAAATGTAATGTAGATTTTGAATTTGGACATACTATTTTACCAAATTATGATGTACCAGAAGAATTTAAATCACATTATGATTATATAAAAAAATTATGTGATGATGGCTTAATAGAAAGGTACCGGAGAAAATCCATCAGAAGAAATATTAAAGCGTGCAGAATATGAACTATCTGTTATAAAGAAGATGGGGTATGTAGATTACTTTTTAATTGTATGGGACTACATTAACTGGGCAAAATCGCAAGGTATACCTGTGGGACCAGGACGTGGGTCCGGAGCAGGTTCTATTGTTGCATATGCAATAGGAATAACAGATATAGATCCAATTAAATATAGTTTGATTTTTGAAAGATTTTTAAATCCAGAAAGAATAAGCATGCCAGATTTTGACGTAGATTTTTGTTATGAAAGAAGACAAGAAGTAATAGACTATGTATCTAGAAAATATGGAGAAGACCATGTTTCACAAATTATCACATTTGGAACAATGTCTGCTAGAATGGTAATTCGAGATGTAGGAAGAGCGCTAGATGTTTCATATGCAGAAACAGATAAGCTTGCAAAAATGATTCCAAATGAGTTACATATTACAATTAATAAAGCCTTAGAACAAAATAGAGAACTAAGAGAATTGTATGAAAATGATAATCAAATAAAACAGCTATTAGATATTGCTATGGCATTAGAAGGACTTCCAAGACAGGCATCAACTCATGCATGTGGAATAGTTATAACAAAAGAACCAGTAGATACTTATGTTCCACTTTATGTTCGTGAAGGAGCAATTTCTACTCAATATATAATGACAACACTAGAAGAACTTGGACTATTAAAAATGGACTTTTTAGGACTTCGTACTTTAACAGTTATACAAGATACTATTAATCTAGTAAAACATACAAGAGGAATAGATGTTAAGTTTGATAAAGATATGAATGATCCAAAAGTGTATAAACTATGGCAAGATGGAGATAGCATAGGAATCTTCCAATTTGAAAGTCAAGGTATGACAAACTTTATGAAAGAATTAAAACCAGACTGTTTGGAAGATATTATAGCTGGAGTTTCATTATATCGTCCAGGACCAATGGACCAAATACCAAGATATATTGCAAATAAACAAGATCCAGAGCATGCTGTATATACACATCCAGCACTTAAACCGATTTTAGAAGTAACTTATGGTTGTATGGTATATCAAGAACAAGTTATGCAAATAGTACGTGACTTAGCAGGATATTCACTTCGGAAGAGCAGATTTAGTAAGACGTGCAATGGGTAAGAAAAAGTTAGATGTAATGGCAAAAGAAAGAGAATACTTTATCCATGGGCAAACAGATGAAGAAGGAAAAATAATCATTCCAGGTTGCATACGAAATGGTATTGATGAAGAATCTGCCAATAAAATATTTGATGAAATGGCAGAATTTGCAAAATATGCATTTAATAAATCTCATGCAGCAGCATATGCAGTAGTATCTTATCGTACAGCGTATTTAAAAGCATATTATCCAGAAGAATTTATGGCAGCAACTTTAAATAGCTTTTTAGGTAATTTAGATAAAGTTCCTATGTATATTGATGAATGTAAAAGAATGAATATTTCAATATTAAAGCCAGATATAAATAAAAGTTATACGAAGTTTACTGTAGATGACGGAAAAATTCGTTTTGGTTTAGGTAGTATAAAAAATGTAGGAACATCTGTAGTAGATACTATTGTCCAAAATCGTGAAACAAAAGGAAAATTTGAAAGTTTTACTAATTTCTGTGAAAGAATGGAAGGCGAAGCGGTAAACAAAAAATGTATTGAAAGTTTAATAAAATCTGGTGCATTTGATGGATTCGAACAAACCAGAAGTACATTAATGGCATCTTTTGAATCAATTATAGATTCTATTTCTGATAGCTCTAAAAAAAGCCTAAAAGGTCAGATTACAATGTTTGATTTGGGTAATACAGAAGAAGACGAAAAAGAAATGGAGAAAATGAAATATACATATACAACTTTAAAGGAATATTCTGAAAAAGAATTATTATCGATGGAAAAAGAGATGTTAGGTTTATATGTAACAGGACATCCATTAGAAGAAATTAGAGAAGAAATAGAAAAACAATCTAATATAAATTCTATGAAGATGAGAGAAGCAAGCGAAGCTATTCAAAATAATGAAAGTTCAAACTATAGAGATGGACAAAATATAAAATTAGCAGGAATTATAAATAGTGTTAAGAAAAAATATACAAAGACAAATAAAATTATGGCATTTGTTACTTTAGAAGATTTATATGGAAGCTGTGAAGTAATAATTTTCGAGAATTGTTATCAATCTTGTTCTAATATATTAATAGAAGATAATGTTGTATTAGTAGAAGGAAGATTAAGTATAAGAGAAGATGAAGAACCAAAAATCGTTGCAAGTAGTATAAAAGAATTTGGAGCAGTAAAAAATAAATCATTAGTATTAGATATTACAAATTTAGATGATAGTAAGAAGAATAAATTAAGAGGAGCACTAAAATTCTTTACAGGCGAGAAAAATAATATACAAGTGTATGTTATAAATGGAGAAAGAAAAGATCCTGCAGGGGGGATTTTCTTAAATGAACAGATTTTAAAAGAGTTAGAAAATATTGCACGGAGAAATAAATGTAAAAGTGGAATAATAGAAAATTGTCAAAATTGCCAAAAGGGACGGGGCATTTTGGCAATTTTTCTAGTTGTAACAAATCTTAGATTACAGTCTATTAAATAGAGAGAAAAATATTATTATTGTATTGTTTTGCAGTGATTGGAGTAAATATAAAATAATAAAGGAATGTATAAATATAATAAGAATTTGAATATTATAAAATAAAGAATGCGCCGTTCTTTAAAAGAAAGAACGACGCTTGATGTGATGCTATGATGCAAGGGTTACTTGGTCAAGTAAATAGATGTGATATCATTTTCGTATACACGATTAGCATCATCTATTGTGAAACCAGCAGAAATGAGCAAATCATGTAAGGAACCAGGACCTGTGCCACCATAACCAATGTTGTACCCATCATGAATTTCAATGATAAGTCCATTGGTGAATGTGAGCCTTACAGTGCAAGGAATGCCGATTTTTTCAGCGGTAACTGAAGTGATATTAGTTACCTGGAGATTTTCGACAAACCGCTCTGCATTAGAAGTAGAACCTTTTGCATCGTAATAAATTGTGTTGTACATGGAAATTTCCTCCAAAAATAAAATTTGTACTATTGGTGCAACGATTTGCAGACTGAAAAAGGAATATTTGCTAAATGTTAGTACATTAACCATATTGTAACATAAATTAACATAAAATACAAGAATTCAGATAATAAAAAGCTACAAATAAGTATTGTAAACAAATATAGTTATATGTTAAAGTAATATTAGAGGTGATAAAAATGTTTTGTACAAATTGTGGAAAAGAAGTTCCAAATGATAGTAATTTCTGCACAAGTTGTGGAAATGAAATACAAAGATCGAATAGTAAAATGGGAAAGATAACATTTCATAGAATAGGTCGTTTTGTTGGTTGTTTAGTAGATATAATGGTATACATAGATGGAAATGCAGTAGGTAGTATATCTAATAATGGAATACTAGAAGTGCCAGTAAGTATTGGAGAACATAAAGTTTTGTTTGATTTATGGAGTGGAATAAATGCAGATAGTGTAAATGTAACAGAGGAATATCCGAATGTTCATGCTGATGTAAAATTAAAGATGGGATTTATAACTAATAAACCTGAAATTGTAAATATTAGAAATGAAAAATAGAGACAATGTTACCGCCTAACAATAGTTATATATTTATAAATTTAAACCAATCTTGAAGCGTGGCGGGTGACAGCTATGAATAAGTTTAATACTACGTATTTTATATTTAGTTAATGTCGAAATGTGAGGAGTCGGCGATTGGTTTAAATTTATAAATATATAACTATTTTTAGACTAGTATGTACTTTTAAGTGAAATATGAATTGTAGTAAAGGTTTTCATAATACTTATAAATATATATAAATAATGATTGACAAAGCTTGACTGCTATGGTAAAATATACATCTGTAAGCCGCCTGAGTCGGGTACCTAAAATGCTAAAATTATTTAGCTACCTAGTATTTTATGCTTAGCGAGTATACATATAAAGGGAGGTGTACTTAAATGTACGCAATAATCGAAAGTTGTGGTAAACAATATAAAGTTACAGAAGGAGATGTAGTTTTCTTCGAAAAATTAGACGCTGAAGAAGGTAAAAAAGTTACTTTTGATAAAGTAGTTTTAGTATCTAATGAAGGTAAAGTAGAAGTAGGAGCTCCATATGTAAAAGGTGTTAAAGTAGAAGGAAAAGTAGTTAGCCACGGTAAAGGTAAAAAAATTATCGTTTACAAATATAAAGCTAAGAAAAACTACAGAAGAACACAAGGACATAGACAACCATATACAAAGGTTGAAATAACAACAATAAAAACAGCTTCTGCAAAAAAAGCAAAAGAAACAGTAGAAGCATAAATATAAAGTTTACAATCTACAAAATGGAAGGAGTGAATAAACATGGCTCATAAGAAAGGGCAAGGTAGCGTTAAGAACGGTAGAGATAGTGAATCAAAGCGCCTTGGGTTAAAAAGAGCTGATGGACAATTAGTTCAAGCAGGAAATATCTTAATAAGACAAAGAGGAACAAAAATCCATCCAGGAACAAATGTAGGTATCGGAAGCGATGATACATTATATGCAAAAGTAACTGGTACAGTTAAATTTGAAAGACTTGGAAGAGATAAGAAAAAAGTTAGTGTTTATCCAGTAGAGGAAACTAACGCATAAATAAAAATGAATATGATTTTATAAAGTATAATTTTTATATAGAGAATATACTTTTAAATCATATTCTTTTTTTCAATAATAGAATGTTTCAAGTTTTGAGTGAAAAGTTGCTCAATAATAGAGGCATGATTATTATAATAAAAGTATATTTAGGAAAGTTATAATTATTGTTAAAAAGTTGTTTTTTAACAATAATTATAACTTTAATGATAACTCCCCAGTTATGCTGGGGAGTATAATATAACTTATAGTTTTGCAGAGGGTAACAAAATACCCA
>USRT01000019.1 GCA_900557195.1 uncultured Clostridium sp.
AATTTTATGTGTCTATTTTTATTTCAAAGTGCGTCACTTAATTTTACCATTTATAGAAAAAATATTGTTTAGATTTGTTTGTATAATTTTATATCTAATACTAGTAAAATGTGATATTTATAAAATACTTACACATTAAATCTAAATAGTACTATATCTCCATCTTGCATTATATATTCTTTTCCCTCTGACCTAACTAATCCTTTTTCTTTAGCAGCTGTCATAGAGCCTTCCTTAATTAAATCATCAAAAGAAACTATTTCAGCACGTATAAAGCCTCTTTCTATATCTGAATGAATTTTTCCGAGCAGCACCGAGGTGCTTTTGTTCCTTTTTTTATAGTCCAAGCTCTAACTTCTGGTTCACCTGCTGTTAAAAATGACATAAGTCCTAATAAATCATAGCTTGCTTTAATTACTTTATCTAGTCCAGATTCATTTAAACCGAAGAGCTTCTAGCATTTCTTTCTTATCTTCGCCTTCTAACGTAGCTAGTTCTTCTTCTATTTTTATACATAAAGGAATTACTTCTGCTTTTTCTAAGTTTGCATATTCTTCTACTTTTTTTACCAATTCATTATTGCTTGCATCTTCTATATCTTGTTCTGATACATTAGCTATATATAAAATTGGTTTCATTGTTAATAAATATGTTTCTTTTAGAATTTCTTTTTCTTCATCTGAAAGTTCAATTGTTCTTGCTGATTTACCTTCTTCTAAAACTTTTTTTACTCTTTCTAAACAATCTACTTCAATTTGATATTTTTTATCAGCTTTTAATAATTTTCTAGCTCTATCTAATTTTTTATCAATTGTTTCTATATCTGCAAAGATTAATTCTAAATTAATAGTTTCTATATCTCTTAAAGGATTAACACTTCCATCAACATGTACAATATTAGGATCTTCAAAACATCTTACTACTTGAACAATACTATCTACTTCTCTTATATGTGATAAAAATTTATTTCCAAGACCTTCACCTTTACTAGCACCTTTTACTAAACCTGCAATATCTACAAATTCTATAATTGCATGTGTAGTTTTTTGTGGTTTATACATTTCTGTTAATTTATCTAATCTTTCGTCTGGTACTGGAACAACACCTACATTAGGCTCTATTGTACAAAATGGATAATTTGCACATTCTGCTCCTGCATTGGTAATTGCGTTAAACAAAGTACTTTTTCCTACATTTGGAAGTCCTACTATACCAATTTTCATTTTTTCTCCTTCTTTCTTTATATACATATATTAATAATATTCACGGTTGCTTGTATAGCTGCATTGTAATATTTTTTCTCTTCTTCTTCTTTTTCTTTTAAATCTTGCTTATACTTAGTCCATGGATTTGATTTATCATCATCTGTTGGATCCCAGTTTCTTAAATCTTCAGAATATTCAGATATTTTTTCTATACTTGGAATTCCAAATGGTCCTGGATTTTCTGACGAATAAAATTCTACTCCGAGTACCAGTATCACAATTATCATAGATCCATTTGGCATTTTCTACAGTAAGTCTAATACATCCTAAAGAAACATCTTGTCCTAATTTATCATATTCCCAATATTCTAAACTTGCAGGATTATATTTTTCTAAATATGGTACAGAATGAAATAATATATTTCCAACAATCTGTGTACAATATTGACCATATACATTTCCTTGTAAACCTAACCATTCTTGTTTATATGTAGTTATTTTATATGTACCTGACTTAGGTGTATATTCCCCTGTAGAACAAAGCATAGTTTTAACAGGAATACTATATCTATTAAGTTCATCTTTTTCATATATATTTACTGTTTGAGTTTTTAAATTTACTTTTATATAATATTTACTATTTCCTGTAGGATAATTCTCTTGATTTTCTTCACTTTGACTATTTTGATTATTTCGTAAAGTATCTTCTTTTGGTAAATCTTCAGATACTTCAACAACTATTGGTGATTTTTGAGTAACACTTTTTATATTTATCTCTTCTACTTTTTTTTCTTTATCAGAAAAAATATAGTCAAGAGTATATACAACAACAATGTTGGTTACAATAGCTATTGCAACCAATAAAAATACTATAATACTATTATTTTTAGTTATTTTTTTTATTTTATGCAAATTTATTCCTCCCAAATTTTATGTTTTGGAGCTTCCAACCGGATTCGAACCGGTGACCTCTACCTTACCAAGGTAGTGCTCTACCTCCTGAGCTATAGAAGCAAATTATCATAATAAAAGTGGACTTTTAGATTCTTTCTATTCAAAATAGTTCTAGTATTTTAAAGTCCACATATTATATTTAATATTATTATACCTCTTACCCATTATCGTTTAAATTCTTAATTGCTTTTTTTCTTATTCTTTGTATAGCATTATCTATAGATTTAACTGGAGTATTTAATTCCTCAGCAATTTTTACATACGATTTACCATTTATATATTTACTAAGAACCTGTTTTTCAAAAGTACTTAAATGTTTATCTATAGCATCTTCTACTGTTTGATAATATTCCTTTTTAGTGATTGTATCTAAAGGATCTTCTATCAAATTAGATTCAAATATATCTATTAAAGAACTATCTGTTTCATCATTATCATATGCTGATACATTCAATGATAAGTAAAAATTAAGTGGCGAATGTTTTTGTCTGTTTGATGTTTTTATAGCTGTAATAAGCTGTCTTTCTATACATAAGTTAGCAAATGTTTTAAATGAATTTTGCTTTTCTAAATCGTAACTTTTAATAGCTTTAAATAGTCCTATTAAACCTTCTTGAACTATATCTTCTTTTTCTGCACCTATCATAAAATATTTACTAACTTTTATATTAACTAATTCTTTGTACTTATCTATTAAATAATTAAGTGCTTGCTTATCACCAGATTTAATAATTTTAATTAAATCTTCATCCGTCATGCTATTATAATTTATATCTGTAGAATTCCACATATTTCTACTATTGTTCATAATTATTATTGTTCTCCCTTCTGATGATATGCTTCTTCTCTCGTATGTATTATAATCTAGCATGCTTTTTAATGTCAATAGAAATTTGCGGAAATATTGATAATTTATTGTATTTATACTATAATCTATAAAAAAATATATATAAAAAGAAAAAGGAGATTTTTTATGTCTTTTGATGGAATCACTTTAAAAAGTATTATTGGAGAATTAAACAATTCTATTTTAGGTGGAAAAATAAATAAAGTATTTGAACCAAGTAAAAATGAAATTATTTTTGGTATTTATTCTAATGGTAATAATTATCTACTTAACATGTGTATTTCTTCTAATAACTATAGAATAAATTTAAGCACACATACAAAACCTAATCCTCTTAATGCTCCTCGGTTTTTGTATGCTACTTAGAAAACATTTGATAGGCTCTAAAATAAGAAAAATATATAGTAATGGCTTAGAAAGAATTGTTATATTTGAACTAGAATGCTATAACGAATTAAATGATCTAGTAAATAAAAAATTAATACTTGAATTAATGGGAAAACATAGTAATATAATTCTTGTTAATGAAAATAACAGAATAATTGATAGTCTTAGACATTTAGATACTTACTCTAAATCATATCGAAATATTTTACCAGCACATGAATATGTACTACCTTTATCTGAAAAATTAGATTTTTATAATATAAAAAATTTTGAAGAGTTCTACTCTATTGTTAATAATAATTATGATAATATTGTAGAAGCTATAACCTCTAATTTCAATGGTATTAGTAACTTCTTTTTAGAAACAAGCATAAAAATTTTAGGTATAAACTCTTTAATAAATTCGGAAAATTGTTTAAAATTATATAATTATTTAAAAAATATCTTAAATAATATTGGTACATCTAATTTAACTTGCATGAATTTTGATGAAAACTTCGCTATTGTTTTAGAAAATAATAATACTCCTCTACAAATCAACTTTTTTATTGATGACTTCTACTATCAAAAAGAAACAGATAATATATTTATAGAATATAGAACTAATTTGTCAAAGCTTGTATTATTTACCTTAAAAAAAGTAACTCAAAAGCTTAGTAATATTAATAATAAATTAAAAGAATGTGATAAAATGGATATATATAAATTATATGGTGAGTTAATTATTGCTAACCTTTATAAGCTTAATAATATAAATGATAGTTCTGTTACCTTAGAGAATTATTATGATAATAATAATCTAGTTACAATTCCTTTAGACAAACGATTTTCTGTTTCAGACAACGCCAAAAATTACTTTAAGAAATATAATAAATTAAAAAATGCTCTTGAAATAGTAACTATTCAAAAAATTGAAACACAAAAAGAATTAAACTATATTGAAAGTATAATATATGAATTAGAAAACTCAAAAACAGTATCTGATATAGACGAAATATATAATGAAATATCTGAAAGTCCTTTATTTGATAATATGAAAAAATATAAATCTAAAAAAATATCAAAAGTTTCTAACAAAAAATATGTAGAATCTATTAACCCTATTGTTTTTGAAATTGATGGATACTCTGTTTATGTTGGCAAAAATAACAAACAAAATGACTATTTGAGTACTAAATTTGCCAAAAAAGACGATGTATGGTTTCACACAAAAGATATACATGGAAGTCATGTAATTCTAAAAACAAATGGAACATCACCTACACTCCAAACCCTTGAAAAATGTGCAAGTTTAGCTGCTTACTTTTCAAGAGCAAAACTTTCATCAAATGTTCCTGTTGATTATACATTTGTAAAATATGTAAAAAAGCCATCTGGCAGTAAACCTCGGGATGGTAATATATACAAATAATAAAACATTATATGTTAATCCTAAATCAAACGATCAATAATAATTTATTAAAAATCTGGACAAATAGACGGTTCTCTTGTCCACCTTCGTCCAGATTTTATTTATATTTATAGCAATTTCATTTCTTTTAATTTTAATTCCATATTCTCATTTTTATGTAAAATAATAGTCTCTAATTTTTCTGCCCTTGCATAACTATTTATTACATCAAGATACTTTATAACCTTTTCTCTCCAATCTATTGGATTTCCTCTTTCTATGTATAAGTTTTCTAAATAATCTCTTATATCTTCTTCTTTGTCATCCCATGTTGCTACTAAATATTCTATATTTTCTTGTGTGAGGAATTTTAAAACGTCTATTTTACACCATACAAATATAATTTTATGTGTTCCATTTTCTATTTCATCTTTTATAGCCTTAAAATATTTTGGCATAAAATCTTCATTTAATATATGTTCCATACTATACCACTGTTGTAATGTGTATTCAAACTTATAGTTGGCATATTTATATTGTCTTATTTCCATATCTATAACATCTTTTGAATTAATTTTTGCCAGTGTTGTTTTTCCAATCCCTGCAAAACCAGCTATAACTATTTTCTTCATAATTTCTCCTTAAAAAATTTAACTTTCTTCTTTTGGATTCAAAATATTTTGTACATCTTCATCTTCAAATAAACTTTCACATATATAACTTTTAGCTTTTTTGTTTTGTTTTAATGCTGCAATCGCAATTTCTTTATCTTCCCTTAATTCTTTACTTGCATATTTTAATATAATTGCTTTATTTTTCACAGCTTCTAAAACTACATCTTTATCATTTCTTAAATTCTCACTTGCATAATATAGAATTTGTCCATCTTTTTTTACTGCTTTTAGTATTACATCTTTATCATCTTTTAATCTATCACTTGCATAACATGCTACCCACCCGGGTCTTTTCTAGTGCCTGCATTAAAATATCTTTATCATCCTTTAATCTGTTACTTGCAAATTCTAAAGCACCACCATCTTGTTTAAGAGCTTCCAAAACAAGTTCTTTATCATCTTGTAGCTCAGGTGATGCCCATTCTAGGTAAGCCCCCTTTTGTTTTACAATATCTAATATATACTCTCTATTTGTATTATTATTTTTTATAGTTTCTATATCATCCATTATATCTTCACCTCTTAGTTATATTCCTACCTTATATTCAATATTTTCCATAAAAGGAAACATCTCTTTTAATCTTTTATGTGTTATAACTATATTTTTTGGCTGAGGATTCTTATCATCTTCAGATAACAATTTCTGTGTATAACAGTTTTCTGAAGTTTTAAATATTAAATATCTGTTTCTTACATAAGTACAAAAAATTTGATACCCATCATCTAGGTTTTTCTCAAAATTTTTAAATGTATATTGTGAATTCATATCTTTCTCCTTTTTTACATTTTGCTTGCTATTTACATAAAAAAATGTTATAATTTGTTTGTATTTGAGCAATTGGGCTCACCACTTGTTATGTTGTTTCATAATCCGGCACATAATAGGTTTGAATAAGGATTCAGAAATGGAGACTACGAAGAATGGAAAAGTTCGTAGCATTTCTCAAAGGGCTTGGCATAAAACTGCTTGAGATCATCGTAATCTTAGTAGTTGTGATGCTCGTCGATTTTATTATCTTTAAGTTGACTGACGCATCAATTGTCAACCTTTTTCAGCAGGTTGTTTATGTATTCAACCTGTTGATTGATAAAATTCAGTCCTGGTATATTAAGTAACATGATTGGATTTGAAGCAGTGCTAAAAGTTGTATTATACCAAATATATCTTTTAGCACTTTTTCTTTTTTATTTTATCATTTCTTCAAATTGTTCTTCTGTAATTACTTCAATTCCTAAGCTTTGTGCCTTTGTAAGCTTACTTCCTGCATCTTCTCCAGCTATTACATAACTTGTCTTTTTAGAAACAGAACCAGAAGTTTTTCCTCCAAATTTTTCTATAATGTTACCTGCTTCATCTCTTGTATATTTTGAAAGCGTTCCTGTTAATACAAATGTCTTATTTTCAAAACGATTATCTGTATTTTCCTCTTCTAAAGATGTGGTATTTATACCTGCAGACTTTAATTTATTAATTAGATCTATTGTTTGTTCCTGCCTGAAAAACTCGTATATGCTTTTTGCAGTTATTTCACCTACATCATTTTGATTACTTAAATCTTCTAAAGATGCATTCATCAAATTGTCTAAATTTTTATAAATTCTTGCTAAGCTCTTTGCACTTTTAGCACCTACATGTCTAATTCCTAGTGCAGTTATTAACTTAAATAAATCTCTTTGCTTACTATCTTCTATTGCGTTTTTTAAATTTTCGGCAAACTTTTTACCATTTTTCTTTAATGATGCAATATCTTCTAATTCTAAGTCATATATATCTGAAATTTTACTAATTAAATTTTTATCAATTAGCCCCTCTATAATACTATATCCGAAGTCCTTCTATTTCCATTCCTTCTTTTGAAGCAAAATGAACTATACTTCTTAAAGCTTTAGCCGGGCATTCTATTCCCATACAACGTTTTACCGCTTCTCCTTCTTCACGAATCGCTTCCGCCCCGCATACAGGACATCTATCTGGCATTTCAAAATCTATTTCTTTTCCTGTTCTTTTCTCTTTTTTTACTTCTACAACTTCTGGTATTACATCTCCTGCTTTTTGTATAACTACAGTATCACCTATTTTTAAATCTTTTTCTTTTATAAAATCTTCGTTATGAAGTGTTGTTTTAGATATTGTTGAGCCTGCAACCTTTACTGGTTCTAAGATTGCCATTGGTGTAATTGCACCAGTTCTTCCTACCTGACAAACTATATCTTTTAAAATTGTTTCTTTTTGTTCTGGTGGATATTTATAAGCAATTGCCCACTTTGGAACTTTGTATGTTGAGCCTAAAACTTTTCTATCATCTAAATTATCTACTTTAATTACAGCACCATCTATTCCAAATTTTAATTTTTCTCTATCTTCACCAATTTTTTTGATTGCTTCTATTGCTTCTTCTATTCCATTACAATATATTTTAACTGGATTTACATTAAATCCTAATTCATCTAAATATAATAATTGTTCATAATGAGAATTTAAACTGTTATTTTCTATTTTCTGAACATTGAAAATATATATGTCTAATGGCCTTTTAGCTGTAACTTTAGAATCTAATTGTCTTAAAGAACCAGCTGCTGCATTTCTTGCATTTGCAAATAAGCTCTCGCCTAATACTTCTCTTTGCTCATTTAGTTCTTCAAATTCTTTTTTGCCAATAAAAACTTCTCCTCGAACTGTTATTGTTACATTTTCTTTTAGTTCTTTAGGTATAGTTTTAATTGTTTTTATATTTTCTGTAACATCTTCTCCAATTAAACCATTTCCTCTTGTTGCACCTTGAACTAACTTTCCATCTTTATATTCTAAAGCAAGTGAAAGTCCATCTATTTTAGTTTCAACAACATATTTAATATCTTCTTTATTTAATTGTTTTTTTACTCTATTATCAAATTCTATTAATTCATCAAAAGAAAAAACATCTTGTAAGCTTTGAAGTGGAACTTCATGTGTAACTTCTTTAAACCCTGTTTTTACATGTCCACCTACTTTTTGTGTTAATGAATCTTTAGTAATTAATTCTGGGAACTCTTTTTCTAATGATTTTAGTTCTAGCATCATCATATCATACTCGTAATCTGATATTTCTGGTTTATCTTCATCATAATATTTTTTTGCATGATATTCTAATTCTTTTCTTAATTTATCAATTTTTAATTTAGCATCTTTTTCGTTCATAATCTCTTTTTATAATACTTGTTTAGTATTATTTTTATCCTTTCATTTTTAATTGTTGGTTAATAGTATTATTATTAGTGATTTAAAATCAGCTATCCGAAAGCTTTAAATGTCAAAGTATCAACATTTAATATTATAAAGATTTATTATTTATTGTTATATACTTTTAAAAATTATAATTCTTCTCTAAATAAGTCTTTTCCTGCTTTTATATAATCAAATCCAGAAAAGATTGTTGCAAAAACAGATATAAGCATAAGTATACTTGAGATAGCATTTATAATTAAACTTCCTCCAGATAAAGTTCCTCTAAAACATTCAAAGAATGGATTCATATCTAGTATCGCAATAATTAGTGCAAGCATTTGTGTTACTGTTTTTAATTTTCCCCAAATTGATGCTGCAATTACCTTTCCACCTTTTTCTACTGCAACTAATCTATATCCTGATACAATAAATTCTCTAAATAATACTACAATAGGAATCCATGCAGGTAACCTGTTATTTGCTTCTACTAGCATAATCATTGCAGCTAAAACTAATATTTTATCTGCAATTGGATCTAAGAATTTTCCAAATGTAGTAATTTGATTTCTTGATCTTGCTATATATCCATCTAATTTATCTGTAATTGATGCAATTACAAAAATTAAATCTATAATAATCCATGTTAATGGTATGTTAAATATTTCTCCATTTATTCCTAAAAAAGGTATTATAACCATAATTGGAACAAGTATAATTCTAAATATTGTTAATTTATTTGCTAAATTCATAATTTCCTCCTTGGTTTTAAATTTTCTTAAATTATATACAATGCATGCAAAAAAATCAATAGAAAGTATGAAGTAGAAATAGAATTATTATTATTTAGTGTTTCTTTATAAAATTACTATCTATTTTTATTTGTGCCATTTTACATGTTTATATGTTTCATTACATGTTTTAGGAATTTTCCAAATTCAACATAAAAAAGAAGAATTATATTTTGAGAATAATAATTCTTCTTTTTTATATCTAATTATTTATCAAACATATTTTCTTTAATAAACTTGTAATATATAAAAGTTATCTTTTCAAAAAAAGAATAACCTTTTTTAACACAATTACTATATCTTCACATGTTTTACATGATTTTATTCTTACCAAATATTCTTTCGGTATTTCTTCATGAAAACTACGTGCTATTATTGTAACAATCAAAAAAAATATTGTTCCAATAATAGCATTATTTTGCCCCTTAAACATCCAAATTGATGCAATTGTAACAATTCAAAAAAATACACTACCTTTGATATTACAATACTCTTTATCATATTTAAATGTACGTTTTTTTATTTCTTTCATTTATATTATCACTTTCCCTTCTATGTTATTTTCTGCACTGATTTTACATCCTTAATAAAATAATTTAATATTAATTGTACTTAACGTTCAATATCAGCTATATTTCTATCATTTAATTTTATATGGTCTTCAATAATATTTAACAATATTTCCTTGTACTCTTCTGTTAATGGCACGTGCTCATCTGAATTCACCAATTTTTTTAACTCATCAAAAGAAAACCATTTAATTTCAGATACTTCTTCTGTTTGTATTGTTGTATCTTCAATATTAAAATTTTTTTAATCTCTTGTGTGTTGATAGAGAAATTATAGTATTTACATTTTATTTAATTTTAATATTATTTTCCTTTAAAAACGCTATAAAATCATCTACATATGGTTCTTCTATATGTCCCACAAAAGTATACGTCAGATGTTTTTGTCCACGCATCAGTTTAATTGTAGTAATGTCATCAACATATATTTCTTTTTTCCTTTTTCCTAGCTTAACATTATTCATTACATTACCATTAACATATAAATTACCATTTTTAGCCTCAAAAGTAATTTCTTTTTCTATAAAACCATTTTCTCCTCTATATTCATTTGTTCTTTGATAAACTACATAAATAGTAGGAATTATACTCAACACTATACCAATTAAATATAACGCTAATATAATAGGATTTAAATATTTTAATAAAATAAGCAAAACCAAGCTCAATATTAACCAAATCCATAGAGGTTTAAATGCTCTTGCTGGCATCAAATTCCTCACTTTTACTATGGTTTTGTACACTTTTTCACCTCCTATATTATCATTTATAATTTTATTTTTTATTAATCAAATAAATCTTTTAATATAGTATAAACTTGTAATTTCAATCAATTATAAATTTATTTCTACAGATTTTTATCTACCTAAAATCTATGAAAGAAATATGTTGTTTCTTTAGTATTACAATTTATAAAGGCAAATGAAAAAGTATCATCATCATCTTTTGCACCACACTGGATTTTTAAAAAAGTTGAATTTTCATCATATCTATCAACAAATTCATCTAATTGTGTACAAGAATATAATATTTGATTATCCCCAAATTTGTCTTCTGAAATAATTTCTTGTTTATTCATACCTTCTATGCAAAAAATTACAAAATCTTTATCTAAATTTTCATACTCTATATAAGTTTCCTTTAATTTATTTATTATACTATTTCTATTATTCTTAAACCAATTATAAGTATCAAAATATGTTTTTTCATTTTCTTTATTATTATCTGTTATTAATATTTCTGGTATATCATCAATTATCATCTTATTTGATATGCTATTTTTTTCAATATATTTATCATTATTTTCAATTAATACATTATTATCTTCCGTTACAAATTTTATTTTTGGTTTTTTCGTTACTAACCCCACATCTAACCCTACTTTAACACAAATACTTTTGCAATCCTTTGAAATATTTATTGTTTTATTATCTGTCATTCCCCACATCTTAATTTTTAATGAAATCTCTCCAGAGGTAACCCTAGTTGTATAATTCTGTCCGTTTTTTAATTTTGTAATTTTATTATTATTTATATAAATTTCCATAGGAACAAGAGCTGCTTCTATATCTTTTTCTCTTTTTATATTTAAAATTATCTCATAGTTTTCTTTTGTTTTTTGATTATTCAAATTTTTTCTACTAAATAACCCCATAATTTTATCTCCTTTTAATAAAAAATTACCATTTTGCTCCAGATATTTTTAATACTATTAACATTATCTTTAGGTTTATATTTTATCATTACATTTACTCCATTCATGATAATACTTTAACTTATGATGTTTTCCCTTCTTTATACTTCTTGTATGCAGTATTTATATATCCCTTGAATTTATCATACTCTTCCCATAAAAATGAAAATCCATACATCTTAGAGTTTAATTCTTCTTTTGCAAAGTTTTCCAATTCCACATAATAGGCACCTATTGTGTTACCTTCTTTTAAATAATAATGTCCTTTATTATATTTTGAACCATTAAGATATTCTTCAATAAAATCTCTAACTTCCTCAGATATTTCCTCTTCATACATATACCCCTCTGTCATTAGAAGAAAATCAGTTGGAATATATATTCTGTTCTTAATTTTACTAACAACTTCCATAAAACTGTTTTTATCTTCTTCTCCATATTCTTCTTCGGAATATTGAAAGTGTCCATTCTCAATAATCCACGCTAATAAATAACTCCAATCATCAAACGCATAATCCCAAATTTTTTCTTCATCGTCTTCTTCTAATTCATCAATCTTTTTAGACAAATTTTTACAATACAACTCCTGTGCAATACCATATGTTTCACCATTGTTTCTATATATAGTAGTATCCTCATATACTGATACATTCCTATTATTATGCAAATTAGAACCTGGTGTGTTTATTAAAAATTTACTAGGATTTTTAATCATTTGTTTTCCACAGTATATGCAATATATACAAGTAAAAATAAGTATACCAAAAGTAATTATTATTGGCATAGTACTACCCACTTCATTAATTGCAATACCAATTAAAAGAAAAAATACACATATTATTGCAGATACAATTAATATAATAGTACAAACAATAATACCAGTTTTCCCTTTTCTTTTTATTTTTATTTTTTCTTCATTATTCTGTGACATATTAATACCTCCTAAAATTTGATGTAAAATAATTGATTTCTACTTATATTCCTCTTCATATGGTGCATTCTCTAATTTATACTATTTTTATTTTGATTTTTTACATTTTTATATTTTTTCTCATATTTTATCCAAAATGAAATAATTATTAATATAATAAAAATACAAATAGCACTAACTAAAAAGTTTTGCTTAAATAAACAAATTACTAATACAATAATATCTATAAACAATGTTCCTTTACATACAGATATATTTCCATCTAAATCACTTAATTCTTTCGCAACTCTTTCTTGTTGCATCTTCTTTTCATCTACAATTAATTTACCATCAATATCTTTATTATAGTAAACCATATCAATAAATTCTTGAAAATTATTTGCTACAAAATATGTAGCATTACCCCCTTCATTGTCTATCTTCACAATTCTTGGTTCTCCATTTGCACCAACACTAGTATAATCAATACAGTACATAGCATGTCCACCTGATTGTGTTTCTCCAACCGGAATAACAGATTCAGGATATTCCCATTCATATATATATGTATCATACATCTCTTCCAATCCGTTGGTTGACTTTTCATCTTCTGCAATTCCATATATTGCTGTTAACCAACACTCTTTATTTCTAATATAACCCCCATTTTGAAGTTTAATAAACTCTATATACGAATTTGGTAATTTATGATTCACTTGTTGCTCTGCACGTTTTATTCTATCTTCTGTTATTGAAGTCTGTATATACTCTTTTCCATATTTCGATTCGTTATCAAAAAGTTTATCAAAATCTATATTATTATACATATTGCCCCCTTTATATTTTTATCTAATTAATTTCATTATCTAAAACATTTTTGTTCAAAACAAATTTCCTTCAACGTTATTATAAATTTCTCCAAAATGCTTTTGTGTTTAATTTCTATTGGTAAATTACGAACACTTTCATCTTCTTGTTTATTGATTATCTTACTATATTCATAAATTAATTATATTAAAAAGAATAAATGAATTTCAACACTCATTTATTCTTTTTCTTATCTTAATTGTAATTAACATTCTATCTTTTTATGAGTATTAATCATGTATCTGAACGGACAGATGTGGCAAAATAACATCTATCCCATGGCCATCAGAATCATTCATATATAAGAATAAATAGGATTGATTATCTTCTGTGATTGAGTAGTATATAGGCTTTATATTTTTCAACACTATCTCAATATTATCTTTTTTATTGTTTTCATAATCATTACGAAGCAAAAGAAATTGCTTATACTCATCACTTCTTGTTGAAGGGTAACTCAAACAAAGATAGTAATTTTCTAAAATGCTTTGATAGTTATCTAAGACATATTTCCTTATACACTCTTGAATTTTCTCGTTCTTTTCCAAAAGTAATTGTAGCATATCTTTAGTTAATTCTATAGATATATGTGTAGCCTCATCAATTTCGTTTAGAATTTTTATTTCAAATGTTTCTCCAAATAACTTTATTCTGCATTCAGTAGGAATGTCTCTTTTATTGTTTTCTGTTTTCTTTTTTAGTTTATCAAAGAATCCCATAAAACCTCCTTAATTTAACCTATTTATTTCTTCTAATTTTTTGCTCAAAATTGCATTACTAGTGTATCCTTAAGTCTCCGTCCCCCCTCAACATTATTCTGAGGGGGGATATGTTTTTTATTCTTAAGTAGCTTGAGAATATAAAGAAAATTACTATTTTCTTTAATAAATTATAACAAACTCTAATCTATTAACAAATATCTTTATTCTTCCCCGTAACTTTACTCTGATAACAATCCTAACTTCTCATACATCTTCAAAAATTCTATCTCTAATTTTTCATTATTTATTAATTCATCTTTTTGATCTTTTATTACATATTCAAATTGTTCTAACCCTTTGTATTCTACTGCAACTCTTATCATATTTTTTACATCATTTGATAATTCATCCCAAAAATTATTACATATATAACAAACATCATATAAATCTCTTATTTTATCTCTTCCAGAATAAGCATTAGCTTTCATTAAGCATATTTGATTTATTGTATATACATTTATTCCATTAATTACTGTAATCTCACTTTTATCAATATAATTTCTTCTATAAGACACTTCAATCTTTAAAGATTTTCCTGTATCATCATAATTTATTAAAAATCTTTTTGTTGTATCTGTATCTTTTGGAACTCTATATGTATAATTATTTTTTGTACAAAAATCATCTATTATTTTACTAATTTTTCTTTTAGTTATTGCATCTAAATCTATATCTTCTGAAAATCTATCAAGATTATAACAAGTTAATAGTGATGTTCCGCCCTTTAATATAAAATCATTGGTTGTTCTATTTAAATAAGTTAAAAAGTCTATTATTACTTTGTAATGCTTATCTCTCCAGTCATTATACATTTTCATTTACTAATGCTCCTTTCTTGTATTTAGCCCATTTTCCTAGATACTCTTTTGTCATAAATTCGTCAATCTGCTCCCAATAAGGTAAATTTACCATTAATAATACTTTTTCAAATACTTCTTTATCATATTTTGAGTTACATATAAAATCTTTATTCATCCCTTGGGCAACAGTAAAATTTTTTATATATAATAAATCTAATAGTGCCCTTATATGATTTGCTACATTATATTTCTTTTTATGTTCTGGAATTTGCTTATTTTTTTCAATTCCATAATCTCCCCATAGTGAATCGCTTGACTCCAAAATATTTAATTTTTCCCATTGTAGTGAACTGCAATGCCAATCTCCAGATGTTTCTAATTTACAAGGTAAATTTAATGCATGAATTAGACTTATATACTTCATTTCACTCTCACCTCTTTCTCTTCTATCATTAAATATATTATATCATAGATTAAATATCTTTTATAGATTTTCTAGAATTTGTATATTTATTTTGTTATTGTTTATTATAACATATCAGACCTTTTAATTGGACTATAGGCTACTTACCATTAAATAGTAATATTTTTTATCCATTAAATATTCTATAACAAAATTTTGTGTTCAATTTATATACTTTTTAGATTTTTCGATTTTATAAAATTATAACATTAAAATTTATTTATGGATATATTTTATTACAAAAAAATTTTTCTATTTACTATTCTCCACTATCTGAGCAATATCTGAAATATATTCACCAATAACTGGTATATTTAACCTAACAATTTTTTGTAGCAAATATATTAATACTGCTGAAAGAATAGTAACTCCTATTCCTATTCCTATCCCCTTAGAAATCCCTGCCATAAAATTTCTCCATATTAATTTTTTACTATTTCCTAATAATTCTACAAGCTCTATCACATTATTTTTAGATAAAATATAATTAATTTTATCTAAATTCTCATTCAATTTTTCTATTTTTTTCTTTTTTCTTATCATAAAAACCACCCTTTTATTCTTTATAATAGGGTGGTTTTATTTTTTAAAAACTATTCATTATTTTTTATAGAATTATTATTTATAATATTTGAATTTATGCTATTATCATCTACTGTGTTTTTCATTTGATTTGCAAGTTCATTTGCTTTTTCTTTTTCTTCTTTTTGTACAACTTCTAATTTAGTTATTAATTCTTGAAGCTTCTTCATATCTTTTCCCATCATTTCCCAATCGCTATTATCTGTAGATGTTTGCAAGTTCTTATTTGCCTTTATAATTGCTGTTACTAAGTCTTCAACACTGTCTGTGTTTTCTACTTCTATATCTACAGCATATTGTGATACTAAATTAGTCAATGCTTCTTTTAAGTTGTTTCCAATTGCAACCTTATTTCCAGAAGCTACT
This sequence comes from uncultured Clostridium sp., assembly GCA_900557195.1. Lineage (GTDB taxonomy): Bacteria > Bacillota > Clostridia > TANB77 > CAG-508 > CAG-492. The sequence continues at coordinate 16,462 of USRT01000019.1, forward strand.
ACTATTTTCTTTAATGTTGGAAGTGCATTTTCTTCATTTATATATTGTTGATAGATTGGTTCTATATATAGTAAAGTATTATCAATTGGAACTATTATCATATTTTTTGTTATTTTTGTTCCATTTACATTTAAACTTTCGATTTCTTTTGAAATTCTCTCATCTTGTTCTATTTGAGTATCTAATTGCATTGGTCCTAAAACATTGCTATCATCTGGAAATTTATATATAGTTAATTTTGCATTTCCATTTTCATCATATGTTCCGAACTAGATATGAAATAACATTCTGTTTATCATATGGTGTATATGGTAATACTAATCCTAAGCTAGATTTATCATTATCTTTTGCTTTAAGCATTGTATAATAAGGTTTTATTTGTGTTCCTGTTTTAGTTAATACTTTTCCTGTATTATGTGTTGCTATATCCCATACATCATCATTTCTATAAAGAACATCTGGTTGTACATTATGATATCTTTTTAATATCTCAGATTGAATATTATACAAATATTCTGGATACACAAAATGACTACTAATATCTTCTGGAATAGCTGTTTCTAAATCTTCAAATAAACTTGGATATATATTTCTATATGCCATAGCTATAGGGTCTGTCCTATCTGTTATATAAAACTTCATGGTTCCATCATAACTATCTATTAATACTTTTACAGAATTTCTAATATAATTTATTTCTGTTTTTGTAACACCATTCTGATTAAGTACTGTTCTTTGTGAATATGGATAATAGTTTGAAGTTGTATATGCATCTAATACCCAGACTAATCTTCCTTCATTATTTATTACCATATATGGATTTTCATCGTAAGTTAAATATGGCATTATTTTCTTAGCTCTATCTATTATATTTCTATTTGTTAATATTTTACTTTCACTTGTAATATCACCAGAAAATGCCAATTTTAGATTTCCCTCTTTTATTGATAGTATTACTCTATCTAAGAAATTTAAACTTAGTCCTGCATCACCATTATATTTATTTTCTATATTTTCAGTACTATTTGAATCTAAATTTGGATAATCAAATTCCTTTTTACTACTACTATTAGTAACAACTGTATCATTTGTTTCTAATCCAAAGTATATTCTAGGTTCTGTTATTTTAACAGCTTCGTTTGTATTTTCAAAACCTTTTTGAATATGTTCTAAATTACCACTTCCATTTGTTGTTGATGCGCTAGTAATAATTGTTCCATATCCATGAGTATATTCATATGTTTTATTGTTGTATGTTCCATTACTACTTACTATTTCTCTTGGAGAAATATATACTAATTTCTCTTTTCCATTTATATTATATTTACCTATTCCAGCATCTCTGTATGTATAATATCCTTTACTTGTTTGTGAACCTTTTAAATCTTTAAGTACTATATCTTTACTTACAATTGTTACATTATTTAATAAATCTGCATTTGTAGTAATTGCTTCTCCAGTTATTGTTCCACCATTTTCTATATTTACTTCATCTATATTTATTCCATATGCATTTTTTGTGTAATTTATATTTGCTTGTATATATTTTTTCTCTTTATCAAGTTCATTTGAATTTACAAAAATGATATCAAAACCTAACATTACAATAAATAATAATATTAAATATGATGGCACTATAGCTATAGACGTAATTACTTTTTTTGTCTTTCCAGCATTAAATGCTCTAATTGCCATAAATACAGAAATTATAATTACTAAACACAAGATTCTATATCCCCATAATTTTATTGTAACATCTGTAAATCCTGCTCCAAATAGCGAAAATGTAGTCAATTCTTCTTTTATATTTAAGAATTTTTGTACACCTGCATCCCCGAGTTTTTACATATACTACCCCTGCAATTAATATTGCAAGTATTCTAATATACTTTATTAATTGCTTTAAAATAGGACTTTTCTTTAATGTTTGTCTATCAATTCCTTCAAAGCAGAAATTAAAAGTAATTATATAATAGATTGCAGAATATACTATAAGAGCCACTACTGCTATTAATAAATACATTATAACTAATTCTATAAACGGTTTTTGGAATATAAAATAACCTATATCATACCCAAATATAGGGTCTTGAATTCCAAATAAAGTAGAATTAAAACATAATAGTAATTTTCCTAATATTAACTTTGATGTAACAGAGCTTATTATAATTCCTAATATGAAAGCAATAGATTTATTTGGTAATTTAGGCATTTGCTTATTTTCATCTTTAAAGAATTCTTTTAATGTATTTTTTATTTTATTTGTTGTAAAATAAATCATACTATATATAACTAAAAAATTAACAACTAATGTAATAGATGTATATTTTATGTTTTGCCAAAATATATCTATATAATTTTCTCCTATTTCTAAAGTTTCTAAATAAGATCCTCTAAACAAGATATATGCTACAATTATAGCAATAATTCCTGCTATTAGAACTATTATATTTCTTTTTTTCTTTTGTTTGTTTAATTTATTTTCTGTCTTTTTTTTGTTTTTTTGTTCATCTATTTTTACATTATCATTTTTTTCTTCCACTATTATCACTTACCTTCCTATTTATATTAAAGCTTTAACAAAATCCTCACTATTAAATTTTTCCATATCATCTATTTGTTCTCCAACACCTATAAACTTGACAGGTATCTTATTTTCAGATACTATTCCTATTACTGCTCCACCTTTAGCTGTTCCATCTAGTTTTGTTAAAATAACCCCATTAATATCTACTGTTTCTTTAAAAGCTTTTATTTGAGATATTGCATTTTGTCCAGTTGTTGCATCTAGAACCATTAATATCTCCTTTGAAGTATCTGGTAATTCTTTATCGATTACCTTTTTTATTTTTTCTAATTCGTCCATTAAATATTTTTTATTATGTAGTCTACCTGCTGTATCGCAAATTAATACATCTGCACCTTTTTCTTTAGTAATTTTTATTGCATCATATACAACAGATGCAGGGTCTGCCCCTTCATTTCTTTTTACTATGTCACAATTTGCTCTATTAGCCCACACTTCTAACTGTTCTACTGCTGCTGCTCTAAATGTATCTGCTGCTGCAATTACTACTTTTTTCCCATCTTGCTTTAACCTATTTGCAATTTTTCCTATTGAAGTAGTTTTTCCAACACCATTTACACCAACAACTAATATAACAGATGGATTTGTGTCTAAATGTAAACTTTCGTCTACATCCATAAAAACTTGTTTTATTTCTTCTCTTAAGGCTTGTTTTACTCCTTCTTCATCTTCTATTTTTTCTTTTTTTATTCTATTTCTTAAATTATTTATAATTTTTACTGATGTATCTACTCCAACATCTGACATTATTAAAACTTCCTCTAATTCTTCTAATAATTCTTCATCAACTTTTCTAAAATTACTAAAAACATTATTCATCTTTTCATTAAAAGAATTCTTTGTTTTACTTAGACCTTCTTTTAGTTTACTAAAAAAACCCATAATTATTTTCCTCCATATTATTATATAAGTCTGTTTATATAGTTTTATTCTTTCATTCTTTACTTAAAAGTTATTTCTATTAATTTTCTACTTTAGTTAGTATAGCATAAAATGGAAAAACTGGCAACTAATTATTTCTAACTAGTTGCCTTAAGTATTACATTTATTTTACTATAATTTATTGTTTTTTATAATTTTTATTCCAATCATCAACTTTGTTCCAAAAGTCCTTATCTCTTCCATTATAATATTCATCTAAAACCATATCCATTATTCTATATGTCTCTAATGCTTCTTTTGCAGTACAAACATTTAGATGTTCTCCTGTTATTAATGAATTGACCACATCTTTAACCATATATTCTTGTATTATTTTAGGATTACTTATATCTATATTTTTTTCTTCTTCATCTGTTACTATAACTATTGGATCACTTCCATGTATAGAGAATTTAATTTTTCCTTTTGTACCATATATTATCATTTTGTCTTTTTTATCAAGTGCTAAGGAATTAAAATTTGCAGTTCCTAGTACACCTTTATCAGTTTTAAATGACATTACAACAACATCTTCTACTTCATATTCTTTATTATTATTAGCAGCTATACCATGAATTTCAGTAAAATTTCCTAATAGATACACCATTATATCTATAGAATGTGGAGCAATATCATAAAACTTACCTCCTCCAGATAATTCTGTATTATATAGCCATGTGTTATGTATTTCATCATAGTTATACTTTCTGTTTAATCTGAAGTCAACTTCACATACTTCTCCAATTTCACCACTTTGTAAAATTTCTTTTATTTTTATAAATCTCGGTAAAGCTCTTCTATAATGAGCAACATATAAAGGAATCTTTTCCTCTTCGAACATTCTTGTAATTTCCATTGCTTCTTGATAGTTTCTGGCAAATGGCTTTTCAATATATGTAGGCTTTTTAGCTTTGCAACATTTAATTGCTTGCTCAAAATGTAACCCTGGTGGAGTAGCAATATATATTGCATTTATTTCGTCATCTGCCAATAATTCATCTATATTATCATACCATTTTTTTGCTCCTAATTTTTTTGCTGATTCTTCTGCTTTTGTTATATTTCTTCTCATTACGGCACAAATTGAACTGTTTGGTACACTGTTAAAAGCTGGTCCACTTTTCTTTTCTACCACATTACCACATCCAATTATTCCCCATTTAATATATTCCATATTTCCTCCTAGAATTTAATATTACTTTTTATATTTTTATTACATATTCCTATAAGACTCTCAAAAATATTATTCATATTTTCATCTATTTTGTATAAACTTTCTGGATGAAATCTTATACCTATATAAAAATCTTTATCTTTCGATTCGATAACATCAGCATAACCATCTTCACAAAATCCAACTTTATCTAATTTTGGACACTCTTTTATAGTTCTTTTATGTCTTGAATTAACGATGATTTCTTCTTTCTTTATAATATCATAAAATCTAGATGTTTTATCAATTTTTATTTTATGAACATATTGTTTTGACATTTGCATATGTTTTTCTGGATTCTCTATTTTATATGTCGTACCACCAATTGCTCTAGCAATAATATTTTGTCCACAACAAATTCCAAGAGTAGGAATATTATTTTCATAACAATATTTTGCTATAATACATTCATAGTTATCAGATTCTACTCCTCCTTGAAAAATTATTCCATCACATAATTTTACTTGAGAAATTAAGTCTTCATATTCTTTTCCATGTAAATCTTCTTTCCAGTTATCTCCTATGTATTTTATCTCATTATCTGGTGGTAATATTGCAATAGCAATTGCTCCATTATCAAAAATAGCCTGTTTTACTTCATCTCTAACAAATGTATCTGTTCTATCATTTTTATAAGTAGCATAATGTTTACTTACAATACCTATTATAACTTTCCTCATATTTAGCTCCATTTATATAATTCTATTTTTTTATAATTTAACATAGCTTTTAAAATTCATCAATACTTTTGATACAAATAATAAAAGATGCTAAAACATAGGTAATTTTTCATCATATAATAAATTTTAAAAGTAATCGAATTTACAATCTATATTATATTAAAGCAAAAAACTCACAAACCTTTATAGTTCGTAAGTTGTTACAATTTGGAGCTACTGGGGAGAATCGAACTCCCGACCTTCAGGTTACGAATCTGATGCTCTACCAACTAAGCTACAGTAGCATTTTTTATATACTGTCACAGTACATTGTATTAATTTTAACATATTTTTAATAAATTTCAATTATTTTTAGTTAAAAAATTGTTATCACTAAAAATATTTATTTAAGCAATTTATTCTCATTAGTAATAATCTTTCTATATTATATAATACAGAAAAATGGCTATATAAATATTATAGCCATTTTTCATCCTATTTTAAAAATGTTTACCTCTTTTTCTTCTTTTTGAATCTTTATCAATATCACTAAAATCAACTTCATCTTCTACATTATATAGTTTATTGGCAGTTCTGTTATGTCTATCTTCCATTACAATATAGCCATCATCTATATATTCTTCTTGTCTAGATTCTTCAATTCCTTTATCATTTTCTAATGTATCATCATCATTATTCATAACTTTAAGATCATCCATAAAGTTTAATTCTACTCCATCATCTTCTCTATTATTTCTGATTTTTTTAATTATTAGAACAATAACTATTATAAGTAATATACCACCTAGTGCACTACCTACAATAACATATTGCATATTAGAATTGCTTTCTTCTGAAACATTTGAACCAACTAGAGTTTTGGCTAACCTTTTTACTATAATTTGATATGTAACATTTTGTTTACCATCTTCAGATTTTAACATTATAGTTACAGCATTTTCTCCCTCTTGTAAATCTTCATTTCCTAATATTTCTATAGTTGCACTTTCAATATTACTTACTGCTTCTATCTCTAATTTTGTTATATTATTATCTACATTAGCTGTATATTCATATATATCTGAACTAAAGCTTGGATCTAAGTTTATTCCTTTTATCAATAATGTATCCAATTTTAATTGTTCTTGTTCTTCTTTTGTAACTGTTATTGTGTATGTTCTCGCTGTTCCATCTTCTGCCGTTACAACTAATTTTATAATGTTTTCACCTAATTGTAAGTCATTATTTCCTGAGATATCTAATTTTGACTTTTCATCTTCTACTACAGCGTTTATATTTAGTTTTGTGACATCTTCACCAACTGTAATTTCATATTTTGTTGTTTCTGAATCAAATTCTGGAGATAAAGTTCCTGGCTCAACAGTTAATGATTTTAATGCTTTTATTGTAGATTTTTCTTCTTCTGGCTTAGTAGTTGTTAATAAACTGCTACTAATATATGCAGTTCCACCATTATAATTTACTTTACTCCAACCATTACTTCCTACACCTATTCTAGTAACTTCTTCACCTTTTTTTAGTTTTCCTATGCTACTGCTTGATGTACTATAACTACTTCTTACATTAATTCCATCTTGAGTAGCATATACAGCTTCATTTACCGTAGTAAAAGTTGGCTCCTTTGGTTTGTCATCATTGTTGCCAGTTGTACTACCATTATTTGTAGTCCCTCCATTGTTTGTTGTTCCTCCATTATTAGTTGTACCGCCATTATTTGTAGTTCCACCATTGTCACCAGGGTTTGTATTGCTTTTCTCTGATACTTTAACAGTTACAGAGTCTGATATATTTGATGGTGTTCCATTTGCATCTGTTACATCTCCAGATAAATTAACTGTATAAGTTCCTGGATTTGAAGTATCTAATTTATAAGATTTACTTGTTGATTTGTTAGCTAATTCATCTAAATTACCACCAACAATTGTATCAGAGACTCCAGAACCACTTACTTTTAAATTCCATGCTATAGCATTAATAGATACATTTATATTAACACTATCACCTACTTTAACATCTTTACTGCTAGCAGAAATACCCGCTGTTCCAGCATTACTTATTGATTTATTTAAAAATAACATTATGCCTACAAAAAGCATTATTGTAACTATTTTATAATGTATTCTTTTCATTTTTATCCTCCGTTTTATAAATTAATGTTGTTTTAAATATACTATAATCTCATATAAATCACTTGAATTTACTTTATCATCTTTATTAACATCATAAGATTTATTGTATTTATCAGGATTTTCTTTTAGAAACTTAATTACATGATATAAGTCAGTTGAATTAACAACTCCATTTCCATCTATATCACAATTATTATTTGTAGAAGTATTACCTCCACCATTATTATTTGATACCACTTCTATATAACTTTCTTTACTATCTCCTCTTGCAATATAACCTGTAACACCAGTTCCTGTAACTATTTTATCCCATACATATCCATTTGCATTAGAAGAATTTTTTTCAATTCTTGTTATTATATCTCCTTTATCAAGATATGTTAATATTTTTTGACTAGTACCAGGTGTTTCTCTTACCTTTAAACCAGAGCCACATATTACTTTTACAAGTTCATTTGTACTGTTTCCACCAGAATTATTACTTCCTGCTACATCTATATAAGAACTTACCAAATATCCTTGTCTACCATCTGATAATTTTACTCTATCCCAATTATATCCATCTAAACCATTATATTTTCCTGTCTCAATTCTAGTTAGTGCTTGACCATTAGTTAATGTTGTAATAATAGATGTATTACTGGTTCCTGGTCCATTTCTTAAATTAACATCTGTGTTTGCTATTACACTATCATTGCAATTTGTTATATCATTTATTTTTTCAATATATGTATTTGCCACATATCCTTTTCTACCATCTGCCAAAACAACCTTATCCCAATAGTATCCACCTTCAGCTACATTAGCAACTTCTATTCTTAATAAAGTATCTCCTGTATTTAATGTTGCTAAAATAGTAGAGTTCGTATTTTTAGTTTCTCTTATATTTACATTTGATCCCTTAATTTTCACATTTTGTGTAACGATTCCTTGTGTTCCTGGCTCTGGACACTTTTCTTTTGGCATATTTTCATAAACTGGAATAAGGAAACTAACACTACTATTAAATGTTCCCATTCTTTGGTATACATTTCTTACTGTATAACTTTCTGTAAGTGCTGCCGAAACATTTTGCATATATTGATGATAATATAAACTTCCATCACTATTATCTACATCAAATTTTTGTAAATATAAAGTATTTTGTCCTATTCCAATATATTTAGATTTTAGAAAATCTATTCCACCGATTATAGATTTTGCTAAAGTATTCCATCCATGGCTTTTAGCATATGCTGTTGCATTTGCTATTATCTGTGATGATGAATTACCAGTTGCTCCAACATTAAACACATTATAATAACCTTCATTTCCTCTACTCATAGTGGAGCCACTTTTTCCTTGTTCTTGCAGAATTCTAGAAACTACTTGATATGGATTTATATTAACACTCTTGCAAGCTTCAATTATTGCATCTGCATTTACTTTTCCCTCTAAGAATGACCCACTTGTCATACTCATAACACCATCTACACTATGTATTGAAGAATTAAAAACTGCTTGTTCAAATTGAAAAATACTATCATTATTCAAGAAGTTTCTTGGATCCATATAATATGATACTGTAGCTTCTGATGCACATCTCCAACTACCATTATCATATTTTTTATCATTACATGTTGGGCAAATCCAATCTCCTGTTTTACTTGAAGTAATTAAATTTCTTCCATGCCATGCTGTTGTTTCATTTTTTATAACTTGATTCCAATCTAAACCTGTATAAAATATTGTAAAGTTCCAGTTTGGATGTTCTGCTCTTAACTTATTAATAAGTTCTGCATATCCAGGATAATTATTTAACTTACTAGATACACTTTCTTTAGTTTGTGCCGCATTTACTTCATTTCTAAACACTAGTCCATAAATAAAATATATTAATATATTTAAAATAATTATTATTGTTAAAAATTTCTTTATTTTTCGTATATTCCTCTCTATAAAAATATTATTACTTAACATTTTTATCCTCCTCTTTTGCTACATTTTTTTGCAAGTACAGTATATCATTCTTGTTTTTTCGAGTCAATTAAAACATAAAAAAAAGTTATATTTGTTATTTTGTTAGTAATTAGCATTATTTCTAAAACACATATAAAATTACATATTAGTACATCAAAATAGGCTATAACTTTTATAGTTATAACCTACAATTTAAAAGCTATTTAATTTAAGTAACAATTAGTTACAACATCCTCTTTGGCATCCACATCCAAAGTTTGTGAATAATAGTAAGAATATTATTATGAAGAATAGTATTTCGCTGTTTTCTCCACATCCTCCAAATAATCCATTTAAAAATCCACCATTATTATTGCATCCGCATCCACATCCGCAGTTTCTTCCTTCTTCTGGCATATCTTTTCCCTCCTTTTTATTTTTATAAGATATAATATGCAATCTTTAATTTTTGTGTTACAATAAGTATAATTCAATTTTCTTATTATAAAATTCAACAATAGAAAATCTAAGGAAGGATAATAAACGATGAAAAAAATAGAATTACTTTCACCAGTAGGTGATTCAGACTGTTTAAAAGCTGCTGTTCAAAATGGTGCAGATAGTGTTTACTTTGGTAGCAATTTATTTAATGCAAGAGCTTCTGCAAATAATTTCGATATAGATGCTTTAAAACAAGCAATTGAATATTGTAAATTAAGAAATGTAAAAACAAATTTAACCTTAAATACTTTAATAAAAAATGACGAATTGAATGATGCTATAAATCTTGCAAAAACTGCATATAGTTTTGGAATAGATGCAATTATTGTTCAAGATTTGGGACTTGCTAAATTTTTAATAAAACATATTCCAGATTTGCCTATTCATGCAAGTACACAAATGAGTATTCATAATTTAGAAGGTGTTAAAGCTTTGCAAAATTTAGGTTTCAAAAGAGTAGTACTTTCAAGAGAATTATCAGCTGATGAAATTGAATACATATGCAAAAATAGTCAAATAGAGATTGAAGCCTTTGTTCATGGTGCACTTTGCATTTCATATTCCGGACAATGCTTAGCATCTAGTATGATTGGTGGTCGTTCTCGGGAATCGTGGAAAATGTGCTCAGCCATGTAGACTTCCCTATACACTCTTAGAAAAGTCATCAGATTATAATAAAAAAATAGATGAAGGCTATTTGCTTAGTACTAAAGATTTATGTTCTTTAGAATTTTTGCCAAAACTAATTAATGCAGGTGTTACTTGTTTTAAAATTGAAGGACGTCTAAAATCTCCAGAATATGTTGCAACAGTAACTAGAATATATAGAAAATATATCGATATGGTTCTTGATGGTAAAGAATATATATTAGACGAAAATGATAAAAAAGAACTTATGCAAGTATTTAATAGAGGAGGATTTTCTTTGCGGACATCTTTCCCATTCTCCAAATAAAGGACTAGTCTACCCTATCAAACAAAACAATATGGGAATTCCTTTAGGAACTATTAATAATTATAATGCTCATAGAGGTTATATCACTCTAAAATTACAAAATACTATAAATATAGGAGATTCTATTTCTATTGATGGCGAAAGTGGAAGTTATAAAGTATCAGAATTATTAGTAAATGATAGAAATTCCCCTACCGCTTCTTCACGGTACTATAGTAAAACTTGGTAGAATGAAAGGAAATATAAAATATGGAAGTAACGTATTTAAAATAGCTAGTAAAGAGCTTTCTTCTAAAGCTATTAATTCATACAACAATTGTGAAAATATAAAAATACCATTAAACGCTATTCTAGATATACATCAAGGTAAACCTGTAAAGATACAGATTTGTACTATAAATACAATAGATAGTTTTTATAATGATATAAGTTTTACTATTACATCAGATATAGTTCCAGAAGAATCAATAAATAGACCTATTACTCAAGAAAGAATTATAAAACAACTTACCAAAACAGCTAATACTCCTTATGAATTTAAGGATATTTGTATAAATTTAGATGATAACTTATATCTACCTCGTATTTCTGAGTTAAATGAATTAAGAAGAAATTGTATAGAAAAGTTGGAAAATATTATAAGAGATAAATATTGTAACAATGATTTATCAAAAGTACCTAGTGCTTTAGTAAAAATTAACAATAAAACATTTACTAATTTAAACAGAAAAAGTATCTCAATATTATTAAATATAATTAATTTAGATTTTAATTACACACTACTTAAAGATGTAGAAAATATTTATATACCATTAAAATACTTTGTAAATAAAAATTATTCTAATATACTAAAAGATATCTCTTCTAATTTTAATTTATATATTTATATGCCTGTTATTATGAGTAAAAATTATACTAATATATTTAAGAATAATATTGATAACATTTTATCCTCTTTTAATATTAAGGGATTTGTTATATCAAACATTGGTAATTTGAGTTTATTAAAAGATTATACTAAAAATTATAAGTTCATTGGGAACTACACACTTAACATATTTAATAATTTAACTGAAAAAGCATTAAAAGACTTACATATTGAAACTCTAACATTCTCACCTGAACTTAATAAAAATGATTTGATAAATTTTAATAATAAAAATAATTGTGAAATAATTGTTTATGGTAATACCCCTATTATGAATATGAATTATTGCTTACTAGGAAAATCAAACCACTGCTACTCAAGTTGCAGTCATAAATGCAATTCAAATTATAAGTTTTATCTAAAAGATAGACTTGGATTCGAATTTAGAGTTATTCCAGATAACATAGAAACAGTTACTACTATTTATAATAGTAAAACTACTTTTATAGATACTTTAAATATTAATTGTAAATCTTATAGAGTAGATATTTTAGATGAAGATATAGATACAATAAATAATATAACATCTGCTATTTTTAATGGAAATAAAATAGAAGGTAAAAATTTTACAAATGGTAATTTTAATAGGTTTGTTTAAAATATATTAGTTGTTTTTTAATTTAAATAATAAAGTAATAAAGGAGTGTATGAAAATGTTAAGATTTTATAAAAAAATAGCTATTTTATTATCTATTATAATTTTACTATCGTTTAATATTGTACAAGCTTCAAATTCTAGTAATACTATTGTCCAAAATAATAGCACTAATACTGATAACACTGGTAAATTTTATCCTTACATTATCTACAATTATGATATTAATATTATTGTAAATGAGAATAATACTTTAAAAATAACAGAAAATATTGGTGCTTTTTTTAACAATCCTAAACATGGAATTTTAAGACAGATACCTTTAAAAAATAAAGTAGTTAGATTAGATGGAACAACATCATATAACTATGCTAAGATTAGTAATATTAATGTCACCGACAAATATACTTTAACAACGGAAAATGGAAATAAAGTAATTAAAATTGGTGATGAAGATTCTACCTTAAAAGGTCCAAAGAATTATAGCATAAGCTATGTGTATGACCTTGGTAAAGATAAAATTAAAGATTATGATGAATTATATTTTAATATAATTGGTGACGGATGGGATACAATTATTAAAAATATAGATTTTACTATAACAATGCCAAAATCTTTTGATAAGTCTAAGTTAGGATTCTCTAGCCGGTTTAAAAGGTTCTATAGATAGCTCTAATATAACATATAGTGTTGATGATAACACTATTACAGGAAAATATATTGGAACGCTAAATCCTAACAATGCTTTAACAGTAAGATTAGAATTGCCAGATGGCTATTTTTCACAAGCATCAAATAATTACTTTGATATGCATGCTAAATTAGCAGTTTTAGTTCCAATAGCTTTTGTTGCAATAACTGCTTTAATATGGCTCATTATAGGTAAAGATAAAAAAATTGCTACTCCTTCTTATTCTAAAAATCCACCTGACCGGACTTAATAGTGCTGAAGTTGGACTTTTATATAAAGGCTATGCAGATACAACTGACGTTCTATCTTTGCTTATATATTTAGCTAACAAAGGGTATATTCAAATAACAGAAACTGCTAATAGAGGCTTCAAAATAAGAAAACAAAAAGATTATGACGGTGATAATGAAAATGAAAAACTATTCATGATGGGATTATTCAATTCTACAAAGATATACGGAAGACCTGTTTTTAAACCTGTTTATTCGTCTTCAAAAACTGAAGTTACTGATTCAGATTTATATAACAACTTTTATTTGACATTAAATAAAATTGTAAAAAACTTAAATTCTAGAACAAATAAATATAAAATATTTAAACCTTTTTCATTAGAATTTAGGTTTATAATAGCATTAATGATATTAATAACTTTTTCACTAATATATGTAAAACCAACCATAGAATTATATACACCAGGTCTTTTATTATTTACTCTTTTATTTCCTATTGCAGGAAGTATTAATATTTATAAAAACTTGACTTGTATAAGAGAAAAAAAGTGGGAAAAGATACTTTTCTCAGTTCTTAGTGGATTATTTATTTTCCTTCCTTTTGGATTTGTAATAGCACCTGCAACATTATATAATATTATGTATCTATTAATTTTTATTATAGGTATCTTATGTGTTTCACTCTTATATTTATTTTATTACATAATGCCAAAAAGAACTTCCTATGGTAATGAAATATTAGAAAAAATTGAACGGATTCAAAAACTTTTTGGAAATATCCGAAAAATCAAAACTGGAAGTTTTAATAACTCAAAATCCTTCATATTTTTATGAAATATTACCTTATGCATATGCACTAAATGTTTCAGATATGTGGATAAAAAAATTCGAATCGATTTCGTTTGCTGCTCCTATTTGGTATCCTCATGATAATTATTCAACATTCGATTCTTCTTCATTTGGAAATTTTATACAGCATACAATGAATTCTGTTTCATCTAGTTCGTCCTCATCATCAGGTGGTGGTTCCTCAGGTGGCGGATCTGGTGGTGGTGGTGGCAGCTCATGGTAAAAAATCACTAGAATTCAAGTCTATAGTACTTATGTATTACCCAAGGCAAATAAAAGGAGATAAAATTTAAAATGAATGAAAATTTATTAAAAAAAAATGGAATTATTACAAAAAGTAAATACAGATGATTCAAATTTTATATTTAAAATTTGTAAAGCTTATTTAAACGATAAAAAGCATTATGAAAACAAAGCCAAAACAACTTCAATTGTTTTATCAGATAAAATAAAAGCTTTAGAAAATAATATTATTAATTTGGATTCTCTTTGGGCTACACCCTATTTTTATACTAGAATGAAGACAAGAATAATTAAAATTGTGAACTCGTTATTACATACAAATAACTCTGATATTTTATCAAACTCTTCTAAATTATTGCATAAAATTATCTATACTAAAAACATAAAAACTATTGAGAAGTTTCAAAAAACAGACGCTCAAATTGATATAGTTGACTTTATAAAATCTCTTGACAAAAAGAAAAAATTAAACCCTGATTGTAATTTTGACTTTATTTTTACAGCTAGTCAAATTAATGAAGAAACCCTTTTTAAAGAAGAGCAATTAAAAAAAGCAATTGAAATTATTAATATAGATAGTATAGAAGAACGTTATGAAAATATTTATGATGATACTTATAATTATTTACAAAAGGATTTTATTTCAAACTGTTACTGTGACTTTTGTAATAATAAATGTATCGCTCAAAGACGCCTAATTAGAATATATCCCATAACTACCAAAAACGGATGTTGTTATACAAACTTTGGTTATTGCTCTCATCTAAAAAATGGAAGTTGTGATGCTAAATGTATAGCTTGTACTTTATATTCATGTCAATATCTAACTAAACGAGGTATTGGATATTGGGCAACTGAATTTATTTTATTAAATGCATTTTTAAACAAAAAACAAAGACATCATTTAGTATTCGACTTTTTTAAAACTAGAGAAGAGATATTACAGAATTTGAAAAAACGAATGATTGAATGTGAAAATTAGTTATAAAAAAACACTAAAGCTATAATAGTTTAATTTACTATAGGCTTTAGAGTTTTTTATTTTACATATTTAAAATTTTCATTATTCTATTTTCTCTTTGTCTAAAATTCTCTTCTATATCTTTTATTGTTGTATGTTCTTTTATCTTATCTTATTGAACTATTTTTAGTTTTTCTATATTTTATCTTCTATAAACTCAATTAATATCCCATTAGGATCATGTATAAAAAAGTACTTATTTCCTAATATTCCTACTTTTATTTCTATTTTTTCATTTGATAGATTATTACTTTCTATCAGCTTTATTGTATTATCAATATTATCAGTAGCTAATCCAAAAACTTTATTATCATAACATTTTCTTTTATTATGTTCACAATTATCTGTATAGTGATGTTTCATTTCTAATATTATATTATCTAATTTCATTAAAATAATTTTTTTATTTTCTTCACGATTATCAATTTCTTGTATAAGGTTAAATCCAAATGATTTATAAAAATTAATACTTTCATCTACTTTATCTATCCAAATATCTATATGATGTATTCTAAACATATTATTCTCCTTTAATTACTTTAAATTTATATTAGAATTTTATCAAAGATTTCTTAACTTGTATACTAAAGTTCCAACAATATGTTGCAATTTTTTAATTATTCTGATATATTCTCATTTAACAAAATAATATGAGGTGATTTAAATGAAAAAGATAATAATGTTAGGTACAGGAAATGGCGGAACATTAGACTTATATAATACTTGCTTTGTTATTCATAATGATAATGGAAACTTTTTAGTTGATACAGGTGGAAGTATTGAAATTATAAAAAGATTAAAGAATATAAACATAGCTTTAAAAGATATTAAGCACATATTTATTTCTCATAGTCATACTGATCATATTTTAGGACTTATATGGATGTTTAAAAAATTAGGTAGAGCTTCTGTTAATGGTGAAATAGAAACTAAAATACATATTTATTGTAATGATGTTGTATATGAAGCTATACAAGAAGTATCTAAGCAAATATTACCTAAAAAGTTAGTAGATGGAGTTTTAAAAATTGTACAATTTCATATATTAAAAAACGAAGAAAATATCAATATTAATGGAATAGATTACACATTCTTTGATATAAATGCTAGAGGAACAAAACAATTTGGATTTGAATGCCTTATTTCTGGAAAAAGATTAATATTTTTAGGTGATGAAACTTTAAATAAAAATTTATATACTAGAGTAATTGGTGCAGATTATGTTATGCATGAAGCTTTTTGTTTAGACTCAGAAGAAAATATATTTCATGCATATGAAAAAAATCATTCAACTGTAAAAACTGCCTGCGAAGTTATGAATAATTTAGATGTTAAAAATTTAATTTTATATCATACTGAAGAATCTCATGGAAATCAAAGAAAAGCTTTATATACTGAAGAAGGAAAAAATAATTTTAATGGAAATATTATAGTTCCAGATGATTTTGAAGAAATTATTTTATAAAGACTCGTTAGATCTATAAAAAGAGTAGTTATAATAAAGTAAATCTTTAGAAAGTTTTGGTTTATTACAATTACTCTTTTTTATTAGTTTTCTTTATTCATACAATATGTCTCATCCTCTATTTAATATCTCTAAAACTGCATGTTCTATTGCTTCGGAAAAATTCATACTTGTATCGATAAATCTTATATTATATTTTTTGCATTGCTTTTCAATTTCCTTGCTTTTTTCTATAAGTCCTTTAGTAAGTTCTAACATGTCCTCATCATTAAAGTGCCTTGTCCAACATAGTTTACCATCATTTTTTCTTATATTATTAAATTTTACTTCTGGTAATATATTAGGATATCCTATAAAAAATATATCCCATTTTTCTTTGTTAAGATATTGAATAATATCTTTTGGCATGACATGTGCAGAATCAATCACAAATCTTTCATTTGTCTTATTCATTTTTTCTATTATTGTAGATAAAAATAAAGACAAATTTACGCTCCCATTATCTATTATTACTTGGTCATTAATTCCACATTGCGGAAAATTCCTCTTAAATGATGTTGCAATATAATCAACTGGAAAATGATTGTATATACTACTTGCACATATTTTTTCTGAAATTGTAGATTTACCAGCCCTTGCAACTCCTCCTATAAAGATATTTTTTTTATTATTTACCATATTTTTTCTCCTTTTTTTCTATTGTCATAATCTGTTTTATATATCTATTTATTTTTGCACCTAATTTCATCTATTGTTTATCTAAATTATAGTTTTCTAATTTATCACATAATTTTTTATTAATAAATATCTCTATAATACTCAATACAAATAATATAAATTCTATTACAATCAACTCATATTTCATTAAAATCAAAGTAAAAATCCCACTTAATATTAATGTTCCTAACCTTCTATATACCTCTATATCTATTACTATTTTCTGCTGTTCATCTTTGTTAGAAATATTTAATGCTACATCTTCAATATATGTTTGGAAAGAATCTCTTATTGCTAATATTAGGAAAAATCCTAATGACATTACAATTACTTTATAAATAAGTGATATATTAATATAATGTCCTATAATCAATAATAAAAATGCCATACTTAAACAAATTGTTAATATAATACTCATCTTATCTTTTACTTTCGAATATACTTTTGCAAATATTATATTTCCTATTAATCTAGCGATTCTAGAAATAAACACTATTGTTGTTATATAGTATGTTACCATTTCAATTGATAAGAATTTTTGGAAATCATATTGCATAAATAATTTACTATTATTTTGTCCCATTTTTATAATCGAGTAAAATACTGCATTAGATAATATTACTAAAAATATAACTGAAGTGATTTTTACTTTTTTATTGTTGCTTATTGTGTTTTCTTTAACTTCTACTTTTGCTTCATAATACATAAACGCAACTCCAATTAATGCTACATATATTATAATTGATAAATACATTGGTAAATAATGATTTACATTAAATAATTGTCCTGCTATTAAAGCTGTAAATAGTGTTACACTTGAATATAAAATTTTTGATTTATTTCTGATTTTGTAATAATCATCTTTTCTATTTACCATATTCAAATTATTTTTTAAAATAATTTCATCCATATTCAAAAACATACCTGCTATTTCACGTATTGTTGCATAAAGTAACATTAGAATAAATGATTCTCCAAATGTTAATAATAATGATGCAATCAATAACATAACAGCACCTAATCTTAATGAATTTACATTTCCTATTTTTTTTACAGTAAATAATAATACTTTTTGACAGATTATACATACTAGTAATGATACCATTGACATTGCTGCTATTTGACTTGCACTTAGTCCTTTTACTAACGTTAAAAATAGAGTATCTATTGGTACAAAAAATATCGCATCACCTGTAAATGATGCAAATATAGGATATATTTTTATGCTTCTTTTTACTTTATTTATATTTTGCTCCATCTTAATCTTTGAAAACTCCTTATATTGTTATTAATCTTCTATCAATTTCATTAATAAACCTATCATATAATATTTTATATTTCAACATATTTTTATATTCTATATGATAATTAAAAGTATAATATAGTAAATTCAATTATTATATGTTATACTTTTTATTAATTTCTATAATGTAAAAATTAAAGGAGGATACTATTAATGAAAAAAGCTTATTGCACATTTCCAGGTATGAATAAACAAGCTATTGATATTTTAAAAAATAATAATATTAAATTAACAATAAATAATACTGCTTATAGAGCAAATGGTGAAGAATTAATTTCTTTATTAACAGAATATGATATTTTAATAATTGGTATAAAGTCTTTTATAACAAAAGATATGTTACAATATATAAAATCACCCAAAATAATTGCTACCTCATCTATAGGATTAGATCATATTGATAAAGAAGTTATAGATTCTGACTTAGTTACAGTACTCAATATAAAAACAGCAAATACATTATCAGTAGCAGAACACATTTTTTCACTAATACTTGCTCTTAATAAAAGAATATATGAATCAAATAATCTAGTATTAAATCATAATGGTAATAGATCAATTATTCATGATACCCCTCAAGATATATCTGAAAAAACTTTAGGATTAATAGGTGCGGGTAATATTACAAGAGAAGTAATAAAAATATCAACTGTATTTAATATGAAGATTAATTGCTATACAAAAAATCCTAGTAAACACGAAGACTTATTAAAATATAATGTAAAATTTGTATCATTAGATGATGTCTTAAAAGAAAGCGATATTATAAATATTAGTCTTCCTTTAACAGATGAAACTAATAATCTTATCTCAAAAGATAAAATAGAATTAATGAAACCTACTGCAACTTTTATTAATACATCTAGACGTGATGTTGTAGATACAAATGCCTTAATTGAGTATGCAGACAATAATCCTAACTTTTATGTAGGTCTTGATATAGATTTAGATGGTTATGAAGATTTATTTGCAAAATATAGAAATAATGTTATTATTACACCACATACTGCTGGCGTATCAAAAGAAGCTATAGATAGGATGGACTTTGAATTAGTAAATAGTATTGTAAGCCATTTAGAAAATGAATAATGAATAAAAAATATATATCATTTAACCTATATATAATAATCATAGAAAGCAAATCTTTTTTACTAATTAAATACACCACAATGCATTTCAAAGCAAAATGTGGTGTATTTCTTTCATCAAATTATATAATAATTTCAAATATAAATTATCAATTAAATATGTGAATTTATATTTAGTTCATTAACTCTTCTATAAGTTCTTGTACATTTAGATTCTCTATATCTTCCACTTTTATAACTTTTCCTAAATTTATGCTGTTTGAAATTAATTCATCATATTCTTTTTTAAATGTATCATAATTATATTCAAAAAAAGGTGTATATTCTTTTAGGTTTTTAAGACAATAAGAATTTAAATAATGTGATGGATGCCTATCTTCTTTTGATATTTCTCTTTTAAACTAATTACAATAATATAATTCTAATACTCTTCCATCTTTACATATACTTTTTCTGTTTCTGCATATTTCTTTTCTACACTTAACTTTGTAATTTGTGTATCGTCTTTAAAAGCAACTTCATTCATAGCATCCAAAATAATCTTTACAATATTATCAATATCTGGTTTTTTTGTTGGATTTATTTTGTTTTCTAGCATCAAAACTCTATCTTGTTTTTTTGTACTTTTTGGAATTTCAAAGTTTGCTATAATTTCTACTGATACTCTACCTTCTAAAGGC
Source organism: uncultured Clostridium sp. (assembly GCA_900557195.1). Lineage (GTDB taxonomy): Bacteria > Bacillota > Clostridia > TANB77 > CAG-508 > CAG-492. Next base: position 37,196 of record USRT01000019.1, read on the forward strand.
TTGATTCTTGGATATTTTAACATGAAATATTGCATCACTAAAGTTTCATAGTCTTTTGTTCTTGTTGGTGTATAAACTGAGCCTGTATAACTATTTAATCTAGGTCTTCCTTTTCCTATTATTTTCCCTGGTATTTCAAATTCATATATCATTTGTTTAATCTCTCCTTTAAATTAATTTTTTTAGAAAGTTAGTATTTTATTTTCATTGATTGTATATTTATTTTCTGTTTTAACATTCTCTATTCTATTTATATTATCTTACATAACTTTAACTATTTTTATATTTACACTAGATTAAATTATTAATTGTATTACTTTTTCAAGCTAAAAATGATAACTAATATTTCCTAGTTATCATTTATTGTCATTTATTTATTTTTCAAATATAATGATAGTATATTTCCTTTTAGAAGTCAATTAATACTCTCTAAAAATTTTTTCTAAAAAAATATAAAAAAGTATTGACAATTGCATATGCTTTGTTTATAATAAATATTGTTTTTAAGAAGAGATGCAGGTGTAGTTCAATGGTAGAATTCCAGCCTTCCAAGCTGGCTATGCGGGTT
>USRT01000020.1 GCA_900557195.1 uncultured Clostridium sp.
TACTACCGCTTTTGGTTTCTCTAAAGGTTTATTGTTTACTTTTCAATGTACTTTTTTTGTCGCCTTTCATTTATATCAGCGACGTTTTTTATTGTACTATATCTTCATAAGTTTGTCAATATATTTTTTTATTTTTTTTGATTTTTTTGTCGTTTTTTAAAAGTGCAAAATAATAAACTAGTAATAACGTTTTTTCAAATTGCTGTCTATAATTTTTACTAATTTATATAAAAAAATTATATATTTTTGTCTGATGTTTAGTACTTAATTATAATAACATGATAAGTATTTAAAGTCAATACTTTTTTTAAAGTTTTTTTACTTTTTTTATTAGTATTTTTTACTTAACTGCTATAGGCATTATATTACCACTTTAAATAAAAAAAGTCAATACTTTTTCTTTGGTAATTTATACTTATTATATCTCCACTAATATCACATCATCACCTATACACTTTATGTTTTGCCACTCTATAACTATATCATTATTTCCTGTAAACATATTTAATATTTTGTTATTGCCAGGAACTATTATCGATGTGATTCTTCCTGTTTCTAAATCTGCACACACATCTTGAACAAACCCGAAGTCTTCTTCCATCATTTATATTTATAACTTCTTTATGTTTAAAATCTAATCCTTTTTGCCCCATACATACCTCCTTCATATTATTATATAGTATATTATAAAATAAAAAAAAGTTGCCATTTTTTAGCAACCTTTATTTATATATTCTTTTTATATGATTAATTGCACTCTTTTCAAGTCTTGATACCTGTGCTTGAGAAATACCAATTTCTTCTGCGACTTCCATTTGCGTTCTTCCTTCAAAGAATCTTTTTGACACAATCATTTTTTCCTTGTCATTCAATTTTTTCATTGCTTCAGCAATTGTTATACTTTGAACCCAATGTTCATCTGTATTCTTTTTATCGCTTACTTGGTCCATAATGTATAAATTTTCACTACTATCACCATATACAGGTTCTTGAAGAGAAACAGGCTCTTGAATGGCATCTAAACTAAAAACAATTTCTTCTTTATCTATATTTAGTTCTTTCGCTATTTCTTCTATTGTAGGTTCTCTTTGAGTTTCTTTAATTATTCTCTCTTTCACACTTAAAGCTTTATATGCTAAATCTCTTATAGATCTACTTACTCTTATTGGATTATTATCTCTTAAATATCTTCGTATTTCTCCTATAATCATTGGAACAGCATACGTACTAAATTGAACATTTTGCGATAAATCAAAATTATCTATAGCTTTTATTAATCCTACACATCCTACTTGAAACAAATCATCTAAATTTTCTCCTCTTCCATAGAATCGTTTAATAACACTTAATACTAATCTTAAATTTCCATTTACAAATTCATTTCTTGCTTCTTCATCACCATTCTTTATTTTAATTAATAATTCATTTTTTTCTTTATTTGATAGAACAGGTAGTTTAGCAGTGTTTACTGATGCAATTTCTACTTTCTTTATCAAATAAATACCTCCTTTGGTTTATAATTAATATAATTATTTCCAAAGAAGGCATTTTTATTCATCCTGTCTTACTCATTATATCTTTTTTCATTTTTCCTATAATCTTCTTTTCTAATCTAGAAATATAACTTTGAGAAATACCAAGCATATCCGCAACCTCTTTTTGAGTTTTCTCTTTTCCACTTATAAAACCAAATCTTAATTCCATAATATTTCTTTCTCTATTACTCAGTTTCTTTATAGATGCCTTTAATAAAGTTTTGTCTACTTCATCTTCAATTCTTCTTGATGTCACATCCGAATCGGTTCCCAAGATGTCCGATAATAAAAGTTCATTTCCATCCCCATCTTGATTTAATGGTTCATCTATTGAAATTTCACCTTTTATCTTATTACTTCTTCTCAAATACATCAATATTTCATTTTCTATACATCTAGATGCATATGTTGCTAATTTTATCTTCTTATCAGTATTAAAAGTATTTATAGCTTTCATTAATCCTATCGTACCTATCGATATTAAATCTTCTATTCCAATACCTGTATTTTCAAATTTTTTAGCTATGTATACAACTAGCCTAAGATTTCTTTCGACTAAAGTCTGTCTTACTGTATCATCTTTAGATGATAATTTTCTTAATAGCTCTTCCTCTTCTTCACCGAGTGAGTGGTGGTGGCAAGCTTTGACTTCCTCCTATATAATAAATAGGTAAGATTTGAGTTCCATCTTTATTAACATATTTCACATATAATGTATTAATACTAGACTTTAATATTTGAAGTAAATTCACTATTTTCCCTCCTTTCCAATAAATCTAATCCTACTAGTGCTGTATATTTTTCATTTTTATTAAGATGGTCATCATAAATCCCAATAATAGAATTATGTATAATGATTTCTTCTTCTTCAAATGATATTATCACCTTATCTGCTTTTATTCCAAGTAACATGCCATTTTGTTTTCCTAAAGATGAAAATGGTATCAATCTGAATTTAGGCAAATAATATTGTAATTCATCATTTGAATCTTTATTAGAATAATTACATTGTAATATGTCTTTTAAATTTTCTAGTATATCCGAAGGCAATATACCTACTAATTTATATTTTTCTACAATTATAACTGGATATCCGGAAATTGGCTCCTTAAGTAAATTTCCACTATCTATTAAGGCTTTAACATATGTAGTTTTGTTATTAATTTGAATGTTTATTTTGCAGTACATATTCTTTGTAGAAAACTTATTTTTTACTAATTTAAAAGCAATATGACTAATTACAAATCCAATAATTCCACCAAGCAATGCTATTTTCAAAGGATAATTTCCTACATAAACACCATTCCTCATTATTATATTTTCTGGTTTTACAAAATATAAAAGAGCAAAAGCACTCCCTCCAAATACAAAAGAGATTAAATAAAACATTACTAATTCCTTAAATAACCTTTTAAAATTTTTTGGTACATATGCAATATACACCATAATTATTGATAAACATATCTTAATAATGAGATTTGAATAGAATCTTTCATTTTGTAAATAAATCATTACTGCATATATACTACCGAAGTATGCTTGAAATAATTATTAATAATTGTTTGCTTTTTATTTTCATAATATAACTCACAGCAAAAAGAAGTATATAATTCATAAAAAAGTTCTCTAAAAATATAACATCTAAATATACAGTCAAATTCATTACTCCTTACTAAAAATAATTCTCAATATAAATAATGAAATAATACAGACTAGTCTTGCTTGGCAATTAATATTCTAACTCTTATATAATTAAAAATATGTCAGTTCTTGATGCAGAAAAAAAGAAATAATCTACAAATTAAGATTATTTCTTTTTAATTATGATATTTAATTTTTGCTTTCTTTGTTTTTATTCATAATTGTTATATTTTTTTATTTATTCATTCCTTTATTTTTTCTTAAGAATGATGGAATATCTAAGTCATTTGATGAACTAGATGTTTCTTGTGCAGATGGAATTGAATTTATCTTTTTATCCCATGCTTTACTAACAATCTCTCCAACAGGAACTGTATTTCCTACTGTTGGTTCTTTTTCAAATCCTGTAGCAATAACTGTTATTACTATATCTTCGTCTAAAGTTTCATCTATTACTGCACCAAATATAATGTTTGCTTCTGGATCTACACTTCTTTGAATTAATTCTGCTGCAGTATTTACTTCATGTAATCCTAAGCTAGATCCACCTGTAATATTAATAATTACTCCTCTAGCACCTTCTATTGATGTTTCAAGTAATGGACTTTGAACTGCTTGTTTTGCTGCATCCTCCGCTCTATTTTCACCTGAAGATCTTCCAATACCCATATGTGCCATTCCTGTATTTAGCATAATTGTTTTTACATCCGCAAAATCTAAGTTAACAAGTCCTGGAATTGCAATCAAGTCTGATATACCTTGAACACCTTGTCTTAATACATCATCAGCCATTTTAAAAGCTTCAACAATTGAAGTTTTTCTATCAATAACTTGTAATAATTTATCATTTGGAATTACTACTAATGTATCAACTTTACCTTTAAGACTTTCTATTCCTCTATCTGCTTGAGACAATCTTTTCTTTCCTTCAAAAGTAAATGGTTTTGTAACAACACCTATTGTTAATATTCCCATTTCTTTTGCGCATGCTGCAACTATTGGTGCAGCACCAGTACCTGTTCCTCCGCCCATTCCAGCTGTAACAAATACCATATCAGCACCACGAAGTGCCTCTGTAATTTCTGATTTACTTTCTTCGGCAGCTTGTGCTCCAATATCTGGGTTAGCTCCTGCTCCTAGTCCTCTTGTTATCTTTTCTCCAATTTGAATCTTAGATGCTGCTTTTGATAGTAATAAAGCTTGTCTATCTGTATTTACTGCAACAAATTCAACACCTCTTATTCCTGAATCAACCATTCTGTTAACGGCATTAGTTCCTGCTCCACCTACACCTATTACTTTAATTGTAGCAGTTCCATCTATCATGATTCCGCTTTCTTCAACGCTATCCATTATCATAATGTTTCCTCCTATTATATATTTTTTAAAATTAAAAACGTTTACCTTATTTTCTATGAATAGAAAAATTCCTTAATTTTTTCAAGTACCTTTTTTAATATACTTTGTTCTGAACCAGAATCAATATTACTTGAAACATTTTTTGCAAAAGGTCTTGCTGCTATATATCTAACTAATGCATATGCTGTTCTATAACTTGGTCTTATTGTACTTATTAGTCTTCCTGTTGATATTTTTACTGGAATATTTAAAATAATTTTTCCAGCGACATCACTTTTATTTATATTGCTAATTCCTTGACCTGTTAAAACAACATTATTTATTCTAGATTTAACACCTTGTGCTGTTATATCTCTATTAACTATTGAGAATATCTCTTCAATTCTTGCCTCTATTATTTCTATAAGTTCTGAACTCTTTATTACTCTACTTTTAGATTCACTCTTGCAAGTATTCAAAATTATTTCATTATCATTATCTATAAAAGACTTCATTGCCAATCCATATTGTCTTTTTAATTTATCAGCTTCTTCAACCTGAATATCTAATACTAATGCTATATCATTAGTAATATTATCCCCACCTAAAGGTACTGTACTTGTATATATAAATGAATTTCCTTCAAATACTCCTATATCAGTATTTCCTGCTCCAATATCTAAAATCATTATATTATCATTTAATTCATTTGTATCTAATATAAGATTTCTTTCCGCTAATGTTTCTGGTACTAATCCATCTATTTCTAAACTTGCTTTTCTAAAAATGTTGCATAATTGTCTAATATAATCTTTATCTGCTAATATTACTTGTGCCTTCATAGTAAAATTACTACTTAAATTACCAACTGGATCACTTACTACTTTTCCGTCCTCTAATATGAATTCATCTGCTACTATATCTATTATACTTTTTCCTTCTGGTATATCTATGTCTTTTGCTTGCATTAATGCAGAAGATATATCTTTTACTGAAATTCCTGCATATCTATCCCTTGATTCTTTGCTTATACTATTTTGAACAATTGTAACATATTTTCCAGGTATAGTTACATATGATGAATTTATTTTTAATCCAGATTCCATTTCTGCATCTCTTACAGCATTTTCTATTGCTATTACTATTGCATCTTCATCTACTATCTTACCTTTTTTTATAGCGTTACATTTTTGACTAGTACTGCAAATTATTTCGATTTGATTGAAGTTATTGACTTCTCCTACAACAAGACTAACTTTAGATGTACCTATATCAATACCTACTATTATATCACCTATAGCCAAAGTTAACTCCTCCATTTTTTACCGCATTTTAATTCTAGCCTAAGAATATTATATTTCTCCAAAAATGTCAATAGAATCTGTTATATTTTTGTAATATTTTCGTAACAGTTTTGTAACAATGTCGTTTCTTGTAAACTATTGACACTTTCTATATAATTTTGTCTTTATATTCTTAGCACATTTTTTAAACTTTATCAATACTTTTTTTCTTACTTTTTTTATTTTCTTTCTTTTCTATCAATTTTTCTATATAATATCTTCTTATAAAACCTAAGTTATTAAACATTCTACTAACAAATACAAAAATAGCTGCTAAGTAAATATCTACATTTAATTTTTCTCCTAAATATGTTAAAACAATTGCTAAAATTGCATTTCCAAAAAAACCTGAAACAAATATTTTCATATCAAAATTCTTTTTAATTATTGATGTTATTCCTCCAAAAACAGTATCTAATGCAGCCATAATACCAATAGCTAAGTACCCTGAATATGTGTATGGAATTATAGGAGCATACATTCCTATCACTGCACCTAATATGCATCCAATAATAATCGCAATAATAATCATTTTACTCTTCTCCTTCTTTTATATATTTAAAATTAACGTCTTGCCCAGTTTTATCTATAATCATATTTTTTTGTTTTTCTATTTTTATATCTATATCATATTGATTGGTATAATAATCTATAAAACCATTTTTTGCATTTAATGTACTATATAAATATGTTTGATTCCCTATTGCTTTTACTTCATATGGAGATGAAATTCTTTGTCCATTAATTAAAATCAAATCATTTGTAGCATCTGTAATATCAGTCATAGAAAGTATTCTTATACCATTAATAGATATCGCTTCGGCTCCTGCATATTTTAATTCATTAACTATTTCCGATAAATCTGTTGCTAATATTTTAGCGTTATCTTTATCTGTTAGTGTTACTATAACACCTTCTCCTTTTACTGATTTCTTCCCTAATAATACATTAGTTTGTTCTAATTCTTGTTCCATCAAATCTGACGAATCTTCATTTTTTTCAATTTGTTCTTCATATTCTAATATTTTTTGATTTGTAGATTCTAAAGTTTCATTAATTTTTTCATACTTACTTTTCCATGTTGATATTTCTTTTCTTAATTCTGTTTCTCTTGCAACTGATTCTGCCTCAAAATCGGTTTCCTCCACAGCTTTAACTCTCATCAGTATAACAGAAACTAGTATAACACACATAAGAAATATAACAATACATATGGTAATATTTGTCTTTTTCAATTTATTCACCTCTTATGTAATACTTTTTAGATGTTCAAAATCTATTAAACCATTATATTTTTGTATCTGTATATTAGTAGATTTTACAACTTCTGCTTTTATACCATTACTATTTAATAATTCTATATATCCACCTGGTCTAACCAGTGCACCATGCAATAACCTTGTATCTCCTATAGCTTTTATAACAAAAGGTGATTCTATTTTTTCTAAGTTTACTTTAATTACATTTCCGTCGCAGGAAATAACAGAATTCCATATTAATCTTTGATTATTTATACTTATACTTTCAGCACCAGCATTTTTTAGTTCATTTATAATATTATCTAAATAATCTTTTGTACTTTCATCCAATTGCTTTGCTAAAATATTAATTGTAACTCCTTCTCCACTTACATCAGTTAATCCCAAAATAGTATTATATTTTTTAATGTTTTGTTCTTTTAATCTAAAACTCTCATCATTTTTTGTTGCATTCTGTCTAATTTTTTCTAGTTTTTTTTCAGTTTTCTCTAAATTACTTGCACTAGTATCATATCTATCTTTCCATTTAATTACCTCGTCTCTTAAATTATCATCTGCAATTACTTTCAATACTGGAGAATTTATACCTTCTATTGTTCTAACTTGAATTAATATTGCTGCCACTATTACAAGACACATTACAGCTAAAGTTATTACCATTCTTCTCTTTGACATATTAAGCAAATTCCTCCAATCTATTAATCATTACTATATTTAATATCTAAATCACCATTATACTTATCTATTTTTATGTTGTTTTGCAGTTCCATTTTCACAGTAATACCACTATCTGTATAAGTTTGAATATATCCATCTCTTGAGTTAAGAGTACTCGATAGAAAATTTTGCTCTCCAATACATTTTACAATATATGGTGATGATAACTTTTGTCCTTCTATTTGAACTATATAATTTACATCAACTATATCTGTCATATTTACAATTCTTATTCCATTAATAGAAATAGCTTCTCCTCCTGCATATTTTAGCTCATTTACTAGATTTAACAAAGCTCCTGCTGTAACCGATCTATCTTCATTATCTTCTAATGTAATAACAACTCCATTTCCTTCTACATCTGTTATTCCAATTAATTTTTCTAGTTCATGTAACTCTTTATCTATTACTTTAGCTGTTTCATCATTATTTTGTAAAATTGATTCATATTCGTCTATTGTTTGATTACGATTTTTAAGTTTTTGATCTATTTCATTATATCTATTCTGCCAAAGTAAAATCTCACTTTTTAGTTCATCTTCATTCATGTTTTTTATATCTGTTAAATTAGTCTGCCATGCGGTTTTAAACTGCATAAAGATAACACATGTTAAAATAATACACATAAAAAGTACAGTTATACTTACTATTATTTTGTCTCTTTTCAAACTAATTCACCTCTATTCAATATCACTTGCATAATTAAAATTAATCGTACCATCATATTTACTAATTTCTACATTATCACTCTTCTGTATCTCCACAATAATACCTGAATTATTTAATCTTGTTATTGTTTCACCCAAATTTCCATATAATAATTCTGGTGACCCTATAGCTTTAATTTCAAATGGAGACCCAACTTTTCTATCATTGATTCTTATTACATTTCCAGAACATACAATAGATGTCCCACTAACAACTCTTTCATTATTAATTGAAATAGCTTCTGCTCCAGATACCTTAAGTTTTCTTACTATCTCTCTCAAGTTTGCATCATGTACTAAATATGATCTAATATCATCGGTTATACCAATACTTTCGTTAGTGATACCTTGATTGTCTTTTAAAGTAATTATCACTCCTGCACCAGATACATTGGTAAGTCCTAAAGCTATATTGTTATTTTTTAAATCTAATTCCTTTTGCATAAGTTCTGGGCTATTTTGTATTGCAAGCTGTCTAGTTCTTTCTAATCTTTTTTCTGCCTTTTCAAGTTCTAAATTTGCATTGTCATATCTTTCTTTCCACTTTAATAAATCATCTCTTAATTCCTCATTTGATAAGGTTTGTATTACAATAGAATTAGTACTCTTTATGGTTTTTACTTGAATAACTATTGCAAGTACCAGAATAAAACATATCATTCCTGTTGTTAGTGCAAGTACCTTCTTATTCATAAAAAGTCTCCTCTCTTATGCTATTTTACTATTTAAACCCTCTCTCTAAAAAAAGGTTCAACTCTCTCTGAATTTAAATTCATATTAACAAAAATATCTCCTGGCAAATCTTTTATTTCATTTAAAATAGTCTTTACCCAAAGTATTCTTTCTTCTAACATAGAACAATTTCCTAAATGAGCTATCTTCTGTTCATTCTCCATTATTATTTTATAATCATTTTCATTTTCAATATCTATCCCAGTTATTTTATCTAATATTTGTTCACTTTGTGAAAATTCGATTATCTTTAATACAACACTTAATTTATCTAAATCTTCATTACATAATCTTTTTCCTGGAACAATATCCTTTTCTTCTGTTTTGTATCCTTTTATTATTGGTAAATTTATATTTTCATTAGATATCTCTAATATATATCCTTGACTATTTATATATACATATGCATTTCCAAATAATAACATTAACTTTGCTGTTCTTTCTTTCACTTCTATTTGAAAAACATCTGGAAGAAGTCTTTTCACTTTTACTTCTTCTATATATGCATTTTCTTTTATTTTATTTTTTATATCGCTTTTAGAATATTTAAATGTATTATCATTTATTTGTATTGAAGATAAACTAACAATTTGTTCATATGATATTTTATTATTATTTTTAACTTCTATTTTTTTTATATTGAATAAAGGAGATAACATTATACAAATAATAATACCAATTATTATTAAACTTAAGCTTATCCACTTTACAAGTTTTAAAATAAACCTTCTTCTCTTTATCTGTTCTTCTGAAAGTTTTCTAGGCTTTTTTATTCTGTTCTTTTTAGAGCTTTGTTTTACATTTTCCTTACTTTTTTTATTAATATTTTTTTTGACTGCACCACTCTTTTTATTAGATATTTTGTCTTTATAAACTCTATTATCAATATTAGGAATTCCAATTATGATTTCGTTATCTAGATTGATTGGTTCACTTTTTCCATTCTTATTACCTTTTCCTGTTTGACTAATTGTTTTATGGGCAGACTTATTATCTGCCCTTTTATTTCTAACTTTTTTTATATTTTTATTTACCTTTTTCTTTTTATGTGTAATATTCAAAATATTTATTCACCTTCTTCTAAAACTATAGAGGCACCTAATTTCGTAAGTTTTTCATCTAATTTTTCATAACCTCTTAATATATATTCTATATGACTTATTTTACTTTTTCCTTTTGCTGTAAGTGCTGCTAAAACAAGTGCTGCTCCGCCTCTTAAATCTGGACTTTGAACACTTGCACAAGATAATTTTTTTACACCTTTAATCACAGCTGTTTTCCCTTCTATCGTTACTTTAGCTCCCATTCTTTTTAATTCTGTCATGTATTTATATCTATTTTCAAAAATATTTTCTACGATTACAGATGTTCCTTTGGCTGTAGTAAGCATTGCCCCAAAAACTTGTTGCAAATCTGTAGGAAATCCTGGATATGGCATTGTTTTTATCTCTACAGGTTTTAATCTTCTTGGAGCCTTTATTATTATATCATTTTTTGAAATAGTTATATTAGAACCTGCCTCTTGCAATTTGTGAATAACCGGAACTAAGTGATCTGAACACACATTTAAGAGTTTAATATTTCCACATGTCGCTGCAGCCATGCAAAGTAGAGTTCCTGCTTCTACTCTATCTGGCATTATTCCATATGATATAGATTTTAACTTCTTTACACCTGTTATTTTTATTTCATTAGTTCCTGCTCCTTCAACTTTAGCCCCCATCTTATTTAAACAATTTGCTAAATCTACAATCTCTGGTTCCATTGCTGCATTTGTTATTGTTGTAATACCCTCTGCATAAACCGATGCTAGAATAATATTCTCTGTTGCACCAACACTTGGAAAGTCTAAATTAATATCATTTCCTATTATTTTATCACATATACAATGTATAAATCCAGATTCCTCTTCTATTTGTATTCCTAATTTTCTAAAACTACTTAGATGTAAATCTATAGGTCTTGAACCAATATCACAACCTCCCGGATATGAAAATGTTACTTCTTTAAATCTTCCCAAGATTGCTCCTGCAAGAATTACTGTTGATCTCATTTCTCTCATTAAATCTTCTGGAATTTCCTTTTCAGTCATATTTTTTGAATTAATTTCTATTTTACCACTATTTTTCTTAATCTTGCAACCTAAAAGGCGCAAAATCTTTAAAGTTATTTGAGTATCTCTTATATTTGGAACATTATATAGCTTAGTTATATTTCTATTTAATATACATGAGGCAATAATTGGAAGCGATGCATTCTTAGATCCTGATACTTTTACCTCTCCTTCTAGCTTTCTACCTCCTTCAATTATGTAAGACTTCATTATATTCACCCTTTCTATTTTAGAATACGATATATATTATGTTTCATTTACGTAAGTGGTGAATATAATTAGGTATATGTTTATTTTGTTGTATATCATTTTTTATTCATATATATTTTCTTCCATTTTATCTCCCTTCCTCAAACTGTTTAAGATCTTCAATCAGTTTGAATTTAGCCTCTAAAACTCAAAATTCACCTATGTCTTATTCCATTTTCTATTTACATTTTCCGCTTCCTTTTTCTTCAATGCATCTAATATATTGATATCTAACTTATTACATACACATGATAATACATAAAAGACATCTGCAATTTCACTTTCAATACTTCCATAATTATTTAATTTATTAATATCTACTCTCATATCTGTACAATCTTTCCTTATAGCTTTTGCAAGTTCCCCTATTTCTTCTGTTAATAATAGCATTGTATCTTGTATAGCCTGATTTTGAAAACCTCGTAGTTCGTTTACTTGTCTTACATAATTTTGTACATCACTTAAAGAGTCCTTTTTACTTAATAAATTTAATAATGATTGTTGTTTATTTTTGTTATTAGACTCTTCTTCTAAATTCTGATTTTCATCAACATATTCTAAATAGATCTTATTTTCGAATCCACCTTTAGCTTTTACCTTTTCTTCTCTTGCTTTATTAACTTCATCCATATTTATATTAAAAGTTTTAATTTGACAATCTATAATTTCAAGTAAATCTGCCATTTCTTCTACTGAATGACATTCTATAAACTCTATCGATTCTTCTTGTAGTTTTTTATCTAACTCATTTTTATATTCTTCATCACTTAATATTTTATATTTACATTTTCTATTATCTACTTTATTTATCTCATCTGGAATATTATCTCTAACCAATTTATAATAATTATATCTCATATTATTTTCTCCTCTCACATATATAATCTTTACTAAAAACTCTGAATATCTTATCTATAATTCTTAAAAAGAATTATAGAACGTTTGTTTTGTGTTGTCAAGTAAACTCACGTATAATATTAATTATTTTTCATATACTATTTATACAGTACATTAATTATTCAGAACTCAAACTGTTTATTATAAATTTCTATTCATATGTAGACAAATTCTAGTATTATAAATGTTTATGCATCAATAAAAAAACATCTCCAAATATTAGATTTTTTTCTAACATTTGGAGGTATACTCCCTAATCAAACTTTATTTTTTCATATTTTCTAATTCATCTATTTCTTCTTTCTCACCATGTTCGGCTTTAATCTCATCTATTGCCACATCAATAAGTGCATTAAATATTTTACTATTAACCTTCCCTTTTTTTACTTCTTCATCAATTATTTTTATTGCATCTAACCTCTTTATTTCTGGTTTATATTGCCTTCTACTAGATATCGCATCATAAATATCTGCTACTTTTACTATTTTAGCTTCTAATGGAATAGCTTCTCCTTTTAACTTATCTGGATAACCTGTACCATCTTCATTTTCATGATGATATTTTACTGCATTTGCATACTTTCTTAAATCTTCATGTGACATACAAAGTTCATATCCTTTTATAGTATGCTGTTTCATAATATCAAATTCTTCATTTGTTAATTTACCTGGTTTTTGCAATATTTCATGTGGAGTAAAAATTTTACCAATATCATGTAAATATGCACAATTTATATAAAATCTAGTTTTATCCTCTTCTAATCCTAATTTTTCACATAATTTAAGAGTTATCTTAGGAACATTGTGTATATGTTTATTGGTATATATATCTAATCTTTCTAGCTTTTCTACCTGTTCTTTAATATTTTTTGCTAGCATTTTAAACATATTTTCATTCATATTATTGCTCCCTTATCTCTCTTCTTTATATATAGTATTTTGATTTTGTTTTGAATATTCTATATATTCTGCTAATAACTCTAAATATGAACGTTTTGCATTTCCTAATTGATAATACTCATTTGAAGTATCCATCGCAGTTAGACTTGATAAATCTATATAGCTTGTTTCAACCATTGTTGCTACTCCATCAATTTTGCCTGAAATATAACAACCTGGAATTGGAAGTCCAGATTCATATTTTTCTTTACTTTTTAATAAAGCCTCCCAATCATCTATCCTTTTCATTTGTACCTCCTTACATTGGTATAACCAATTTATTAATCTTACTTTTAATATAATTTTGTAATTTTTCCATAAAAACCTCTGGTTTTATTTCCTTTTTAGCAACCATATCTAATCCCTTTTCCCAACTAGCTGTTAGTTTTGGATTTAGCATATCTGGCATAGAGCTATATACAACATCAAATATAGTCTCACCTTTCTCTGTTGGTGTAATAATTTGTGTTTTTGTATTAATTTGTATATACTTTATTCTTTCTAATTTCTTTATAATTTCTGCTCTAGTAGCACTAGTTCCAATTCCAGCCCCCTTTATTTGTTCTCTTAATTCTTCTTCTTCTATCAGCTTACCTGCATTTTCCATAGCTAAAATCATAGAACCAGAATTGTATCTACTAGGTGGTGTTGTTTCAGACTCTTTTGTTTCAAAATTTATTACATCAACAGTTTGTCCTTTTTTAAGTTTTTTTAATAATTCTTTATCAATTCCATTATCTTTTTTACTATCTTCTTTTTCCTCTTTTGAATCTTTTCCTTTTACAATCTCTAAATATCCCCAATCTACACATACTTTACTACTTGCGTAAAACTTCTCTCCATCTATATCAATAATTATAGAAACTTTCTCATATTGAGCAGGTGGATAGAAAATACATAAAAATCTTTTTACAATTAACTTATATATATCTTTATTCAATTTAGGCAACTTTTCATAATTTTCAAACCCTTGTCCTGTTGGTATAATTGCATAATGGTCTGTTATTTTACTATCATTTACATATTTAGTTTTTAGCAAATTGGTAGAATACTTTTCACTTACCATTTTATTAATAATTTGTTTAACTTCTTCATCATTAAAATTTTTAGCAAGTCCATTTAAATTTTTAGAAATTTCTTTTGCAACTGCAGAAGATAAAACTCTTGCATCTGTTCTTGGATATGTAACTAATTTTTTTTCATATAAATCCTGAATAACTTCTAGTGTCTCATCTGGTTTTATTTTAAATTTTTTAGTACATTCATTTTGAACTTCTGCTAAATTAAATAATAATGGTGCATTTTCCTTTTGTTTTGACTTTTTCAATTCTTCTATTATAGCCTTTTTATCTTTTAAAGAAATTATAAATTCTTTTGCGTCAGCTTCTTTTCTAAATCCAGATTCATTATATAATTTAATAGATTCAAATAACTTAGACTTCTCTTGAACCTTCCATTCTGCAGATAAATAATTTTGATCATCACCAAATTTGCCTATTATTTTATAATATGGAGTTTTAACAAAATTTCGTATCTCTCTTTCCCTTTGTACTACCATACCTAATACACAGGTCATAACTCGTCCAACTGAAATTGATACTTTGTCTTCATTAATTTGCTTTGCAACTCTTCTTCCATAAATAATAGATAATAACCTTGAAAAATTAATTCCTATTAAGTAATCTTCTTTTGCTCTTAAATATGCAGAATCTGATAAACTATCATATTCTGATAGGTCTTTTGCTTCTTTAATACCTCTTATTATCTCCTCTTCTGTTTGAGAATCAATCCAAACTCTTTTCATTTTAGCATTTGGATTTGGTTTTGCCATCATAAAAACTAATCTTTGAATATATTCTCCTTCACGCCCTGAGTCACCTGCATTATATATAGTATCTACATCTTCTCTTTGCATTAATTCTTTTACTATATTAAACTGATTTTGTACATTAGGTATAATCTCATATTTCCACTCTTCTGGGATAAATGGAAGTGTATCTAACCTCCAGAATTTCAAATTCTCATCATATTTTTCTGGATAGCTCATAGTTACTAAATGACCTACACACCATGTAATTATCCAATCATTTGATTCTAAATATCCATTTTTTCTATTTGTATTTATTTTAAGCGCCTTAGCAAATTCCATTGCCACAGATGGCTTTTCTGTAATTAATAAACTTTTTGACATTTTTTACTTTCCTTTTGTTTAATTTTTTAGGCTTTCCTCTATATATTTATTTGCAATAATGTTAATTTCTTGTAAATATTTAATAGCTTGCTCATCTTGTAAATTTACTTTATTTTCAATTTTCTCTATATACTTGTTTTCTTTAACAATATTTAAACTATAGCTATAATAAAAATCAAAAATATATGCTATATGAGCAACTAACATATCAGCATTTGTCTTTAGATTCTTATAATTAATCATATGATTTTCCTTGAATTCTCGATATATTTCATCAGTTATCTTTTCTTTACTCATATCTGTACATCCATAAGAATTTTCTAATTTTTCTGTTAATAAAGTATAATATATATCTAATTTATCTGCATCTCTTATAATTTTTGCATGCAAAAGTTCTCTGTCTGTTAGTCCTTCTTCTATTCTTGGTTTATTATGATTTAATATTGCTTTTTTTATTATTTCATCATAACAATCATTTTGTATAAATTTTCTAATCAAATTTTCCTCAAATAAAATTTTTACTCCATACTCTCCATGATTTATACTATCTTTATCATAAAAAGTATCATAAATTCTTACTTGCTCAAATCTACCTATATCATGCAATAAACCTATTAACTCTGCTAAATTAATATCTTCAGCTTCTAATTCTAAATTTTCAGCTATTTTTCGACTTTTTTCTGTAACTCTTAAAATATGACCTATTTTTAATGCTATTTTCCCATCTTCTGGATTATAATTTTTTACATATTCTTTAAATGCCTTTTTTGCTTCTTCTATATTTATCATTTCTCATCACTCCAGGGTCATTATATATGAATAGATTTTATAAATCAACAGTAAATAACGTGAAAATATTTATATTAGATTTTTATATTATTTATCTACATATCATTTTATTATAATTTTATTACAGTTTGTTAACCAAACACTTGCTTTTTCTGGAAAATATGGTATAATTAATTATGTTAATACTTAATATTTTATGTATTAGGAGGATTCACTTATGAATAAAAAGGAAGATAAAAATGAAACACAAAAAAAACTAAAGAAAAATATAGAAGCTTTAAAAGAAGGAGAAAAAGCTTTAGAAAAAGCTATAAAACTTTTAGAAATATTAGATAAATAAATTAAAGGGGGATTTTTTATGCCTACAAAAACTACTAACAATACTACTGCAGAAATACAATCAAATGTTAATTCTGCACAAACTGAATATAATAGCAGTTATGCTCAATTATTACGTGACATAGAAAGCTTAAATACTACAGTAAATCAAACAATAAATGATGAAGTTGATAGATTAATTCCTAAAAAAGAAAAATCAAGAATTATGAAGAATACTTCTAGTAAGACTATCGACTCTCTTATAAGTGGGTTAAAACCAAGTGATTACTTTAAAATCACAGGAGTTAATGCATCTTCAATTCCAGATGCAATGCAAATAGCTAAAGATTCCATGAAGCCAAGTGATATAGTAAGACCTTCAAGTATAGACAAACCAACATGGGATAGTTATTCTGTTGATCAAAAAAAAGATGCAATTTTAGCTGATACTTCAAAATTAGAAGAATTTGTATTTAAAGGTATGCCTGTTACAGAAAAAAGAGCTCATATTAAAGCAGATCCTGCTATTTACTTTGATATGTTACCAGATTCTGAAAAACTATATCTAATTGCTCAATATACACAAAGTGAAGATGAAGAATTGGGGAACACCTCAAAATTTATGGATAAACTAGATAAGAGTCAAAAGAGAAAAGATCAATTAAAATCTTCTATAAAAAAGAAAGCTACAAAATTACTTACAAGTTTGCAACAAACTATAGATCAGAACAAAGCATTAATTAATACATTAAAATCAGAAATATCAGCCGAAAAAGCAGAACTACATAAATTACAAACTACACCAATTGATATAACAAAGTTTTCTGAATTTTATAAATCTAAAAATCCAAATGTTAAAGTACCACCTATTGATGAATTGAAAAAAATAGCTAAAGCTGATAGAGAAGATACTATTAAAGCTTTAAAAAAGAGTATAAAAGACAAAGAAACCGATTTACAAAGTGCAATAACTGAAAATTCAAAAGCTATAGAAACTATAGAATCTCTAAAAAAATCACTAGAAACAAAATTAGCTAGTAAAGATATATTTGTAGGAGATCAAGCAATTTCTGAAGATTCACAATCTACAACAGATTCTACATTACCATCTATGGCAGCAAATACATTTGGTTCTGAAAATCCAGATCCAAATTTACCACAAAGTAAAAAAGCAAAAAATATGGTGAAGAATATGGTAGAAAAAACAGACCTAGAAACGTTTAGAGATTATTTACAACAATATTCTTATCAAGATTTAGTTGCTATGGCAAAAAAATTAAAAGGTCCTTTTAATAAAAACAATTTAGATGATTTTCTATCTGTAGCTTACAACGATATGAAAAAAACAGATACAGATTCAAAAGCATTTGGACCAATAAAAAAATTATTAGAGAAAAAATGTGGTATTACTCAGGTTTCTCAATTAACAGATATGAATTCATTATCAAATGAGCAACTTCAAAATATTCAATTTCTACTAATGGATTTAAATAATAATTATAGTACAAAACCACAAGCAGAAAAAGATCAGATAGATTTATTAATGCAATATGTTAAACTTGGTATGTTAAAAAGAGAATGTGAACATTTTAAATTTTTTAAAAATCTAGTTAGAAATAGAGAACAAAAACAAAGATTCAATATGCTTACTACTCAATTAGAAAAACATGCTGAAAATCAATATACTGAAAGAAGCTCTATATTAGATAATTTAAACGAATTTAGAAAAAGAATTAAACAACCACCAATTGATAAAAGTAAAAAACTTAGATCACCTCAAACTCCACATAGAAATAATTATGATGCTCACGAATTATAATATATATTTTCTAAAAAAAGAAATAAATCTCTACGATTTATTTCTTTTTTATATTATCATATTTATTAATCAGATGAATAATCACACTTATATTAATCAACATAATTAATTGTATAGTTATACATTACTAACTTCATAGCATAATATAAATTTTTCCTATTAAATAGAACATATTTAGCAAAACTTCTATATTGACTATCACACAAATTTAATGTATTATATAATAATATTAATGATAAAAAAGGAGATAAAATATATGCTATGTTCAATATGCAATAAAAATACAGCTGTAGTTTTTGTTAATAAACCATCACCAGATGGTAATAGCAAATTAGAAGGACTTTGTTATGAATGTGCAAAGAAAAAAGGAATTAATCCTATAGATACACTAGTAAAACAAGCTAATTTATCTGAATCAGATATAGAAGATATGACAAGACAATTTGAAGATATGTTTAAAGATATTTCAGGAGAACTAGATAATATAAATCCAGATGATTTAGGTTTAAATGATAATGGAGATTTAAATAGTGCATCACTTGGTTCAATTTTTTCTGGTATTTTTAATAACGATTCTACATCTTCAAATGATGAACCAAACAGTTCTAATACAAAAAAAATAAAAGTAGAAAAGAAAAATAATAATACTAAAAAGAAAAAAGCTTTAGATACATATGGTACAAACCTTACATATAAAGCAAAAAATAATGGATTAGATAATGTTATTGGAAGAGATAAAGAAATACAAAGAATTATTCAAATTTTAAATAGACGTTCTAAAAATAACCCTTGTCTAATAGGAGAACCTGGTGTTGGTAAAACTGCAATTGCTCAAGGGCTAGCAATAAAAATTGCGAATGGAAAAGTTCCAGCTAAGTTACTAAATAAAGAAGTATATTTGTTAGATATGACTTCAGTTATTGCAGGAACACAATTTAGAGGTCAATTTGAATCAAGAATGAAATCTATAATAGATGAATGCAAATCTTTAGGAAACATTATATTAGTTATAGATGAAATTCATAATATCATGGGAGCTGGCGACGCTGAAAACTCTATGAATGCAGCAAATATCTTAAAGCCATCTCTTTCTAGTGGTGAGATTCAGCTAATTGGAACAACAACTTTAAAAGAATACAGAAAACATATCGAAAAAGATACTGCTTTGGAAAGAAGATTTCAACCTGTACTTGTTGAAGAACCATCTATAGATGATTCTATTGGCATTCTTGAAGGAATAAAAAAATATTATGAAGATTTTCATAAAGTAAAAATATCAAATGATATTATAAAACAAACTGTTATAATGTCTGAAAAATATATTCATGATAGATTTTTACCTGATAAAGCAATAGATATCTTAGATGAAGCTTGTTCTCGAATAAACTTAAATAATAAAGATTTATATGAGCTAGAAGTTTTAAAAAATGAACTAAAAAACATTCAAGAAGAAAAAGAAGAAGCTGCTCTTGCAGATTCTACAGAGGACTATAAAAAAGCTGCAGATTTAAAAATGAAAGAATGTACCATTCAAGAAAAAATAGATACTTTAACAAAAAAACTTACAGTAAAAAATCTTACAGTTTCAGATATAGCAAATGTAATAGAACATTGGACTAAAATTCCAGTTCAAAAGATTACAGAAGAAGAAACACACAAACTTCTAAATTTAGAAAATAATCTACACAAAAATGTAATAGGTCAAAATGAAGCTGTAGAAGCCGTTTCACGTGCTATTAGAAGAAACCGAGCAGGTTTAAAAACAACTAAAAGACCACCTTCATTTATATTTGTAGGTCCCACAGGTGTCGGTAAAACTCAGCTTGCAAAATCACTTGCATACGAAATGTTTGGTGATGAAAATTCTATTATTAGAGTAGATATGTCTGAATATATGGAAAGTCATTCTACTTCTAAGTTAATTGGTTCACCTCCAGGTTATGTTGGATATGATGATGCAGGTCAATTAACAGAAAAAGTAAAAAGAAAACCTTATTCAATCGTACTTTTAGATGAAATAGAAAAAGCTCATCCTGATGTATTTAACATATTATTACAAGTATTAGATGATGGAAGACTTACAGATTCACAAGGAAATGTAATTAATTTTGAAAATACTATAATTATTATGACATCAAATGCAGGTTCACAAATTAACCACACATCTATCGGTTTTGGAGCAAATAAAGAAGCTAATAAAAATAAAGTTTTAGACTCTTTAAGAGAAACATTTAGACCTGAATTTTTAAATAGAATAGATGAAATAGTAGTTTTTGAACAGCTGGATAATAATCAATTATTAGAAATTATAGAATTAATGTTATCAGAAACAAAACTTGTATTATCTGATAAAAATATTATAATGAATGTATCAAATGAAGCAAAAAACTTTATATTACAAAAAGGAACAGATATAAAATATGGAGCAAGACCTTTAAGAAGAGCTATTCAAAGGTATATAGAAGATGAATTATCTGACCTTATATTAAAACAAGATTTGAAAAATGGCCAAACAGTAAACATCAATTTAGAAAACAATCAATTACAATTCAAAATAGAAAATTAAATGTACTAATGGAGGAATTTATATGTTTAAATATGTACCTAATATATTAACTATGTTTAGATTTGTATTAATACCTTTTATATTTACTTCTATAATTCAATCTAATTACATAGCAGCATTTATTCTCTTAACTATTTCTGGCATTACAGATATATTAGATGGTTTTATTGCAAGGAAATTTAATTTTATAACTAATTTTGGAAAATTAATAGATCCCCTTTCTGATAAAGCAACTCAAATTTCTGTTTTAACAGCTTTATGTATAGAGAATATAATTCCTCTATGGATTTTGTTTGTTGTATTTTTGAAGGAACTTATAATGATAGCAGGAGCTTCTTTTCTTTATGGAAAAGAATTAGTTGTTTCCAGCAAGTGGTATGGAAAACTTGCTACTGTATTATTTTATATAGCAATAGTTTCTTCATTTATTGTAAAATATTTCGAAATTGCTTTTCATTTTGATACTTATATTTACTATTTAGCATTATTTATGACTATTTTTTCTTTGATAATGTATTTCGAAGCATTTTATAAACAAGGTTATCTAAAAAAAGAAAACTTAAAAATTGTTGATAAAAATAAATAATATACACTAAACTAAAAAAATAGTTTAGTGTACTATATAAAAAGGAAACAAAAAAATGAATTGTTATATAAAAAATAACAATTCATTTTTTATCTCCTCTTTATTGACATTATTCAAAATCTTCAATAATCTGATTTAGTTTTTCTAAACCGTTTACTTTTATCCCGTCTTTTAATTGCTTTAAATCTGTTTCTGGCAAATACTGAACTTCTATAGAAGTAACATCATATATTATTTCTTTACCTTCACTATCTAACTTAAAAACAACTATATTTCCGTCTTTTTCTTTTATTATATAATCATTGTCACACACGCTATCTACTTCTTTATATAAAACTACACTATCTGCAGAAAACTTTTTAATATCCCATTCACTATACTTTTCTGTTATATCTTGTTCAGTTTTATTTATTATATCCTCTTCAGCCATCTTCTCTTCTTTAACAGTATGTCCACACTCTTTATAATAAGTATTAAAACTTAAAATTGCATCTGGTGAAATTTTAGTACTTGAATAGCTTGTAGTAATAACTTCAGTATCTTTTATTGTAGAATTGTCTTCTATTTCAGCAAATTTATCTATACTCTCCATCCTAGAACCTTTTTCGTCTTTATTTGCTATAATTAACAACATGATACTACTTATAGATATTATTAGTAAAATTAATATTATAATATATAAAATCCACTTTTTCATATAACCACCTACACTTTATAGTAGTATGTACATTATTTAGTGATTCTATACATTCTACTTACTATAGGTGTCCTTCTTAATATATACATATTGTATATATTAAGCTATTTTCTTGTAAAAACTTAGATTTTTACTAAATTGCTATTTTTTTATAACTACTACTGGAACTTCCATTTCATCTACAGTTAATCCACAATGAGTAGATTTTTTTACTGGCTTTCCTTCTGCTAAAAAAGTTTCAAGTCTTATCATACTTCCAGAAACTGATAAAGCTACATAGTTTCCAATAAAATCATCAATTTTATAATGTTTATCTCCATATCCTAGGAAATGATACTTATTCAAAAAATCATCTTTTGTCATTAACCAAAATTCGTCTTTAAATATTTTATTAAATCTTTGTACAAATATTTCTTTCATTTCTTCTTTAACCCAAAATGTTAAAATTCTAGATTCTAATGATGCTGGCATAATAAGGCATTCTTGGATTTCTGGATAATCAAGCAAAGTATATGACCTTTCAATATCTTTATGACCATGATCTGCAGATACAATTAAAATTGTATTTTCATCAAATCCCTTAACCATTTGAGCTATTTTATCTTCTGTATCTTTAACAAATGTCTTAACTTCTTTCGAAGTTGTTCCAAATTTATGTAATAATCCATCAGGATTATCTGAATAAGCAAATATAAACTTTCTATCTGGCATTGTACATAAATCATTTATATTCATTATTAATTCATCTATATTATTTGCTTTTATAGAACGCATTGCCCTTCTTTCTGCATATTCTGGCTCTATTTCATATGCTTTTACATTAGGAGAAGCTTTCTCAATCCTATTAAATATTGTTTCATAATTAATAACCGTTTTATATACATCTATTAATGGTTTCTTTAATGGCTCTCTCATATATGATTCATTATGTGAAAACATGTCAAGTGCTCTTCCATATTCTTTAAAATATTGAGACCATGCAATCCACCCAGTCTCATATGGCGGACGTCCAGAATAATAAGTTGTTAAAGCAGCTGTTGTTGTAGAAGGATAAACAGAAGTAACACAATCTATCTTATTTTTATTTAAATATCCTTCTGGAGAAATACTATTTAATATACGTTCCCCTAATCCATCTAATATTAAAAATATAACATTTTTATATTTCTTCTCGTTTAGTAATATATCAATTTTCTCAGATGATTTATGTTTTGTTTCAACATTGTAATATTTTAAAATAGATGTTATTGTTCCTAATATACAATGTTCATAATCTGGCAATACTATATCTTTATACTTCATATATTATTCCTTTCTAAAATAAAATTTATTTTAATTATTATATAGTAAAAAAAAATAAAATTCAAGATTTATGATTACATCAAAAATCTCTTTTGTGCATATAAGGTTATTAGTCAGCCTTTAATATAAATTTTGTACCAAGTTTATGTGATAGCTAAATAAGTCTTCTGTCCAGTAATCATATAAACAAAAGAAGACCCAATTTATAAGGTCTCCTTTTGTTTTGAATACTTCTGTAACTAATTAATAGCCGATGTTAAAATCAGTTCTTAAGGGATATCCCTTTACGAATCCGGCTGTTGCAGTTACAATTCTTTCTGAAAGAAATGGCTGATTCTGTTTAAGGAACTGATAAAAATCGTTGAAGGTATCAATTATGTTTTCTGTAAAAGGATCCTTCCTCCAGTTGGTCGAATCGTTATCGATACCAAGCATCTTACCGATTACCTGTCTAGGGAATTGCCTCTGCACATATACATTTGGATTGTTAACTACCATTAACTTTCCGTTTGCACCTTCCTGATAGGACAGATACTTAGAGTCTTTTGTCTCTCTGATATCTCCAATTGGTTCTAAACAAACCATGTCGAGATATCTCTGTTCAAATTTCACACCCCACGCAACATGTGTATGTGCATGAACTATCGACCTTTTATGGCTGGAAAATCCGTTAGGATTTGAACCATGCTCAAAAAATATAACAGGTTCATCTCCATACATCATTTTAAGCATAAACTCCACATCTTCCATCACCTGATGATATTCAGCCATGTGTTCATCTGGAATATTTGCTGCTGACAAAACATGAGATTTAGGGCAAATCATAATCATACCCTTTTTGAGGCATCCCAATTCAATCTTTACAAAAAAATGCTCTGACTCATAAATGATGACATCATTCACATATTTTGTTGACTGATTATAGAGATATAATGGACCTTTAATGTCCATATGCTCTGCAATTCTGCACAAGAAACATCTATCCTTAGCTGTGTCAAACTTTTGGTCAGACACATATTCTCCACACTCAAAACCGTTTCTGTGAGAAAATATAATGAAGTCTTCATTCCCGAAAATAAATTCAGGAACCTCCAAAATTGGATAATTCTTCTTTATGTCCTCAGTTACATGCTTTGCTAACATCAACGGAGTTTTATTGCAACTCCATGTCATCTCAATTTCTTTAGCATCAGTTATAATCTGAATTGCCTCGAAACTGAATTCCTTCCGAAATTCTTTGTTGTCCTCGTAGTTGGTTGCAACAAGTACAACCTGTCTCTCAGTAATCATAAGTGATTCCCCTTTCATTACTGTGTCATTATGGTTGATTTCTTACAAAAGCTCAAATTAGATTTCAAAAATTTGTGCTCATATTACAATTATACCACCTTTTCTAAAAAAAGGCAAAAATATGTCTATAAATGAGTTTCTATCACATTTTTAAAATTTTCTTTTTATTATTTTATTACTACTTAAATAATTTTATTTCCACAATATTAAAATCGAATTCATCTCGCTTCTTTACTCATTCTATAAATTTCTTAACTCTAATCTTTCCTTTATTATCTACAACAATTGAAATCTCACCCATTTCGTCTGTTCTATAAATTTTTACTCCGTAAATTTTCTAATCTTTTTATTACACTATCACTTGGATGTCCAAAAGTATTATTTTTTCCTACTCCTATTAAAGCAATCTTAGGCTTTACTTTCTCTAAGAATCCTTGTGTACTTGAAGTTTTAGATCCATGATGCCCAATTTTTAGTATAGTTGATTTTAGAATATCTACATTTTTGTATTCCTCTAGTATTTCCTCTTCGGCAATTTTCTCTATGTCACCTGTTAGTAACATAGAAAAATTATTATAATTTAATTTCATTACTAATGAATTGTTATTTAATATGTTTTCCTGTATCTGCTCTTCTTTTGGCCATAAAATTTCAAGTTTTAGACTTTTTTCAATGTTTAGTTCATCTCCGCTTTTTTACCACTACAACTTTTATTTGCTTTTCATTTACAATTTGCTTAAAATCCTGATAATTTTCAGAATCCTTTCCTTGTTTACTTATAATAACCTTTTTTACATTAAGTTTCCTCATAATTGTTAGTAATCCACCGAACGTGATCTGAATCGAAATGAGATATAACTACATAGTCTATATTTTTTACTTGTCTAGCTAATAAATATGGTAGTAAAGTTTTTTCTCCAACATCGAAATTTCCAAATTCATTTCCTCCACCATCTATTAAAATTTTTTTATTATTTGGCGTAATAATTAAAGTACTGTCACCTTGACCTACATCTATGAAAAATATCTTTAAACCACCTGTATTATATTTTATGTATATAGATACAGTTGTAAAAATAATAATTATTATAAATACAATTGGTATTTTCATGATATGTCTAACTTTTTTCAAAAAAATGTATATATTATGCTTATTAAGTAGTTTTCTTTTATCTAAAAAAACAAAAATAAATATTGTAAAATAAATCAATACTAAAATTACTATACTTGGTGTTGTAACAATCAATTTTGAGAATGGAATTCTAGAGCAAAATCTAACAACTTGTATAAAAAATACTATTATTATATTAGTAACTATTGAAAATATTGATGCTAATTTTATAGAAAAAAATGAAATTATTATCTGAATAATTGATATAATTATAATATAAGACAAAATTGGTTGTACTAATAAATTAGAGATTATAAAAGTAAACGAAAATGAATTAAATATGTACATAGATAATGGAATTAACAGTATATTTGCAGCTAATGTAATAATCACTATTTCTTTAACCTTACTATATATTTTGGCAATGATTAATCCCATTATATTTCTCTCCTTAGGAACCTCGACACTTAATCTTTTAGACAGTATTATTTCTAAATAATCAAAACTCTTTTTTATGTAAGAATTAAATATAATTATACTAATTGTACCTATGTATGAAAATACAAATCCCACATTATAAATTGTTAAAGGATTTATTATTAACAATATTAATGCTGAAATTGAGATATTTGTTAATAAATTTGATTTTTTATATAACAAATTTGAAATTAATACCATTATTTGCATTATACAAGCTCTAAAAACAGAAGGAATAGAATTAGCTAATATCATGTAAATAAATAAAAAAATAATGTTTAATATTTTAGAACTTTTTTTACTAAATCTTCTTAATATATAATTTATGATCATATTAATATATGTAACATGTATTCCAGATATAGCAAGTAAATGAAGCAAATTACTATCCTCAAAGTATTTACTAATATCATTTGGAATAGCTGATTTATATCCAATTGTCAAAGCTAAACAAATGCCTGAATTCTTTTCTATAAGAGTACTTTCTACTTTATTTATAATTATATTTTTAATATAAAGTATACTAAAAATGTTATTTTCTTTTAGAATATTTATATTTTTGGCCTCAACTACAGTATAAATATCTTTACTATTTAAATACCTTCTATAATCAAAGCCATTATAATTTCTTTTTACATCTGGAGGTTTTACATTTCCATCTACTTGTATTATATCTCCTAACTTAAAATTCATCTTATTATTTTTTTTTACTTTTATTATTATATTAGTACCATTAAAATTCATTAAATTGTTTAACTTTTTCACCTTAACTTTATATGTTATTATATAATCATTTTTACTCTCAACATTTACTATTTTTCCTATTAATTTTAAATCATCAATATCTTTATATTTTTGTTCAAATAGATTACATCTGTATTTGCTATATACTGATGAGAGCAAAATTATAATAGTAAATATAAGCATTATTTTTTTATTTACTCTTGGAAATAAAAAAATAATTGAAATTATCAATATAAAACATAACAAAAAGACTATACTTATTTTTAAGTATAGCCCCATTATAATTCCTATTATATATATTAGTGTTGCAATAATACCTAAATTCTTCAAATGCTATTTCTCCTTCTTATTGCCCCCTAATTTATAAGATAAATTATCTATTAAATTATTTTTTTACTCATATTTTTTCTTTCTATATAATCCTTCTACCTGTAACATATCTAGTATTGTAATATGATCCAGATAATGAAGAAATTATTATTTTTCCACTACCACTGGATGCATGTATGAATTGTCCTCCACCTACATAAATTCCAACATGACCTATAGATCTATTAGCGCTGTCATTAAATATTACTAAATCTCCTGGTTGTAAATTGCCTTTAGAAACATATTTGCCAAGTCCTGCCTGTGTAACAGCTGAATGTCCCATTGAATATCCAAAATGTTTATATACATACATTGTAAAACCTGAACAATCAAATGTATTGGGTCCTGAACCACCATAAACATACTTACGTCCAAGGAATTGTTTTGCATATGCTACAATTTCTTCTCCTTTTGAAGAATTAGTAGTTGTAGCTTCTTGCTCTTTATTATTATTGTTAGTTTGTTTTTTATTATTACTATTATCTGTTGTTTGTCTATCTGCTGTAGAGCTTCTTGATGTTACTTCTACCTTATTGGTTGAAAGTAAACTTTTTAAAATATATCCTGATTTTCCGTTTACTTCAACTTTGTACCAATCTCCTTCTTCTCCTACAGCTTTTACTTGTGTATTTTGAGTTAAAGTTGTAATTACATTTGAACTAGTACTTGATTTTGCTCTAACATTTACAGCACTACTTTTTATATAATAATTTTTTGGTGTATATTCCTTTTCATTACTTGTAGTAGTTTGATTATTATCTGTTTGATTGTCTGTCTGATTATTATTTGTTTGACTCTCTGAATTATTTTGACTAACTGTTTGCTCCGAATTATCTTTATTTTGATTATCTGTATTATTGTTTTCTGTTGTATTTGAATCTGTAACAGATATTTTGTCTATTCTAATCCAACCAGCTAAGGTTTCTGTTTTTATATACGCCCATACTCCAGTTATATTAACTATATCTACCCTAGTATTTTGTTTTAAATTTCCAATAATATTTGAATTTATTAATGGCAAAATATATACATTTAAATCGCTATTAGTCTTAGCTTGTTTATTAGCTAATTCTTTATTATTTGTGTTGTTATCATTATTTGATGTTTGATCTGTATTATCATCAGTTGTTTTGTTTGTATCTTCATTATTTTTTTCTTCGTTATTATCTTCATCTTGTTTAGGATTTGAATTTCCCTCTGAATTATCATTTTTGCTTATATATTCTTTGCTAACATATCCTGTATAAGTTTTAAAATTAACTTTATACCAATCGCCTTCTTCTTCCACTATTTCAACTTCATCATCTTTAGATAAAAGCTCTAATACTGTTGATTCTAATGAAGCTTCTTTTCTTAACCTTAATGTTTCTGTAGTAACCTTTCCTTTAGATTTTGTTACAGCAATAGTTACACTAGAAGCAAATATTATTAGTATAATAGCAATTGTAACAAGTGCTTTTTTTAGTATTTCCATATATTATTACTCCTTTAATTTTTATAAAACTAATACTACTATAGTATATACTTTTTTTCCAAAAATGTCAATTTTTACAGAAAAATTTTAGATAAAATTGAAGTTCTTATAATATAAAAATAGCAAGGCTATTACAATTTCTTGCATTTCCTTGCTACTTATATATTTCAAATAATTATTACTCAATTATTTCAGATACAACACCTGAACCAACTGTTCTACCACCTTCACGAATAGCGAATCTTAATCCTTTTTCAATAGCGATAGGTGTAATTAATTCGATTGTCATATCGATGTTATCTCCAGGCATAACCATTTCTGTTCCTTCTGGTAAATCGATAACACCTGTAACGTCTGTTGTTCTAAAGTAGAATTGTGGTCTATATCCATTAAAGAATGGTGTATGACGTCCACCTTCTTCTTTAGTTAAAACGTATACTTGTGATTTGAATTTTGTATGTGGATGAATTGTTCCTGGTTTTGCTAATACTTGACCTCTTTCGATTTCATTTCTTTGGATTCCTCTTAAAAGAACACCAATGTTATCTCCAGCTTCAGCTTGATCTAGTAATTTTCTAAACATTTCAACACCTGTAACAACAGTTTTTGAAGATTCTTTTGCTAAACCAACGATTTCAACTTCGTCTTGTAATTTAACAACTCCTCTTTCAACTCTACCTGTAGCAACTGTTCCTCTACCTGTGATTGTGAATACATCTTCAACTGGCATTAGGAATGGTTCATCTACTGGTCTTGATGGTGTTGGGATATAGCTATCAACAGCATCCATTAATTCTTTCATGCATGCATATTCAGGTGCATTTGGATCTGTTGAAGAACTCTCTAATACTTTTAATGAAGATCCTTTAACGATTGGAATCTCATCTCCTGGGAAGTCGTAGCTTGATAATAAGTCTCTAACTTCCATTTCAACTAATTCTAATAATTCTGGATCGTCAACCATATCGCATTTGTTTAAGTAAACAACGATAAATTTAACACCAACTTGTCTAGCAAGTAGTATATGCTCTCTTGTTTGAGGCATTGGACCATCTGCTGCAGATACAACTAAGATTGCACCATCCATTTGAGCAGCACCTGTAATCATATTCTTTACGTAGTCTGCGTGTCCTGGACAGTCAACATGTGCATAATGTCTGTTTTCTGTTTCATATTCAACGTGAGCAGTATTAATTGTAATACCTCTTGCTTTTTCTTCTGGAGCTCCATCGATTTGATCGTAAGCTTCGAATTTAGCTTTTCCTAATAAACTTAAGTATTTTGTAATAGCTGCTGTTGTTGTTGTTTTTCCGTGGTCAACGTGACCAATTGTACCAATGTTAACATGTGGTTTTGTTCTTTCAAATTTTGCTTTAGCCATTTAATTTTCCTCCTTAAAATTAATGTTTGTATCTTTATGATACTATATTTTATTTTTTAAAATTAATAACTTATTCTGAGTATAAGCATTTTATAACATTTTTTCTAGTTTGGCAAGCTTTTTTGCAAATTTAATTAATCTTCTTTTTTAGCTCTGCTTGCTACTATTGTTTCTAATACTGATTTTGGAACTTCTTCATAGTGAGATGGTTCCATAGAGTATGTTCCTCTACCTTGTGTTTTAGAACGTAAGTCTGTTGCATAACCAAACATTTCTGAAAGCGGAATAAATCCTCTTATTATTTGATTTCCTGCTCTTGTTTCCATACCTTCCATTCTTCCACGTCTTGAGTTAATGTCTCCAATAACGTCTCCCATGTATTCTTCTGGAACAGTTACTTCAACTTTCATAATTGGTTCTAGAATAACAGATTTAGCTTGTTTACAACCTTCTTTAAATGCCATAGATCCTGCAATCTTGAATGCCATTTCAGAAGAATCAACATCATGGTAAGAACCATCAACTAAAGTAGCTTTAAAGTCTATAACAGGGTAACCTGCTAAGATACCGCTATCTGCAGCTTCTCTAATACCTTCTTCAATTGGTTTAATGTATTCTTTTGGAACAACACCACCAACGATTTTGCTTTCAAATTCAATACCTGTTCCTGGCTCTAATGGTTCCATTTCTAGCCATACATGTCCGTATTGTCCACGTCCACCAGATTGACGAATGAATTTTCCTTCTACTTTAACTTTATTTCTAATTGTTTCTTTGTAAGAAACTTGAGGTTTACCTACTGTACATTCAACCTTAAATTCTCTTTTTAATCTGTCTACGATAATATCTAAGTGTAATTCACCCATACCAGCGATAACTGTTTGACCTGTTTCATGGTTTGTATATGTTTTAAATGTTGGGTCTTCTTCTGCAAGTTTTGCAAGTGCAATTCCCATTTTTTCGCTATTAGCTTTATCTTTTGGCTCGATAGCAATATCAATAACAGGCTCTGGGAATTCCATAGATTCTAGGATAACTGGTGCTGATGGATCACATAATGTATCACCTGTAGATACTTCTTTTAATCCAACTGCAGCAACTATATCTCCTGCATATATCTTTGTAATATCTTCTCTATGGTTAGCATGCATTAATAGTAATCTTCCGATTCTATCCTTTTTATCTTTATTTGCATTTAATATTGTAGAACCTGCATCTAATGTTCCTGAATAAACTCTTAAGAAACATAATTTTCCAACAAATGGATCTGTTGCAATTTTAAATGCAAGTGCTGAAAAAGGTTCACTATCGCTTGGTTTTCTTTCTGTTTCATTTCCGTCCATATCTACACCTTTAATTGCTGGTATATCTACTGGAGATGGTAAGAAATCAACTACTGCATTTAATAATTCTTGAACACCTTTGTTTTTATAAGATGATCCACAAGTCATTGGAACTATTGTGTTGGCAATTGTTCCTTTTCTTAAACCTGTTTTAATTTCTTCTTCAGAAAGTTCTTCACCTTCTAAATATTTCATCATTAATTCATCATCTTGTTCAGCAGCATTTTCTATCATTGATGCTCTATATTTTTCAGCATCAGCTTTTAATTCTTCTGGAATATCACATTCTTCAATTTCAAGACCTTTATCATCTTTATGAATGAATGCTTTCATTTTTATTAAGTCAACAATTCCTTGGAAGTTGTCTTCTGAACCGATTGGTAATTGAATTGGAACAGGATTTGCTCCTAATCTATCTTTAACTTGTTCAACACAACCATAAAAATCTGCACCAGTGATATCCATTTTATTAACATATATCATTCTTGGAACTTTATATTTATCAGCTTGTCTCCAAACTGTTTCAGATTGTGGTTGAACTCCACCTTTTGCAGCTAAAACTAGAACTGAACCATCTAATACTTTTAATGATCTTTCAACTTCAACTGTAAAGTCAACGTGACCAGGAGTATCGATAATATTAATTCTATTTCCTAACCACTTACAAGTTGTAGCAGCAGAAGTAATTGTAATACCTCTTTCTTGTTCTTGAACCATCCAGTCCATTGTTGCAGCACCTTCGTGAACTTCTCCTATTTTATGTGTTTTTCCTGTATAAAAAAGAATTCTCTCTGTTGTTGTTGTTTTTCCTGCATCAATATGGGCCATTATTCCTATATTTCTTGTTTTTTCTAAAGGAAACTCTCTTCCAGCCATATTTTTCCTCCTTTATTTACTAATAAGGAGAACAAGTACATTGTCCACCTTATAATTATTTTATTATTACCATTTGTTTTACTAACAGTTACCAATATATCCGAATTACTGTTAGTAAATTTGGTAACATTGTAGTATTTATAATTATTACCATTTATAGTGTGCAAATGCTTTATTAGCTTCTGCCATTCTATGCATATCTTCTTTTTTCTTGAATGCTCCACCGTTTCCAGCTACAGCATCTATTATTTCACCAGCAAGTTTTTCAGACATTGTTTTTTCATGTCTATTTCTAGCATAAGTAACAAGCCATCTTAAACCTAATGTTTGTCTTCTTTCTGGTCTTATTTCGATTGGTACTTGGTATGTAGCACCACCAATTCTTCTTGCTTTAACTTCAAGAACTGGCATTACATTGTTAAGTGCTGCTTCAAATACTTCTAAAGCATCTTTTTGCTCTTTTTCTTTTATGATATCAAATGCATCATAAACTATTTTTTGAGCAACTGTTTTTTTACCATCAAGCATTACATTATTTATTAATTTTGTAACAACTTTGCTATTATATATTGGATCTGGTAAAACTTCTCTTTTTGCTATATATCCTTTTCTTGGCACTATTCTTCCCTCCTTTTTTAATTTTGTAGATACTATTTATTGTATCTAAGGTACTCTTTAAAAATTTGATACTAGATTCTTCTCAAACTTTTCTAGTTAAGTGCTATATAATTTATTATAAATTTAAGTGTTCTTAAATAAATTAGTAAGTTATATGCACCTCGTTTTGAGAGTAGTTACACTCTCATCTTTTAAAATTTTAGTCAAAAGCGAGTATTGCTAGGAAAGCTAGCTAAAAATCTTGAGATTATACTGGTGTATATCGAAAGATTTTTATGCGACGCTTAACAACGCAAGACGAATCTTTTCACTAAAATTTTTATTTTTTAGGCTTCTTAGCTCCATACTTAGAACGTCCTTGCATTCTATCTTTTACACCTGCTGTATCAAGTGTTCCTCTTATTATATGGTAACGTACACCAGGAAGGTCTTTTACTCTTCCTCCTCTTATCAAAACAACACTGTGTTCTTGTAAGTTATGTCCTATACCAGGAATATAAGAAGTTACTTCATAACCATTTGAAAGTCTAACTCTGGCAACTTTTCTTAATGCTGAGTTTGGCTTTTTAGGTGTTACTGTTTTTACAACTGTACATACGCCTCTTTTTTGTGGTGATCTTTTATCTGTCATTTTTTTCTTCATAGAATTGTATCCATGTTGTAAAGCAGGTGATGTAGATTTTGTTGTAGCTGTTTTTCTTCCTTTTCTTACTAATTGATTAATCGTTGGCACTTAAATTTCACCTCTTTTCAAAATAAAATACCGCTAGTTAAAATGCTATAATTTTACATTTTACACTAGCGGTATATATTGTATCATTTTTCTATGAATATGTCAATATTTTGTTTGTATTATCAGAAAAAAGAATATAATTCAATATTTATTAAACTGGTCATATATAAATATATTAGTTGTTCTTTTTTATTAATATTCTATCTTTCACTTTTTCCTTGTTCAACCTTTTTATCAAGAGCTTCTTTATATATTTCCTGAACGATTTCATGTCTCATTACATCACCATCTAGTTTAATTTCATCCTTAAAAGATTTTACTGTTGTTGGTTCTGGAGTTGTTGGTTCTGGTAATGCAGGTTTTTTTGTAAATAAACTTTTGAAAGATTCCCATCTACTAGGAGCTCCTGCTTCTCTTTTTCCAAATAATCCTTTAAATGTTTCCCATTTTGATTGGCTAACCGTTGTTGGCGCTGGTGCTGTTGGCGCTGGTGCTGTTGGTGCTGGTGCTGTTGCTGTTGCTACTGGGGCTACTTTATATAGACTATCTCTAGCATATGTATAATCATGTATTTTATTTTCACTTCTCCTTATTAATCTATCACAATTACTTATACTTTTGTCTAAAGCTGCCCTAGTAGTTAGGTTGTCTATTTCTTCATTATATTTTGGATTATTAAATAATTTTTTTAAGTTATTTCTTTCTGTTTGTCTTTCACCAGCTAATGTTTTACGTTCTGTTTCTAATTTTGCTTTGTCTGCATCTAATTTTGCTTTATCTATAGCATAATTTGGATCTGTAGGATCTAGTTTATCTATTTTCTCTTCAACATCTTTTATCTCACTATCTTTTTTGCTAATTTCAAGTGATTTATTCTCGATATTGTTAACAATCATTATAGCTTGTGGATGTTTTTCAATCATATTTTTAAATTGTTCTAGATTTTCTTTTTTCTCTTCTTGTTCTTTTTTCTGTTTTTCAAATTTTGCAATTTGTCTTTGCGTTCTTATGTCTATTGCTCTATTGCATTGTTCTTTAACTTCAGGTATTGATTTTACATCAGCTATTATTTTGTTAATATCTTCTTGAACTTTTTGTTGTTGATTTTTTGCAGTCTCTATTTGAATTTTTATATAATCTATATTTATTATCGCCTTATTTAACTCTGCTTGATATTTTTTCTTTTCAGCTGGCTTTGTTGCTACTTTCAAATTGTTTTCTGCTGTCTCTTTATCTTTTTCTGCTAATTTTAAATCATTTTCATATTGTTCTAAAATAGTTTTAAATTTTTCAGTTGCAACTTTAAGTCTTAAATAGTCATTATTTAATTTTTCTAAATCCATATTATTTCTCCTCTTCTTTCTTTGTATCAATTTCGCATCTTTCAATTAATTCATCTGCTTTTTCTATTAATTCTTCTGATTCAAATTTTAAATCTAGCATTTTGCCAAATAATTCCAATGTATCTTTTTTTTCCTTTTCATCCATATTAATACCTCCTATATATAGGTACATACCATACCTATTATTATTTTACCACACTTTTACAATTTTTGCAACTTTTATGTAAATGTAATAAAAATGTTATAATTTTGTAATATGTTCCCAAGAATAAAAATGAATGATAAAGCAATTATTCACCATTCATTTTTTATTTTTATTACTATGCTTCTGGCTCTACCAAACCATAGTTTTTGTTATCTTTCATTTTATATATAACATTTACTTTTCCTGTTTCTATATTTATAAATGTTAAAAATCTATCTTGTGGTTTTTCTTCTAATTTTAGTTTTGCGTCTTCTGGTGTTAAAGGTTTTATATCATAGTATAATGTCTTTAATATTTCACCCTCTATTTCTTTTTCTTCCTCTTGTCTTAGTTCTTCTTTTCCTCTAATTGATTCTGTCATATTTTGCTTGTCTTTTTTAGTTTTCATTTTTCTTATTTGACCCTCTAATATATCTATGTCTTTATCTATTGAAGCATATAAATCCTTATGTGCTGTAACTGCTCTAAATCTATCTGTTCCTATTTTTACATCCATTTGTGCAACTTGTTCTGAACCTTCTGTTTTTATTGTTACATTTGCATCAATTTCATCTCCAAAATATTTTACTAATCTTTCAGCTTTTTTTTCGATGTATTCTTTTATAGCGTCTGTAGCTTTTATTTCCTTTCCTGTTATTGTTATATTCATAACTATCTCTCCTTCCAAATTTTACAATATTATCGTTTGTACTCTCTTATTATAGTTGTTATATGTATTTTTTTCAAGTCATTTTTTAAATTTTTAACACTGTAAGCATTAAATCTTTGCTAAATGCTTGCAAAATTTATATTTCCGTGTTAAAATATATTTTGTTATTATTTACTAACTTAAAGGGAGGTGCTAAATATGCCAAATATCAAATCAGCAATAAAACGTGTTAGCGTTATTGAAAAAAAGACTGCTAGAAATAATATGATTAAATCAGGATATAAATCAGCTGTTAAAAAGTTTGAACAAG
>USRT01000021.1 GCA_900557195.1 uncultured Clostridium sp.
TACTCAAAGTATATAAATTTCAAAAAAGTGTGACATATGTTTGACTAACCTACAATATCAACATTAAAACTACTATTTTCTTATTGTACTTTATATTCAAGTATGCTAGAATAAACTATATTTTAAATTTTAAGGGGACAATCATGGAAAACAAGAAGAAAAGTAAAATAACTGCGACACAAAGTTTAGTATTAGGTGTGTTAATAGTTATTTTTATAGGAGCAATATTATTAAAGTTACCAATTAGTAATCAAGATGGGAAAAGTATAAAATTTATTGATAGTCTATTTGTATCAACGTCATGTGTTTGTGTAACAGGTTTAACTACAATTGTACCAAGTGAGCAATTTTCTTGCTTTGGGCAAATAATAATTATGATGTTAATTGAGATTGGTGGATTAGGATTCATGAGCTTTATAGCATTAATACTAATGCTCATGGGAAAAAAGATAAATTTATCAGATAGAATGGTAATTAAAGAGTCTTTAAATCAAAATAATTTGAGTGGATTAATAAAATTAATAAAAAGAATTTTTATATATACTATAACTTTTCAAACAATTGGAACGATTTTTTTATCTATAAGATTTATTCCTACATATGGTGTAGGTAAAGGAATATTCTATTCTGTATTTCATTCTATATCTGCATTTTGTAATGCTGGTTTTGATATTTTAGGAAATAATAGTTTTATAGGATATCAATATGATGTTTTAATTAATGTAACAATTATGGCACTAATTATAATAGGAGGACTTCGGATTTACTGTATGGAATGATTTATTTATGGGATTAAAAAATATATTTAAAAATAAATATAAAATAAATAGAATGTGGAAAGAATTTAATATACATACAAAATTAGTATTAATAACTACAGTTATATTATTAATTAGTGGTACAATACTAACCTTTGTTTTTGAAAAAGATAATTTGCATATTATGAAAAATGATACCTTAGGACAGAAAATATTAAAATCAAGTTTTTATTCTACGTCACTTAGAACAGCAGGGATAACAACAACAGATGCAAGTAGTCTTACTACTGCTACCAAATTTATTTCTATGATATTTATGTTTATAGGAGGATCTTCTGCAAGTACAGCCGGAGGAATAAAAAATATTACTTTTGCAATTATTATAATCATGGTGGTTAGCTTTATAAAAGGTGAGGATAATACTATTATTTTTAAAAGGCAGATACCATTTAAAGTAATAAAAAGAGCGATAGCAGTTGTGACTAT
The DNA here is from genome assembly GCA_900557195.1 of uncultured Clostridium sp. Taxonomy (GTDB): domain Bacteria; phylum Bacillota; class Clostridia; order TANB77; family CAG-508; genus CAG-492. The sequence goes on from USRT01000021.1 coordinate 1,245, forward strand.
TAGTATATGTATTGTTGGTATGGCAATAATATCATTAACAATTACAGAACAATTGTATTTAGAACAAAATTATAATATTATATCAGAAAATATTGACTTTTTAGATATTGTGTATGAAGTGTTTTCTGCATTTGGAACAGTAGGAATTACATTAGGAGTTACGAAAAAGCTTAGTATAGCTAGTAAAATAATTGTTATGATATTAATGTTTATAGGAAGACTTGGATCAATAACTTTATCATATGCTTTATTTTCTAAGTTTAATAAAAACAAAAAAAGTTTGATAAAGTATCCAGAGTGTGATTTGATTGTAGGATAATAAAGAGATTTAAAGAATTATGATATACTTTTTTAAGATGGTATATGTTATTTGATTGTGAGATAATAGAAAGGATAAATGATGAAAAGATTAAATATATTAGTATTAGGTTTAAAAACTTTTGGGAGAAGTATTGTAAAGCAATTATATGAATATAATTGTGAAGTTTTAGCAATAGACAAAGATATGGATAGGGTAGAAGAAGTAGCAGAATATGCAACAGAAGCTGTTCAGGTAGATATAAGAGATACACAAGAATTAAAAAAATTATCTCTTAACAATTTTGATGTAGCAGTAGTTACTGTTGATGATTTAGGAATTAGCATTATGGCTACAATGCTTTTTGAAGAAGCAGGTATTCCGAAAATTATTGTAAAATCTACAAGTGATATTCATAAAAAGATATTAGAAAAAATGGGAGTTAAATTTATTGTTTCTCCAGATAAGGAAATGGGAATAAAACTTGCAAAAGGTATTATGGATATTAATATTATTGATTCTATTAATGCTTCTGAAGACTATGATATAGTTGAAATTAATGTTAAAAGTAAATGGATAGGAAAGACTTTGGAAAAACTAAATTTTAGGAATAAATATGGAATGAATGTAATTGGTGTTAAAAAGCTTGGTGCTAAAATGGAAATTTCTCCAGAAAAAGAATATGAGATAGAAGAAGGAGATAGGCTAATTGCTATAGAAAATAAAAATGTGAATGGGAATGACAAGGTATAATAGAAGTAGGGAATAAGTGATAAAGTTACTACAATGAAAAGTGAAAATAGTTTTCGGTGTAGTAACTTTATTTTATAGTATTTGTATGTTATTAAGATTAAATTTTTGTATATATAATGAAATATATTTTCTTAAATAAAATTGTGATTTTACATTATGTTATTTTTCATCTATATTTGCTTTACAATATGGACAGCATATAACTTTATTAAACAATCTCCTATTTGGTAGGTATTCTCCACATTTTGGACATCTCCAAAATATTCTTTCGATAATTGTCAATAATATCAACAATATTATTGGTATTAGACATATTCTTATATTGTCTACAAAATTTAAAACTATAATAATTAAAATTAATAAAACTATTATTAATAAATCTAAAATATATTTTATTGTATTTTTTTTCATTATTTTCCTCCATATTCTAAGTAGATTATATCAAACTCATGAATTATTAACAACCACTTTTTTATTTACTTAATAGATAGTTATCAACATAACTTAAAGTTTTATATTGAATAAAAGAAAAAAAAATGTTATAGTAAAAAGGTATTATATAAAAAATCATTAAAGAGTTAGTATATAAAAAATATATAAATAAAAATTGGAGGAATAGAAGTGAGAAAAATAACTATATCAATGCTAATAATAAGCTTTATAATAGCTCTATTATTAACATTAACAGGTTGTACAAAAGAAAACGATAATAATGAAAATTATAAAATTGTAACATCTTTTTATCCTGTATATATAATGACTTATAATATTACAGATGGAGCAAGTATGATTGAACTTACTAATATGGCAGATGTAAATACACGGATGCATTCATAATTATACATTAAAGACGGAAGATTTAAAAAAAGTAGAAAAAGCAGACATGTTTATTCAAAATGGATTAGAAATAGAAAATTTTATGGATAAAATAGTAAGTTCATTTTCAAAATTAAAGGTAATAAACTCAAGTGAAGGCTTAGAAGATATTATTAAAGAAGATGATGAAATAAATGGACATACATGGACAAGCATAGACAATAATATAAAACAAGTAGAAAATATAAAAAACAAATTAAAAGAAGCAAATCCAGAAAATGCAGAAGTTTATGAAAAAAATACAAATGAGTACATAGAAAAATTAAAAAGTTTAAAACAAAAATACGAAACAGAACTTGTAGATTTAAAAGGAAAAAAAGTTGTATCATTAAATGAATCTTTTGCATATTTGGAAAGAGACTTAGGACTAGATTCAATAGAAGTTCATACAGACCATGAAGAAAGTACAATATCTGCAGAAATGTTAGCTCGCATTATAGAAGATATGAAGAGAGAAAATATACAAATAATCATTATAGATAAAAATGATAATGAAAAAAACGCACAAAATTTAGCAAATGAAACAGGAGCTAAAATATATAAATTAGATTCTTGTTTAAGTGGAAATATGGATAAAGATGCATATTTAAATGCAATGACTGAAAATTTATGTATTTTAAAACAAATGATAGAAAAATAAAAGGAAGGAGCTATGATATATGTAATATGTCATAGAAAACGAATATGGAAAAAGGAAATATATGTGGTCTTCATTGTACAAAAATAAATAATATTAATGTAACAATAGGAAAACAAGAGATTTTAAAAAATATAAATATTCATATTCATTGTGGAGAATTAACAGTTATAATTGGAAAAAATGGAGCTGGTAAAAGTACTTTATTAAAGGCAATATTAGGTGAAATACCTCATACAGGTGACATTACTTTTTTAGATATGAAAGAAAATAAAAAAAAGAAAATAAAGATAGGATATGTTCCACAAAGTATAAATGTTGAAAGACATATGCCAACAACAGTATATGATATGTTTGCTTCATATATTTGTAGTACTCCTGTATGTTTTAGAAAAAATAAAAAAGTCTATGATGAGATAAGAAAGCACTTAAGTTTATTTGGTGCAGAAAACCTAATAGATAAAGGAATTGGAAATTTGTCTGGTGGAGAGTTACAAAGAGTATTGCTTGCAATTAGTACAAAACCATTACCAAATCTATTGATTTTAGATGAGCCAGTATCTGGAATAGATATGAATGGGATTAAGAATTTTTATGAAATTGTAAGTAATTTAAAAAAAGAATATGATATGTCTATAATACTGGTTTCTCATGATTTAGAATTAGTAAAGAAATATGCAGATAAAGTAATATTGCTTGATAAAGAAATTTTAAAAGAGGGAACTCCAGAGGTTGTGTTTAGTAGTGCTGAATTTAAAGAAAGATTTGAGAATGTTTTAACTGTAGATTAATCTTTAAGTTTTTGTGCATAAGATTATGTAGGCTATGAACTTTTGATGGTTAATTATAAAGTGTTATACTAGTATGTATGTACTTTTAAGTAGGCTATAATTGTAACATAAGGTAATATGGTCTTTCAAGTAAAAGATAAGCAGTGAATAATAAACTATTAATATACACAGAAAAATTGCAGATGATTAGAATTGACAAAACAAAGCAATGAATGTATAATAAAAATAGAAAATGAGAGCCACTTCAAATGTGTGCTACCTAAAAGTTAGATAAAACACCACAAAGCTTGGGCAGAGCATATGTGGTGCTTTTATTATTTGCTCAAAATTACTACTAGTGCAATAATCAAGGCAAATGCTATAATAGTTATTCCTACTAAACCGTAGAAAAGTAAGTATATTATTAATAATATAGCTTGTTCTATCATATAGCACCACCTCCATTCTCACAGTCAAAACTGTGTATGTAAAGTGGTAGCACTCACACTACTTGCTATTCTCATTTTCTATGATTATTACTATACAATATTATTAGTTGTAATACAAGCGAACAGAACAATTTTTTCTTCAAAAAATTATAATAATAGTTGCAAATAAAAACTTTAGTTTGATATAATCAATCTAAAGTTTTTTTTAGTTTATAAAAAGGAGTCGTGATTAATGGAAGAAAAAAATTGTAAGTGTATGGACAAAAAAATAGTTAATGAAACAAAGGCAATATTAAATCAGTATAAACAAGATAAAGATAATCTAATACAAGTTTTAAATGAAGTTCAAGATAAATTTGGATATATTCCAGAAAAAGCACAGGCTGAAATATCTGAATATTTACATATTCCAATGGCTGAAATTTATGGAGTAATTACATTTTATTCAAGATTTGCTTTAAAACCAAAAGGCAAATATAGTATATCTGTATGTATGGGAACAGCATGTTTTGTAAAAGGTTCTGAAAAAATATTAGAAAGAGCAAAAGAAAAATTAGGTATTCGGAGAAGGAGAAACTACAAAAGATGGCAAATTTTCTATAGATACAACTAGATGTGTTGGCGCATGTGGATTAGCACCGGTATTTACAGTAAATAAAGAAGTATATGGAAAAGCAACAGTTAAGAAATTTGATGAAGTAATAGATGAATTAATGAAAAATTAATAAATAATACAAACGAATAGAATAATGTTAGATTAGAGCATGTAAAATGTAATAAAAAATTTATTACTATATAGATTTTCGCAGGTTTTGTGCAAAGTTTACTTAAAAAGAAATAGTTATAAATATACTGTTAATAAGATTTATATTAAAGATGAATAGAAACAAAATAGTATGATTTTGATAGATTTGGATTGTATTGCAAAGGAGGAATTAAATGAAGACATTACAAGAAATAGAAAAAATAAGACAAGAAAAAAGAAAAGAATTAGAACTGCGTGTAAATAAAAATGTAAAAACTAAAGAAAAGCATATATTAGTATGCAACGGAACAGGATGTACATCTTCAAAATCACCAGAGATAATGAAAACTTTTAGAAAATTGTTGGAAGAGAAAAATATTAATAATGTAAGAGTAATTAAAACAGGTTGTTTTGGTTTATGTGCTAAAGGTCCAATTGTAATTATAAGACCAGAAGACACCTTTTATGCAATGGTAAAACCAGAAGATTGTGAAGAAATTATAAATAAACATATTTTAAAAGGAGAAATTGTAGAGAGACTACTTTGCAAGGATATCGATAAAAAAATAGTAAATAGTTTAGATGAACTTAATTTTTATAAGAAGCAAAAGAGAATTGCATTAAAAAATTGTGGAGTAATAGATCCAGAAAATATAGATGAGTATATTGCATTTGAAGGATATCAAGCATTAGAAAAAGTTTTAAAACAAATGACTGGTGATGAAGTTATAGAAGAAATTTCTAATTCTGGTTTAAGAGGAAGAGGTGGAGCAGGTTTCTCTACTGGCAAGAAATGGAAACTTACTAAAGAAGTAGAATCAAAACAAAAATATGTTGTGTGTAATGCAGATGAAGGAGATCCAGGAGCATTCATGGATAGAAGTATTCTAGAGGGAGATCCAAACTGTATATTAGAGGCAATGCTAATTGCAGGATATGCTATAGGAGCAAATAAGGGATATATTTATGTTAGAGCAGAGTATCCAATTGCAGTAGAACGTTTAAAAATTGCAATTAATCAGGCAAAAGAATATGGAATATTAGGGAAAAATATATGGAACACAGGTTTTGATTTTGATATAGAAATAAGACTTGGAGCAGGTGCTTTTGTATGTGGAGAAGAAACAGCACTTTTAGAATCTATAGAAGGAAGACGTGGTCAGCCAAGAGTAAAACCACCATATCCAGCAAGTAGCGGATTATGGGGAATGCCAACATTAATTAATAATGTTGAGACATTTGCAAATATTCCACAAATTATTTTAAATGGAGCTACTTGGTATTCTAGTATTGGAACAAAAGATTCTAAAGGAACAAAAGTATTTGCTTTAGGTGGAAATGTAAATAATATAGGTCTAGTAGAAGTTCCAATGGGAACAACTTTAAGAGAGATTGTTTTTGATATTGGTGGAGGAATACCAAATGGAAGAGAATTTAAAGCAGCACAAACAGGTGGACCATCAGGTGGTTGTATTCCAAAAGAACATTTAGATACTAAAATTGATTATGAGTCATTAAAGGAAATTGGTTCAATGATGGGTTCTGGGCGGATTAATTGTAATGGATGATACTAAATGTATGGTTAATTTAGCAAAGTTTTATTTAGATTTTACAGTAAGTGAAAGCTGTGGGAAGTGTACACCTTGCAGAATTGGAACAAAAAGAATGTTAGAAATTCTAGAAAAACTATGTAGTGGAAAAGCAGAAGAGTTAGATATATATAGATTAGAAAAATTAGCACTAAATATACAAAAATCATCTATTTGTGGTCTTGGTCAGACTGCACCAAATCCAGTATTAAGTACATTAAAATATTTTAGAAATGAATATAGAGAACATGCTTTATCAAAGAAATGTAAAGCTTTAGAATGTAAGGCTCTAACTGTAATTAAAATAGATGAGGAAAAGTGCAAAGGATGTGGATTATGCCAAAAATCATGTCCAGTTTCTGCAATAAAAGGTGAAGGAAGAGAAAAAAGAGAAATTGACCAATCAATATGTATAAAGTGTGGTACTTGTAAAGGTAAATGTCCTTTTAAAGCAATTGGATAAGGAGGAATAATATGTCAAAACAAATTAATTTAATAATAGATGGTAATAAAGTAACCGTTCCAGAAGGAACTACTATACTAAATGCAGCAAGAGAGGCTCGGGGTAGATATTCCAACATTGTGCTTTCTTAAAGATATAAATGAAATAGGCGATTGTAGAATGTGTATTGTAGAAGTAGAAGGAAGAAGAGGATTTGCTACATCATGTATACAAAAAGTTGAAGAAGGAATGGTTGTAAAAACAAATACACCAGAAATAATGGAAGCAAGACATGTTATCTTAGATTTAATTATTTCAAATCATAGTAAAGATTGCTTAACATGTACACGCTCACGGAAATTGTGAGCTACAAGATTTAGCAGTAAAGTTTAATATTCAAAATATCGAATTTGAAGGTGAAAAATCTATACATGCAATTGATGATTTATCTCCATCAATTGTAAGAGATTTTAATAAGTGTATTTTATGTAGAAGATGTGTTGCTGCTTGTAAAAATGTACAGAAAATAGGAGCTATTGATTGTATTAATAGAGGTTTTTCTTCATGTATTTCTACAACCAATGATAAGAGTTTAAATGATGTAGAATGTACATTCTGTGGTCAATGTATTCAAAACTGTCCAACAGGAGCATTACATGAAAAAGAGAATATTAATGATGTATGGGCAAAATTAAAAGATAAAGATACATTTGTTATTGTACAAACAGCACCTGCTGTACGAGTAGCTCTAGGTGAAGAATTTGGAATGGAAATAGGAACAAATGTAACAGGAAAAATGGTATCAGCATTAAGAAAACTAGGATTTGACAGAGTATTTGATACAAATACAGGAGCAGATTTAACTATTATGGAAGAAGCAAATGAATTTGTAGAAAGATTTACTAAAAATGAAAATTTACCAATGATTACTTCTTGTAGTCCTGGCTGGGTAAAATTTGCAGAAATGAATTATCCAGAAGAATTAAAACATTTATCAAGTTGTAAATCACCACATGAGATGTTTGGCGCAATTTTAAAAACATATTATGCAGAAAAAGAAAATATAGATCCAAGTAAAATATATGTGGTTTCTGTTATGCCATGTATCGCTAAAAAGTTTGAAAGACAGAGAAACGAACTACAAAATAATGGGATGTATGATGTAGATGCAGTTTTAACAACAAGAGAACTTGCAAGGATGATAAAACAAGGAAATATTGAATTTTTAAACTTAGAAGATGAAAAATTTGATGAGCCAATGGGAGAAGCAACAGGAGCAGGTGCCATATTTGGAGTTACAGGCGGTGTAATGGAAGCAGCACTAAGAACAGCATATGAAACAATTACTAAAGAGAATTTAGACAAAATTGAGTTTAAAGAAGTAAGAGGAAATAAAGGTATAAAAAAGGCAACTGTGAAAATAAAAGATAGAGATGTAAAAGTAGTTGTAGCAAGTGGTCTTGCGAATGCAAGAAAGATTATGGATGAAATAAAGGAAGGAAAAGCTGATTATGACTTTGTGGAAATTATGGCATGCCCAAATGGATGTATAATGGGCGGAGGTCAACCTATTAAAAGTTCTAAAATAAGGGCTACAGTTGATGTGGCCAAATTAAGAGGAGATGCACTTTATACAATAGATGAAAAAAGTAAAATCCGTAAATCTCACGAGAGTCCAGTGATGAAAAAATTATATGCAGAATTTTTAGAAAAGCCCGGAAGTAATATTGCACATGAGCTTTTACATACCAAATATCACAAAAGAAGTAAATTAAAATAATGTTACAATTCATGGCTTATTTAAAAGTACATACTAGCCCAGCTAAGTGTTTTATATATTTTTTTAAACCAATCGCAGATGGTACGCATTTAGCTAACATTTCTCAAATTTTATGCGTGGTATAAAACTTATCCTTAGCAGTTGCTGACACGCTTCAAGATTGGGTTAAAAAAATATATAAAACACTTAGCTGGGCGGTAACTATTTTCTACTAAATAAAATGGCCGCGAATTATAACAAATAATACTAATTTTATGTTATTTTTAACAATAGTGATTGACATTACTAAATCAACATAATATAATTAAACAATTATAAAATAACATATTTGTTAAGGAGGCAAAGTTGGTTTTTGGATACTAACTTTATATAAATAATTATGGAAATAATATATAATATATTAGAAACAATATTACCATTTGATTTTATGTCATATGCATTTATGAAGAATGCACTAATTGCAGTAGTTTTAATATCACCAATATTTGCGATTTTAGGAACAATGATTGTAAATAATAAAATGGCTTTCTTCTCAGATGCACTTCGGGCATTCTGCACTAACAGGAATTGCAATAGGAATGATGTTTGGAGCCGTAAATGTTAATATTTCGATGATAATATTTGCGATTTGTTTTGCAATATTGTTAAACTATGTAAAACATAAAACAGCATATGGAGCTGACACAATAATAAGCGTATTTTCATCTATTGCCATTGCACTGGGCTTAGCTTTACTTGCACAAAGTGGTAATTTTAATAAATATTCTAGTTATTTAGTTGGTGATATTTTAAGTATTAATACAAATGAAATTGTTTATTTAGTAATTAGCTTTATATTAGTAATAGTATTTTGGAAGTTCTTTTTTAATAAACTAAATTGTATTAGTATAAATACTAGTTTAGCAAAGAGTAAAGGAATAAATGTAAAATTAATTGATAATATTTTTGTTATATTAATTGCAGTTATTGTAATGATTTCTATCAGATGGATAGGTATTCTTTTAATAAACTCTTTACTCATATTACCTGCTGCTTCAAGTAGAAATATTGCAAAAAATATGAGATCATATCATTTATATGCAATATTATTCTCATTATTTTCTGGAATTACAGGTCTTATTTTATCATATTATTACAATATACCAACAGGACCGATAATTGTAATTATATCTGGAATAATATATTTTATTACATTTGCTTTAAAAACAAAAATAAAGGAATAATATAAATGATAAAATAAAGAGAATAAATATATTTATGTTGACAAATTAGAAGAAAGATGATATTTTAATAAAAGAAAACATCAAATTTTTGATAGACTCTAATTTTAAATCTTATTTTGTTTATTGGCCCAATAGGGTTGATATTAAAAAGGTAATCCTTGAAAAGTAAGATTACTTTGAGTGAATGAATGAGAGGGCACTTAAAGGTATTAGAGAAGAAATGGGGCGTCAGATTTATACTGGCGCCTTTTTAAATTTAGATAAAAATAAATAAAATATTTTGTAATTAATAACCTATTATTAATAAATAACAACCAGTTATATAAGGCTAGTTGAAAATTGCAAAATGTAGTCATATAATGTAAAAAGGTGCTAGAAAAATTTATATACATTTTTATAAGATAAAAATATATGAAATAGAAAGGGGAGATTTATTGTGAGAGAAAGTAATAAGAAAGTTTTAATTATACTTTTAAATATTTTTGCAATTGTAGGAAATTTGTTTTCAACTTTATCAATTATTGCAGTTACACTTTTAGCTCCATATGTAGAAGAGTTTAATGAGATTCTAAAAGGTACTGAAATATCTTTAGTATCACAAATAATATTAGTTTGTGTATGTATTATACTTAATATTCTTTGTATTATATTTAGTAAAAATATAGAAAAGAATAAAAGTAAAATAGTTTTGTGTACAACAATATCAATGATGTGTAGCACAATATTAAATGTAATAATAGGATTTATTAGCATTATAGCTATATACAAAAAGAATAAAGAAGCAAAAGAAGAACATGAAATTCCAGTATTAGAAGAAATAAAAGTTAAAGGTTTAAATAAAGTAATTTATGCCAGCTTATTTGTTTTTATATTTATAGTATCATATACATCTATAATTGCTAATCTTATTAAAGATTGGAATATATGGATAAGAGTAGTAAGTATATATTTAATACAAATATTATGTTTAAGTTTACCTTTTATGAAGAATTTAAAAAGAGATATAAAAGCTTTTTGGATTAATAAAAAACAATATTTTAATGAAATAGTAAAAACACTTTCAATGATTGTACTATTTTATATACCAACAGCATTAGTTTTAAAGTTAATAATAGGTGAGTCAACAAATCAGACACTTATAAAAGATTTACCAATTGGATTTACTTTAGTTTTAGCAACAATCATTGCACCATTTTGTGAAGAAATCATGTTTAGAGGGTTCTTAAGAAAAATCTTTAAGAATGATAAAGTGTTTATTGTTATTAGTGCATTAATATTTGGAATTATACATTGCTTATATATAGAGCAAAATTGGTTAATGTATTTACATATAATTCCATATGCTATAATGGGAGCAGGATTTGCGAAGATTTATGCAAAAACAGATAATATTTTTACAAATATGAGTATACATTTTTTATGGAATATTATTGCATTTTGTTCTATGCTTTTATTAGGGATATAAAATTTGAATGATTTGGGTATTAATGTAGTGATATTAATTTTAATTAAGCTAAAGAAAGGTTGATATATAAAATCATCATTAACTAATTAAATTATCCAATTATGTTTACATCTTTTTTAATATAGTATTCTATAAATAAAGGAGATGATTTTATGGGAATTAGAGAAGAATTATATGTTGGTCCAGAAGAAAAAGCACAAAAAAGAGAGGCTAGAAGACAAAGAGAAAATGATGCTACTACTGCCAGATTGAAAGAAAGAGCAAGAAAAAAAGCAGAGAGACACAATAATTATGACAAAACAATATAAGAATGTATAAAAAAGTGATGCTATTTAATTAAAAATAGCATCACTTTCCATTAAATTCAAATTGAGTGAAGATATATATTTAATATATTCCTAATATACTTTTAGCATATTCTATATCATTAGAATTTGCATTACGAATGTTCTCCAATTCATATTTACATCCCATATTAATCCATTTTGTTTTTCCCATATCATGATATGGAAGAAGTTCTATTTTTTCTACAGATTTTAGTGTACTAATAAATTCTTTTAAATTTTGTAAATCTTCAGTTCTATCTGTAATAGTTGGAACAATAACTTGTCTAATCCAAATTGGCTTATTAATATCACTTAAGTATTTCGCAAATGTTAATTCTTTTTTATTAGATACACCAGTTAATTCTTTACATATTTCATCATTAATACATTTTATATCTAATAAAAATAAATCTGTTAAATCAATTAATTTTTTTATATCATCTGTTAAATCTACATTTCCAGAAGTATCTATAGCTGTATGAATATTTTCCTTTTTTAAAAGAGTAAATAATTGGGTCAAAAATTTATATTGAATGAGAGGTTCACCACCACTGACAGTAACACCACCGCCAGATGATAAAAAATAGTTTTTATATCTTAATATTTTTTCTAATAATTCTTTAGATGTATAAGATGTCCCAGAATGTATATCCCAAGTATCTCTATTATGACAATATTTACATTGTAAAGAGCAGCCCTGCATAAAAATTATAAAACGTATTCCAGGTCCATCAACAGCACCAAATGTTTCAAATGAGTGGACTTTTCCTATTAAATCTGACATAAGTAAACCTCCTAAAATTTGCGAACACTGGGGACGGGGTTTAAGTGAACATTTAACCCCGTCCCTAGTGTTCGCCCAGTGTTGGTTGGATTAGAAACAATTAAATTCTTTCATGAATAGTTCTATGAATAACGTCTAATTGTTGTTCTCTTGTTAATTTTGTAAAGTGAACTGCATATCCAGAAACACGAATTGTAAGTTGTGGGTATTTTTCTGGATGTTCCATAGCATCTTCTAATAATGCTCTATTAAATACATTTACATTAATATGATGACCTGTTTGCATAAAGTATCCATCTAACATACTTACTAGATTATTAATTCTTGTATTTTCTTCTTTTCCTAATGTATCAGGAGTGATTGCAAATGTGAAAGATATACCGTCAGATGCATATTCAAAAGGTAATTTTGCAATAGTATTCATAACTGCTAAAGATCCATTTGCATCTCTACCATGAAGTGGGTTAGAACCAGGACCAAAAGGTTCGCCAGCTCTTCTACCATCTGGAGTATTTCCTGTTGCTTTTCCATAAACAACATTAGATGTTATTGTAAGAACAGATAGGGTAGGAGTAGCTCCTCTATATATTTGATGTCTTTCTAATTTACGCATAAATGTTTTAACAATGTCTACTGCTATAGAATCAACTCTATCATCATCATTGCCGTATTTAGGGAAGTCTCCTTCTACTTCATAATCTACAGCTAAGCCTTGATTATTTCTAATTACTTTTACTTTTGCATATTTTATTGCAGATAAGGAATCTGCTACTACTGATAAACCAGCAATTCCACAAGCCATTGTACGATAAATTTCTCTATCATGAAGTGCGAATTCTAAAGCTTCATAAGAATATTTATCATGCATATAATGAATAGCATTTAATGCTTTTATATAAATTTTTGTTACATAGTCCATCATACAATCGAACTTTTCCATTACTTCATCATAGTTTAAATATTCAGAAGTGATTTGCTCAAATTTAGGAGCAATTTGTTTTCCAGAATTTTCATCCTTACCACCATTAATAGCATATAGTAAAGTTTTAGCAAGGTTTGCTCTTGCACCAAAGAATTGCATTTGTTTTCCAATTTTCATAGGTGAAACACAACAAGCAATTCCATAATCATCGCCTAAAGTTATTCTCATTAAATCATCATTTTCATATTGAATAGCAGAAGTATCTATTGAAATTTTTGCACAATAGTTTTTAAATCCTTCTGGAAGATTTTTTGACCAAAGTACTGTTAGGTTAGGTTCTGGAGCTGGCCCTAAATTTACAAGTGAATGCAAAACTCTAAAAGAGTTTTTAGTAACTAATGTTCTTCCATCAATTCCCATACCACCAATACTTTCTGTTACCCAGACAGGATCACCACTAAATAATTCGTTGTATTCTGGTGTTCTTAAGAAACGAACAAGTCTTAATTTCATTATAAAATGATCCATTAATTCTTGTGCTTGTTCTTCTGTTAAAGAACCATTTTCTATATCCCTTTCAATATATATATCTAGGAAAGTAGAAGTTCTACCAATACTCATAGCAGCACCATTTTGATCTTTTACAGCTCCTAAATATCCAAAATATAACCATTGAATAGCTTCTTTAGCATTTTTAGCTGGAATTGATATGTCAAATCCATATTTTTCAGCCATTTTCTTCAAATCTTGAAGAGCTTTAATTTGTTCTGATATTTCTTCACGTTCTCTAATTATATCTGCAGTAAATTCATCAGTATCTAAAATTTCTAAATCTATTTTTTTACTTTCTATTAATTTATCTATACCATAAAGAGCAACTCTTCTGTAATCTCCTATAATTCTTCCACGACCATATCCATCTGGAAGACCTGTTAAAAGGTGAGAACTTCTTGCAGCTCTTATATCAGGTGTATATACATCAAATACACCATCATTATGTGTTTTTCTAAAGTTATGATAAATATTAGAAGTTTCTTCATCTACTTTTAATCCATAGCTTTCACAAGACTTTTCTACAATTCTTATACCACCATTTGGCATAATAGCTCTTTTTAATGGAGCGTCTGTTTGAAGTCCAACAATTTCTTCTAATTCTTTATTAATATATCCAGCATCATAAGCGTTAACACTTGAAGGTGTTTTAGTATCTGCATCTAAAACTCCACCATTTGCTCTTTCTTTTTCGTAAAGCGCTAAAACTTCATTCCATAATTTTTTTGTTTTTTCTGTTGCAGGTGTTAAAAATTTTTCATCACCAGTATATGGTTTGTAATTGCTTTGAATAAAATCTCTAACATCAATTTCTTTTGTCCATTCTCCTTTTTTATTAAATCCATTCCATTGTTCGAAATTCATAAAAAAACCTCCTTATATATGTATATTTTGCTCAGTTTATTTAAAAATATATATTGCATACAAAAAAATGCCTTTTATAATAATACCATAAGAAGAAAAAAATGGCAATAAAAAAGCAGAATTAAGACAAGATAAGTAAATTTTAATTTTAGCAAATTTAATAGAGATGAGGATTGTTAAAAAAGTTAAGTTAAATATAGAAATTTTTATGAAATTTATAAAAAATAACGCCAGATGAATAAAACATCTGGCGGCCCAAAACTGTAGGCAAGGGGTCAATTAGTTTGGATTACCAAATCCAAGCAATCTGTACGGATTTAAGAAAAGCCTCGAAGTCCATTGGGATACGACCGCAGTTTGAATCATCAATGAATACTGTAGATTTGTCAATTCCTACAACATTGACGAAAAGATTGCCACAACGATTTGAATCATTGTGATAGAGAGCATTACTTACCAGACAAGTAGAAATGCTACCACGCAGAAGAGCATCGATAATTTCTGCATAGTGGCTTGCACGTCTTAAACCAAAGTGGTCAAATAAGCAATGCCATGTGCCTTTACCCGGTTTGTAATATCCTTTCTTTGCGATTTCTTCAGTAAGGTCTTCCAAATCAGCATAAATAAGCTGTGTAGTGAGTCCTTGATGAAAACAGAAGACTGCACAACCGCCATCTTTCAAGGTTGTAGATGCATACTCCAAATTCCCAGAAGGGATAGAGGTAGTAGGATTTACAAAAAAGGGCGTGTTGATAGTGAATATGTGTTTTTCCAATGGCTTGACAGTAGTTTCATTGAGAATGAAACGTTCAACTGAAGCTGTGAAGCTTTTGCTAATCAAAGAGTTAATAGCTTTATTAGCCTCGTAGCGCTCATGAGACTCCATCCGTGGTGCCAAATTTAAAAGTTTCATAGGAAAAATCCTCCTTGCCTAGAATAGCCTTAAGTCCTAGGTCTTTTGAAAATTTAGGCTAACCATATTTTAACATAAGTATACATAAAATGCAAGAAAAAGAATTTTAATCTGCATTCACAATGTAATAAATGTTCAAAAAACTATATAAAACCGAAATTTGGAGAATATATGTAAAATATAATAAAAATAATATATGAAAAGAATAGGTAGAATTTAAATAATAATATATAAAAAACAAAATAGTTAAAATAAATAAAAATTATACACAAATAAAATCACTTAAAAATATGTAAATACATATTTTCAAGCGATATAAATAATTAAAATTTAATAATATATAAGCTTATTTTTCTTCTGCAATTAATTTAGCAATATTATAAATTAACTTTTGCTTTTTGGAAGAGCACTTTTTCAAAATATCACTAAATTCTGAATCTAGATATATTTTTGAAGCACTAGATGTACCATTTAAAATATAACCTTCACTAACACCTAAAATATTACATATCTCACTTAATCTTTTTAAATTAATATGAGAATTGCCACGTTCAATTCTACTTAAAAAAGCAACAGAAACATCAATTTCTTCAGCTAACTTCTCTTGAGTCATATGTTTATCCAGTCTTGCTTTTTTTAATCTTTGTCCAATAATATTAAAATCTAATGCCATTTTTATCACCTCACAAACAAAAAATAGCATTTATAGGGTAAGTTTTACAGAAACTAAGACTACAATGTTAATCAATAAGTTAATATATATTATTTTGATTTAAAAATTGAAAAATATGTATAGATACAATATAATATAAAAAATCATTATTAAGAGTTTATAAAAAAATATTTCAGTTAATATTTTCAGAAGAGTAATTTATAAATTTTATATAAAATAGGAGGCAATATTTGAAAGTTTTACTAAAATATCTAAAAAGTTACAAAAAGGAAATAATTATAGGACCAATATTAAAATTAGTAGAAGCGATAATAGAAGTACTAATCCCATTTTTTATGGGTAAATTCATAGATAGAATGTTTGAAATTCAAACAAGTGAAATAATAAAATTTGGAGTTTGTTTATTAATACTGGTGATAATAGGATTTATTTCAGCTGCTAGTAGTCAATACTTTGCAGCAAAAGCGTCTCAAGGATATGGAACAATTATTAGAAAGAAATTATTTAATTATATAAATAATTTTAGTAATAAACAAATAGATAAAATAAGTACAGAGAAACTTACTAATATAATAACAAATGATGTAATACAGCTAGAAGTGGCAGTTGCAATGTGGATTAGACTTGTTATTAGAGTGCCATTTATTTGTATGGGAGCTTTAGTAATGTGTTATATAATTAATAGCAGGTACGCATTTATTATATTTATATCTATGATAATATTAGCTGGGCTTACATTTTTTATTGTAAGAAAGGCGGCACCTTTATATAAAATATCAAAAGAAAAATTAGATATTTTATCTTCAAGAGTAAAAGAAAATTTGCAAAATGTAAGAGTTGTAAGAGCTTTTGTTAAAGAGAAAGATGAATTGAAAAAATTTGAAAAAGTAAATAAAGACACATATAACTATGCAAAAAAATCATATATAGTATCTCGGACTATTAAATCCTATAACTACATTAATTTTAAATATTACAATAATTACAATATTATATTGTGGACAAATTCAAATAAGACTTGGGGATTTAAGCCAAGGTGAATTAATTGCAGTTATAAATTATATTTCTCAAATGTTACTTGCAATTATAGTATTTTCTAATCTAATAACAGTGTATACAAGAGCATATACATCTGCTAAAAGAGTAAAAAGTGTACTAGATGTTAAAATAGATGAAAATTATGGAGAATTAGAAGAAATATATAATGGTGATATTGATATAAAAAATGCAGTATTTTCTTATGATGCTATTTCCTTATTAAACAATTTTAGTTTAAAAGTAAATGAAGGAGAAATTTTAGGAATAATAGGTGGGGCAGGTAGTGGAAAAAGCACAATATTAAATTTAATAAATAGAAGTTATGATATTCAGAATGGTACTATTTTAATAGGAAACAAAGATATAAAAGAATATAAGAAAACTTTTATAAAAGAAAAAATTTTACTTATATCACAAAAAACAGATTTTTTTAGAGAAACTATTAAAGAAAATATTGTTCTAGGAAGAAAAAATATTACAGATAATGATATTATAAGAGCTTTGAAAAATGCAAATGCATGGGAGTTTGTATCAAAGCTTCCAGATGGAATAAATACAAAATTAGAAAATAATGCAAATAATTTTTCAGGAGGCCAGAAACAGAGAATAGGAATTGCAAGGATTTTTGTTGGAAATCCTAGAATTTTATTATTAGATGATATTACAAGTGCATTAGATAAAAAAACTGAAAAAGAAGTATTTTATAATATATATAAATATGTAAAGGAAAATAAAATAACAACTATTATTTCTTCTCAAAAATTATCTGCATTTAAATATGTAGATAGAATATTAGTATTAAAAGATGGAAAAGTAGAGAGGGTAGGTACTAAAGAAGAAGTAGAGAAGTTTTCTAAAACATATAAAGAAATACAAAGTTTTCAAATAGATGATAAAGAATATGGAGGTGAATAATGAAAGATAGTAGTAGATTGAAAGAATATATTCTTAAAAATAAGTTTGTTATTATACTAATTGTAGTTTCTTGTGTTATTTCTACTATATTAACATTGCTTGCTCCAGTTTTAGTAGGGGATGTAATAGAAAAAATTGTTATTTGGGATATGCAAAGTATTGCAAAGCAAATTTTACTAATTGCTTGTATGTATATAGGTGTTTTTATTTTAGATTACGTTTCTATAATTAATTTATCAAAATTATCAAGTAAAATCGGAAGTGAAATTAGAGAGCAATTATTTAGTAAGCTCCATAAAGTATCAATTTCATATATAGATAAAAGCAGTCATGGAGAAATAGTAAATAAATTTTCCTTTGATGTAGAAAATATTTGCTTAGCTATAATTCAAGGGGCATCTAAAATTATAATAGGAATAGTTACTGTAATTGGAGCAATTATTATAATGGTAAAGTTAAATTATATTTTGGCAATTATAACTGTTTCTTCTGCACCACTTATGTATTTTATTTCTAGATTTATTGTAAACCGTTCTAAAGAAATGTTTAGATCCAGAGGAGAAATTATATCAAAAATAAATGGTTATACTGGTGAGATTATAAATAGTAATAAAACAGTTAAGGATTTTAATTATACTAAAATAGCAGAAGATAAATTTAATAAGATGAATGAAAAGCTTTTTGAAGATGGTAAAAAAGCGCAATTTTATTCATCATTAACAAACCCATGTACAAGATTTGTGAATAATTTAACATATATTTTAATAGGTATTGTTGGAATAATACTTGCTAAAAATGGAGAAGCGGATTTAGGAATTATAACAAGTTTTTTGATGTATGTTAATATATTTGCAAGACCATTTAATGAAATAACAGGAGTAATGTCAGAACTTCAAACAGCATTTTCATCAGTAAATAAAATAAGGGAATTTTTATCAAGTAAAGAAGAAGAAAAAACTGATAGAGGAAACATAAAAGATATAAAAGGAAATATTGATTTTATAAATGTATATTTTTCTTATAATAAAGATATGAGATTTATAGAGAATATGAATTTAAGTGTAAAACAAGGAGAGAGTATAGCTATTGTAGGAAAAACAGGAGCAGGAAAAACAAGTATTGTTAATTTAATTATGAAGTTTTATGACATAAATAAGGGTCAGATTTTAATAGATGGAATAAATATTAATGATATTCCAAAAGATATTTTAAGAAAAAATATTGGTATTGTTCTTCAAGATACTAAACTATTTACAGGAACAATAAAGGAAAATATAGCATATGGGAAAAAAGATGCTACAGATGAAGAAATAGTGAATGCTGCGAAGCTTTCAGGTAGTGACACGTTTATTAGAAGGCTTCCAAATGGATATGATACAGTTATTACAGAAAAAACTTTTTTGTCTGCAGGTGAAATTCAATTAATAACAATAGCTAGAATGTTTTTGATAAAACCACCAATTTTAATTTTAGACGAAGCAACAAGTAATGTTGATATTGTAACAGAAAATAAAATTCAAGGGGCTTTTTTAGAACTTATGAAAGGTGCAACTACATTTATTATTGCACATCATTTATCTACTATAAAATCTGCAGATAGAATTATTGTAATTGAAAATGGAAATATTGTAGAAGAGGGAAAGCATGAGGAGTTGTTAAGAAAAAAAGGGAAATATTATGAATTATATGAAAGTTAAAAATTTATGTAATTATTTAGAAATTAATAATATAAAAAAGACCTGCCTCCCTAGAAGAACTCTGGGAGGTAGGTTTTTATCAATACTTAAATATTCGATAGAACGAGGAATGTTCTAGGAATGAAAATTCCAACCGAATCGTAGTATTCGTCTTCATCTACTATAAAGTCTTCAGATGATATTTTGTTTATATCTATCTGCGATATGTCGACTTTAGTGAATGATGTGGCTTCGTCTTCTCTTTGCGTTTCATCATTTTGATATTTATCAGCTTTATATTTGGTATGTGCAGCAGGGCCGAGCTCTGCATGTTCATCCATCTGATAACTACGTATTTGCACTTCAAATTCACGACCCTGTGAGTCAATAAATACAACATGTAAGGATTGATAGCCCTTATCTTTGGGATTGGCAACATAATCCTTGACAAATATTTGGTTTTCGCTTTTGAGATAAGACTCTTTTGGAACGAAGACTTTCGGGTGCTTTTTTTTGTTGAATTTTGATGTCGAAGACCTTTTCTCTGCTTCAGTTGGATTAAATCCCTTTGAAATAAAGAAGTCGATACATTTGTCCATAAGCTGATAGCAGTCACGGACAAGTTCTTCGTTACTTTTTCCAAAAAGGATAATTCTGAAGCCGATGGAGTCCTTTATTTCTGGAGATTTATTTTTTGACAACACTAAGTTGCATTTATCTTCCAGACTGATTAAACTTTTCTTTCGGCCAAAGACTTTTGCTTTGTGAAATGCGTGAATGCAAGAGCAATAGAAACAGTACATCGAGTTCTGAAGTGAAAAAATAAATTCTTTATCTTCAGAAATTTGAACGTAATGTTCTAACATATTTGCATGAAGCTGATTGGGCCGTCCTCCAACTTCGCGCAAAGCTACGGAATAAGACTCTAAGATGTTACGTGCATTAGTTCCAGTATATAAATAAGGAATAATGCTAAGAGTCTCTGAATGTGGCGTTGTTTCCATGTAAATACCTCTTTCTTGATAAAATTTCAAATCTTATGATTTATACTATTATAGCACAATTTAACATTGTTGTAAAATTAAAGAGAAATGTCATTTAATTTAAATTATATCTATCTTGATTATAATATAAATATAGATATCTATAAAAATCTTTCGTTCTAATACAACCCCTATACGAATACAATTAAACAAAAGTATTCATATGGGGGTTTGCTTTATGAGAGGAATTATTTCACATAACTTACCAGTAACAAATAGAAAGTTAACAGGTAAGCAATCAATAGAAGAGCGTGCAATTAGCTTAGCACATTATATTATAGATTCAAAAGATACAGTAAGAGGTACAGCTGCTAAATTTGGAATAAGTAAAAGTACAGTACATAAAGATGTAAGCGAAAGACTTTGCAATATAAACCCTGCATTAGCACAAGAGGTAAGAGAAATTTTAGATGAAAATAAAGCTGAAAGGCATATAAGAGGAGGTATGGCAACAAAATTAAAATATAGTAATGAGCATAGAACCAATAAATAAAGGAAAAACAGATTCAGAATGAAAATAACAATTGAATCTGTTTTTTATTTAAATAAAAATACTATGAAATAGAAATATATTATAGTATAATTGGTTCATAAAATGATAAATCTTATGAAGAGGAGTTTGGATATGAAAGAAAATTCTGATGATGAAAGAAGATATTTAGAATTATTAGCAGAAAAATTTCCAAGCATACAGGATGTATGTACAGAAATTATTAATTTGAAAGCAATATTAAATTTACCAAAAGGAACAGAACATTTTTTAAGTGATTTACATGGAGAATATGAATCCTTTTTACATATATTAAAAAACGCATCAGGGGTAATAAAAGCAAAAATAGATGAAAGTTTTGAAAACAGTATGACAAAAGAAGAAAGAAAAAAATTAGCTACATTAATATATTATCCAGAGGAAAAATTAGAATTAATAAAAAAAGAAGAAAATATAGATATGCAGGAATTTTACAAAATAACATTATATCGATTAATTGAAATTTGTAAAATTATTGCTTCTAAATATAGTAGATCAAAAGTAAGAAAAGCTATGCCGAAGGAGTATGAATATATTATTGATGAATTATTACATGCAAATCAAGATACCTGTGACAAAGAATCTTATTATCATCAAATAATAAATACTATTATTAATTTAGAGCGTGGGGAAGCTTTTATTATTGCTATGTCAAAATTAATACAACAATTGGCTGTAGACCATTTACACATTATAGGAGATATATATGATAGAGGACCTGGTCCACATATTATTATGGATGAACTGATGAAACATCATTCAATTGACATTCAATGGGGAAACCATGATATTATTTGGATGGGAGCAGCAAGTGGTTCAGAAGCATGTATATTTAATGTACTTAGAATTTGTTCAAGATATAATAATTTAGATATTTTAGAGGATGGTTATGGAATTAATATAAGAGCAATTACAGAGTTTGCTATGGAACAATATAAAGAAGATAATTCAAACGTTTTTATACCACAAAATTCAGACCAAATAGAATATTTACATACACTAAACTTATTAGCAAAAATACAAAAAGCCTCTAGTATTATTCAATTTAAATTAGAGGGGCAGATAATAAAGAATCATCCAGAGTTTCAGATGGAAAACAGAATGCTATTAGATAAGATAAATTATGAAACAGGTGAAATTGTTATAAATGAAAAAGTATATAAATTATTAGATTCTTATTTTCCAACAATTGATCCAAAAGATCCATATAAACTTACTGAAAAAGAGCAAGAGGTAGTTAACAAATTAAAAAAAGGATTTATTAATAGTGAAAAATTACAAAGACATGTAAAATTTTTATATAATAAAGGAAGTCTATATAAAATTTATAATAATAATTTATTAATACATGGCTGTATACCAATGGATGAAAAAGGAAAGTTAAAAAGTTATTATAATGGTAAAGAAAAATTAAAAGGAAAAGAATTACTAGATTATATTGATAAATTAGCAAGACAAGCATATTTTGGTGATATAGAATCAGAAGAAAGAAATTATGGAAAAGACTTTTTATGGTATTTATGGTGTGGAGAGAATTCACCTATTTTTTGCAAAGATGCTATGAAAACATTTGAAAGATATTTTATTGATGATAAAGAGCTTCAAAAAGAAAATAAAAATCCTTTTTATATATTTGCACAAAAGGAAGAAGTATGTGATCAGATTTTTAAAGAATTTGGAATAGATCCAGAGAAAGGTCATATAATTTGTGGTCATATTCCCGTTAAATTTAAATCGGGGGAAAGTCCAATAAAAGCTAATGGAAAATTACTTATTATTGATGGGGGATTATCGAAATCATATCAAAAAACAACTGGAATTGCAGGATATACATTGATTTACAATTCCTATGGTTTGATGCTTGCAGAACATGAACCATTTACTTCTACAAATGATGCAATTGTAAAAGAAACAGATTTACATTCTTCAAAAGTGATTGTGGAAAAGGTAGAGAGAAAGAAAATAAAAGATACAGATATTGGATTAGAATTACAAGAACAAATAGATAATTTAAAAAGATTATTGCAGGCATATAAGAAAGGGATTATAAAAATAAAGAAATAAAAAATAGTTGATTGTGTAAAACAATCAACTATTTTTTTACAATTAGTTATTGTAATTGTTATTTCTTCTTTGTTCTTTTCTAGCTTTTCTACAAGCTGGACATCTTTGTGGTTCGTTTGTGAATCCTTTTTCTTGGTAAAATGCTTGTTCACCTTCTGTAAAAATAAATTCAGCACCACAGTCTTTACATACTAAAGTTTTATCTGCCATTATAGAATACCTCCTTCTTAGTTTTGAGATTTAATATTTTTGACACATTGATCCTAAATAATAAAGAAGGAAATAGTCTAAAAAATTATTAAATTCATTTAAGCTTTTTATTTAAGCCAAATCTACTATATCATAAAACAAAAAAATATACAACATATTTTTTCATAAAATTTATTAACTATCTTACAAAATTCGACATATTATATAGTAACCTAATAAAATGAGGTGAGATTAACTTGAAAAGAATAAAAAAAGGAGATATTGTTGGAAGAATTTCATATGGAAAAGATATTTTGTTTGTTGTAGATAGAATTATAAAAACAACTGATAAAAATGAATTTGCAATCTTAAAAGGGTTAACTGTAAGAATAAAGGCAGATAGCCCAATTGATGATTTAGAAATAGTAGAAAAAAGAATTGTACAAGAAAATATAAAGTTATTTGAAAACAAAATAGAAGATAGACTAAGAAAATGCTTATATTGTATAGAT
Organism: uncultured Clostridium sp.; assembly: GCA_900557195.1. Lineage (GTDB taxonomy): Bacteria > Bacillota > Clostridia > TANB77 > CAG-508 > CAG-492. The sequence goes on from USRT01000021.1 coordinate 25,272, forward strand.
ACTGATAAAAGAAGCAAAAGAACTTTTAATAGTGGTAGAATTTTACATTTAGATGGAGATAGAAAGTATAGTGAAAAGTCTTTAAGATATTATAAAAGTTTAGGATTAGATGCAGTAGTAAAAAACATTCCAGAAAGTAGGCAACCAAAGTTTGTAAGAATGTTATTAGAAAAGTATAAGCCAGATATACTTGTTATAACTGGTCATGATGGAATGATAAAAAAGGGAACTAAATATAATGATATATATAATTACAGAAACTCTATATATTTTATAAATTCTGTTATAGAAGCAAGAAGATGGAATAGTATGGGAAGAGACTTAGTTATTTTTGCAGGAGCATGTCAAAGCTATTATGAAGCAATTATGGATGCTGGTGCAAATTTTGCATCATCTCCAGGAAGAATATTAATAGATTTTATGGATCCTTTAATAGTTGCAGAAAAAGTAGCTCTTACTGATGAAAGTAAATATATAACAATTAGTGATATAGAAAATGAGTTAAGAGATGGAATAAAAGGGGTAAATGGAATTGGGGCAATGGGAAAGAAAAAAGTTATTGTAACAAAAATGTAATGTAAATGTAATAAAACTGAAGAAAAACGTGTAAACCTTTTAAATTAGGCGTTACAAGAAACGACAATAAATTATACTTTTTGACAAAAAATATAGCAAATGATATAATTTAGTTATCTTGAAGAAGTAGGTGATTAAATGATTTGCAAAAAAGATATTACAGATTTAAAGACAGATATTGGAGAAATGATAGGACAAAAAATCGTTGTTAGAGGTTCTCTAGGAAGGAGTAAATCGTTTGAAAAAGAAGCTACAATAGAAAAAGCATATCCAAATATTTTTGTTGTAAAGTATGAGGAAAATAATCGTAATGTAACTTATAGTTATACTGATGTATTAACTAGAACTGTAGAAATAGATGTTATTGATGGAAACTTAGCTACTCCATTAATACCACCACAAATTGAAGAATTAAAAAAAGTAAAAAATTTATAATATAAAACAAAAATTCCTATTTAATAGGAATTTTTTTTTGCTTAGTTAATATAATTAAATAACAAAATAAGGAAGGAGTTTGGATATGAATATAGAAAGTAAAAAAGATAAATTATGCATTAATCAGATAATTGGACAGAAAATAGAAAGCATAGAAGTAGAAGGTGATGCAATAATTCCAGATATAAAACCAGATATTTTAAAATCAATAAACACAAGTGGGAATATTTGTATCTATAAAAAAGAGGTTTTAGATGGAAAAGTAAGAATAGATGGATGTATTAATGTTAATATAATATATTTAGCAGATAATGAAGAGTCAAGTGTAAGATCATTAACAACAACTATAGATTTTACCAAAATAATAGAAATGCAAGAAGCAAAAGTAGGAATGTTATTAGAATGTAAGATGTTACTAAATGAAATAGAATGTAAGATTTTAAATGGTAGAAAGGTAAATCTTAAAAGTTTATTAGATATAAATTTAAAATTATGTTCTAATGAAGATATAGAATTTATCGAAGAGATTCAAAATATTGATGATATGCAAATATTAAATAAAGATTTTAATATTAATTCTTTAATTGGAAGTGGAACAACAAATGTAGTTGCAAAAGACACTATTGTAATAGATGGTATAGATAATTTGGCAGAAATAATGAAAGTAAATATTGATATTGTAAATGTAGAAAGCAAAGTTAGTTATAATAAAGTTTTAGCAAAAGCAGATGCTGCAATAAAAATTATGTATTTAACAGAGGATAATAGGGTAAATACAGTAGAAAGTAAAATTCCTATGATGGGATTTGTTGATATTTTAAATGTAACAGATGATAATATATGTGACATTAAAACAGAACTTAAAAATTTAGCCATAAAACCTAATAATGTAGAAGAACATTCTATATATGTAGAAGCAGAAGTTGAAATGGGGATATTAGTTTATCAGAATAGACCTATTAGTCTGATACAAGATTTATATAGTCCAAGTATAGCTTTAAATACAAATATGCGGAAAAATAAATACAATGCAAGAAAAAAGATTAATGAAAGATGTATGTAACATAAGAGAAAAACAAGTAATACAAGAAATAAGAAATGAAAAAATATATGATGTAGATATAAAACCAAGAATTATAAAACAAAATATTTTAAATGATAGGATTATATTTGAAGGAGAGCTTAATGTAAATTTTATATATTCAAATAGCCAAATAAGTGGAATTGAAACTAAAAATATAGTTATACCATTTAACCATAATATGAATTGTGAAGGAATAAATCAAAATTCTAAATTGGATGTAAAAATAGAGATAGGAACTAAAGATATAATTATTATGCCAGATGAGAGTATTGAACTTAAAATTGATTTGAACTTATTAATAGATATATTTAAAAGTGTAGAAATAAATATAATAAATGATATGAAAGTAGAAGAAAATAAAGATAATGAAGTATATAGTATAATTATATATTTTGTAAAACCAGGAGATACTTTATGGAAAATAGCTAAGAAATTTAGAAGTACAGTAGAAAATATAGCAAGGATTAATGAGATAGAAGATGAAAATAAAATTTATCCAGGTCAGCAATTATTTATTCCTAAATATGTAGCAAATAGAAATAGTGTATCTGCTTAAAGCAACAAAATAATAGATAAAATTTATTTTAGAATATGGAGAAGAATAAATGGATAAAATTTATTCTAGAAAAAGAATAAGATTACCAGAGTTTAATTTCAATAATAAAAATTTTAAAGAACTTAATTCTAAAAATGCTAAAAGAATTAAAATTATAGCTATAATTTTAATTGCTCTTTTGGTAGCAATCTTAATTTTAAAAGCAATAGAGCCTGTGGTAAATAAGCAGTCTTTAGTAGTTGCTAAAAGTATTGCAACAAAAATATCTAATGAACAAGCAACAATTGTTATGGCAAATTATAAATATCAAGATTTGTGTAACATAGAAAAAGATGAAAATGGAAACATAAAAATGATTAAATCTAATATAATACCAGTAAATGAAATTATATCTGATGTAGCAGTAAGAATACAAAATGAACTAAATAAAACGCAAGATGGAGAGGTATTTATTAGATTAGGGACTTTAACTGGTAGTAAATTTTTATCTGGAAGAGGACCAAAGGTAAATTTTAAGATTGCAACAATTGGAAATGTAGAAACAGATTTAAAATCAGAATTTAGTTCCGCTGGAATAAATCAAACTTTACATAGAATATATTTGCAGGTTAAATGTAAGGTTATAGTATTAACTCCATTTAGTAGTATAGAAGAAGAAATAACAAATCAGGTATTACTTGCAGAAGCAGTAATTGTGGGAGATATTCCAAGCACTTATTATAATTTAGAGGGGATTAATAAGGATAATGTGTTAGATATTATAGAATAGGAAAGAGAAAGTTTTAACTTTAGTCAAAATAAAGGATGATTACGTATTTTTTGTAATCATTCTTTTTTATAAATATCAGCTTTTATTATGAACGGAACTTATTATTTTTATAATTTTATATGTTTCATTTAATATTTTATATGAAATATTAAAACGTAGAGATTTAATAATTGACATACAATTGTATTATTTATATAATCTGATAAATTACTTAATATAAAACATAAATAGGAGGCTAAGTGTATGGAGTTAAAAGAACGTATAAAAAGATATAAGAAAGAAATGATTACTAATTTAAGCAAGTTAGTATCATATAGAAGTGTATTGGGTGAAGAATCAGAAAATGCACCATATGGGATAGAATGTGCAAAATGTTTACAAGAAGCATTGAAAATAGCAGAAAGTTATGGTTTTAAAACTAAAAATTTGGATAATAAATGTGGTTATGCTGAGATTGGTGAAGGTGAAGAAATTGTAGGAATATTAACTCATTTAGATGTTGTTCCAGAAGGAAATGATTGGGATACAGAACCATTTAAGGCCACAATAAAAGATAACAAAATATATGGTAGAGGAACAAGCGATGATAAAGGGGCAGCTATAGCTAGTATGGTAGCATTAAAAATAATTAAAGATTTAAACATTCCATTAAATAAAAGAGTTAGATTAATAATGGGGTGTAAAGAAGAAACTGGTTCTGAATGCATGAAACACTATGTAGAAAAGGAAGGAAATATTACTATAGGATTTACTCCAGATGGTGATTTTCCATTAGTACATGGAGAAAAAGGTCAGGTTAGAGTCCAATTTACATCACGAAATATTAATGGTTTAGAAATAAATGGTGGAGTCGTAGAAAATGCAGTTAGTGATTATTGCAAAATTAAAATAAGAAAAAGTTTATATAGAGAGGAAATATTTAGCAAATATTTAAAAAACAATAATATTGAATGTGAGATAACGAACATAGATGACGAATTCGATCTTATACAAGTTAAAGGAGAATCTGCACATGCAAGTACCCCAGAACTTGGAAAAAATGCGATAAGCTATGCTATTATGGGACTAAAAGAAGCAGAATATGAAGATTATTTAACAGATTTTTATTGCCAATATATAAAATTAGAAACTGATGGAACTAGTATGGGAATAAAATGTGAAGATGAGTTTGGTAAACTAACATTAGTAAATGGAAAAATACAAACTAATGGTAATGAGATTACAGGAACAATTGATATTAGAGTACCAGTTATGATTGATAGTAACGAAATAGTAAATAAATTAATTAAAAAAAGTTATGATGGTGCAAGAATTAATGTAAAAAGATGTAGCAAATCATTATATTATCCATTAGATTCTAAAATAGTAAAATCATTAATGAAAGCATACATAGAAGCAACAGGTGATAATGAATCAAAACCTATTACTATGGGTGGAGGAACATATGCAAAGACAATGAAGAATTGCGTAGCATTTGGATGTAAGTTTCCAGGCACAGATAATAGAATTCATAATGCAAATGAATTTGTAGTTATTGACGAATTATTATTGCAAGTAGAATTATATGTTAATGCAATACTAGAATTAATAAAAGATGATGATTAATAATTAAATGTTATTAAATAATTAGTTATTGTGAATTAATATAACTAATTATTTTAACATCTCAGACAATTTTTTCATATATTATAATATACCTTTAATTAGGTAAATTATAAGAAAGAGTTGATTTGTATGTGTAATAGAAATTGTTGTAAAAGAAGAAATAATAATTCTTGTCAAGGAATTTGTTGTATCGAAGAAGGTATAAGAGATATCCGAGAAGGAATAAAAGACATTAAAGAAGGACTAGAAGATATTTGCAAAAATAGATTTTGCGAAGGAATAAGAGATATCAATGAAGGTATCTGCGATATAAGAGAGGGTTTACGTGATATCATCAGAGGCTTTAGATGTATCGAATGTAATATAAGTTGTGAAAGAAGAAGAAAAATACAAGATGCTATTTGTGATATAGAAGAGGGAATAAAGGATATTTGCGAAGGTTTAAGAGATATTATTAGAGGTAGAATTTGTGAAGGTGAAAAGGATATTCGTGAAGGAATCTGTGATATTGAAGAAGCTCTAAAGGATATATGTGAAGCACTTAATAATACTTGCAAAAAATAGGCATATCAATTTTAATAAAAAAACCTCGGAAGCACTTAAGCTTCTGAGGTTTGATAATTTGTATAAAAAGCATTTTATCTCTTAGAGAATTGTGGAGCTTTTCTAGCTTTTTTAAGACCGTATTTTTTTCTTTCTTTCATTCTTGAATCTCTTGTTAAGAATCCGTTTGATTTTAATGTTGGTCTATATTCTTCATTAGCTTCTAATAAAGCTCTTGAAATACCATGACGGATAGCTCCTGCTTGACCTGTAAATCCACCACCAATTACTTTACAAATAACATCATATTTGTCTAATGTGTTTGTTACTGTTAATGGTTGTCTAACGATAACTTTTAGTGTTTCTGCTCCAAAATATTCATCTATACTTCTTCCATTAATTGTTATAACACCTGTACCTTCAACTAATCTAACTCTAGCAATTGATTTTTTTCTTCTTCCTGTACCATAGAACATTATTTTTTCTGATTTTGCTTTAGGCATTTTATATTTCCTCCCTTAAATTTTAATTTAGAAATTCCAGATTTCTGGTTTTTGTGCAATATTTTCATGCTCGCTACCAGCATAAACTCTTAATTTTTTAATCATTTGTCTTCCTAGACTGTTTTTAGGAAGCATTCCTTTTATAGCAAGTGTCATTGCTTTTCCAGAATCTTTATTTAACATTTCTCTTGCAGTAGTTTCTTTCATACCACCAATGTATCCAGAGTGATGTCTATAAATTTTTTGATCTAATTTTTTTCCTGTTAAAATAACATCTTTACAGTTTAATATTATTACGTGGTCACCATTATCCATATTTGGTGTATAAGTTGGTTTGTGTTTTCCTCTTAATAATTTAGCAGCTTCTGTAGCAACTCTACCAAGTGGTTTGTTAGCTGCATCAATAATGTACCATTTTCTTTCGATTTCATTTTTCTTTAAAGAATATGTTGTATTATTCATGGTATATTAATCCTCCATTCAAAATTTGTTTTTATTATTTATATATGAAACTTTTTTCTTAAACCTACCGGGGAGAAGATTTAAAAATAAAGTTACATTTCAATATAAGCATAACAATTTTAATACATTACATAAAAAAAGTCAAGGAAAACTTAAAAAAATATTGACAAATAAAATTTTATGTTGTAAAATACTAAAAGCTTAAGAAGAAGTTATCCACTTCCACCTTATCTATTTTAGTAGAAAGGTAAAACATATTTAAGACTTTATGTCTTGTGTTTTGGTGGATTAGCTTATATTGGCTAATCAATTTTTTTGCTAAAATTGATATTTTAATAAATAAATTAAAAATAATTTATTTAAATTTTGGAGGTGTTTTTTATAAAACAAGATTTACCAATTAATCAAAACATTAGAGCAAGAGAAGTTAATTTAATTGATGAACAAGGACAAAAACTTGGAACAATGGAATTAAGAAAAGCTCAAGAAATTGCAGACGAAAAAAAATTAGACTTAGTGCTTGTTGCACCAAATGGAAAACCACCAGTTTGTAAAATAATGAACTATGGGAAATACAAATTTGAACAAGCAAAAAAAGAAAAAGAAGCAAGAAAAAAACAAAAAACATTTGAATTAAAAGAAATAAGAGTTACACCAAATATCGAAGAACACGACTTTGGATTTAAATCTAAAAATGCAAGAAAATTCATAGAAGATGGAAGCAAAGTTAAAATAACAGTTAGATTTAGAGGTAGAGAGATAAATAACTCAAAACTTGGAGAATCAGTTCTTAATAAATTCATAGAAGAATTAGAAGATGTAGCCCAAGTTGAAAAGAAACCTTTATTAGAAGGTAGAAATATGTTTATAATTTTATCTAAAAAAGCATAAACTTTTTTAGAATTTATAATAAATTATAAGGTATAAAATACCAAAATAAACTATATATAGAAGGGAGCAAACTATTATGCCAAAAATGAAAACAAACAAGGCTGCAGCAAAAAGATACAAATATACAGCAAAAGGAAAAGTAAAAAGAACAACAGCTAATGGTAGACATAGATTAGCTACAAAAACAGCTAGACAAAAAATGTCTAGAAAAGTAAACACTTATGCAGATAAAACATGCGAAGGTGGAATTAAAAAATTATTACCATATGGTAACTAATAGTTAAGAAATATAGAAATTTAAGGAGGGAATATAAATGGCAAGAGTTAAAACAGCAAGAATTACTCGTAAAAAACATAAAAAAGTATTAAAACAAGCAAAAGGTTATTTTGGAGCAAAAAATTACAGATTCAGAATGGCTAAACAAGCAGTTATGAAATCTGGAATGTATGCATATGTAGGAAGAAAAGATAAAAAGAGTGATTTTAGAAAATTATGGATAGCTAGAATAAATGCAGCAGCAAGAATGAATGGAACAACATATAGCAAATTAATAGCTGGATTAAAAAAAGCTAACGTAACAATAAACAGAAAAATGTTAGCAGAATTAGCTGTAACAGATCCTAAAGCATTTACAGAGATAGCTGAAGTAGCTAAAAAAGCATAAAAAAAGATTGCAACCGCAATCTTTTTTTTATTGCTTTTTCATTTTAGGTTTTGAAATTAAAGATGCAATATAACCGAAAAATACTGCAGCTGCAATTCCACCAGCACTTGCTTTAACTCCACCTGTAAAAGCACCAATTATACCATTTTCTTTAACGGCTTCTATAGCACCTTTAGATAAATTATAACCAAATCCAGTTAAAGGAACAGTTGCACCAGCGCCTGCGAAATCTACCAAATATTTATAAATACCAAGTCCACCTAAAATTGCGCCAGTAGTTACAAAAATAACTAAAATTCTTGCAGGTGTAAGTTTGGTTTTATCTATTAAAATTTGACCTACAACACAAATTAATCCTCCAACAATAAAGGCTCTTAAAATTTGCATCCAATCTAAACTTTGTAAAAAATCCATTGCAGACCTCCATAAAAAATAAATGTATTTATTCAAATATAAAATTGTTAATTTATAAAGTATTTTCAATTGAAACGGCATGTGCAATTCCTGGAATTGATTCACCCTGTTGATTTGTTGTAGAGTTTGTTAAAGCACCAGTTGCAATTAACAAAATCTTATTTATTTCTTTGTTTCTTAATTTGTTAAACACATATCCAGAGAAAACACTACCACAACATGCACAACCGCTACCACCAGAATGTGTATCTTGGGTTTCTTTATCAAAAATTAAAACTCCACAGTCGTTATAATTAGCATTAATGTTATAACCATTTTTTTGAGATAAATCTTTCATTATTTCTTTCCCAATATGACCTAAATCTCCTGTCAAAATTAAATCATAATAACTTGGTTTTCTGCCTGTATCTTTAAAATGTGTTAGTAAAGTATCTAGTGCGGCAGGCGCCATTGCAGCGCCCATGTTATTTGCATTTTTTATTCCCATATCAACAATTTTTCCTGGTGTAAAATGAGTAACAAAAGGACCGTTTCCGTTTTTAGAAAGAATTGCACAACCAGCACCTGTTACGGTCCATTGTGCTGTAGGTGGTCTTTGATTTCCAAGTTCTAAAGGAAATCTAAATTGCTTTTCAGCACTACAAAAGTGACTTGATGCAGCACATAAAGCATTTGTAGCAGCTCCACCATCTATAAAACTTGCAGCCATTCCCATTCCTTCAACGTAAGTTGAACATGCTCCAAAAATTCCGAAATAGGGTATATTACTATAACGTAAACCAAAACTTGAAGATATGCATTGATTTAAAAGGTCTCCGGCAAAACAAAAATCTATTGCATCTGATGCAAGTTTAGATTTTGTAAGTGCAGTGTTTACTGTTTCTTTAATTATTTTGCTTTCAGCTTTTTCCCAAGATTTTTCTCCCCAAAATTCATCATCTAAGCATTGGTCAAAATATTTTGCTAAAGGACCATCGGCTTCTTTTGGACCTACAATACAAGCTGTATCTAAAATTGTAGGAGGATTATCAAATTTTATTGTTTGTGAACCTATTTTTTGCAAAAAATCATCTCCCTTAATAATATAAATTTCAATGATATTTGTAACATCTAATAACAATTTTCAAGTTTATTTATTTTTTTACTGCGCTCCCCATTTAAGAAACTGTAATTCACTACCGTTCAAACAGTTTCTAAAAAGGTCCCCACAATACTTGTAAAAAAATAAATTGAAACTTTCAAATTGTTAAACCATGTAAAATAACATTTGCTGTTTAAACCAGGGTCATTCCTGTTGTGTTAAAAATTAAATAAACTATTCCAACAATAATGGATGTTGAAATTCCGAAAACAAGAACAGGACCGGCAACAGTAAACATTTTTCCTCCTACACCCATTACATATCCTTCACTTTTGTATTCCATAGCAGGGGCAACAATAGAGTTTGCAAACCCTGTAATAGGAACTAAAGAACCAGCACCAGCAAATTTCCCTATTTTATTAAAAAGATTCAAACCAGTTAAAAAAGCACTAACTGCAATTAATAAAATAGAAACAACAGTACCAGAAATTTCGGTACTTAAACCTCTAGATTTGCAAACTTCCATTATAATTTGACCTATTGAACAAATTAATCCACCAACCCAAAAAGCATTGAAACAATTTTTTAAAATGGGTGAATTAGGAGATTTTTGGTCAACATAGTTTTGATAATCTTTAACTGTTTCTGTAGGATTGTTACTCATAACTATTTCCTCCTTAATTATCTCTATTTCTATCTATTAGAAATGCTAAATCTAAACTAACAAAATATTCAGAAATTTTGTCATCATCAATTTTAGCTTTTTGTTCTAAAATTGTAATTTCAGAAATATAGTCTAAAGTTTCAGCTGCTTCTGCTACTGTTTTTACAATTGCATCCTTCCATGAAACTTTTGAGCTTCCTGTAACTTTTAAATGTTTTTCTACGTTCATAAAATCAACCTCCGAAAATTATTCTAAAGATATAATTTCCAACAAATACAAAAATATGCATTTGAAATTGATTTTTTATTAATTTTAAATTAAAATGTTAAATATAAAATAATAAATTAAATTAATATTTATACTAAAGTATTTAAAATGTTGGACGATATATGTTATGTAATCAAATAAGGGATGCAACATT
>USRT01000022.1 GCA_900557195.1 uncultured Clostridium sp.
ATTTTATGTGTCTATTTTTATTTCAAAGTGCGTCACTTAATTTTACCATTTATAATTAAATTATTATTACAACTGAAAAATATAGAAAAACTTATTTGACTATAAGTTTCTCTATATTCTATTTAAAATCTATTTTTTTATATTACATTATTATCTAGAGTATTAGTTTTATCAACTATATTATTTTTATTATACATTCCAATATTACTCATCTGATTTTGAACTGCATTAATATCAACATTTTCTATTGTTACTGATGTGTTATTATTATTGTTATTATTGCTACTATTACCATTATCTACTTTTTTAGTACCTTTTACTATTATTTGTGGTTTAGCACTATATCTATCTCTTGAAATTAAAGTTCTTGAAACTACCTTTCCATTTTTCTTTAAAACTTTATATGCTTCGCCAATACTTCCATTTACACCATTTTGAGTAACTTTTTCCTTTCCTTCTTCTAAACTACCATCTTCTTCATATTGTGTAGAATATTTAATCGAAGAGATTGCTTTAGATTCTATTACAACTTCATAATCATCATCTTGCTTCACACCTAAAATATCAACTTTTACCACACCATTACTAGCATAAGCTCTAATTTTTATAGGATATTTCCTATTATTTTTAAATTTAAAATCAAGAGTCCCCCATGATACTGTTGCATCTCTACTTATTGGAACATATGAAGAAACATAACAGTGATTACTTCTACTTGTAACTTCTAAATTAGCAAGTAATACTGTATTATATAGTGTAGATGACGTTTGGCAAATCCCCCCACCATATTCATTCACAACTTTACCACTTACATATGCAGCTGCTGGTTTATATCCAGCTGCAGCTGTTCTCTGACCTAATGTTTTATTATATGAAAATTCTTCTCCTGGCATTAAAACTACACCATTTATTTTTGCTGCTGATAATCTTAGATTTGTTGATCTATTATAATTACTACCATCATATGTTGTTGAATATGTAGCTAATCTATCTGGAAAAGCTTCTTCTCCTAACATCTCTGTAGTTCTAGATGGTTTTGTTACTTTTAAAGGAATTACACATTCATTTTCGGTTTCTTCTAATTTCTTTTTTGCTTCATCTATACTTACCCCAAAATCAATACCATTCACATGAGGATGTATTTCAAACGGATCCTTACTTATATATGCATCTGTAGGATCTTTATGCACTTCGTTATAAATCATATCTATATTAATAGCATCTGGGGATTTTGTCTCTACAGGAATCTCTATATATTGGCTATCTTTTTCAAATGATTCTATTTTACTCAAAACTAATGCTTTTAATTCCTCACTATTAGATACTACACCCTCTTTACCTTTTGTAATAATTAAATTATTATTATCTATATAATAACTAGATTGTTCTACTCCACCTGGTAAATTTCCGTTTATATCTTCTACTAGCTTGTTCCATGATTCTTCATTTATCTTCAAATCAAGTTTCATATTTTCTTCTTTATATTTATGTTTCAATATATCATAATTATTAATAAATATGTTATTATTTCTTGCTACTTGATATGCTTTATCAACTATTTCATCAACATTAAACTCTGCATTTATTTGTTTTGTATCTATATCGATTTCATAATCTTGATATTTTAGTATTATTGGTTCTTCTAATAATTTTGTAATTTCTTCATTTATCTTCTTCTTGGCATTATCTTTAGTCATTCCTGATACTTCTATTCCATTTATTTTTATTCCATTTATTATTGTATCACTATTTTTATTTATTATTACAAAAATACAAGATGATACTAACAAAGTTATTATTATAATACTCATAACTATCGCTATTATAAAAACTTTGTTTTTGCCTTGTTTATTCTTTATTTTATTATCACTTTCTTTATGACCTGAAGACTCTTCTATTTCCATATCATCATTTTCTTGTCTTTCTAAAATCTGATTTTTACTCATACACCTAAATTCCCCTTTATCTGACATTATATTATATATAATAACATATGATTTTTTTTTTTACAATTACTTTATTATATTAATATATATGTTTTATTTATTATTTTATGAGACAAAAAAAAGTAGACTTTCGTGCTATTTTTGTATATAATGCTATAAAAAAAGTAAAGGAGTATTTTTATGATTGGTAGTATGCTAAAAAAAATAAGAAAAGATAAGAATGTTACTCAATCTGAATTATCTAAGAATACTAAAATAAATTTAGGGCATATAACTCATATAGAAAATGGTGAAAGAAACCCAAGTTATAAAGCACTTAAAAATATATGTAAATTTTTAAAAGTTCCATATACTTTATTAATGAGTATCTATGATAAGAAAATAACTGATGACCAAATAAATTATAAAGTATTTGATCATATAAATTATAATAAAATAATCTCTATAGATTCTTCATATTCTCTTATTGATTGTCCTAAAGATATCCATGAAGCATCTATAGCTATTAAAATTAATAATAATGCTATGGAACCTACATTAAAAATCAATAGTTATGCTTTTATAGAATTAAGTGCACCTCTTGAGCATAAAGATATAGGTTTATTTTTATATGACGATGAACTATTAATAAGAAGATTTTTTATTAGAAAAAAATCTTTAGTTCTAAGAGCAGATAATAAAAACTTACCTGATATTATATTATCAGAAAATGACGAGTTCAAAATAATTGGCAAAGTTATTGGTACAAATTAACAATATTTTTTACAAAAATTATAAAAATATTACAAATACCTCTTGAAATAGATATAATTTAATAATATAATACTTTATAACAAAAGATAAAATGAGGAGAGATTATTATGGAGTTAGTTAAAAATATATTTTTTAATACAGATAGATTGTTAGAAAATACAAATATAAAAGTATCTTATACTGGTTCTCTTTTTCAAAATAATTCGGAAGAAATATATCTTCATTATGGATTTAATGAAGATTGGAAAGATGTTAATGAAATAAAAATGGAAAAAACAGATTTAGGTTTTCAAGCAGAATTATATCTACCTGAATATCAAATATTAAATTTTTGTTTTAGAAATTCTAACAATGAATGGGATAATAACCAAAATTGTAATTACTCATTTCCTATTGAAAAAGTAGAATTAGCTTTAGTTCCTCAAGATACTAACATGCAAATTGTAACACATAAAAGATTAAGAAAATCTTATATATGGAGTAAGAAAATAAAATTGGCTGTATATAAAATAATAAAATATTTTCCAAAAATTATATCAGGAAATTATAAAAAGAAAATTTGTGAATAAAATAAAAAACATATCATAATGATATGTTTTTATTTTATATATTCCATCCACCATTTATCCCTATTATTTGTCCTGTAGTATATTCATCTTCTATAATCCATTTAATACATCTTGCTATATCTAGTGTCTTTCCTATTCTTTCTAGTGGTATTTCTTCTATAACTTTTTTTATTTCTTCGTCTGATAACTCATTGTTCATTCTTGTATCTATTAAACCTGGTGCTATACTATTTACCCTTATATTGGATGGACCTAACTCTTTAGCCAAAGCTTTAGTCATTCCATCTAAACCTGCTTTTGCTACTGAGTAGTGTACCTCACATGAAGCACCTGTAGTCCCCCATATAGAGGATATGTTTATTATACAACCTCTCTTTTCTGAAATCATATATTTCAAACTTTCTTGAGTCACATAAAAAGCCGATGTAAGATTCACTTGCAACATATTATTCCAATCAAAATCTGTTATTTCAGTAAATAATTTAACTTGACTTATACCTGCATTATTAATTAATACATCAATTCTTTCAAATTTATCAATACAATATTTTATTAGTTGTTTTACTTCCTCTCTTTTAGACACATCTGCTTTAAATATGTAAATATTCCTATTATATCTCTCATATATTTCTTTTTGTATTTGTTCTGCTTTTTGTTTTGAATTATTATAATTTAATATTACATCATAGTTATCTTCTGCAAGAAATTTCACTATCGTCTCTCCTATACCATTTGAGCCACCAGTTACAATAACTACTTTTCTTTTTATAATATCTTGATTCATATAAAACTCCTTAAAAAATAAAAGTCAATAATTAAGAGCTATCTCAAAATTATTGACCTTCTATGGAGCCACTTGTCCGATTTGAACGGACGACCTACTGATTACAAGTCAGTTGCTCTACCAGCTGAGCTAAAGTGGCATATGTTGGTGACCCGTACGGGAATCGAACCCATGTCTCCGCCGTGAAAGGGCGATGTCTTAACCGCTTGACCAACGGGCCTTAAATTTAAATACCTAGGATTTAAGACAGAACTTAAATCCTAGTTACTTGGTGAGCCATCGCGGACTCGAACCGCGGACAACTTGATTAAAAGTCAAGTGCTCTACCACCTGAGCTAATGACCCAAGTAATATTGATTAACAATGTCATGTCAGTCAACATGTTTTATATTTTAAATGATTTTTTTTAATTTGTCAATACATTTTTCAAATTTTTTTATTGTTAGATAACACTTTTTAATTAAATGTACTCTGTATCGCAGTAATTTCAACATATATAGTCACTAATCTTTTTAATAAAAATGCCACTTTTTTTATCGAAAAGATATCTGAATCATTGAAAAAATATATAAAACTTTAAAATCATCTACTATTAATTATTTTCTAATCTACTAGCAAAAAGTTACTGAATAATACTTTAACATTACAAAATAGTTTAAACCTCACATTATCTAGTAACATTAAAATTCATATTCCATTTATATAGTAGGGTTCTATTTATATATTTAGTGGCATTTTTATTATTATTTATATTTAATTATTGCTTATTGCATTATTTAATTCATCACGCATTCTAATTGCTTCTGCTCTTGTTGCTAAAGCATACTCTTCTTCCTTAAATTTAGTATTCCATTTATCTGATTTATATGCACACATAAGACTCCTTGACGCATTTACAATTCCTCCTAGTCCATTTTTATCGAATCCTAGTGCAATATCTTCTGGTTTTCCTCCCTGTGCTCCATATCCAGGAATTAAAAAATATGTATGAGGAGCATTTTTTCTTAAATCTTTTAATTGTTTTGGATATGTAGCACCCACTACTGCTGATATACTACTATATCCATATTTTCCTCTTAAATTTTCTCCCCACTCTTCTACTAAGCTCGCAACTTTATTATATACTTCTTCCCCAGTCTCTAATTTTAGATCCTGTAAATCTCCTGAAGAAGGATTTGAAGTTTTTACTAAAACAAATATTCCTTTATTATATTTTATACAGTCTTCAATAAAAGGTTTAACACTATCAATTCCCATATAAGCATTTACAGTAACAAAATCCACATCATATATGCTGTTTTCAATATTTCCAATTTTAGTTCTACCCAAAAAAGCATCTGAATAACATTTAGCTGTTGTTCCTATATCTCCTCTTTTTATATCTGTGATTACAATCATTTCCTTTTGTTTTGCATAATTACATGTATCTTCAAATACTTGCATTCCCTTTAATCCATACATTTCATAAAAAGCAATATTAATTTTTACAGCAGGAATAATATCATAAACTGCATCAATTAGATTTTTATTAAATTCAAGAATAGCTTTACAAGTTCCTTCTATATCTTTACTATACTTTTCCTTTATAAAATTTGGTAATTTTTCATATCCAGGGTCTAATCCAATTACTGCTCTATTGTTTGTCTGCTTAATTTTATCAATTAATCTATCCATTGCATTTGTCATTTTTTTATCCTCTTACTTTCTAATAAATATTTCTATTTTGATTTATATACAACATTTCCTGATACAATTGTATATTCTACTTTACCTTTTAATTTTTTTCCTATAAAAGGTGTATTTTTTGATTTTGATACTATCATATCTTTTGTATAAATATATTCTTCATTAGGATTATATATTGTTAAATCTGCAATTTTACCTTCTGCTATTTCTCCTCTATCTATTTTTAATAATTTTGCTGGATTATATGAAGTTAATCTAACCATATCCATCTCAGTTAGTAATCCCTTATCAATCAAATTTGTAATAATTGCTGGAAGAGCTGTTTCGAATCCTATAATTCCATTAGGAGCCTTTGATAATTCTTTACTTTTTTCTTCCTCACTATGTGGTGCATGATCTGTAATAATAGCATCAATCGTTCCATCTTTTAATCCTTCTATAATTGCTTGTCTATCTTTTTCCTCTCTCAGAGGTGGATTCATTTTAGCATTTGAACCAGACTTTAATACCTCCTCTACTGTAAAGCTAAAATAATGAGGACATGTCTCTGAACTAATTTTTACTCCTCTTTTTTTAGCATCTCTAATCATATTTACTGATGTCTTAGTACTTATATGACATATATGTGCTCTAACATTATTAGTCTCTGATATAACAATTTCCCTTGCAGCCATTATTTCCTCAGCTTCTGGCAAAACTCCTTTTACATTCAATTTTTCTTGAATTTCCCCACTATTTATTGCTCCTTCTGCTACTGATTTTTCTTCACAATGTGATGCTACAAAAGTACCTATTTTATCAGCTTTTATAATAGCTTCTCTCATTAACTTTGAATTTACTACTGGCATTCCATCATCTGAAAATGCTATAGCTCCTACACTTTTTAATTCATCAAAATCAGTTAACTCCTCTCCTTTTTCACCTTTAGAAACACTTCCATATGGTAAGACATTACATAAGTTTACTCTTTTGGCTTCCTTTATTATTTTCTCTAAAACAAAAGCACTATCAGGGGTAGGATTTGTATTTGGCATTGGACAAATAGTCGTAAATCCTCCCTTAACAGCACTTTTAGACCCAGTTTCTATGGTTTCTTTATACTCAAACCCTGGCTCTCTTAAATGACAATGCATATCAATCATACCAGGTATAATAACTAAGTTATCACAATTAATTAAAATATCTGCTTCTTCTAAGATTTCCTTTTGTAATTTAACAATCTTATCATCTTCTATTAGTATGTCCATTTTTTTATTTATTTTTGATGCATAATCTACTACTCTTCCATTCTTTAATAAAGTTTTCAAAATAATTACCTCCTTAACTTAATTTGTATCAAATATATCATGTTAATTAATAGTTTTCAAGTAAAAAAAATAGTTACATATAATTTGTAACTATTTTCTCTTTTAATTATGCATTTAATTTTTTTACTAATTCTTCTACATCAATACCATGTACTTGACATGCTTCTTCTAAGCTTTCTCCTTGTGAAGCTGGGCATCCTAAACAATGCATTCCTGCTTCTAATAATATTTCTGCCTTTTCTGGTGCATTCTCTATAATCTCGCCAATTTTTGTTTCCTTGTTTATTATCATTTCTATTCCTCCTACAATTTGATTTTATCAATTATACCAAATTTTTTATAAATATGCAATTATTATATTTTTTCTATTTCTTGACCATTTTTAGTATCTTTTACTGCATATCCTTTTTCCTTTATTTTATCCCTTAATTCATCAGATAATTCATAATTTTTATTTTCTCTTGCTTTTTTTCTATCATCTAATAACTTAACTATTTCTTCTGGAACAATAATATCATCTTCCGTCACATCATTAAGATTAAGTGATAATACTTTATCAAACTTCATTAATAATTCATAATATTTATTTGATTTTTTTTCTTGTTTTGCAACTTCCCATGCAATTGAAACAGCAAGTGGAATATTTAAATCATCATTAATTGCATCTAGAAACTCTAGTTCATATTTTTTTAACACTTTTTCATCAATATTTTCATTTCCATCTTTTTGTAATTTAGTTAATTTTCTTAATCTATGTAGCGATTTTTGTGCAGAGTCAATTGCTTCCCATGTAAAGTTTAGTTTATTTCTGTAATGTGATGTAAAACATAAATATCTATATGCTAATGGCTCTATTCCTTTTGCTTCTAAATCATCAATCAAATATACATTTCCTAAGCTTTTAGACATTTTACCATTATCTATTAGTAAAAATTCTACATGCATCCAATAGTGTGCTGGATTTTTTCCAGTCGCTCCTTTTGACTGAGCTATCTCATTTTCATGGTGAACAGGTATATGATCAACTCCACCTGTATGAATATCAAATACATCACCTAAATATTCTTTAGACATTGCACTACATTCAATATGCCATCCTGGATAACATTTTCCAAATTTACTATCCCATTTCATAATATGTTCTTTAGGTGCTTTTATCCATAGAGCAAAGTCTAATGGATTCTTTTTTTCTGGATCCACTTCAATTCTTGCACCTGCTTTTTGATTTTTTAAATCAATTCTAGATAATTCTCCATACGATTTTAATTTACTTGTATCGAAGTATACTCCCTTAGAAGTTTCATAAGCATATCCATTATTCATAATCTGTATTACATAATCTTCCATTTGTTTTATATGTTCTGTTGCTTTCGCAATATGTTCTGGAGACTCTATATTTAACTTATTAATATCATTTAAAAAGCTATCTGTATAAATTTTAGCAATTTCATAAACGGACATATTTTTCTCTTTTGCAGATTTCTCCATTTTATCTTCTCCTGTATCTTCATCAGATGTTAAATGCCCTACATCCGTAATATTCATTACATGATTTAATTTATATCCATTATACTTAAGTACTTTCCTTAAAGTATCCATAAATACATAAGCTCTCATATTCCCAATATGTGCTCTATTATATACAGTTGGCCCACATGAATACATATTAACTACATTTTCTTTTATGTTAATTGGTACAAAATCTTCTTTTTTTCTCGTTAGTGTATTCCAAACTCTTAACATATCATCACCTCTTATTTATATAATATGAAAATTTTACCACTTTTTTTCAAAAAAGTATAGACAAAATAAAAAAAATATTATATTATCCAATCAATTTGAGAGGAGTGATATTAATTCAAAAACTATTTAATTTATTTCTTTTAACCTTATCATTTAATATCTTTATTACATTTTATACAATTTATACATTCTTAGAAACAAAAATTTTCCATAAAAAACAAGGTTCTAAACTATTAATAAAAAAAGAAGACTTAAAGTAAACCATTATGAAACAACATACTTTTGTTTTCATTTTTTCATCTATTTTATTTATATTAGGTATAATTATTTTTTTTCCTATATATTTATCTAATAATTTAATTTTCCCATATGCCATTCACCCATTTAATATTTGTAAAACTTATCCTGTCCTTTGGAATAATATAAAATTTCTATTTATTATTGTATATATTTTTTCTTCTATTATTATTTCTAATTTGATATATATTAAGATTTATAAAAAAAACAAAAAATTATCAATAATGAATAATCATATAAAATTAGATTTATCTGTTTCTAATTTCAATTTATATATAGGATATGATGAGAAAAAAAACAACATATATATTCCAGAAAAATCACTATATCAGAATATATTAATCACAGGCACTATTGGAACTGGTAAAACAAGTAGTGCTATGTATCCTTTTACAAGGCAATTAATTGAACATAACCATTTTAATACTGCTGAAAAAATTGGTATGTTAATATTAGATGTTAAGGGAAACTATTATCATGAAGTATATAAATATGCCAAAATTTACAATAGATTAGATGACATAATTGTAATAGAACTTAATGGAAAATATAAATATAACCCCCTAAATAAGCCCAATCTAAAAGCTTCTGTACTAGCAAATAGACTAAAAACAATATTATTATTATTTTCCAAAAATAATACAGAATCATATTGGCTAGATGAAGCAGAAAAAATTTTAACAGAATGTATAAAATTATGTAGACTTTACAACGATAATTATGTAACGTTTGAGGAAATCCATAAATTAGTAACTAACAAAAATTATTATTTGGAAAAAATCCAAATACTTAGAACTAACTTCTTAACACAAGATTTTAGTTGTGAAAAAAATTATGATTTATTATCATCAATCACATTTTTAGAAGAAGAATATTGGAAAATGGATGAAAGAACATTATCTATACTAAAATCTGAAATAACAAGGATTACTAATTGTTTTATTTCTGACTATAGTGTATCTAGAACTTTTAATCCTAAAATTCAAGAAGAAAACTTTCGCGGATTTACTGATTTAATAAATACAGGGAAAATTGTGGTTTTAAATATGAATATTGCAGAATACAGAAACCTATCTAAAATTATTGCAACATATTTAAAATTAGACTTTCAAACTGAAGTATTATCAAGATTAGCAAAAAAAAATATAACTAGAACTGTAGCATTCATATGTGATGAATATCACGAATATGTAACACTTAATGATTCTGACTTTTTTTCTCAAAGTCGTGAAGCAAAATGTATTAACATTGTTTCTACACAAAGCTATAGCTCTTTATTAAATACATTGCAAGATAATACCAATTTAAAAGTAATTCTTCAAAGTCTAGTAAATAAATTATGGTTTAGAAGTGATGATATTTTCACTATAGAAGAAATACAAAAGCAAATAGGAAAAAAAGAAAAAGAAAAAATATCTAAAACCATATCTGAAAACTCAAATGACACTTCATATAATTATCTTAATAATTCATTTTATTCAAACAAATCTAATATAAGTGAAAGCATAAATCAATATTTTCAATCAGAATTTGTTTATGATACAAATTATTTTACATGCAATTTGCAATCATTTACTTGTATAGCTTTTATTTCTGATGGAATTAATATTGTTCCTCCTCAAAAAATAAATTTAATTCCATATTTTAAAGAAAGGGAAGATATATGAAAAAAAATAAATTCTTTATATTATTTTCAATTATTTTTATTATTATTTTATTATTTTCTTTTAGTCAACTTTCATTTTCAGCAGATCCTAAAATTGTTACAAAACTAAACTCTGCTTTTACCAAAATTAAAGGTTGGATTTTAAAGCTAGCAACTCCTGCAGCAGCTGTTGCTGTTGGAACTGGTATATTTATGAAAAAATTCAGCTTTGGAGATGAAGAAAGATTAAGAATTGGAAAAAAGTTAATTCGTGGCTCACTATTTTCTTATGGTTTCATTTTAGCAACAGATTTAATACTTGCAGCAATAAAAAGTTTAATTGGATAGGAGGTAAATATTTTGAACTCTTCATCAGTAAATATAACAGAAATTATTGCTAATAGTATAAATAGTTTATTTGGTAATTTATTTTCATCAATTGATAATAATATTTATTTAATTTTAGATGAAATTACATTTATAAATACCGATATTTTTAATGATTCATTTTTTCAAAAGATTTTTGGTACTAACTCATATAGTGGAATATTATTAATTTGTAATTCATTATTAATATCATTTATTATTTTTTATTGTGTAAAATTACTATATTCACATTTAACTTTTACTACTATAGAAAAACCTTTTCAATTTTTATTTAAATTATTAATTTTTGGAATATTAATGAATTCGTCACTTTTTATTTGCGAACAGATTGTTAACATAAATTCATTGGTTTCGTTGGCAATCAGAGAAATAGGAGAAAATATTTTTAATACTAATATTAATTTTACAGAAATTATAAAAAAAATAAATACTGTGATAGTCATTGGTAATAATGATTTCAATTTATTCTCAATGGATGGTATTATTAAAAGCTTTTTATCTTTCGAATTAATAAATTTACTTTTTACATATTCACTCCGATATATACTTGTTAAAATATTTATTCTTATTTCTCCTTTTGCTTTTTTATCTTTAGTTTCTAATACTAGTAACTGGTTTTTTAAATCTTGGTTTAGGGGATTCTTCTCTTTACTACTAATTCAAAGTTTTGTAAGTATAATTCTACTAATAATATTTTCAATAAATATTAACTCGAATAATATACTATTAAAATTATTATATTTATCTTCTCTTTATACTTTAACCAAAGCCAACGTTTACATAAAAGAATTAATAGGTGGTATAAGTACAACTTTTTCTAATAGTGTTTTCACCATAAAAAATTTATTAAAATAATTGGAGGTGATTTTATAAATTTTATAATTCCACAGAATTACAAATATAAAAATAAAATACTTGGATTTATAGATTATCAAACAATTATTTTTAATATTATCTGGGATATTATAATCTATCTTGCCTTAAATATATTTAATATTAATTTAAGTTTAAAAATTTTTATTTTTATAGTATTTTGTTTTCCTCTTTTCCTTATTAGTATTATTAGCTTTACTAATGAAAGTATAATTTATGTATTAGCATATATTTATAGTTTCTTAATAAAGAAAAAAATTTATGTTTACAAGAAAACATGGTCATAGTGACAATGTAAATTTGTTTATTTTTTGATGCATACTATTATCCTTTATTGAATACTAATTACCTTCTCTCTATAACCAAAAATAAAATTATTATAAAAACTTATATATTTTATAGATTTAAATGTTATTATTATAACTTAATATTTATTTTGTCCCAAGTTCCTATATTTTTTACAAATTCCTTATTTCACTTATTACAAATAGATAGGAATTAATAGCTAATTATCATTTAGATTATAAATATCTCCATTATGAAAATAATTCTTAAGACAGTTTAATAAAAGTTCAGAGCTTTCAACACATTAAGTACCTTAATAAATCTGATATAGTCTGAATCATAACAATACTTGTATTCAAATTCATAATTTCTCTTTAATATATTGTAAAAGTTACTGTAAAATGATATAATTTGACAAAATATTTTAGAGAGGAAGTATATCTATGAAACTAGAACAAAATGATAAACCACTTTTATTTTCATATACAGAGCTACCAGATGTATTTTTTACAGAATACATATCTCAAACACCTGGAGACTATATCAAGGTATATCTATATATGATATTCTTATCAAAATATGGCAAAGATATAAAAATAAATGATTTATCCAAAAAGCTAGAATTACCTTTAAAAACAATTCAAGACGCAATAAAATTTTTAGAAGACGAATCTCTAATTACAAAGAAAAACACTGGTTTTATCATTAATAATTTACAGGAATTAGAGTTACATAAGTTATATAACCCAAAAATCACTTCTTCTCCAGAACAATTACAAAAAACTGCTGAAAATCAATATCGTGCAAAAGCAATTGAAAATATTAATAACGAATTCTTTCAGGGAATAATGTCTCCATCATGGTATAGTGATATTGATTTATGGTTTAGTAAATACAATTTTGATGAAGAAGTAATGATTGCTCTATTTAGATATTGTTTCAATAGGTCCGCTCTTCACAGAAACTATATTCAAGCAGTAGCAGATGCATGGTCAAAAAACAATATTAAAACATTTAATGATTTAGATATTTATTACGAAAAACAAGAAAAACTAAAAAAATTATCTAAAACAATTTCTAAAAAGCTAGGAATTACAAGACAATTATCACAATACGAAGAAGCATATATTGAGAAATGGACTATTGAATTTAATTATTCTATGGACATTATCGAAATAGCTCTAAAAAGAACTACATCTAAATCTAATCCTAGTTTTGATTACTTAGACAAATTACTTACGGACTGGCACGAAAGAAACTTTACTACTCCTGATGACATACAGAAATTTTTAAATGATATGAAACAAAAAAATAAAAATGTAAAAGAACTAGAAAAAAAATCTGGATATAAAAACTATGAGCAGAGAAACTATGATAATTTAAACAATCTATATGCTAATAACATATAAAAAGGATGTGAACTTTATGAATAATGCAAATTTAAAAAAACTTTTAAATGACTACGAAAGAAAACGTATACAAGAAGAAAACGATTTAGAATACAGAAAAAATAAATTATATAATTCTTATCCTAGATTACAAGAAATCGATAGAGAGCTTAGTTCTTTAGCAATCTCTTCTGCAAAACAGCTTATACAAAAAAATAGTAAAGATATTATAAATAACCTAAATAATAGTATCAATAATTTAAAAAAGGAAAAAAATGAATTACTTTTCTCTATAGGTAAAGACTATAATTATTTAACCCCTAATTATGATTGTAATCTTTGTAAGGATACTGGATATATAACAAATAATTATGAAACAAAAATGTGTAATTGTTTAAAACAAAAACTTTTTAATTTAGAATATAATAAATCTAATTTTACAAATCTAGAAAAACATAATTTTTCCACCTTTGATTCCACAGTTTATTCAAATAACGTGGATAACGTAAAATTTGGATGCGATAAATCTCCCAGAGAAAATATAGAAATTATTAAACAAATAGCTATTAACTTTATAGATAACTTCGATAATTTAGATGAAAAGAATTTACTTTTTACTGGGAATACTGGACTTGGAAAAACTTTTCTATCAAGTTGTATAGCAAATGAACTTATAAAAAAGCAAAAAACAGTCTTATATCAAACGGCACCTGTTATGTTAGATTCTATTATAGATTATAGATTTGGTAAAAATTCTAATAATATTTATAATAATATTTTAGATGTAGATTTACTAATTATAGATGATTTAGGTACTGAATGTATGAATAATATGAAATTTACTGAATTATTTAATATAATTAATACTAGATTATTAAATCAAAACAATAAACCTACAAAAACAATCATATCTACTAATCTAAGTATACAGAATTTATTCAATTCCTATGATGAACGAATTGTTTCTAGATTCATTGGTTATTATAATATTTGTAGATTTTTCGGAGAGGACTTACGATTTAAATTAAGAAATAGAAATTAAAAAAATAATAGAACAATTTTATAAATTGTTCTATTATTTTTTTAATCCTCATTTTCTTGACTAATAATCTCGATACTAACCACTTTTCCTCCGTCATTTGTTCTCATAAGTGTTACACCTTGTGTTGCTCTTCCTAACACACTAATTTCTCTAACATTTAGTCTTATAATAGTGCCTTTGTCAGTTATTAACATTACATCTTCTTCACCATTTGCAATTCTAATACCTACTATATTGCCAGTCTTTGGTGTTACTTTATAAGTAATTACACCTCTACCGCCTCTATTTTGTATTCTATACTCATCTAATTCTGTTCTTTTTCCAAATCCATTTTCTGTAATTGCAAGTAGTGTTGCTTTACTTCCAGATATTATAGATTCCATTCCTATTATTGCATCATCATCATCTAGACGCATTCCTATAACACCTTGCGCAGATCTACCTACAGGTCTTACATCTTTCTCGTCAAAAGTAATACATAATCCTTTTTTAGTAACTAGTACAACATTGTCTTCGCCATCTGTAAGTCTTACATCTATAAGCTCATCATCTTCTTTTAAGGTTATAGCTAATAACCCTGTCTTCTTTGCAGAATTATACTCTGTTAAAGCTGTC
This sequence comes from uncultured Clostridium sp., assembly GCA_900557195.1. GTDB lineage: Bacteria > Bacillota > Clostridia > TANB77 > CAG-508 > CAG-492. The sequence goes on from USRT01000022.1 coordinate 15,321, forward strand.
TTTTTTATTAAACCTCTCTTAGTTCCCATTAACAGATATTTACCATCAGCAAAATTAGAAATTGGTATTACAGCGGAAATTTTTTCTCCATTATCTAATCTTAATAAATTAACAATGGCTGTTCCTTTAGCAGTTCTTCCTCCTTCTGGAATTTCATATCCTTTTAACTTATATAACTTACCTTTATTACTAAAGAATAATATTGTATCATGTGTAGATGCTGTAAATATTTGTTTAACAAAATCTTCTTCTCTAGTAGAAATTCCAGTTATTCCTTTTCCACCTCTTTTTTGACTTTTATATGTATCTATTGGCATTCTTTTTACATATCCAAAGTGTGTTAATGCCACAACAGTTTGTTCTTCTTTTATTAAATCTTCTAAATCTAACTCTCCTTCAGCACTAACTATTTTTGTTTTTCTTTCATCTCCATATTTTTCTTTTATTGTTGTTAATTCTTCTTTTATAATATCAAATACTAATTTTTCACTTCCTAATATTGCTCTTAAATGTTCAATTAATTTCATTAATTCATTATATTCTTCCTCTATTTTCTCACGTTGCAATCCTGATAATGTTTTTAATCTCATATCTAATATTGCTTGTGCTTGAATATCAGAAAGTTTAAATCTTTCCATCAATCTTTCTTTTGCATCATCATAAGAAGATCTAATTATATTTATAATTTCATCAATATTATCTAAGGCAATTTTTAATCCCTCTAATATATGAGCTCTTGCAAGTGCTTTATCTAATTCGAATTGAGTTCTACGTAATATTACATTTTTTCTATGATCAATATAGTATTCTAAACATTGTTTTAAAGTTAATACTTTAGGTTCTCCATTAACTAAGGCTAACATTATAACTCCAAAAGTATCTTGCATTTGAGTAAATTTATATAATTGATTTAATACAACTTGAGCATTTGCATCTCTTTTTAGTTCTATTACAACTCTAACCTTTTCTTCTCTATCTGACTCATCACGTAAATCTGATATACCTTCTATTCGTTTATCTCTTGTAAGTGTCGCAATATTCTCTATAAGCTTTGCCTTATTAACTTGATAAGGTAATGATGTAACAACTATTCTTTGTTTATTACCACTCATTTCTTCAATTTCGGCTTCTGCTCTTACTGTTATCTTTCCTCTTCCTGTAGTATATGCTTGTTTTATTCCTTCTCGCCCTAATATTATACCTTCTGTTGGAAAATCTGGACCTTTAATTATTGACATTAATTCTTCATCAGTTATATTATCTTCTTCAATCATTTTTATAATTCCGTCAATAACTTCATTTAAATTGTGTGGTGGTATATTAGTAGCCATACCTACCGCAATTCCGGAAGATCCATTTATTAATAATGTTGGTATTTTTGAAGGTAATACTTTTGGCTCTTGTAATCTATCATCATAGTTAGGCATAAAATCAACTGTATTTTTTTCTATATCTGTTAACATAGTTTCTGCTATTTTTGCCATTCTTGCTTCTGTATACCTCATAGCAGCTGCTCCATCTCCATCAATAGAACCAAAGTTACCATGACCATCTATTAAAGGATATCTCATCGAGAAATCTTGTGCCAATCTTACCATTGCATCATATACTGATGAATCACCATGAGGATGATATCTTCCCAAAACAGATCCTACTGTATTTGCACATTTTCTGTATGGTTTATCTGAAGTTATTCCATCTTCATACATTGCATATAAAATTCTTCTATGAACTGGTTTTAATCCGTCTCTAACATCTGGTAATGCACGAGATACGATTACACTCATTGCATAGTCAATATATGAATTCTTCATTTCGCTTTCGATGTCTCTTTCAATTATTTTTCCATCTTGTGTAGCCATATTTTTTCCCTCTCTTCTATATATAGTCTTTAGTTATTATACTAGAACCATTTTAAATATGCAAGAAAAAACTTCATTTTTTAAAATAAATAGTTCCCTAGGGAACTATTTATTTTATGAATAAAAATCTTTTATAATTTTTAATTCTAAATACGAAAAAAATCTCTCTTGATAAAAATCTTTCCTGATAAAAACCTTTCTTGATAAAATTCTTTTTTGACAAAAATTCAACTTAGAAAATCAATTATTTTTAATAATCTTAATTATTAGATAAAATATTACAAATAATCATACTAGTTTTTGCGTAAGTTCTAGCTCTTCATTAGTGAGGTTAAAATCACCTCCTTTCCTTTTTATAAGTTGATGCACATTTTCCAATTTTCTGACTTCTTTTATCTTTTCTTCTGTTGGTATTATATTATTCATATTTTTTTCTATCTTTTTATATATCTTATCCATATTTTTAAAATCTTTAGAATTATAAAATTCCTTCCATTCATTAATATATTGATCATTTTTCTCAAACGCATTTACATAACTTTTTATTTTTTTATCTATTTCCTGTTCAACTTTATTTGAAATAGTCTTTTTATTTTTTTCTAATCTTTCCACTTGATTTATACTTAAATCATATGAATCTTTTATGGCAGATATAATTCTACTTGTTTCTTTTTCAATATTTAACTCACTTATATTTTTGTTTGCATATTTTTCATTTTTATTGTTAATTAAATCTTTAGTAAAATTAGCAACATTTTTTGATAATTGACTAACACCTAATTTTTCTTTCATTTCCATTACTTTGTCTTCTATTGAATCAGGTAAAAAAGCTTTTAATATTTCATTATATATATCGTCAATTGTCTTATTTATGAATTCACCATATTTTTCATCGATTTCATTCAAAGTATCTTTAATACTTCTTGCTGTTAACTCCATTCTATACCTTTCCATAAATAAACCAATATATTTTTCTAGTTTATTTATTTTATTAATTTTAATTATTTATTTTTTATATTAATTTTATATTGATTACCTATTATTTATTTTTATTCAATTTATTATTTAGAATCATTTTTTATATTTTACTTAATTAATAAATATTAAATATTTAATTAATTACAATTATGCAATAAATACTTGACTAATTATTTTATTATTATCAATTTAATTGTCTTTTTATTTTCTATTTTAAAAATAATTTATTAAATCGTTTTTACTTAAATAATTTTCTATTTGTTTTTATTTAATTATTTCGTATTAAATTATTTTTTATTTGATCACTTTTCAATTAAATCATTTTTATTTAATATTGTTTATATAATTATTAAAGTTAAATTATTAATCCTATAATATTATTTTTATACTTTGATAATTTTTCTTATAATATTAAGTGAATAACTTAAATTTTAAAATTTTTTTAAAATAATAAGATTTTAATTTTTTATTTTTAATTTTCCATATACAACCTCAAAAAAGCCCTTTAATAAATATTCCTTTTTTCTAAAATTAACCTGTAATATATTTTCTCCTATTTTTTTATATTCCTTTCTTTCATCCTTTTTGTGATACAAATTATTATTATTTTTATTTATTATTGAATTATAAAAGTTTTCCATTTTTATTTTTCCTAACATTTCATATTCACCAAATATATTTTTTATTAAATTAAAATCTATAGAATTTTTATTATATTTATTTATAATTATTTTTATTTTATTTGAATTTATTTTCCATTTATTTTTATACATATCTAACAATCTTTTTCCTTTTGTAATCTCCAATAAATTTGCTTCAAGTAAAAATATATTCTTATCAGCATGTTCTATTAATATCCTATTATATTTGAAAAAACATTCTGAAGAAGTATCCACTATTATGTAATCATATTGTTTTTTTATTTCATTTATCATCTCCAGTAATTGAGTCTGATTTATATCTTCATCTGAATTAAATAAAATATCTATACCTGTTAATAAATCTACATTTTTATTTACACTTATTATTAAATCTTCAATATTTATATTATAATTATTTAAATCTTTTTCTTTAACTTTCTCTTTTACTTTTTTGGAATATTTATTTATTCCCAATATAGTATGTATACTATTATTTAATATATCAAAATCAATTATTAATATTTTATTTTTTTTACTTTTTAAATAATTAGAAAAACATACAGAAAAAATACTTTTTCCTACACCACTACTACCAAGAACACAAATCATTTTATTATTAGATTTTAAACTTTTCTTCGTTTCATTATTAATTTTAATTTTATTTATTTGTTTATTTATATTAGAATCATTTAAAATAATATCTTTTATTATTTCAATATCTTGTTCTATTTTAATATTATTTATTTTCTTATTTTTTAATATTTTTATAATGTCAATAATTTCTACTTTATTATTATAAAAAATATTAAATATTTTTTTACTATATAGAAAACTTTCTAACTCTTTATTTTCTTTTTCTAATATTATAATTATTTCAATATTTTCATTTTTATTTTTTATTTTATTAATTAATTCTTCAATGCTTATATTTCCTGGTAATATCTCATTTAAAATTATGTAATCTATATTCTTTTCTATTTCTAAAAATTCTATTATTGCTTCTTGATACTGTATATCATTAATCATAATCTGAAATTCTTTATATTTTTTTAGTTCATTATTCAATATTGGATTTCCCAATGCTGTTACAATTTTTTTCATTTACATCACCTCCAACTATCTTTTTCTCTATACCTGATGATTCAACTTTTATTAATATGTGATCATCTCCTGCAAAAAGTAAACACTCACCTCTCTTCAATGATTTTATTTCGATTTTTTCTTTACTAGATAAATTACTATATACTTCTAAAGTTTTTATATTTTCTTCTTCAAGTGAGAAAAATACTTTATTACTTGAATTATTTAAAATACTTTTTCCATATGAACCATTATCTAAACTAAACAAATCTACAACGTCTTGAGTAATTGCAACTGCACTACCTCCATACTTTCTAATTGTTTTAAATATTTTATAAACAAAACTTGCTACATTTTTATTAGATGTTACTCCTATAAGTCTCCATATTTCATCTAAATATACTGCCTTTTTTATATTTCTATCCTTTTTTATTTTATCCCAAAACAACTCCGTAAATAAAAACATTCCATATTGTAAATTTTCTTCGCCTAGCTCATAAACATCTGCAATTATAAGTTTATTTTCTAATTGAATATTTGTATAATTATTAAAAAATCTTAAAGAGCCTTTTACAAATGGTATTAATTTTATTTTAAATTTTTTTGTATTTTCATTTTTATCCAAAATATTATAAAAATCTTCTAATATAGGCATATCTTTTGTTTCTTTAAAAACAGGCTTTATTTTTATTTTATTTTTATCATTTTTGTATAATGTTTCATCATCAAAAGTTATTCCTTTTTGTTTATATACTTCTATAATTTTCTCTTCAATTATTCCTTTTTCTTCCTCGTTCATTTCACCAAATATTAAATTAAAAAATGCAATTAATTTTGTTATTTTAGTTGCTAAAAATCCTATATTATTTTCTTCTATACTGTCTTCTCTTATATCAAAAATATTAATATATGTACTGGATGAAGGACCAAGTTTTATAATAGTGCCATTTAACGCTTTACATAACTTGTCGTATTCTCTGTCAGGATCTATAATATATTGATAAATTCCAAATAATCTATATCTTAAAATCATTAATTTTGTATAGTATGATTTGCCAGCACCACTTGTTCCAAATATACACATATTTGCATTTTTATATTTATTAGTATTATATCTATCTATAAAAATTAATGAATTATTATAAATACTTGTACCAATAAATATTCCATTTTCATCAAATATTGAAGATGATATAAATGGATATGTACCAACTAATCCACTTGTTAATACATTTCTTCTTGAAACTTCTTTTAATAAATTGCTATTTTCCATACTTGGTGAACATGCTATAAATGCATCTTCCTGTCTAAAATATGCTCTTTTTGTTATTATTCCTTTTGCTTGACATAATCCTTCAATCTGATTAATTGAATATTCTAATTCTTTTTTATTATTTGAGAAAAGATTCATATACATATATAAATAGTATAAATCTTCATTATTAACCTGTATTTCTTTTCTTATATATTTTGCATCATTATATGTAAAAGCTGCTATATCTGCATCTTGTCTGTCTCTCGAAAGAGTTCTCACTTCTAATCCCACATTTCCTATATGATATGTTAGTTCTCTTATTACTTTATATACATCTTCTTTTTCATAAAACATAGAAATATTTATATTTATGCTTGTATTAATTATATCTTTTAATAATAAATCACTATGCTCTCTATTATAATTAACAACTAATAGACTAGAATAATAAATACCATTTATTTCAATGAATTTTGGATTTGCTAAATTTATATAACTAGGGCTTATAGTATCTTTTTCAGTTATCATTCCTTTATATAATTGTGTACAAAAATTATCTTTATTTTCTTTTTTTAAATATCTTTCTAAAATACTCATCACTTCTTTCTATGTTTTATTAAAAAAAGATTTTAAAATATTTATAATTGATTCCTTTTCCTTTATTTCAAATACACTATTACCACATCTTGCTAAACATTCTTTTATTTTATAAAATTGGTCATTTAATTCACTTATTATTACATTTTCATTATCATTTTCTTTTACTATTGGAGATTTTTTTATTAGAATAAAATAATTTTTACTTGAAGAACTTTTTTTAGAATTTAAATTTTCTATATATGTAATATAATTTTCTGAAATATTAATTATTTCGTTTGATTCTAATTTACATTGATTTTTTATTTTGGAAATATGATTAGACAAATCTTCTTTATTACTTTGAATAATAATTTGTATATCGAAATTACATGTTTTTAAGAAAATTTTATAAGAATTTAATATTGAATCTTTTTCTAAATCTGATTTTAGATTAAAATTTATAGGAATAACTTTAATTATTTTTACATAATTACCATTTTTCATTTTTATAATTCCTTCTTCTAATATTCTTTCGAATGGTAACCAATTTTGAACTGAATCGATTTTTTTACTTATTTTTCTCTTCCTTTCTCTTTTATTTTATATTTTTATTATTGCATATACATAACACGCTTGTCAACATATTTCGTATTTCATTTTTCGACATTTTTAAATTTTATAAATTTTTGAATATATTTTTTAATTTTGATCATAATATTAATATAAGGTTAATATTAGTTGAACTAAGAATAATATTAGGTTTAATTCTAAGCTTTTTATTATTCGATCAAAGATAAATATCAGCTATTAATTGGTTAATATTTGTCGGCGATGAGAGTATATTATTTGTATGTAAGCTATATTTTATGGTTAAATTATAAGTAATATATTCGAAGTTAAGATTATTCTTGTATGTTTTTAGTGGTTTTTATTAGTTCTTTATGGATGAATCTAGCTATTATGCGTGCATTAATAGTCGAGCAACTGATTAATATATGTGGTGAATAGCTTATTTATATAGCAATATATATTAGGTTAGAAATTATGTATATTAGTTTTAGCTGAAGATTAATATTAGCTTTATGTCTAATAGCAGGTAATAATTTTTTATTACCTGCTATTAATAATTTATTCTATATAATATATGTTAGTAATAAATAAATTTTTTAAGCTCATTATCTAAGTTTGTCAGAAAAATATACAATTTATATATCTAGATTTTTTACATATTTAGCATTTGCCTCAATAAATTGTCTTCTTGGAGCAATTTCATCTCCCATTAATATTGTAAATATCTCATCTGCTTTTATTGCATCTTCTAATTTTACTTTTACTAGTATTCTTGTTTCTGGATTCATTGTTGTTTCCCAAAGTTGTTCTGGATTCATTTCTCCTAAACCTTTATATCTTTGAATAGAAACTCCATCTCTACCTATTTCTTGCAGATTTTTTTCCATTTCTTCATCTGTATAACAGTATATATCTTTCATTCCTCTCTTTGATAATTTATATAATGGTGGTTGTGCTAAATAAACATTACCATTTTCTATAAGAGGTCTCATATATCTGAAGAAGAATGTTAATAATAATGTTCTAATATGTGATCCATCAACATCGGCATCTGCCATAACTATTACTTTTCCATATCTAATTTTACTAATATCAAAGTCTGCTCCAATACCAGCTCCTACTGCTAAAATAACAGGTTGCAATTTATCATTATTATATATTTTATCAGCTCTTGATTTTTCTACATTTAACATTTTTCCCCAAAGAGGTAAAATTGCTTGGAATTTTCTATCTCTTCCTTGTTTAGCACTTCCTCCTGCAGAGTCTCCCTCTACTATATAAACTTCACATTCTTCTGGATTTTTGCTACTGCAATCTGCTAATTTTCCAGGTAGTGTAGTAGACTCTAAAGCATTTTTTCTTCTAACTAATTCTCTTGCTTTTCTAGCTGCTTCTCTTGCTCTTGAAGCACTTATACATTTTTCTAAAATTGCCTTTGCAACATTAGGGTTTTCTTCTAAAAATGTTGATAATGCTTCATTAACTAAACTTTGAACTACACCTGTAACATTACTATTACCTAATTTTGTTTTAGTTTGTCCCTCAAATTGTGGCTCCCTTACTTTTACAGAAATAACAGCCGTAATACCTTCTCTGATATCCTCTCCTTGAAGATTGCCATCTTTTTCTTTTAAAATATTATGAGATTTAGCATAGTCGTTAAAGGTTTTTGTTAATGCTCTTTTAAATCCTTCTAAATGTGTACCACCTTCTACTGTATTAATATTATTAACAAATGAATAAATATTTTCTGAGTATGCTGTTGTATATTGGAATGCGATTTCGACTGGTACTTCTCCATCTTTTTCGATATAAACTGGTTGCTGGTTTATCTTCTCTTTATTTTTATTTAAATATTCAACAAAAGAATTTAATCCACCCTCAAAGCAGAATTCGGCTTTTTTAGGAGTTTCTCCTCTTTTGTCTTCTATACTAATAAATAAACCCTTTGTTAAAAATGCCATTTCTCTAAATCTGTTTTCTAATGTTTCATAATCATATTCTAAAGTTTCAAATATAGTGTCATCTGCAAGAAATCTTACTTTTGTACCTGTTTGGTTTGAATCCCCCATTTTAGTTAATTTTTGAACAGTTTTACCTCTTTCAAATTTCATTTGAAAAATTCCGCCATCTCTTTGAATTGTAACTTCTGCCCATGTAGCTAGAGCATTAACAACAGAAGCACCAACACCATGAAGACCTCCTGAAACCTTATACCCACTATCTCCACCGAATTTTCCTCCTGCATTTAATTGTGTATATACGGTTTCTGCAGCTGATATTTTTGTTTTTGGATGAATATCTACAGGTATTCCTCTTCCATTATCTTCGACACATATTATATTACCTGGTTCAATTTCAACTTTTATTTTTGTACAATAACCTGCTAATGCTTCATCAACACAGTTATCTACAATTTCATACACTAAATGGTGTAGTCCTCTTATAGAAACACTTCCTATATACATTCCTGGTCTTTTTCTTACATGTTCTAGTCCATCTAAAACTTGTATTTGTTCTGCTCCATATTCATGCTCAAATTTTTCCATTGTTTTACCATTTCCTTTCTTTTACATACTTATTCTATTTTTCAATGTTATAGATGAAAATTTTGAAATATAAGTATATATTTTATCTTCTTTTTCTGTTAATACAACAGAATTATATTTATAAATACAATTATCCTGTATGTTAACCAATTTTAAAAAACTTTCTTCTGTTTTTTGGTTTATATTATTTATATTAAAAATTCCAATAATATCTTTTGTATCTATAATAGTATTATTATTTATATTTATGTACATTTAATAATTTCTCCTCTTTTCACAAGATAACTATTGTAATTATCATTTTCCAGATTTATCTCTTGTGTACAAGTTATAATTACTTGAATATCATTTATATTTTTTAGAAAACTTTTTCTTCTTTTTTCATCTAACTCTGACATAAAATCATCTAGTAATAATATTGGATATTCTCCAATTTCTTCATAAATTACTTGTAATTCGCAAATTTTTAAGGAAAGAATTGCTGTTCTATTTTGCCCTTGTGACCCATATACATTTATTGGTTTATTATCTATTTTTACTACAAAATCATCTTTATGTATACCTTTTGTTGTAAACCCTCTAATAATATCTATTTTTTCGGAATTATGTAACTTTTTTCTAAAGTCTTCATTATTTACATAATCAGATATGTATTCTATTTGTATTACCTCTTTTTTATCAGTAATATTACTATGAATCTCGTTAATTTTCCCCTTTATGATATTCATAAATTCATTTCTATATTTATATACTTTTTCTGCATATTCAATAATTTTTTCATTCCATATTTCTAACATATCTATTGGTTTATTTTCCAACTTTATTTGTTTTAAATAATTGTTTCTTTGTTCCAAAAACTTTAAATACATATTTAAGTTATATACATATGCTGGTTTTAATTGTCCTATCATCATATCCAAAAATCTTCTTCTGCCAGCTGGACCGCCCTTTTAATATATTTATGTCATCCGGAGTAAAAATAACTATATTAATATTACCTAATAATTCACTTAGTTTTTTTATTTTTACTCCATTAATATTAATACTTTTTTTGTCTGACAACTCATAATCAACGGTGCCTTTTCTGTCACTTTTTTCATAGTCTATACTAATTTTGGCAAAAGTTTCACCCAAATGTATTACTTCTTTTTCTTTATTAGTTCTAAAAGACTTACCTATGGAACATAAAAATATAGATTCTAATATATTAGTCTTTCCTTGTGCATTATCTCCAAAAAAAACATTAATTCCTTTATTTAATTCTATATTTAAATTTTTATAATTCCTAAAATTTTGTAATTTTATATTACTTATCAACATATTGTGCCTCAACTGTGGAAAACATTATTTTAATCTTTTAACCTAATTGGTAATATCATATATATATAATCTCCATCATCTACTGGTCTTATTATACAAGGTGATATACTTGTCCCAAAATCAATAAATACTTCTTCATCATCAATTGCTCTTAATGCATCTAAGAAATATTTTGGATTAAATCCTGCTTCTAAGTTTTTTCCTTCTGTAGAAACATATATTTCTTCTTTTGCATCTCCTGTTTGGTTTGTACATGAAATTGTTACTTTTCCTATATCAATCATCACTTTAACAGGATATTTTTTTTCTTTTTCTATACTTGAAGATGAAATTAAACTAATTCTTTCAAAACAATTTTGTATAATATCTTTATTTACTCTTATTCTTGTTTCCCAATTTTCAGGTATTACACTAGAATAATTTAAGAACTCACCATCTAATAATCTTGTAACAACTTTACAATTTTCCATTTCAAATAAAGCTTGGTTTTTTGCAACTCCAATTTTTATAGTATCAAATGAATCTAATATTATTTTATTAATTTCATTTAAAGTTCTTCCAGGTATTACAGCAGTAAAGTCATTTATTTTTGATTGTAAAAATCTACTTTTCCATGCTAATCTAAAACCATCAACAGCTACTAAGTTTAATTTATTATTTGATATTTCAAATAAACATCCTGTAAAAATAGGTCTATTTTCTTCTGTACTTACTGCAAAAATTGTTTTTCTTATCATATCTTTTAGTGCATTTTGTTCTATTTCTATAGAATTTTCTATATTAATTTGAGGTAATTCTGGAAATTCTGTTGGATTCATTGTTGCAAGCTTATATAGAGACCCTTCACATTCTATTACTAAAAGGTTTTTTTCATTTAGTTCTATATTTATTTCTGTATCAGGTAACTTTCTAATTATTTCACTAAACATTATAGCATTAACTACAGTTGCTCCCTGCTCTTTTACTTCGCATTCTATTATATATTCTATACCTATTTCTAAATCATAGGTTGTTAATTTTACTTCATTTTCATTTGTTTGAATTAATATACCTTCTAAAATAGGCATTGTTGTTTTAGAAGCTACAGCTTTTGTTACGGAATTAAGTGCTTTAAGGATTTTATCCTTTTCACAAATTATTTTCATTTTGTCATCGTCTCCTTTATAAATATTAAATATAATTAGCAGTAGTAGTATTAGGTTATGTGGATAATGTGGATAACTATGTGTATAGTTTATTTCCCTATAAAAATTGATGTTGATACTTTTGTGGAAAAATCATAAAGTTATCTACAGGTTTAAAATTTAAAGTGTGGATAACAAAGTTTTCAACATGTTATTAACAGGTTATCAACATAGGGGTGTGTATATCCAATGTAAAGCTTCCCTAAGAAGAATTTGATATAGATTTAACAAACACAAATTTATACAAACATAGTTTTATAAAATACAGCATATTCATTTAAATATAAACTATTTATCAGTTAGTAATATGTTTTTCACACTTTCCACAATTAGTTTTGTATTTTGATTTTCTTTTATTTCTTGTTCTATTTTATTACAAGCATGCATTACTGTTGTATGATCTCTTTTACCAAAGTCTTTTCCTATTTGAGGTAAAGACATTTGAGCGACATTCCTACATAAGTACATAGCAATTTGTCTAGGAAATGCTATATCATTAGATCTTTTGGATCCTTTTAATTCTTTTGCACTTATGTTAAAATATTTTGCAACAGTTTCTTGAATAAAATCAGAAGAAATTACTTTATCTTGTTGAGATACTATATCATTAATTGCTTTTTCTGCCATTTCCAGTGTAATAGGACTATTAGTTAAAGAAGATTTTGCAATTAATTTATTTAAAGTTCCCTCCAATTCCCTAATATTAGAATCTATTCGTGTTGCTATATTTGATAAGATTTCATCATCAATTATAATATTATCTAATTGAGCCTTTTTTCTTAATATAGCTAAACGAGTTTCATAATCAGGGTTAGAGATATCAGCAATAAGACCCCATTCGAAACGAGATTTTAATCTGTCTTCTAATAATTGAATGTCTTTTGGAGGTCTATCACTTGAAATTATTATTTGTTTTCCACTTTCATGTAGAGTATTAAAAGTATGAAAAAATTCTTCTTGAATTCTTTCTTTACCAGCAATAAACTGAATATCATCTATTAATAATACATCTATATTCCTGTATTTTGTTCTAAATTGTTCATTTTTGTTGTCTTTAATTGCATTGATAAGGTGGTTAGTGAACTTTTCTGATGTTACATATAAAATTTTTGAATCTCGGTTTTTTCTTAAAATTTCATTTCCAATAGAATGCATTAAATGTGTCTTTCCAAGACCAACACCACCATAAATAAACAATGGATTATATGAAGTTGCTGGAGCTTCTGCTACTGCCAAAGCAGCTGCATGAGCAAATCTGTTATTATTACCAACAACAAAAGTATCAAAAGTATATTTTGGATTTAATGTAGAATTAGAATAACCACTAGTAGTATCAATTGTAGAATTAGAACTACTAGATAAATTAGATTCTTGGACTTCATCTTTTGCAATAATAGTAACAGAACAATCTTTATTTGTAATAAAGTTAAATGTGTTTGTTAGTAAATCGTGATATCTTGACTCAATAGCATCTCTTTGAAATGTTGAGCTTGCAAGTAAAATTATGTTACCATTATCTGCACTTTGTATCTCTAAGTTTTTTATCCAGGTTTCATATGAAATCTTTGTGGTTTCATCTTTTAAAAGTTCTTTTGCTTTAGTTAAAAGTTCATTTAATTCACTTTGCATTATATTTTCAGTCCTTCCAAAATTCTAAAATGAATGTAGAAATATTACTTATCCACAATTTTATCCACATATGTTGATAAATATCCACACATGTGGAAATAGCTGTAAATAAAGGGTTTCTACAAATATATAACAAGAAAAAATACTTTTGTTTTCTTATATTTTCTATAATAATAACAGACATATAAAAAGAAAGTCAATATAAAAAGAAAATTTTATTGCAAATTTGTTTTTTGGTATTGACATAAATAGGTATATTAATGTATAATTGTAACATTATCAAATAAAATGAAATAATCCGTTTAAAACGGCTTATATAAATAGGAGGTGCAATAATGAAAAGAACTTTTCAACCAAAAAATAGACAAGAACAAAAAGAACATGGTTTTATGAAAAGAATGAAAACTAGAGCTGGAAGAAATGTATTAAAAGCAAGACGTGCAAAAGGAAGAAAAAAATTAAGTGCTTAATTTTAGAGCCATTGGGAAATGGCTCTTTTTGTAATTATTAATAAAGAGTGAGTTTTATGAAAAAAATATTAACATTAAAAAAAAATTATGAATTTAGATATGTATTAAACAAAGGAAAAGTATATTATGGTAATCAAATAATAGTATACATAAATAGAAATAAAAAAAACACTAATATTCTTGGAATAGCTATAAATACTAAGCTAGGCAAAGCTGTAAAAAGAAATAGAGTGAAAAGATTAATTAGGGAAAATTATAGAATAATTAATAATGATATAGAACAAGGATATAATATTGTTTTTTTATGGAATAAAAATATAAACATAAAACAAGCTAATTATTTCGAAATAAAAAAAGATATGGAAAATATTTTTAAAAGAGCGAAGTTGTTAAATATATGAAAAAAGTAATAATTTTTTTAGTTAAACTATATAAGAAAGCTATCTCTCCCATGTTTAAAGCTATGGGAGTAGAATGTAAATATTATCCAACTTGTTCAGAATATACTGTTCAAGCAATTGAAAAGTATGGATGTATAAAAGGGATATATTTAGGAATAAAAAGAATATTAAAGTGTAATCCATTTTCAAAAGGTGGATATGACCCTTTAAAATAACGAAGGAGGATATATGGGATTATTATCAGATCTTTTTGGATATTTATTAAATATATTATATAATGTATTTGATAATTATGGTATAGCTATAATATTATTTTCTATAATATTAAGAATAATTTTGGTTCCTATAACAATTAGTCAGCAAAAATCAATGAAGAAGACCTCTAAGATACAGAAGGAAACTCAGGAACTTCAAAAGAAATATAAAAATAATCAAGAAAAATTAAATCAAGAAATAATGGAATTGTATAAGAAAGAAAAGATGAATCCTTTTAGTGGTTGCTTAAGTGCTATTATACAAATAGTTATAATTTTATCTGTATTTTGGTTAGTTAGCCAGCCATTAACTCATATGAAGCATGTTCAAGAATCAGAGATATATAAAGAATATACAAAAAAAGTAGAAGAAAGTAGTAATAAATCATCATATAAAGAAATAGCAATAATAAACGCAGCAGAAACAGACTATCAAGAAATAACAAATAATCTACAAAAAGGTGAAATAGAAGATAAAGAACAATTAGAAAATAAGATAAATGAATTAGAGAATTTGAGATTAAATATGAGTTTTCTAGGTTTAGATTTAAGTAAAGTTCCAACACAAAGTTTAAATGATTATAAAGTATATATCATACCTGTTTTATATGTAATATCTTCTTTTATTTCTATTAAAATGACTACTAATATGCAAAATAATAAAGATAAAAATAAAGAAGAGTCAGATAAAGGAGAGGATTCAAACGAACTAGAAGCAATGCAAAATATGAATAAGAGTATGACATATATGATGCCTATTATGTCAGTATCAATTGCATTAATAGCACCATTAGGATTAGCTTTATACTGGTTAGTAAGTAATGTTCTAATGATTATAGAAAGAATAATTATTCAAAAAATTATGAATTCTAAGGAGGAAAAAGAAAATGCTTAAAAGTATTATTTCCGAAGGAAAAACAACGAATGAAGCAATTGAAAATGGATTAAAAAAATTAAATGTTTCTAAAAATGATGTAGAAATAAGGATTTTAGAAAACACAGAGAAAAGAAGTTTTTTTAGTATTTTAACTCCAAGAGTTGTTAAAGTTGAATTAAAAGTAAAGGAAAATAATGTTAATACAAAAAAAGAAGAAAAGAATATTACTAATATAGAAGATAGAAAAATAATTTTAGAAGATTTTTTAAAACAATTTATAGAGAAATTACCTAATAGTGAAATGGAATATAAGATTAATATTGTTAATAATGAAATTTTACTTGAATTAAATGGAGGTTATGCAGGAAGGTTAATTGGATATAGAGGAGAAAATCTAAATTCTTTACAGATAATATTATCAAGCATAGTAAATAAAAATTTTGAGGATAGAGTAAAAGTTTTATTAGATATTGAAAGTTATAGAGAGAAAAGAGAAAAAACATTAGAAGATTTAGCTATAAAAATATCAAAGACAGTTATAAAAACAGGAAAATCAATTACATTAGAACCAATGTCTGCATATGAAAGAAAAATAATACATAGTAAATTACAAGAAAACAGTAACATAGATACACATAGTATTGGAGAAGAACCCAATAGAAGAATTGTAATTTCAAAAAAATAATTTAATAATAAATCGGAAGTCAAAGTTCGGATTTTAGTTTATAGGTATTAATTATTAAACTGATTTCTAACTTTGATTTTTTTAAAATTAGGAGGGAAAAATGGAGACTATTGTTGCAATTTCTACTGCAATGGGAAACGGTGGAATAGGGATAATAAGAATGAGTGGAAAGGAAAGTTTTAAAATATTAGAAAAAATTTTTAAACCTAAAAATAATAAATTAGATGATATAAAAGGATATAGTATGAAATTTGGGTATATTATAGATTCCGAAACAGATGAAGTAATAGATGAAGTATTAGTATCATTTTTTAAATCACCTAAGAGCTATACTACTGAAAACATGTGCGAAATTAATTCACATGGAGGAATGATTGTTCAAAAGTTGATATTAGAACAATGTTTAAAAAATGGAGCGAATCTTGCAGAGCCAGGCGAATTTACTAAAAGAGCTTTTTTAAATGGTAGAATCGACTTATCACAGGCTGAGTCTGTAATTGATTTAATTAATTCAAAAACTGAAAAAGAAGCAAAAGCATCTATTACTCAGTTAGAAGGACGTTTATCAAAAAAAATAGAGGAAATTAGAAGAGATTTACTAGATATTGTGTCAGATATAGAGGCTACAATTGATTATCCAGAATATGATATTGAGGAAGTCACAAGCAATAGAGCTATAAAAGAATTAGAAAGTATACTAGAAAAATTAAAGGCTTTAGAAAAGAGTTTCGAAACTGGAAAAATACTGAAGGAAGGAATAAAAACAATAATAATAGGAAAGCCAAATGCTGGCAAATCTTCTTTATTAAATTTGGTTCTTGATGAAGAAAGAGCCATTGTAAGTGACATTGCAGGAACTACAAGAGATACAATTGAAGAATATATTAATCTAAAGGGAATACCATTAAAATTAATTGATACAGCAGGTATTAGAGATACAAGTGACAAAATAGAAGAAATTGGTGTTAACAAGTCAATTGATTTGATAAGTAAAGCAGATTTAATAATTTCAATTTTTGATAACTCAAAAGAGTTAGAGAAAGAAGATTATAAAATATTAGAATTAATAAAAAATAAGAATTCAATAATTGTCCTAAACAAAACTGACCTAGGGAAACATGCATTAGACGATAAAGAAGAAATATTAAATTTACAAATTCCTATTATTAAAATGTCTGCTAAATTAGGTGATGGTATACAGGAGTTGTATGATGCTATAAATAATATGTTTAATATGGGAGATATAGAATCAGATAATTCAATGGTAATAACTAATGCAAGACATAAAAATCAAATAAAAAAAGCAGAATATAATATAAAACAGTCAATAGATACAATAATGCAAAATTTACCAATTGATATAATTGGAATTTATATTAAAGAAGCCCTTAGTGACTTAGGTACAATTACTGGACAAAATGTATCAGAAGATATAATAAATGAAATATTTTCAAAGTTTTGTTTAGGAAAATAATTATTAAGAATGATTATTTATAAGTAAAAAATAAAGTATAAATTAATATATTAGTATATGAAAAATAAAAAAGATATAATTAAATAAATAATTATACACTTTTTATAATAAGATAATAACCCAAATAACTAATAATACCACATATATAAAATACCATACTTATAACTAAAAACTGATTAAATATAACATTAATAACATTACTAATATTAATAAAATAAATATTACTCTTAATAATAAACTTAAATATTAATCCAATAACAATAATAAAACTACCAGAAATAATAAAAGTATCTCCTAATCTTCTTAATATATTAATCTTATTCTTTTCCAAAACAAATAATAAAGCAATAATAACAAAAATAATTATAAATAAAATAATCATAAATCACTAATAAGATTAACATCTAAATCATAAATATAATCACTAATATCACTTCTATATACATTACTCTTATCAATTACCTTATTCTTAAGTATATTATTAATACTATCATCATTATTAACATCATTAACAATCATATTATAAATATCATCATTACTAAGTTTAGTACCTCCTCTTAACTTATAACTAACAACATTATCAAGTACTATCTTCAAACTATCATTAAGATAACTAGAATTCATTAAAACATCCATCTCACTATCACTAATATTAAGTTCATCTCTAACATCATAATAAGTACTATTATAATTACCATTATCATCACTAAGTAAATCCTTAATATTAATAACATTAACTATCTTATCTACTCCATTATCACTAACAACATTAATAATAACAGCATAAGTCCCCATAATAGTACTAACCCCCACAAGTAATACTAATAAAACACTAACAATAATCTTCTTCATATATATTTCACCATTATTATTATCTACAAAATTTTTATTAATATTCAAAAAAACTTAATTATATTAAATTAAGTTTCCATAATTTCCTTTTTATTATATTTTAAGAAACATCACCTTTTGAATATAAAATTGTACATACTGTACTAGAAGTGACACTATTTATTTTTGCTGTTACATTCTGCATATTTTTTAAACCGGATACTTCACCATTAAATTCTAAAGTTGCTACTTGATTATTTGTACATGAAATTGATGATGGTTTATAAGAATTAGATAAAGTAGAAGCTGTGAATGAATATGCAAATGCTAGTGTTGGAGCAATAGATTTAGATGTCATTTGAGTAATTGTTCCCGAAACATTTTTTTGTAATACAACACTATATGCTTCGACAACAGTTCCTGCTTTTTGCCATATGGCATATAATGTAGTATTAGCATCAATAGTAAAAAGTTCTCCAGCACTATAAGTTGCAGTAGTGGCATTTTTAGTAGTACTCCAACCTAAAAAAGTATAATTACTTCTAGTAGGTGTAACATTACTCAAAGTTATTGCTTCACCTTTAAGCTTCTTTTGAGGCTCTGGAGTACTAGAAGTTCCTCCATTAAGATCATAACTTATAGTATATTCCTTTGTTTCAGTATAAACAGCCTGTCCATCAATAACAATCTTAGAATTAAAAGTCTTACCTATCTGACTATTAGGAGTACTTATACTAAGCCATACTCTAACACTAATATCTATACTCTCACCAGCAGCTAGTGTAACATCTTTTTTTATAATACCATTAGATAAACTAGATAAAGTAGTAACACTACCATCATCTACTTTTAATTTAATATATTGTGAACCAATAGTAGTACTACTACTACCAGTAGACAATAATTTAATATTAAACTTATAATTCAAATTACCAGTATTAGAAATAGTAAAAGTATAAGGTGTACTAGTAGAACCAACACTATCTTCTACCGGTAAAGCATCAGATAAACTAATAGTACTACCTTTACTACTAGCAGTTATAGATAAAGTACCAGTAGAATATCCTTCAGTATTCTTAGAAGTTTCTTCATGATAAAATAATGAATAAGTAGAATTAAGTAACGAAAATCCTATCAAAGAAACTGCAATAGCAGCAACTACAATAATAATCTTCTTTTTATTTTTTATAAAAAACTCTTTATCCATAATTATCCTTTCCTTTCATTATTTAGATTCAATATACACTTTCATAGTCCCAACAAAACCACTATTCATATACTCATTAGTTATATCTTCATAACTAACCCACATACCAACTTTAACAGTTAATTCACTTAATTTATCAATCTTACCCTCATAAATTAAATAATTATTTTTACCATTTTTAATACCACTAGTATTATCTAATTTCTTAT
>USRT01000023.1 GCA_900557195.1 uncultured Clostridium sp.
ATTTTATGTGTCTATTTTTATTTCAAAGTGCGTCACTTAATTTTACCATTTATATGTAGAAAATTATTCATATTACATTTTTTTAGGTAACTTAATTAATTTTCAATTAAATCATTTAATATTTCTTCTTTCAATAATTCCAAACAACTTTCAAGTTCAAATACATTCTCTTCTTTTAAATTATCATAATAATCATTTAAACTTAAATTATCACTAATCTTTTTTAATGACATTAACGGAATTTTATACATATCACATAAAATCGCTATAGAATGAAGTTCCATATCAAAAGCTATACTTTCCTTTAAACTCGTCTTTGTAACAAAACTCTCAGCAGAATAGCATTCTACCCTTTTTAGTGCATTAAAATTAATAATCTTTAGACTTTGGTTTCCAAAATCTAACATACTATATTTTTCTTCTCCTGGAATTTCCCATTCATAATTATAACTTCTAGTTATAACTACCCATTCTCCTACTCTTATATCTGTAGAACCTGCATATCCAACATTTATTATTAATTGTGGTTTTACATTTTCACATAAATATTTTGTAAGACTTATTGCAGTTTTTTGTTTTCCTATCCCTGTAATTAGTAAAGAAATATTATTTTTCTTGTATAGATTTTCTTCTAATTTATCAAGTTTTAATTTTTTTGCAATTAACTCAGCTTCTTTTTTCATTGCGCATACAAATAATATATTTTTCATTATACTTTCTCCTATAACTATAAAATAGTAATTATAATCTTTATATTTATTTTATTATTTTTCACTATTGTTTAAATCAATTAATCTCTCTAATTCTCTATTTATATCTTTCTCAAAAACAGTCTTATTTGCTAAATCTATATACCATTCCTTAGTTTCATTAATATATTTATCTATAAATTTTCTTGATGCAAAATGTACTTCAGATAAATTGTGTAATCTATCTGCTAATTTCACCTTTTTTGCAATTTCATTTTCTTTTATCTTTTTCACATATTGCTCCATTATATAATTTGGTTCTTTAGATAATAATACAACTGCATCAGCAATATTTTTGTTGGAAATTCTTAATATCTCTTCATATGTAGTATTTGTATCCTCTAGTAAATCATGAAATAGTGCTACAATTTGATAATTTTCATCAAATCCTTTTTCTCTCAAAATGTTAGCTACTTGTATTGGATGTAAATAATACTCTGTTCCTTGAATTCTTTTTTGTCCTTTATGTTTTTCTTTAATAAACTCTATATAGTTTTCCACATTTTGTACCATTATCCCACTCCCTTCTTGCTATTTATTCTATTCTATTTAGAAGATATTTTCAAGCTAAATTTTTTAAACACAAAACATTAATATCCTATAATTTTATCACATACTATTACCTCAAACTCCAAAAACATATTATTTTACACTTCAATAATAAAAAGGTAATTGTTTAAATTCACTCATCATATACTTTTATAAGTCAGGTGATAAATTTGAAAAAAATAAAATTCTTTCTAGTTAATGGTATTATTCTTACTTGCACATCCCTTATTTTAAGAACTATAGGAATGTTTTTTAATATATATATATCAAATAAAATTGGAAGTGAATCTGTAGGCGTATTTGAGCTTGTAATGTCTGTATATTTTTTCTTTGTTACATTTTCTCTTTCAGGAATTAATTTAGCTTGCATCAGAATTGTTTCTGAAGAATTAGCTTATGGTAATGATAAAAATATAAAAAACGCTACTAGAAAATGTCTATTCTTTAGTTTAGCTTTTGGACTATTTTCAACACTTGCTTTATTTATATTTGCTCCATATATATCAAGTACGTTTTTACATAACAAAGTATCATGCTTTCCTTTTTATGTAATTTCACTTTCACTTCCCTTTGTATCTATGTCTTCTTGTATTAATGGATATTTTGCTGCTATTAGACAAGTAAAAAAAACTGCTTTTGTACAAATATTAGAACAAATTATTAAAATTTCTATTATATGTTTTTTATTAAGTTTGCTTGCTCCTGAATCAGTAGATTTTGCTATCATCTCATTAGTAGTAGGTGAAGCAATATCTGAAGCTTGTTCTTTTTTTATATTATATTTTTTGTACAAATTAAATCAAAGGAAATTAAATCAGACTAGAAGTTCTGTAACATGCAATTTTTCCCAAAAAATATTACGAATAAGTGTACCTGTAGCAATAACTTCATATATTCGTTCTGGTCTTTCTACAGTTAAACAACTGCTAATTCCTCTAAGATTAGAAAAATCAGGTCTAAGTTGTAGGGAGGCCTTGTCTCAATATGGATTAATTAATGGTATGGTATTTCCTCTGTTACTTTTTCCGAATATTGTAATTACTACTTTCGCTAACCTTTTGGTACCTGAATTTTCTTATTACAATACAAGAAGCGAAAATGGTAAAATGAATAGAATGCTTAATTTAATATTTAAATATTCATTTATGTTTTCTTTTTGTATAATTGGAATTTTTCTGTGTTTTTCAGATTCATTTTCCATATTATTCTATAATAATATAGAAATATCAAAATATATTAAAATTTTATGTCCATTACTTGTATTTATGTATTTAGATAGCATAATAGACAGCATATTAAAGGGACTAGATAAACAAGTAAAAGTAATGGGTATAAATATACTAGATTTATTTACTAGTATAACATTTATTTACTTTTTACTTCCTATTAAAGGAATCACTCGGATATGTAATTGTAATTTTTATTAGCGAACTCTTAAACTTCATACTTAGTTTAAGAGAACTTATAAAGGCTACCAATTTTTCTATTGATTATAAAAAATGGATTATTGCACCTATTATTTCGATTGTATTTTCATATTTGCTTATAAAATGTTTTGTAAATACATTTATAATAATAATTCCTAACTTAATCGTTTGTATTATATTATTCATTTTAATATATGCTATATTGATTTATGTTTTTAATAATGTTATTATAAAAAAAAAATTAAGTTAGAGGTAATTTATGCAAAACGAAAATTTTAATTTTTATAGTCCAATAAATTTAAGATCATATAACTTAGAGAAAACTGTAAAAGAGCAATTACAGATCTTGGGTACTTTAGATAATGTAACTAGAAAACATAGTGAAAATGTTGCAAATTTAGTTTGTAGAATATGTGAATACTTACACTGCAGAAAAGAATTTACAGCTTACTCTACAATATGTGCATATTTACATGATATTGGTAAACTAAAGGTTCCAAGTTCAATATTACAAAAGCCTTCAAAATTAACAGATGAAGAATATGAAATTATGAAAAAACACACAATATATGGATATGAGATGTGTATGAAAGATGAAAAATTAAAACCCTATAGTGCAGGTGCACTTTACCATCATGAAGCTTTAAATGGCTCTGGATATCCAAACGGTCTTACAAAAGATGAGATTCCATATGTTGCCCAAATTATAAGAGTAGCAGATGAATATGATGCAATTACTTCTAAAAGACAATACAAAACACATGTTAACATTTCGGAAACTCTTAATGAATTAATTGAAGATTCTAAACCAGAAGACATAAAAAAATCTATAGCGCTAGATCAGTTAAACATGAATTATCAATTTGGCAAAATCAATTTAAAGGTATTAAAAGCTTTATTTAAGGTAGTTATAGATGATATATATTATGAAATAGATGGTCTTTATAAATATGTAAAATACTTAAGTTCTCAAGTAAAAAGATTAAAACAAATAGATGAATATAAAACTAAAATGGATTTATCACAATCTGAAAAAAAACGAAATTATTATATGGAGGGAATACAAGAGCTTCTGCGAGAAAATGAAACTTTAGATAATTACTTTTCTATTCTTGCAGAATATGAACACGCAATATCTATTCGTGAAGATAGAATAGATAAATTGTATAAAGAAATTTCGGTTATAAAAAAATTACAGAAGAAATAAGTTGTTATAAATCTATAGTGAATAATGATAAATCACTATTAATATAAAAACTATAAAGAGGGAGTCCCATTCAGGACCCCCTCTTTAGGCTTAGGAAGTTATTATAACACGATATGAAGGCAGCAAAATTCCTCCTCCGCAGTTATGAAAACCTTCCTTTATAGTGACAGATGCATTCGGGTTTTTGGCCCGTTCTTCAGCAGCAACTTTTTTTGATTTTTCATCTACCTCTTTTTCAGTTGCTCCTGTAATTTCGATAATTCTTGTCTCAGCCATATCTACAGCCATTTTGATTTCCTCCAAAAATTTATTTGTACTAGTGCTGTGATTAATCCATAGTCGACAAAGGAATTTATTATAAAATGTTAGTACATAACTATATTATAGCACAATTTAACATAACACGTCAACGTATCACAAATTTTGCTAAATTCAAAAATCATTCTTCTAGACCAAAACTAATTCCTAATGCACTATTTATTTTGTTCATAACAGATTCATCATCTATATGACCAATCTTTTCTTTTAATCTGCTTTTATCAATCGTTCTTATTTGTTCAGCTAAAACAACTGATTCAGCTTTAAGTCCACAGTTTTCTGGCCCTATTTCTATATGTGTTGGCAATCTGTTTTTTCCAAGCTGAGATGTAATAGCTGCAGCTATTACTGTAGGACTATGTTTATTTCCTACATCATTTTGTATTATAACCACAGGTCTTATTCCCCCTTGTTCAGATCCAACAACAGGACTTAAATCTGCATAAAACATATCTCCTCTTTTTACTATCATCTTACTTCACTCCCAGTATTTGTATATCTATAATCTTATTTAATTGATATATTTAAATATTAGCTTCTTAAGATAAAATGATAGCTCAAATAATGTTTTAGAAATCTTTTATTTCTATATTTTTAAGATGAAACGCTAAAACCTCTTCCTTACTTAAACTATCTATTTCTATCTCTTTATATGATATGTAAACTATAGTTTTTTTGTTAACATCTTGTATTAACATTTTAGTTGGCTTATAGGTTTTATTGTCGATATATAACTTTTTATACGATATATATCTACTATCTTTTTCTACTTTTGTTTCCATTACAATTTCATTATTTTCTTCTTTAATACTTTTATCATTACAATTTTTATAATCTTGTATAAAGCTTCCGAATCCATAAACAATTATCGACCATATACTGATAATTCTCATATATACTACTTAATCCTAGACCTGAATTATTAATTGTTAAATTTGTTCCATCATATATAGTTTCAATTCCTTTTATATTGCTTGGTTCTACAACTTCTTGTCTTGATATATTTGGTGATACATATTTTTGCATTAATATATACTTATTTTCATTTTTATTGCTTATAACTTCTACTTCGATTCTTGCCTTATATGAACTAATATTTAAAATATATTCCTCAATTTGCTCAATTGATTTATTAGTTATATTATTTCCAATATTAATTTTTTTATAATTGTTTTTTACAAAAAAGAAAACTATAATTGCAATAATTACAAGCACAATAACAAATATAATAACTTTTTTATTTTTCATTTTTAATCCCCTTCTTTCATTACAATTAAAGAATAAAAACGAACATCTTCAAAATTCCATCTTTTTGAAAATTTTTGCAGTTCGCCTCTTTCTTCATACGCCAATTTTAATAAAAATTGGTGTAATTATTTTATTTAATATGAAATACACATTAGCTATTTTATATACTTAGCTTTTTCCTATTAAATAAAAAAGAATAGATAAAATCTATTCTTTTTTATTTATATTCATATTGATTTAAAGTATTCTTCAAGACAATCTATAACTTCTTGTTTTGTTTTTAATGTATTTATTTTCTCTCTTATTCTACTTGCATCTTTTAAATTCTTAATATACCAGCTAAGATGTTTTCTCATTTCTTTAACTCCAATATCTTCTCCTTTTTCTTCTACTTCCAGATTGATATGTTCTATTATTAATTTAAGTTTTTGGCTATTATTTGGAAATGAATCATCATATGTTCCATTTTCTAGATAGTCTATAATATTCTTAAAAATCCACGGATTTCCAAGTGATGCTCTTCCTATCATAATTCCATCTACATTTGTTTCTTTAAAAATTTTTAAAGCATCTTCTGGTGACTTTATATCTCCATTACCTATACATGGAATATTAACGCTTTCTTTTACCTTCTTTATTATATCCCAATCAGCATTTCCAGAATAAAATTCTTCTCTAGTTCTTCCATGAATTGTTATTGCAGATGCTCCCGCTTTTTCTATTATTTTTGCTGCTTCCTTTGCCACTATATTCTCATCATTCCAACCCTTTCTTATTTTTACAGTTACTGGAATATTAGATGCCTCTACAACAGCTGTTACGATTTCTCCTACTAAGTCCAAGTTAAGTAACAATTTACTTCCGTCACCATTTTTAACAACTTTTGGTGCTGGGCAACCCATATTTATGTCTATGATATCTGCTTTATCTTGCAAGTATTTAGTTGCATATACCATAGCTTCTACATCACTGCCAAAAATCTGAACAGCTATTGGTCTTTTTTCATTTCTCATATTTAAAAGTTTCTTTGTCTTTTCATCACCATAAAAAAGAGCTTTAGCACTTACCATTTCTGTATAGACTAAACCTGGATTAAATTTTTTAGCTAAATATCTAAATGGCAGGTCTGTTATACCTGCCATTGGTGCTAATACTATATTATTTTCTAATACTACATTTCCTATTTTTAAAGGTTTTATATACATTATTATCTTCCTTTACCTATTATTAGTTAATAATTCTTTATTTATATTTAAAACTGTAACACCTTTTTACTTATTCTATAAAAATCGCCTTTTTTCTTCTTGCACTTATATTTAATAATAAACCTACAAGTACAAAGTTAGTTAATAGCGAACTTCCTCCATAACTCACAAAGGGAAGTGGTACACCTGTTATTGGTAAAAGCCCCATCGTCATTCCTATATTTTCTACCATATGGAACATAAAAATACCTGCTATTCCCATTGCAATATATGAGCCTAAGTCATCCTTAGCAGTTTTTGCAACATATATAGCTTTTGTAATTAGTATTACATATAGAACAATAACACCTGCACCTATGATAAATCCCATTTCTTCACCAATCACAGAAAAAATGAAGTCTGTCGTTTTAGGATATAAGAATCCTAATTGTGTTTGGTTACCTTTTGTAACACCCATTCCAAAAAACTGTCCTGCCCCTATTGCAAGTTTTGATTGTATAACATTATATCCTGCACCTCTTGGATCTAAGTTAGGATTTAAAAAAACATCAATTCTTGTTTTTGCATGTTCTGGTAATACAAAAAAATATAATAATGGAACAATAATTACAACAGATAAAATTGCTCCTATAATATATTTTTTATTAATTCCTGATACAAAAAGCATAAAAATAGTTGCAACTAAAAAAGCAAGAGCTGTACCATAATCTGGTTGCTTTATAATTAATAATACTGGAACTGCGACAATAAGTAAAACTAAAAATAATTTTAGTGGTTTACTAATATCATTTTTGTCTTGCTTTTGCACTTTAACAATCCCTTTTGCTAGTAATAGTATAACAAATATTTTAGCAAATTCTGCTGGTTGAAAAGAAAAAGGCCCTATATCAAACCAGCTTGTTGCACCATTAACTGGAGTAGTAAATAATACTAAAACTAACAATATAAGTATAATACAATATCCAATTTGGGATACATTTGTAATTAATTCATAATCTAAGAAAACAATCATTATCACAATTGGTATACTAATTAATAACCACATTACTTGTTTTTTTAATTCGTCAAATCCTGACTCCAGAGTTGATGAATATAAAGCTACCATACCTATTCCAATCAAGAGAATAGTACAAATTAAAATACCCCATTCGATATTTTTTAATAATTTTTTCTTCATATTACAATCTCCAAAATATATTTAGGTTATGCCTTCTTTTTAGCAACTGTTTTTTTGGTAACTTTTTTTGCCACTGTTTTTTTTGATGTTATATTTTTCTTTTTATCATCTTCTCCATCTTTTTCTTTAGTTTCTTTTTCAATTATTTCTGTTTCCTTTAATTTGTTTTTATTATCTTCTTTAGAATTATTTTTCGATTCATTATTTTCGCTATTTTCTTCATTATCAGTGTTTTCGTTGTTTTCTTTATTTTCTGATTTTTTCTCTGTTTTCTCAGAACTTTTATTTATCTCGTCATTTACTTTTTGCTTTTCTTCTTTTTTAGCTTCACTTTTCTTAGTAGTCTTTTCTTCTTTTTTACTATTTATTTCTTTATTATTAGATTCTTCCTTTTCCATTTTTTTATTTTCATTTTTTATGCTAACAATAGGAATATTGGCATATAAAGCTGGTGCACCAGATGTCCCATCTTCATTTGTTTTATTTGTTAATCTAACATCTATTTCACTTTCATCAACAGTAATATATTTCTTTATTACATCTATTATTTCTTGTTTCATCATTTCTAAAAAGTCTGCAGATACATTTGCTCTATCTTGCATAAGAACTAAGTGTAATCTTTCTTTTGCCATATCTTTTGATTTTGTATCTTGCAATTCTGCTTTACCAAACTTCTTAAAAAAACTAATTATGCCTTCAAACATGCTTATTTCCTCCACTATTGGTAATTATTTTTTTCTAAAAAAGCTTAATATTTTAGCAAAAAATCCTTCATCTCTCCCAGGAATTGTCACTTCAATATTATCACCTAAAACTCTTCTAGCAATTTCTATATATGCTTTTCCTGATGGTGCTTTTTTGTTTGAAACTGCAGGTTCACCTTTATTTGTTTGTGTAATTATATATTCATCATCTGGTATAACACCAATTAAATCTATAGAAAGCAAATCAACGATGTCATCAACATCCATCATTTCTCCTCTTTTTACCATATTAGGTCTTAATCTATTAATAATTAACTCAGGATTTTTTATTTCAGAGGCTTCTAAGAGTCCAATAATTCTATCTGCATCACGAATAGATGATATTTCTGCTGTTGTAACAACAATAGCTCTATCTGCACCAGCAATAGCATTCTTGAATCCTTGTTCTATCCCTGCTGGACAGTCTATTAATATATAATCAAATTCCTCTTTTAGTTTATTTGTAAGTTCTTTCATTTGTTCTTCATTTACTGCACTTTTATCTCTTGTTTGAGCTGCTGGAAGTAAAAAAAGCTCATTAAAACGCTTGTCTTTTATTAAAGCTTGTCTTAATTTACACTTTTCTTCTACAACATCTACTATATCGTATACTATTCTATTTTCTAATCCCATTACTACATCTAAATTTCTAAGTCCTATATCAGTATCTACTAATACTACCTTTTTTCCATTTAGTGCTAGTGCAGAACCTAGATTAGCTGTAGTTGTTGTTTTTCCTACTCCACCTTTTCCAGATGTTACAACTATAACTTCTCCCATAAACTATTTTTCCTCCTTAGGTTACTTAAACTCATGTAGTAACCATATTTTTTACTATAATATCTTACCCCCAAAATAGCAAAAAGTCAAGGTTAAAAGGAAAAAAGAAGATTTGGAACGGAGTTAAACGTTCATTTTGTGCAAACATTTAACCCATCCCCAATCTTCCCTTTTCTGACCTGTCAGTCTAGTTTTTAGCTTGACATTCATACATTTTAGACATATACTTTAGTAAAATTATAGCTAAGGAGGTTAGAAAAAATAAATGAATGATTTAATTGAGATTAGATGGCATGGTAGAGGTGGCCAAGGTGCAAAAACAGCATCACTTTTACTTGCTGATGCAGCATTTAACACTGGTAAATATATTCAAGGTTTTCCAGAATATGGTCCAGAAAGAATGGGTGCACCTATTACTGCCTATAACCGTATTTCTAATACACCAATTCGTATTCACAGTAATATTTATGAACCTGATTATGTAGTTGTTGTAGATGATACATTATTAGAATCTATAAATGTAACTGCTGGTTTAAAAGAATCTGGTGCAATTGTTATAAATACAACAAAAGATGCAGATTATTTAAAAAATGCATTAAAAGATTATAAAGGAAATATATATACAATTGATGCAAGAAAAGTATCTATGGAGGCTCTTGGAAAATATTTTCCTAATACTCCAATGCTTGCTGCTATTGTTAAAGTTAGCGAAATTATGACAGATGAAGAACTTCTAAATGATATGAAGGCTTCTTTTAAACATAAATTTGCTAAAAAGCCAGAAGTAATTGAAGGTAATATGAAAGCTTTAACACTTGCTCTAAATGAAGTTAAAAAGATAGACTAATAAAATTATTTTTAAAATCAAACTACTAAAAAAGTAAACTGTCATTTTTTACTATATAATATTAATACATAATATCAATTATATACCTCAAGTAGGTGTAAGCAAGTAATATATATAGTAAAAAATGGAGCTTCGACCATGAGTCGCTTTTATTGTTTCTGTTTATAGTGTGTCTCTAACATATGAATCCAGTACAAACTAAAGCGCCTTAGAAAACGGAATTTTTTACTATATATATTACTTGTTACTTGCTTACACCGGATTATTTGCAGAAACTAAAAATATGAATAAAAATCTAAAAGAAAAGGAGTTAAAAGATATGTCTGAAAATATTAATATACATACACCAGCAAGTAAATTAACTATTGGTGGAAATATATATGAAGCTGGAAATGCAAGAGAATTTAAAACAGGCGATTGGAGATCTATAAAACCAGTATACTTATCTGAAAAATGTAAGCAATGTGGTTTATGCTTTCCAGTATGTCCTGATGATGCAATTCCAGTTAATAAAGATCAAAAAAGAGAAGACTTTAACTACGACTATTGCAAAGGTTGTGGAATATGTGCTAAAGTTTGTCCTTTTAAAGCGATTGAAATGAAAGAAGAAGGAGGTAATAAATAAAATGGGAATTAGAGAACGTTTAAGTGGTAATGAAGCTGCAGCTATTGCAATGAAGCAAATTAATCCTGATGTTGTAGCTGCTTTTCCTATTACCCCTTCCACTGAAATACCACAATATTTTTCTACTTTTGTTAGCAATGGAGCTGTTGATACAGAATTCGTTGCTGTTGAAAGCGAACATAGTGCTATGACTGCATGTATTGGTGCAGAAGCTGCTGGTCGGAAGAGCAATGACAGCTACATCTGCAAATGGTTTATCACTTATGTGGGAAATGATTTATGTTGCTTCTAGCTTAAGACTTCCAATCGTTATGTCACTTGTAAACCGTGCTGTTTCTGGTCCATTAAACATTCATAACGACCATTCTGACGCAATGGGTGTACGTGATAGTGGTTGGATTATGTTATTTAGTGAAAATAATCAAGAAGCTTATGATAATTTATTAATGGCTCATAAAATAGCTGAACATAAAGATGTTTTACTTCCATTAATGGTTTGTCAAGATGGTTTTATTACATCACATTCTATAGAAAATATTGAATTATTAGAAGATGAAGCCGTAAAAAAATTCGTTGGAACATACAAACCTGACCATTATTTATTAAATCGTAAAGAGCCTATAGCAATTGGCCCACTTGATTTACAAGCTTATTTATTTGAACACAAATATCAGCAATCTGTAGCTATGCAAAATGCTAAAAAAGTAATTTTAGATGTAGCAAAAGAATTCGAAGAGTTAACAGGAAGAAAATATTCTTTCTTTGAAGAATATAAATTAGAGGACGCTGAAATTGCAATTGTATGTATGAATTCAACAGCTGGTACTACAAAATATGTTGTAGATAGTTTAAGAGAAAAAGGAATAAAAGCAGGACTTTTAAAAGTGCGAGTATTTAGACCATTCCCTGCTAAAGAAATAGCAAAAGCATTATCACGATTAAAGGCTGTAGCAATACTTGATAAAGCAGATTCTTTAAATGCTGCTGGCGGTGCACTTTTCGAAGATGTTACATCTGCTATGTATGTAAATAAATATCAAGTCCCAATGTGTAATTATATTTATGGTATTGGTGGTAGAGATGTAGCAGCTAAAGATATAGAAAGTGTTTTTGCAGATTTGCAAAAAATTGCTGCTGATGGAAATATAGAAAATCCTTATCGTTATTTAGGATTAAGAGAAAATTAAAATAGTAATAATTATTTGTATATTAGCAAAGTATTATTAACTAAATTTTAATATGCTGGTCCTCTTGTTTGGACTATTTTAAAACACAAAATAAAAATCGGTTTATAGGTAAATCCAAAAAACCTAAATATATTATACAAGGAATGAATAATATGGCATATAATTTAAAAGAAGTTATTGCTGAAAAACCATCTAGATTTACAGCAGGTCATAGAATGTGTGCAGGTTGCGGTGCTCCTGTTGTGGGAAGAATGGTTTTAAGAGCATTAAAAAAAGAAGATCATGCAGTTATATCTTGTGCTACTGGTTGTATGGAAGTATCAACATTTATTTATCCATACACAGCTTGGACAGACTCTTTTATACATACTGCATTTGAATGTGCAGCAGCAAATAGCGCTGGAGCAGAAGCTGCTTATAAATCTTTAAAAAGACAAGGAAAATTACCAAAAGATGAACATACAAAATTTATCACATTTGGTGGAGATGGTGGTACTTATGATATAGGACTTCAAAGCTTATCTGGAGCAATGGAAAGAGGTCACGACATGGTTTATGTATGTTATGATAATGGTGCATACATGAATACAGGTATTCAACGTTCTTCTGCAACACCAAAATTTGCAGATACAACAACAACTCCAGCAGGAACAGTTATTCCAGGAAAAATGCAATCTAGAAAAGATTTAAGTAAAATAATGGTAGGACATCATATACCTTATGTTGCACAAACAGCTCCACTTAGCAATTTTAAAGATTTATATGAAAAATCTGAAAAAGCAATTTATACAGAGGGGCCAACATTCTTAAATGTTTTAGCACCATGTCCTAGAGGATGGGGATATCCTACAGATATGTTAATGGATATTATAAAACTTGCTGTAGAAACTTGTTACTGGCCTTTATATGAAGTAATAGACGGAAAATATAAGATAAACTATAAGCCAAAAAATAAACTACCTATTGAAGAATTCTTAAAACCTCAAAGAAGATTTAAACATATGTTTAAACCAGGAAATGAATGGATGATAGAAGAATTCCAAAAAGAAGTAGATTCAAGATGGCAAGAACTTCTTGATTTGGAAGAGATAACAAATAGAGATCTTAATGCAGAATAAAGACAATAAAAAACTTCGAATTTTATATTCGAAGTTTTTTATTGTTAAATTTTACATAATTCTCCAATATTAGAATTAAATATAACTTTACATTTTGGCTATTTGTGATATCTTTTATTCTACTTTTTGTTTTTTTGTAAAGGAACCACTTTTATTGTATATCCTATTGGATATAATAATTTTATAAGAGTGCTAATCTTAGGTGAAAGCGATAGACTTTCTATTCTTGCAATTGCTGGTTGCTTTATTCCAGTTTTTTTACTTAAATCTCTTTGCGACAAAGCACATCTCTTCCTGGCTTCTATAGTAGCTTTTATTATATCCATTTCAATCTGTATCTCTTCTTCTTGCTCTGGGGTTATATCTAATTTTTTTTCTATTTCTTCCCAAGTTAATTCTTTTTTACTCATCGCTTTCCCCTCCTTTTTTATAATCTTCTAAATAACTTTTCGCTTTCTCAATTTCTCTTTTAGGTGTCTTCTGTGTTCTTTTTACAAACTGGCTTAATATTATAAATTTATTATTATCCCAATATGCGAAAAGTATTCTATCTCTCAATGGTCTTAGTTCCCATATGTCATTATCAAGATGTTTAATATATGGAGTTCCTAAACTTAATCCTTGTTCTTTAAGCATTCTCATATATGATATTATCTTATTTAATTTTATATGACTATCTTTAGTTTTTTTTATTAAGATTTACAATATATTCTTCCACTTCACTTGTGCCCCTACTGTCCTGATAGAAAATTATTTGATACATATTGTTCTCCTTTATACTAAAATGATAACATATTAGTTATCAAATTGTCAATATATATACCATTTTATTTATACTAAATATAATCTCATACTTTATATCATAAATAAAGAACAATATAATCTTCTACAACTATATTGTTCTTATCCCTTTAATCTAAATTATATAAATTTTGTTCTATACACATTTTTGCTCTTCCCGCTGTTTTTTCATCTGATAAAAGTGCATTCTTTAAAAATTCTGGATGGCGGGTTAAAAATTTTCTCATTGTTTCGTCTGGATTTTTTATATATTCATTTACCATATTATATTGTTCTTCATTAATAACTTTTAATTCTAAAGCTTTATCAAATAAATTTTTATCAACTTGTACAATTGACATACATTTTATGCCATTATCCTCTAAAACCTTTGCTCCTCCCTGCATTCTATCAACACAAGACATGCTCCACTTAATTTTTGCACCTAATTTTTCTATAACTGGTATCCAAGCACGTGTATAACTTGATGATGTATTTATCATATCAACAATATGTAAAACTCTCTTTCCTTCGATTTTTTCTATAGTTTTTGTATCTTCAAAATTATAATCGCTAACTACAGCATTTAAATTTTTATATATTGTTATATGTGGCTTTTTTAATAACTTAGCTATCATATAAGAAAAGAACCAATCTCTTCTTTCTCCACCTGAAATATAATCAATTTCATTAATATCTATATTATCCTCTATTTTGCTCTTCATTTCATTAATAACATGTTTATAAATTTCATTCTCATCATATTGTTTTTGAACTTTCTCAAATACTTTCTTTGGTAATTCTAGTTCATTATTCTTTTCTGCATTAATACAATTCAATAAGTTTTCAGAATCTTGTTTGCTACCATATAAAAACTCTGCATTAATATAGTATGGTCCTATTTTTCCTGATGTATACCAGAATGGACTATTTTCTGGACATATATTTACAGCATTTGTCTTAAATAAAAATCCGAATAAAATCACTCATATTTCATACTCTCCTTTTTTTGCATTTTCCTAATATTATATTAATTAATCCTTTATGTCAAGAGAAAAAATAAACAACATTTATATTCCCAAAAGCTTATTAATTATCATTCATAGCTCATTTAAAAGCACATACTAGCATAGAAACAGTTTGATATATGTATAAATTTAAACCAATCGCCGACTGCTCATATTCTGACATTTGAAAAAATCAAATGCGTGTTATAAAACTTATTCATACCAATTACCCACCACGCTTCAAGATTGGTTTAAATTTATACATATATCAAACTATTTCTATGCGGTAACATTATCTCTAATCAGAATACTCGCGAATTATAATGCTCACTTTACTTTTTTATATTGTTAGTATATAATTCATTCAATTTTAATTATATATCTTATAGTTAAAGAACTATATTCTAAATATATAAATTGTAGGAGGAAAAATGAAATATTTAAAATATGTGGCGACTTTTTTTATTATGATATTAATATTTCTACTTTTTTTATTCTTATCTTCACTTATAAATAAAGATTACATTTATAATAATATGAAAACAAGTGCAGAAATATTATGTGAAGAACACCAAAACTCACTAAGAAAAGTAGCTAATATAAAAACAGATAATTATACAGAAGCACTTATGCTAAATATTATTTATTCTATGGATTCAAGAGATATTGTTGGTTCAATGCTTTTAGGTAGAAAAAATTATTCTTATGATTTAGACCAACGAAAAATTGAAGACTCTGTAGGTGAACTAGATTCTTCTGCAATTCATGACTTTGGAAAATCTGCAGATCAAATCCGGTGAATTACAATACTCTATAGATAATAATTTCAAAACTTATGTAGAATATTCTAGATATTGGCATGGATATAGCTTTATAATAAAATTACTACTGTTAATGTTCGACTTAGATGGTATTAGAAATTTATTTACAATATTATTGATTGGCTTATCTATAATATTGTTATATTTAATAAATAAGAAATTAGGAAAAATGTATGTAATTATCTTTTCTATTGCATTTTGTATGATTGATTATTTTCTATGTGGACTAACTTTGCAAGGTGTATTAATAATGATACTTATGCAAGTATTTTCTATTTTTATACTTCAATATTATAACAATATAAAGAAATATATATATGGATTATTTTTGATTTTAGGAATGCTCACTTGCTATTTAGACTTATTAACAACTCCAATAGTTACATTATTTATTCCATTAATTATATATCTTTTACTAGAAAACAAAAATAATAATCTTTCTTTATTAGATAATATAAAAATATGTGCAAAAGCATCTTTTATATGGGGTATTTCCTATATTTTCACAGAGCTTACTAAACTTGTTATAGTTGATCTTATATACCATAATAATGCTCTTGCAAAAAGTTTTGAGCAAATACTATATAGAACTGTTTCAAATGATTTAGAAAAATATCACTCTTTCTTTTTAAACTTTAATGTATTTGATACTATTACAGCCAATTTAAAATTAGCATTTAATGGACCTAGTATAATCCTATTTATAGGACTAATTGTATATATAATGAATTTATTATTTAAAAATAAAAAGAAAAAGAATCTAAAATTTAATCCAGCCTCTCTAATATACCTAGTAATTTCTATTGTTCCTTTTATTTGGTATATATTATTTAAAAATCATTCTTATCAACATGCTTTTTTTACTTATAGAAATTTAATAATTACAATAGTTGGATTCTCTACTTTTGTATTTAATATATTTAAAAGTGATGAAAGGAAAAAAATATGAAAAACTTTTTCATTAAAATTTTAGATACCATACTTAATAATAGAATTTTTAGAATATTATCGATTATACTTTTATCATCTATAATATGGATATCGTTTTTCAAAAATTCTAATATATGGTATGATGAATTTTATACAATAAAAATTATTGATAATAATATAAAAGATATTATCTCTATAACAGCAAATGATGTCCATCCACCATTATATTACTTATTACTAAAAGTATATACTTTAATATTTGGAACAGGACTAAATACCCTCAAATTCTTTTCAATTATTCCATTAGTATTAATATTAATACTTAATGAATTCGAAGTTCGTAAGTTATTTGGGAAAAAAATTGCTAATGCTTTTGTTATTATATTTCTATCATCAGCTATTGTTATGGAATATGCAATTGAAATTAGAATGTATTCTTGGTCTATGTTCTTCTTATATGGAATGACTCTATATGCAATAAAATACTGTCAAAAAAAAGACTCTTTAAGTATAATTTTAATGACTATCTTTAGTATATTAGGAATATATACTCATTACTATGTTCTACTATCTGCAGTAATATTATATTTAATAATGATATTATTTAATATTAAAAACTTTTATAAATTACTTATTTCTGGATTAGTTAACTTGGTTTGTTATTTACCATGGATAGGCATTTTATTTAATCAGATAATTCAGGTAAAACAAAATTTTTGGATTCCTGAAATAACAATTTCAACCATTTTGAAATATCCTTACTATATATTTAGATTAGGAAATTTTACAAATGCATACATAATATTCATTTCATTAATTATTATCCTAGCTCTTTACTTTATATTAAAAAAAGAGTCTAAATATAAAAAAGAAAGCTTAATATGTTTTATTACCTTTTTAGCAACATGCATTATTGGTATAACAATTTCTATATTAGTAAAACCAGTTTTTTATGCAAGATATGCTAGTATTAGTATAGTAAGTTGTATGATTCTTTTTTTATCAATTTATATAGGAAATATCAATTCTAAAAAACTTAGGATCATTCTTTTAATATTGTTTGTAATCTTTGGAATTGTTTCATATTCATATAGAATGCATTTAGAATTTGATTTTTCTAAAGAATATATTAATACTGTAAATAAATACATAAATAGCGATGATGCAATATTATTTACTTCTAATGTAGAACAAAGTGTTATTATATCTTACTATTTTGAAAATTATAATTATTACACTTTAAAGACTTATAACAACTCACCATTTAAATATATTAAAGATTTTAATAATGATATTTTTAACCAATATGAAAGAATCTTTATTATCCTTTTTAATAACAGTCATTACAATGATGATGAGTATTTACTTGAATATATAGATACTTTAGATTTAGGAGAATGGTGTACGTTTGATATATATCAAATATACAAAAAATAAATATAATAATATTTTCGAAAAGTTCTCTATAAAAAACCTGGCAGTAGAAAATTTAATAATCTACTGCCAGTTTTAAATTTATTCTTCTTCTGGTGCTTCTACTGGGCAAACTCCAGCACAAGTTCCACAACCTATACATGCATCTTTATCTATTATGTATCTTTCTTCTCCTTGAGAAATACATCCTACTGGGCATTCTGCTGCACATGCACCACAAGATATACATTTATCTGTAATTTTATATGCCATTATTTTCACCACCTTCCACTATATAATTTATATTATATATCATCATCTACTTTTTCATTCTTATCTAATTTTTCTAATTCTTCTAATTCCTTAAGATGCTTGCTTTCTTCTGGGTCTATTCTTTGTTTCTCTATATTTTTAATTATCTTCACATCTTGAGCATCATATCTTTTATAAAAATAGTCATCTCCATCTTTAATTTTTACTTTAACTCTTTCTTTCAAGGTTTCTACTTCCTCTACAGTTCCTTTGCCATCTTCAGTTTTTACAATAGCCCCTATCTTAGGTAATCTCTTTATTTTCTCTTCATAAACTTCTTGCTCATATTTTAAACAGCACATCAATCTTCCACAATTACCAGATATTTTTGCTGGATTTAAAGATATATTTTGTTCTTTAGCCATTTTTATAGATACTGTATCAAAGTTCCCTAAAAAAGAACAACAACATAACTCTCTTCCGCAGATGCCATTTCCACCTATTCTACGGACTTCATCTCTTACACCTATTTGTCGCAATTCTATTCTTGTTTTAAAAATACTTGCTAGATCTTTAACTAAATCTCTAAAATCAATTCTACCTTCAGCTGTAAAATAGAATAAAATTTTGCTATTATCAAATTTATATTCTACATCTATTAATCTCATTTCTAGCTTGTGTTTTTTTATTTTTTGTTCACATATTTTTAAAGCTTCTGGTTCTTTCAGCTTGTTTTCTTCATATTGCTTTAAGTCTTGCGATGTAGCCACTCTAATTACTTTCTTTAATGTATTTGCTAATTTTTCTTCATTTACTTTTTTATTATCTATTACTACTTTTCCTATTTCTTCTCCCATCTGAGTATCTACTATTACATAATCATCTCTTTTAATTTGTAGATTCTCTGGATCAAAGAAATATATTTTTCCTGGTTTTCTAAATTTGACTCCTATTACTGTCTTCATTTATTTCCTCCCATATTTTGAAAATCAAATGGTCTATACTCATATCAAAATTACTGTTTCCTTTTATCCTTTGCCTAACTTCCTCTATTATTTTTATTCCATTAATATAACCTTTATTTGTTGTATCTTTTACAAATAAATTGTAAAAAGTTGTTACCATATAATCTAATATATCATCAATTGTTTCTTTGTTTTTATATAAAACATCTGCATTATTAATGATATCCAATATATTATCTTTTTGAAATCTTTTGCAAAGACTTTCCAACTTTTCATATTCCTCATAATTATCTCTAATTTTTATAAGTTTATTTATACTTCCGAGTAGAATTTTCTATCATACTTTGTTTGATTTGACTTTTGTCAAAATTCTCTACTACATACTTGTTTAACTCTTCATTTTTCAATTTTTCAAAAAATATTCTCATACATCTTGATTTAATAGTATTTAAAATTTTACTTTCATTAGATAATACTAAAATAATTACTGCAAATTTTGGTGGTTCCTCTAATGTCTTTAATAAACAATTTTGAGCTTCTTTTGTCATTAAATCTGCATCATCTATGATGTACACTTTTTTATCTGACACAATTGGCTTTTCTAATATCTTCTCTTGCATTTGTCTAATTTGTTCAATTTTAATGACTTTTCCATCTGGTTTTATTTGAATAAAATCTGGATTATTGTTATTTTCAAATTCTATACAAGATTTGCATGTTCTACAATCTGTCTTGCTATCTCCCATACAAAGTAACATTTTGGCAAAATCTCTTGCAAAAATAGACTTACCTATTCCTTCTATTCCTTCAAACATATAACTATGAACTGTATTATCAGATTTTACTATTTTATTTAAAAAAATTTTATTTTTATCATTTCCAATTACATTATCAAAACTCAAAAGACCTTCCTCCATAAGCTTTTAGGCACTATTCTACTTTTCCAAATAAATTTAATGGCCAGAATCTAAATAACACTTTACTTTCTATTTTTTCTATAGGAACGCATCCAAATCTTCTACAATCTGTAGATTGAGAACGATTATCACCCATAGCAAAAACGCAATTTTCTGGAACAATTAAATCTGTAAATACACCTTCTAAAGAATCTGTGTATACATTTTCATCTAAGTATGGCTCTTCTAATTCCACATCATTAATATATACTTTTCCATCCTTGATTTTTACATGTTCACCAGGTAATCCTATTACTCTTTTTATAAAGCTTACTTTTGCCTTTGGTTCCTCTGTCTCATAGTTCTTAGTTTCAAGCACATAATAAGTAAACTTGCTAAATAATCCTGTAGGTTCATATTCATATTTTGCAACAGGATTATTTAAATCTGCTTCATCTGCAGAAATATATGATGAACTTGGAGCTTCAAATGTAATAATCTCTCCTCTTTTGGGTGTTTCTTTTAATGTTCTAGGTAATCTATTAAGCCATAATCTTTGATCCTGCTTTAATGTTGGGAACATAGATGTTTGTTTTACTACTGTAGGAGTTCCAACAAAGTATCTAATTAAAACAGCTATGATAATAGCTATAATTATACAAATTATCCATTCTACAATTTCCTTTATTATATTCTTTTGTTTATCAGTTAATAATATCATTTTTTACATTCTTCCTTTCATATACTCACATAATATCTAAATTATACCTTAATTCTTTTCTTTTTTCAAGATAATTTCATTACTATTTCACAAACCATTTCACTTCTTTGTTGGTATTCTTATTACTACCTCCGTTCCTTTTCCTTCTTCGCTTCTTATATCTATGCTTCCTCCATTTTGATCTAATATTTCTTTTGCAATTGATAAGCCGAAGTCCTGTTCCTCCCATTTCTCTAGTTCTTGCTTTATCTACACGATAAAATCTATCAAAAATTCTGGCTAGGTCTTCTCCTGGAATTCCTATTCCATTATCAATAACTTTTATATATGCATCATTATATACAAATCCTACATATATTTTAATATTTCCATTTTCAGGTGTATATTTTATACTATTAGTTAATATATTTAGTATTACTCTTTCTATTCCATATTTATCAGCATGTACAGGTGGTACATTTGCTGTAACAAAACATTCCACACTGTGATGTTTCTTAGATATCTCAAGTTCTAATTTTTCTTCGCATCTTTTTACAAGTTCTCCTAAATCGAATTCTAATTTTTCTAATTTTACATTATTATTATCATATCTAGAAAGTGTTAATAAATCTGTAACAAGTTTAGCCATTCTTCTAGCTTCTGAAGCTATTACATTTAAAAATCTACTTCTAGTATCTTCATCATATTCTCCTTCTAATAAAGTATCTGCATAGCCCATAATAGATGTAATAGGAGTTTTTAATTCATGCGATACATCTGCAACAAATTCTTTTCTCATATTGTCTAGTTTTACATGTTCTGTTACATCTTGCACTAATACAATAACACCTGCAATTTTTTCATTAGAATCTTTAAAAGGTGCAAAAAATATGTTAATATACCTATCTCCAATATTTATATTTTGCTCAGAAGATGTCCATTCTTCTAAATATATAAGTTTTTCTATATTGATATCAATATTTAGTTTTTTAAATATCTTTTCAAAATTATCGTCTTCTTTTTGCAAGTTTAAAAACTTTGTTGCTGCTGGATTAATATGTGTTATCATACCTTCTAAATCGAAAGCAATTATACCATCTGTCATATGTAAAAGTATTGTTTCTATTTGCTTTTTTTGTTTCTTTATTTCATTTAAATTTTCATTAAGCTCTGTAGTTACAGTATTAAAAGCATTAACAAATTCATTAACATCTTTTTTTCCTTTTCCATCTGTTAAATACTTCGTCTTAAAATCGTCTGATTTAGATAAATCTCCTGCATTTTTTACAAAATCAGATATTGGTATCATCATTTTTTTAACAGCAAATATTCCTATTATAAGTGACATTATAATAAATAAAACCATAAATATTATTGCTATTATTTTTAAATCGCTTATTTGTGCCTGTATTATATTTGATATATTCTGTATATTATCTACTTGTTCTGATGTTACTTGATTATTCACATTTTCTAGACTGTGAATACATATACCTCCTAGTGTTCCTACAAAGATAATTCCTAATAGTAGAAATAAAATTACAATCTTTATTTGTGTATTCTTTATCATTACTATTCCTTCCTTTTTTATTAGATATTACATAAATTTATTTATATTTTTAAAACAAAATTATTAACTTTTAGTTTTTGTAACAATTCCTAAATTTATTTTGAATGAAAAAAAATCAAATTCAAACCTATATGATATAAAACAAATATCATCGTAGGTTCGAACTTGATATATATTAAACTATTTAGATGCAATATAATAGCCTACACCTCTTTTTGTAATTAATATCTTAGGACTTGATGTATCTTTTTCTATTTTTTCTCTTATTCTTCTTACAGTAACATCAACAGTTCTTATATCACCATAATATTCATATCCCCAAACTTTTTCTAATAAAACTTCTCTTGTTATTACCTGTCCTGGTTGTTTTGCTAAATACTTTAAAACCTCAAATTCTCTTAATGTTAAGTCTATTACTTGCCCTCTTACTCTTACTTCAAATTTATCTAAATCTAAGCTTAAATCTCCAACTTCTATTATGTTAGTTCTTGTTTCAGATTGCTCTTCTTTTATTTCTTCTACTATATTAGTTGTAGCTTCTACTTTTCTTAAGTTTGCTTTTACTCTTGCCATTAACTCTCTTACACTAAATGGTTTTGTTACATAATCGTCTGCACCTAATTCTAATCCTAATATCTTGTCAATTTCTTCATCTTTAGCAGATAACATTAAAATAGGCACATTAAGTGTATGTCTTATTCTCTTACAAACCGCTAGTCCATCCATTTTTGGTAACATTATATCTAAAAGTATTAAATCTGGTTTCTTCTCTAATGCTAAACTTACAGCTAATTCTCCATCATTTGCTTCTAGTGTTTCGTATCCTTCTTTTTGTAAATTATATACTAAAATATCAACAATAGGTTTTTCGTCATCAACAATTAAAATTGTCTTTTTACTTTTTACAGAACTTTCCAAAACTTTTCCCCCATTTCGGTAATTTTTAACTGATTTTTTTATTATGCTTTACCATTTATATCACAATTTTCCATATTATACAAGAGGTTTTTTTAAAAATCATATTTGGTTAATTCTCTGTTCTTATTTGGTCATGAACATTGTTCTTGTTCTGTCTTCGATGTTAATCACTTTGCCAAACTTAAATTCATTAAACTTTTTCTGCACTTCCATAATAACTATAGGTAAAGCAGATATTCCAATCGTATAAAGCCACTGTGTACTATTAAGAGGTACTAATTTAAATATACCAGCAATACCAGGAATTAATACAACACCAATTTGTAAAACTGCTCCTAATATAAAAGCTCCTATCAAATATTTATTGTTAAATAAGTCACATTTAAATATTGATTGTTCACTTTTTATATTAAAGCTGTGGACAAGTTCTAACATTCCTAA
The DNA here is from genome assembly GCA_900557195.1 of uncultured Clostridium sp. Classification (GTDB taxonomy): domain Bacteria; phylum Bacillota; class Clostridia; order TANB77; family CAG-508; genus CAG-492. The sequence continues at coordinate 23,874 of USRT01000023.1, forward strand.
GCAAACAAAAGCCATTGTTCTTCCGCACTTCTAATCCATAAAATCTATTTCCTAAACTAAATGCAAATAATGTTAACATTCCGTAGCATAATCCCTTCTACAAATATCTTGCCCCATAATCCATCTGCAAATAAGCTTTTTTTGGCATCTCTTGGCTTTTTACTCATTATATCTTTTTCTGGTGGCTCTAAGCCTATAGCAATTGCTGGAAGTGAATCTGTAACTAAATTAATCCATAATAACTGAATTGCAAGTAATGGCGATTTTAACCCAAGTAGTAATCCTACAAAAATAGTTACTATTTCTCCAACATTTGTAGCTATTAAGAAATGAATAGCTTTTTTTATATTATCAAATATATTTCTTCCTTGTTTCACAGCCTCAACAATTGTACAGAAATTGTCATCTGTCAATATCATATCTGATGCATTTTTTGCGACATCAGTACCACCGAAATCCCATAGCAATTCCTATATCTGCATTTTTTAGAGCTGGTGCATCATTAACACCATCACCTGTCATTGCTACAACAGCACCAGATTTTCTAAATGATTTAACTATTCTAACCTTATGTTCTGGTGAAACTCTTGCAAATACTGAATATTTCATAATATCTCTATCTAATATTTCTTCTGGCAATTTATCTAATTCTTCCCCAGTTATTGCTAAATCGTTTTTTCTTAATATTCCAATATCCTTAGCAATTGCTGTTGCTGTTACAATATGGTCTCCTGTTATCATTACAGTTTTTATACCAGCCTTTTTACAAGTAGCTACAGCTTCTTTTACACCTTCTCTTGGAGGATCTATCATTCCTATTAACCCGCACTAAAATTAAATTATTCTCTACTGTATTAGAATCTATGGTCTTAGGTAATTCATCAACATCCATATAGCTTACAGCAAGTACTCTAAGTGCATCATTTGCCATGTTATTATTTTCTTCTTCTATTCTTAAAATATAAGTACTATTTAAAGGAGAAATTTTGTCTCCATTTACACACTTTGTACACCTTTTTAGCAAAACATCTGGAGCTCCTTTAGTAATAATTCTATACTTATTTCCTATTTTATGTATTGTAGTCATCATCTTTCTTTCTGAATCAAATGGTATTTCATTTATACGTATACATTCTTTATATAAATCTATTTTATTTTTACCAATACTATTTGCAGCAGACACAATTGCTACTTCTGTTGGTTCACCAATAAATTCCTCTTTTCCTTTATCATAATTTATATCTACATCTGTACACATTGTAGCAAGTTCTAATATAAATTCTTTTTCATCTTGATTTGTAACTTTTCCATTTATATTTCTTATACTAACTACTTGCATTTTATTCTGTGTTAAAGTACCTGTTTTATCAGAACAAATTACTGTACTACTTCCCAATGTTTCTACTGCAGGAAGTTTTCTAATTATGCTATTTTTCTTAGCCATTTTTGTAACACCTATTGATAACATAATAGTTACAATAGCAGGCAAGCCCTCTGGAATTGCTGCAACGGCAAGTCCAACTGATGTCATAAACATTTCCACTGGTGATATTTTCTTAACTAGACCTATTATAAATATAAAAGCACATATCAATAAACAGCCAAGTCCCAGTGTTTTTCCTACTCCAGCCAATTTCTTTTGTATTGGAGTTTGTGGTGCTTCATCTGTAATTATCATTTTGGCTATTTTTCCAACTTTTGTATTCATTCCGGTTTCTGTAACAATTGCCTCTGCATGACCATTAACAACTACTGTAGTTGCAAATGCCATATTTACCATATCTCCAAGTGATGTATTTTCTTTTAGAATCACATTAGAATCTTTTAATACTGGCATAGTTTCACCTGTTAAACTAGATTCTTCTACCTTTAAATTATATGAATCTATTAATCTACAGTCTGCTGGCACAAAATTTCCTGCTTCGAGAACCACTATATCTCCTGGAACAACTTCTGTTCCTTTAATTTGTACAATTTTTTCTTCTCTTTTTACTTTAGCTATTGGTGCAGACATTTTCTTAAGAGCTTCTAATGATTTTTCTGCTTTGGCTTCTTGAATAAGTCCCATTATAGCATTAAATACTACAATTACTACAATTATTATAGAGTCTACGTAATCATTATTTCCTTCTAATTTAGCAACTATCGCTGAAATTATTGATGCTACTATTAAGATAATTATCATAAAGTCATTAAATTGTTTAAAAAACCTAATAATTATACTTTCCTTTTTCTTGTCTTCTAATTTGTTTTCTCCAAATTCCTTTAATCTATTACCGTGCTTCTTCATTTGTTAATCCGTCCCTTAGTACTTGTCCTTAGCATCCTCTTAATCTCTGTTATCCCTAATGTTTGCCACATAAATATCTCTCCTTTGTATACAATTTATATGTTTTATAAACATATATTATATATATATTCTGGATGTATTTCATTTATGAAAAAATTAAAAACAAATGAGTAAATTATTATATGGATTTTAATTGGATATTTTATTATATTTTTAATCACATAAATTTATTATTTCAACCATGTATCTCTTTATTTCATATAACCTCTTTTCTATATATTTAGAACAATAGAGGGCTGAATTATATTTTACTTACAGCCTGCGTTTAATTGTTCGCGCTCCAATTTTTGTAAAAAATTGTGTGCAATTATTTTATATAATAGGAAAGCCCTTATTAGTTAAATTTTACTCCAAGTTTGAACTTTTCTATTATATGAAAAACGCTGATGCAGAGCACCAGCGTTTTCTTTAAAATGGCTTTTTCAAATATTTTTGCAATTCTAATTTAATCTTTTTTATTCCTCTGTGTTTTATAACTGCAATTGATACTGATAACATGAACAAGTCAAATATAATACCTACAACAGTACAAAAACTATCTCCGTCTTTTATTCCCAATATTACAGCAAAGGACAAACAAGCAATATAGAAACCAAGTATTATATACATAATGCAATACTCAACCACCTTAATTTTGTAGACTTCTTTCAAGAACATCTTTCTTGAAGTCTGATCAAAGTTGTTGCGTAATACAAAGTAATTTGCCATCTCCATCGCCGTTCTAGGTCTACGGTATTGTAGAAATATAAATGCATAAATTGAATCTAATGCATTTTCCTTGAACATATACAACACTGCCATTTTTATTTTTATTTTCCACCGAATAAACAGAACTAACTGTTCAACAAGAAAACAAAACATAAATAAATACATAAGGAAATCCCCCTTTTAAAATAAGTATACCTATATTATATCACCTTTACAGATATTATGTCAATTTGTCCTATGTTTTATGTTATTTGGTATTATGGAGACAAGGTATTTTGGCATACATCATTCTCAATAGTACAATTATATATAAAACGTGGCATATGAATGAACAGATTTAATATTGTTTTCAAAGCAAAAATGCTCTTCAGAATATCCATTTTTCTTAATGCATTTGCAATAAAAGTTTCAAAAATTCAATTTTAACATTAACTTTTTGAAACTTATATGCTACTATATTCACTTTTCTATAATTTATTCCATCCTTTTTATCTTCATACAACTCCTTATTTAATTGTTTATCTTTTAATTTTCAAACAAATATTTTTTCGGAATATTGTAAGTTATCTCTTACTTTTTATTTTATCTATATCTACTTTTCCATCATAATCATCATAATAAAAATACCAATTGTCCTTAATTTTTTCTGTTATAAATACATTGTTGCCTTCTCCTGTATTACCTTTTATTTCCATTTCTTTTCCATTCAAATAATCAGTTGGGCAATAGATTAATCCGCAATATTGCCCACCTAACATTCCTTGTGCATCTATATCAAGCTTAACATATTTGCCATTTTCCCCTAATTTAACAACATATGATTTCCCATCATCAAGTTTCAAATAACTTTCTTTAGAAGTATATTCAGACTGATTAAATAAGTATTCCAATTCTGCAATATTACTATTTAAATACTTTATACAAGATTTCTTACTACTAAAATAATCTTCTTCTTTAAAAAAAATATTATATGTGGTATAAGTCAATAGTCCTAAAACAATGATAACTATAGATAATATACAAATATTTCTTCTCATTCTAATCTCCCCTACAACTTACTCAAAATAATCAGTTTCTGACTCTAAATTTTGAAACCCCTGTTGTCTTAATACTTCATAAACTATTATTGCTACTGAATTTGATAAATTTAAAGATCTTAAGTGCTCTCTCATTGGAATTCTAATAGTGTTACTTAAATTTTCTTCTAACAAGTCTTCTGGTAATCCTTTTGTTTCTTTACCAAATAAAATAAATACTTCATCAAAACTAGAATAATCTACATCACTATAGCAATTCCTTGCTTTTGTTGTTGCAAAGAACATGTTATTCTCTTCAGGTTTATATTTAGCTAAAAAACTAGCAATAGATTCATGTTCTTCAATATCTAATTTATCCCAATAATCAAGACCTGCTCTTTTTAAGTATTTATCTGTTATCTCAAAACCTAATGGTTTAACTAAATGAAGTTTAGCACCAATTGCAGCACAGGTTCTAGCAATATTTCCAGTATTTTGTGGTATTTCTGGCTCTACCATTACAACATTTATTTTCATATCTCTCTCCTCTTTTTGCACACTCTTTTCTAAAGAGTTTTTATATCAATATTTGAAATCATAACTTTCATATTAGATGATAATTCTATTTTATACTCTTTCATATTATTTTTAATAACTCTATAAAATCCTTTATTTCATAGTTTGGTTCTACATTAGTTTTATTTTGTTTATTTTTTGCATTATACCAACATGTATCAATTCCAGAGTTTTTACCTCCAATTATATCTGATGAAATAGAATCACCTACTATCAAAATACTTGATTTTTCCTTATTATTTATGTTTTGAAATACAATGTCAAAATACTCTTTGTTTGGCTTATTACAACCTAATTCTTCCGAAATAAATACCTTCGAAAAATATTTAGAAAATCCTGCATTTTCTAGCCTATGGTATTGTTGTTCTTTAGGTCCATTACTTGTTATTACAAGTTCATACTCATCTTTAAGATGTTCTAATACTTTCTTTGTTCCTTTTATTGGTGTACCTGTTTTTTGAAATGATTTTGTTAATATTTCATTAAACTCTTTTTCATTCTGTTTTATTCCATACTTTCTAAAGAATAATTCAAATCTTTTTATAAATAGCTCTTGTAACGTAATTTTTCCTTCATTTAGCATTTCCCACATTTCTAAATTAATTAAATTATAATTAAAATACATTTCTTCTGTACATTTGTAACCTATAACATTCATTGCCTCCATAAAAGCAATTTTTTGATCTATATCAAAATCGAATAGTGTATCATCTATATCAAATAAAATTGTCTTATAACCTGCCATATTAGTCCCCTCTTAAATATTATTTATTTTTACAAATGATTTTACCACATTACATAAAATATTACAATATATGCTATTTGACAAGTATATTTATTATAATTTATCTTTACATGTTAAATAACTCAAATTTTCACTATTTTAATTACAATTTTACAATTATAGTACATATTAATTCTATCAATATAACCAGCAAGTAAAATTTTATTATTTAGTATTAATTATTCATCTAATAACTCTACTTTCGAAAAATTTTTTTAATTTCTCTTTATCCCTATTATATTAATAAATTTCATATATTGATGATCCAAATTAATACATCTTTCGACATTATTCCACTTGACTGTAGCGTTACGTTAATATATTATAACTATAAGAATTATTTTCTTCACTTAAGTACATACTAACCTTTAGAGGTGAAAAGTATGATTCTTAGTAAGAAAAAAAATGGAAAAGGTTATATTACAAGTTACAGTTTAAATATTGGATCAAAAGAAGCAAGAATGTTGGGCTTTATTGATCAAAATGGTAATTCACATATTTTAGAAAAGGAACTAGATGTAAAGAACCACATTTTAATTGTACGCTTAAAGAAGGAGTAGTTTTAATGCCAAAAATTTATTTAGAAAAAAACGTTCTTGATGCAGCATTTGAAAGACTAGAAATAATATTTCAAAACTTTGATGCTATATATTTTAGTGTAAGTGCTGGTAAGGATAGTTCTGTAATGGTTCAACTTGCTAATATGGTAGCAAAAAAATATAATAAAAAATTTGATGTTTTATATATCGATTTAGAAGCACAATATAAACACACAATTGATCATGTTTATGAATTGAAGGGTTTATCTCAGATAGACACTTTTTATCATATTGCATTACCACTTGCGCTTAGGAATGCCGTTTCTGTGCTACAACCAAAATGGATTTGCTGGGAAGAAGAAAGTAAAGACTTATGGGTTAGAGATTTACCCAAAGATAGTATTAATATTCATAATTGTCCTTTTGATTGGTTTAGAAAAGGTGAAGAATTTGAAGAATTTATTATTCAGTTTGCAGATTGGTATCAGAAATTACATGGATGCTCAGTTGCCTGTGGAGTTGGCATTAGAACTGATGAAAGTTTAAATCGTTTTAGAACAATTACTTTCCAAGAAAATAAAGAAACTTTTAGAAATTATCAATGGACAACTAGAATAAAATCTGATCACGTTCATCTTAATGTATACAATTTTTATCCAATTTATGATTGGCGTGTAGAAGATATATGGGGTGCTGTTAGTAAATTAGATTTAATGCATAACGAAATATATGATTTAATGTATAAAAATGGCCTAAGCATTCATGAACAACGTATTTGTCAACCTTATGGGGATGACCAAAGAAATGGCCTAGATCAATTTAAAGCATTAGAATATGAAACTTGGTCGAAGGTTTTAAATCGTGTTAATCGGAGTAAACTTCGGAAATATTTACTGTCGTACTTCTGCTCTTGGTAATATAAAATCTACTAAACCTGATTTTATGACATGGCAAGAATATACGGTCTTTCTCTTAGAAAGTATTGGCATATACAATAGAGACTTAATGCTCCATTATTATAAAAAAATCAAAAAATTTATGTTTTGGTATAAAAAAAGAGATGGTACCCGAATATCACAAATTCCAGAAGAAGAACTTTTAAAACTTGAAAATCAAAAAAAGGTAATTTCATGGAGACGTATTGCAAGAGCTATTGAAAAAAATGATTTTTATATGAAAAGACTTTGTTTTGCTCAAACAAAAACAGATGATAAAGAACTAAGAGAACTTATACACAAATGGGATAATCTGTTAACAAAAGACACAGAAACTACAGATAAAGGATTAAGATATTTTATAGAAAATGAGGTGGTATCATGATTTTAAAAATGAATAATAAATGTAATAATTTTTATCAATATATGGGAAAGTTTTTTGGTTCAAGAATTGTACAATCTGAAATTAATGATCGTATTTATGATGATAGCTATAAAGATTGGTATATTTATCTAAAAAATGATAATGCAGTTGCTTTTATATCTATACATAATGATACAATAAAAAATATATATTCAAGTCAGCATACTTATCTAATAGAATTACTAAACGAAGTAAAAAATACCATCACTATTTCTCCAAGTATCGTACCTAAAATATATATAGATGTTTATAAAGCTTGCAATTTACATATTGATGAAGATATTAAATATAAAAATTTTGTTACAATAAGGAGTGATAACCCATGAGTAAAGAAATTACATTTCCTGTATTAAATGTGAAAATGGTTGATATAAAAAAAGTAGTTGCAAATAGTTATAACCCTAACAAAGTTGCTCCTCCAGAAATGGAATTATTAAGGCATTCTATAGAGGAAGATGGATATACTCAACCAATTGTTACATATTATGATAAAGAAACAGATAAATATATCGTTGTTGATGGATTTCATAGATACCGTGTTGCAAAAGAATTTTTTAATTTAAAAGAAGTTCCAATTGTAACTATAGATAAAGATTTAGATAATCGTATGGCAAGTACAATTAGACATAATAGAGCAAGGCGGAACACATCAAATTATAGATATGTCCAAAATTGTACTAGACTTAACAAGTCATAACTGGACAGAAGAACAAATTTCAAAGCACTTAGGTATGGAATTAGATGAAATAATTAGATTAAAACAAATAAGTGGTCTAAAAGAAGCTTTTGCAAATCATACATTTAGCAAATCTTGGGAAGAATTTGAGAAAAAAATTGAAAACGAAGAGTAAGGTTGAAATTGGTTGGAATTGGTTGGCATTGGGGACGGGGTATTTTGGCAAATTTT
>USRT01000024.1 GCA_900557195.1 uncultured Clostridium sp.
TATTTGCGAATACTTGCCCGAATTAAATCATCAAGCGGATAATGCTCAAATTTCAAATCCGAAGCCATATCTTCCATTCTAAGATACGTCAGCACCATTTCCACATACTGTTCAATCCGAAACAATTCTGCTTTTAATTCCCGTAGTTTTTTCTCTTCTGGATACTCCTCTTCCATCGTTTGTAACAGCATCCGCATTGCAGATATTGGTGTCTTAATCTGGTGCACCCACATCCCATAATAATCCTGCATTTCCTGTCTAAAAATCAATTCTTCGGACTTTAATTTTCTTCGGATTTCTTCTAATTTATCGAGCAAATCCTGATAATCATTTTCAATTAAAGTATCCGGTTCCGGCAAATCCAGGAGCGCATCCTGCATATTTTTCTCTACTAAAACAAGCTCTTTATGCCTCTTATAAAACTCGCAAAAATCAATGAAAAATAAAATTCCAGCCAGCACAAGAACCAGCAAAAAACCATAATTCAACGCATCAGATGGAAAATTATAGAGGAAAAATACAAATTTCAAAAGTGCCAGCGTTATTATATAAAGCAAAATTTCCCTTGCCCGCTCTTTTAAAAATCCTGCAAATATTCTCATTTTGCCACCATATATCCGATTCCTTTTTTGGTCTGAATCACTTCTTTTAGACCAATTTGTTCCAGTTTTTTACGAAGCCTTGTCATATTGACGGTCAATGTATTATCATCGATAAATTCGTCACTTTCCCAAAGTCTTGTAATCAGTGCATCCCTTGATACAATCTTCCCGGCATGTTCTAACAGCATCTGAAACAGACGAAATTCATTTTTCGTCAGTTCCATTTTGTTCTTCTGATACTCAATCGTTGCATCGGCAAGATTTAAGTATGCCCCGTGCCATTGCATCACATCGACACTGCCCTGAAATTCATACGTCCGTCTGAGCACTGCCTGTACTTTTGCCGTCACCACATTTAAATCAAACGGTTTTTCAATAAATTCATCTCCACCCAAGCGTCCTACCAAACATTTTTCTCCCGAAATAGTTTTTAAAACATTTGTCATTTGTTTTAAATAAAGATCTCCACAATAATGTCCATAGACATCATTTATTTGTTTTAAGCCATCTAAATCTATAAATATCAAAGCATATTGAGCTATATTTTTATCTTCTAATAACTTATTGATTTTTATTTTTAAACCATTTCGATTATATATTTTTGTTAATTCATCGACATCTCTTTCTATTTCTATTTTCTTTCTTTTTATATAAGAGGTTGTGATATCTATCATAACGCCTAATGTATTATCTTGATCTTTTCGATCATTTATTTGTATATAACGTTTCATTTGAGGAAGATAATAAATATCTTTTTCAACTTGATGTGTATTTATTTTATTTAAAAAATAATTATCAAAGCAAAGCTGCAACTCGTGCCAGAAAAGTTGCAAGTATACGTGTATTTTTTAATTATCTAACACAAAAAACAAATTTATTAGAAAAAAATCCTGCACAAAATTTAGAAACTCCAAAACAAGATAAACGTATTCCAAAATATTTATCTTTAGATGATAGTAAAAAGCTTCTAGAAATTGCAATGAGTGATGATGATAGAAATAAGGAAAGAGACTATGCAATTATTACTTTATTTTTAAATTGTGGTATGCGTTTATCTGAATTGGTTGGTATTAATATTAGCGATATAAACTTTAAAGACGAAAAACTTAATGTAATTGGTAAAGGTAATAAAGAACGTACAATTTACTTAAATAAAGCTTGTATAAATGCCATAAATTCATATATGAATGTTCGCCCAAGAGATTGTGTAAAAGCCAATTCTCGTGACGCTTTATTCTTAAGTGAGCGCAGGGAACGTATTAGTAATAGAACTGTTCAATACATTGTAAAACAAGAACTAAGAAGAGCAGGACTTGATACTAATAAATACTCTGTTCATAAACTTCGTCACACTGCTGCAACATTAATGTATAAATATCGGAAATGTTGATATAAGAGCTCTTCAAGAATTATTAGGGCACGAAAGTATATCTACTACTGAAATTTATACACATGTTGACAATACACAAATTAGAAATGCAGTAGAAAGTAATCCTCTAGCAGATTTATAAATATAATATTTCTGACAATATTGGAATAATCTAACTAATATATTTAAAAGGACAAAAAGCTAGCTTGTATTAAAAGTGAGCCTTTTGTCCTTTTATTATATGATTTAACTACAAATTCTATATAAACATATTTTTATAAATACTCATTTTATTAATCATCTTATAATTTATTCTTATGTGTTATTATTTTATCTATATATGATAATTTTTATAGTAAATTAATTAATTGTTTAAAAAATTCTACTATAAATAATGGGATATTTAACACATTTCCATCATAACTTAAATTATTCGTGCTAAATCTAATTCTTAACTTTGGATTATATATTTCATTATATTTATTAAAACTTGTATTGTTATCATTTTCAGATGATTTTACTTCAATTGGAATAATTTCATTTTTTAATTGGATTAAAAAATCAATTTCATATCTATCAAATGTAGAATATTTAGGTTTCTTAGCTATCATTTCAATCAAAAATCACATTTTTGCAAGCACTTTTACGATTTTTATCACATTTTTGCAAGAATTTTCAGTGTAAAAATCACATTTTTTTAAATATTTTACATATTTTATCATGTTTCTGTATTATGTTAAAATAGCAAGTGTGAAAAACCTCCTTATTCTGTTTATTTTTTTGATTTTTTAAGCAAAATGTAATATACTAATATTAAGCATTTGATATTTTGATATTAATAAGTCTAACTATATATTATAATTAGTATATTTTTTAATATCATTTGCCAAGTAAATAGAACTATTCAGTTCGAAAATTTGTAGGGTTGATTTGCTTTACCTACTTATTTAAAATGCATAAAGCAATTTGATCAAGAGGAGGAAAATATTATGACTTTTGCACAACTTTATTATGATCGTCAGTGTCAGGCACTTGCTAGTACTAATTTCAAAACCATTAAAAAGATATGTACAGATGGTGCATATCTCAGAGCTATTTCAGATGCAGAGTCTCGGAAACATTGGAGCTTATATCTAAAAATCGTAGGCCAGCAGAAAGAACTTGTCGATTTATATGAGCAATCCAGTAAGTAAATTTATCTCCAACCACCCAGTTCATCTTATTTGAATTGGGTGGTATTTTTTTAGTTATATAGATATACCCAATAACATCAAGTTGCTAATTCAAATAAAAAATACTAAGAAGCTATATGTTTCTTAGTATTTATGTTGTTGGAATTTTTATTTCTTGTCCCACCGATAGATTACATGATTTTAGGTTATTTACTTTTTTTATATCACTTACTATTTCTCTTATTTCTCTATCTTTATAATAATTATTATTGTTTTGTTGTTCTTGAGCTATATTCCATAAAGTATCTCCATATTCTATATATGTTTTAGTATATTCTATATCTGCATGAGATAATGTACATTTTGATATTAACAATAATATAGTAAAAATAAATAATATTATTACTATATTAGTAGTTAAAAACTTTTTCTTATTTACAATTTTCATATTAAATCCTCCTAAGCGAACATTTTTTCTATGTACACATTATATACAAACATCAGTTCTTTTGTCAATACTTTTTTTAGAATTTATACAAACTTTTGTTTTAATTATTATTGTTTCATTTTCAGTTAACTTATTGAATTATTCAACATAGTATAAATTTAATTTTAGTTAAAAACTACTTAAATAATATTTTAAATCTTCAAAATATATAATTCTAAATAATAGTTTTTCAATGAACTCATAAACATATTCCTCACATGCAATGTCTACACAAATATATTTTAATATATTTTTAATCTTTAACTATAAAATAAATTTATCTATATAACTTTAAAAGAAATATAGTTTTGCGTACGTTTATTAACATAATTTCATATTATATACAAGAAATTATGTTAAAGGAGGTATACTAAATTTGAAATTAAAAGATAAAAAAATAGGTTTTATTTTAACAGGTTCATTTTGTACATTTAATAAAACTATAGAACAAATGGAAAATATAAAGAAACAAGAAGCAGATATAGTTCCTATCATGTCATATAACAGTTATGAGTTAGATACTAAATTTGGAAAAGCTAAAGAATTTATTAGCAAAATCGAAAATATAACTGGTAAAAATATAATTCATACTATTCAGGATGCAGAACCAATAGGACCAAAACATTTAACAGATATTATGCTCATAGCTCCATGTAGTGGAAATACTATTGCTAAACTTGCAAATGGTATTACAGATTCTCCAGCTTTAATGGCTGCAAAATCTCACATGCGAAACAATAACCCATTAGTTATTGCAATTTCTACAAATGATGGATTAAGTGGAAGTGCAGAAAACATTGGAAAATTACTTAATAGAAATAATTATTATTTTGTTCCATTTAGACAAGATAATCCAATTACCAAACCTCGTTCTTTAGTATTCGATCCAAATTCGATTGTAAAAACATTAGAACTTGCATTAGATGGTGAACAAATTCAGCCAATTCTTTTATGAGTAGTATAACAATTAATTATATCAAATTTGTTATAGATGATAAGTAAAATATTATTTATATAAGCACATTAACAAAAAATAGAAAGAATATACTATTATACATATTCTTTCTATTTAATAATAAAAATTATCTAATTCTTATATGCCCTACCTTTATTTTTTCTAACAATATAATTGTATATAAAAAATTATATTATTTTGATAATAACTATCATAATGATTTATACACTTTTAAATTTATATTAATATTCAAATATCTTCTTTACTTTTGGCACTACATAATGGCTTCCACCACGATTTTTTACATCTTCAATCATACTAATAACTAACATCTGTTTTTTACTATTTTCATCTGCTATAAAGGCATTAAACCATCCAAGTTCTGTTCCTGTAGTATCTGTAGTAGAAGCTTTTATTTCAGCTGTACCCGTCTTTCCTGCAAGTGTAACACCAGATATTTTTGCACTATGTCCTGTTCCACTTGGACTTTCTATAACTTGAATTAAATCTTCTTTTATAGTATTTGCTGCTTCTCCTGAGAATGCTCCTGTAACTAAGTATTCAGGTGATGTTTGTTCTTTATATTCCAAATATGGTTTTATCATATTACCGTTATTTACAAACGCAGAATATATTGATGCCATATGTATTGGATTTACTAGAACCTCTCCTTGACCATACCCAGTATTTGCAAGCTGTGCTTCTGAAGTAATTTTTCCATCATTTCCATATTGTGATTTGGATACACTTAATTCACTTGAAATTTCTGTGTTAAAACCTATTTTTTTAAATTGCTCTATAATAGTACCTGTACCAATTTTAAGTGCAGCTTTTGCAAAATAAATATTATCTGAATATACAAGTGCATTTCTTAAATTTGCTACCCCTCCATATGTAGCTAAAGTTGTAACTCTAAAATTTCCCCAACTAGAATCTTTTTGCCAACTAGTTCCACTTTTACCAAAGTTATCTTCTGCAGTAAATTTATTAGTTGTTAATCCTATTGCACCAATAACTGGTTTAAAAGAAGAGCCTGGAGCGAATCTAGCTTGATATCTACTATAAAATGGCTTTCTTGCATCATTTGATAACTGATTCCATTTTTCCTGAGATATTCCATTAATAAAGTCATTCGAATCATATGATGGTGTACTAACTAGTGCAAGTATTTCTCCTGTTTTAGGATTAATTACACAAGTAGCGCTTTTTTCTGTAGCATAATCATTATATATTTTTGTTTGTAAATTAGAGTCTATAGTTAATTTTATATCTTCTCCATCTTTTCCTTCTCTTTTTACAATTGTATGCTTTTTATTTCCATTACTATTACTAATATATATCTCATATCCTGTGGAACCTTTTAATCTACTTTCATAAGTCTTTTCTAATCCTGTTTTACCAATTACACTACTTGCTGTATATCCTTTGTCCTTATTTTTCTCTAATTCTTCTGCATTAATATTTTGAATATATCCTATTAAATGTGATAATTTCTCTCCTAATGGATATTCTCTTTTTTCTGTTTCTTTTATCATTATACCTTTAATTTGTAAAAGAGCTTCTTCAGTTTGCTTATCTAATTTAGAAATAGTTTTTAATGGAACGAATGTATCATCTTTAACATAAGAAGCGGAAAGTTCTGAATTGATTTTCTCTACAGAAATATTTAATATTTGTGATATTTTGTTTATATCCTCTTCCCTATTTTCACTCATTTTTCCTGGAACTAATCCTATAGATGAAGCTACTCCCTTTCCTGCTAAAACAACATTGTTTCTATCTAATATTTGTCCTCTTTTTGGTTCTACTGTAGCAACTCTGATTTTGTCTGTTGCTTCTAATTCTGGATATATAACTTTAGAAGACCAATTTAAATAATACTTTTTTTCTTTATTTTTCAAAAAATCTACAGTATTAGTAAAATTTATTTTACCAGCAAGTGTATTCATATATGTTGTATATGTAATTTGTGTTTTATCGTTATTAATTTCATTAACTTGATTTATCTCTACTTGTATATTACTAGCTTCTATTCCATTATATATATTTTTATTTCTAGCTACAAAATCTTCTTTTGAAATAGCAGATTTACTTTCATCTGTTAAATAGTCATACATTTTTTCGTAATCTTTATTAGATAAATCTGAAAAATATTCTAATAATAAATCTCTTGGATTGTTTTTACTTGATTTATTGTATTGATGAATAAAGTATCCTCCTACACTTAATCCTATAACTAGAATAATGACAAAAATAATAATAATAATTTTTTGTAAATTACTCACTTTTTCTTACTCCTCCCCTTATTACATATATATTATAATATATACTGAATAATGTATTTTGTAAATAATTATATCGACTATTTTTGTTAAAATTTTCTATTTTCTTTATTATTTTGACTAAATAATGTATTAACAATATTTTACAATAATACAAAAATAAAAAATAATATTTATAATTAATAGTTTTGTTACTTTAAACTATTACCTTTAAGGCATAATATTATAAATATCATTTTTTAGTTAAACTTTTCTTACTCTAAAATAGTCGTTATATCTTCTACCCCTAATAAATCTGTTACAGTTCCATTTAAGTCCACAAATTCTTTTGCAAGACCATTTTTCTTTATTAAAATAAATCCTTTAGATGAGTTTGTTTTTAAAGCATAATAATCATCTAAATTTCCTAATTTACTTTCTACTTGTTCTTTGTTTTGTATGCTATCTAGCCAATTTTCTGCTACTTGTACATTTTGTCTTTTATTTTTTGGAAAACTACCAAGAGTTACTAAAATAGCTTGATCTACAGTCATTGTAAGATCACCTTGAACTTCAAATTCTGCAATATTTAATATTCCAGTTGCTTTTTCTAACTTAAAAGTCTCTCCTTCAATATCTACAAACCATTTGTCTTGAGTTTTCTTATTTACCAAGAAAGTTCCTAATATATATGTGTTTCTATAAGTTCCTGTTATCTTAAAATAGTCATCAATTGAACTACCTAAGACACTTACGACCTGACTTTTTTTATCTTCTGTTAATGTATCAATCATACTAGAATCACTATTTAGGCTTAATCTATCTGAATCTGAAAAATCATTTTTTATTATAAGAATAGCTTTTTCTTCTGTTAAATTGTTTTCATTGATATCTGGCTTAGTAACACTTGCATAAGTCATTTCATATTTATCATTTACTTTTTCTATAGTAAAATACCCGAGATTTATTTTTTATTGTATCTCCTTGTTTCTCCCCATTGTCATTACTCCAAATAGTATTATCAATAGATGCAGGAACTACATCATAAGTAGCCATTATAATAAATTTATCATCTTTTTTACTATTTAGACTAATACTATTTATATTATATGATAATATTTTACTTGTAATTTCTAAACTAGCATTTTTATAATCTTCTAACCACTTTGAAACTATATCAAATCCAATTTTTTCTTCTTCATTCAATAAATTATCTCCAGAAAGCTGATTGCTATATACATTATTATCTTTTAGTTTATTTGAGTTAAAACCAAAAATTTTATCTTTAAAAATAATGAGTGAAATAATAATTATAATAAAAATTAATACTGTAAGAATTAATCCAACTAATGGAATTTCTATTCTTTTAGAAAATATGGTTTCTGATTGTTGACTATTATTTTCTATTTCTTCTTGAACTTCTTGATTCAATTTTGTCTCTGATTCTGATTCTTCTATTGCTTCTTTAACATCAATTTCTTCGTTTTCTTCTACAATATCTTCCACAGTTTCTGGTTCTTCATCTATTTGGCCATTTCCTTCTATATTTTCATTTATTATTTCTTCGTTATTTACTATTTCTTCTTCTGTTTTCTTCTTTTTCATATTTTCCTCCTTAGCATAAATAATATCTCTATAGTATTATAACATAATAAGTAAAAAAGAATGTAACAATTATATTACAATTTTGTTACATTCTTTTTTAGTTTCTATGTATTATCTTAATTCTTTATTTAAAATCCTATTGATCCATCATATCCAGTACATGATTCAAAGAAAATCTCACCATTACTTCTTTCAAACAAAACTACTTTTTGTCCATGGTTTAAAGTTAAATAATAGCAATAATCTATTTTACAAGCTTCTTTAATTATAGCTTTAGTATGTGCTGAATCACTCATCCAAAATGAATACATATTTAAATCATTATTAAAGTAATCTGCAAATGCTGTTTTTAGTTGCTGTTTTGAATATAAAACATTAAGCTTTTCTTGAAAATATTTTATCAAATTATCTTCGGTTATAATATATGTCCCACCTGCATCTATTGGATTACCTTTATAAATTATATTTATTTGCGTATTTGTAGCTTCTGAACAATAAGGACTTTGAGCTATAGAATACTTTAACACGTCTTTATGTGGTTGATTATTAATATTTTTTAATAAATCTGTACTATCAACATAGTTTAATAATGTAAAACTATTATTTTCATATTTATTTAAAAAGGTTTCTAGCTTTGATATTTGTTCTTTATTTAATTCCTTAACTTTATTTGTATTGCAAGAGTAAAAATAGTATGTACCATTTTTCTCTGTCAAAACTACTTCAACATTTTCATTATTTGACTCATTAGATTTTAATGTTAGATAATATTTGTTGCCTTGTTTGTATCCATTTTTTATAGTGAAATTTGTTCCAAGAGCATCACTTATAATACAAACATAGACATTGTTTAATTCACTATAAAGACAATTTTTAAAGGCTTTTCTAACTGTATCTTTAGTATACGAATAGTCTAACTTTTCTTGTAGGAATTTTATCATATCATTTTCACTTATTACACATGTATCTTGCATTTCTTCTCCATTAGACTCTTTCCAAATAACTTTATTTTGTGATTCAGTAGCATGTGACGTATACTTACTTGAACGTACAGCATATAATAAAATTCTTCCAGGAGAATAACTAACATCATAGTTATTTTTCTCATTCTTAAATATATCTTCTGGATTATTATAATCTAGAAATAAAAATGGATTATTTTCTCCACTATTTATAAATTTTTCTATGCTCGAAATTTCTTCTTTTGTAATCTCTCTTTTTTGATTAGTTCCTAATTCTTGTTGTACATTTGTTTCCTTATCTTTAATCAAATTAATAACACTAGATTCATCTTTTATACCTAATTGTTGCAATTTTTGCTTATAAATTGTCTCTCCAAACTTATCACTTAAATCCTTTTCTAAGTTATATAAACCATCGTATACTTCATTAGAAATCTCATCATTCATCTTCTTATATGTTTTATAATCTTGAGCTAATACATCTTTAACAGAACCTTCTGCTGGGTTTATTCCAACATCTGATAATTTGAAGAAAAATACTGGTAAAATTTCTAATTTGTTATCATTTATTTTATAAAATGTTAATTCCATTTCTATATATTCTGTACTTTGTGAAATTGTCTTTCTAATTAATATATCTGAAAACTCTCCTTCTACTGTTTGTTTTGAATAGCGCATTCCTTCTGCTATGTCATACTTAACATTATATTTTGTTCCATCATATTTTACATACAATTTAGATGGTTCCTTAGTAGATTGTACTAATTCCCATTCTGGTTCTAAATAAGTTTCAATTTCTATTTCATCTTCTGTCCCATTATGTACATTTCTAAGGAACTGATTTAATTTTCCGAAATTTTCAATTTGATTATTTCTTATTGTAATTTTTTTATCAAATACTTGATTATTTGTTGCCATATTACTATTTTGAGCACCATTATTATTTATTGTAGTAGTGCTCCTTCCTAAAAATCTACTTCCTATAAATACGCCTGTTCCTATTAACACTACTGCTGATACTGCTGCTATAGATATCTTTAAAGCTTTTTTATTTTTTGAACCTTTCTTTTTATTTACCGCTTCATCATACTTATAATTTTGAACTTCCGCTTCTTCCCTTTTTATTTTTTCAAAATCCTCCATAATTATCCCCCCTATATTTTTAGGAACTTCTATTTGTTCCATATATTTATTTACTTCATTTTTTATAATATCTTCATAGTTATTACTCATGGTTAGTCACCTCCCCTTGTATGCCATCAAGTTGTGTCTTAAGTTTGTCTAATCCCTTGTAATACCATGTCTTTATTGTACCTACTGGCTTATCTAAACTAATAGCAATTTCATCAAATGTAAAATTCATATAACATTTCATAATTATAACTGATTTTGTTTCTAATCCTAATGTATTTAGTGCAGTTTCGAAATCTATTTTTTCTTCTACATTATTTGGTAAACTTTTTTCTTTATCACAATCCTCCATATAAATTATTTTTGAATTCTTCTTTAAATAATTTTTAGATTCATTTATTGCAATTCGTATAATCCAAGTTTTAAAAAATTCTGGATGTCTTAGTTTATCTAAATTTGTATATGCTTTATATATAACTTCATCTAAAACTTCTATGCTATTTTCTTGATTGTTTATAATTGCATAAATAATTTTGTATACTGGATCACGACTTAAATTAATCAATTCTACAAATGAATCTTTATTACCACTTTTAAATTGTTCTATTAGTATTTTTATCTTTTCATTTTGTTCCATGTGTTCCCCCTTTATTTGCCTTTATAATTATTAGACAAATTAAGTCTAAAAAAAGTTTTAAAATACAAAATAATTTAAAATAATGTTAGGATAGATATGTAACTTTTAATAAATCTTTTTTATATACTTAATAATCTTAACATATATAATAAAAAAAGACTGTGACTTTTTAATCACAATCTTATTACAATATTATTACAATATTACTTTACTAAATTTAAAGTATCTCTTGCTATTACCAATTCCTCATTTGTAGGAATTACATATGCCTTTATAGTAGAATTTTGGCTAGAGATTTCTGCTTCTTCACTTCTTACTTCATTTTTCTTAGCATCTAATTCTAATCCCATAAAACTTAAATGGTTACATATACCCATTCTTCTATTTTTTTGATTCTCACCTACACCTGCTGTAAATACTATAACATCAACGCCACCCATAGAAACAGCATGTTTTACTATATACTGAGCTATATTTAAATCATATGCTTTTAAAGCAAGCTCCGCTCTTTTATTTCCTTTTTCCGCTTCTGCTTCTATATCTCTTATATCTGGTGATACTCCAGATATTCCATAAGCTCCTGATTCTTTGTTTAACATTTTATCCATTTCATCTGATGATAAACCTTCTTTTTTCATTAAGAATGTAACTATAGATGGGTCTAAATCTCCGCTTCTAGCACACATCATAATTCCGACCTAGTGGTGTTAATCCCATACTAGTATCTACACTCTTTCCACCTTGAACTGCACAAAGACTTGCACCTTGACCTATATGACAAACAATAATTTTTAAGTCTTCTATATTTTTTCCCATAACTTCAGCTACTCTTTTTGATACATAAGAATGACTTGTTCCATGGAAACCATATTTACGAACTTTAAATTTATCATAATATCTATAAGGTATAGGATATAAATATCTTTCTTCTGGTATTGTTTGATGAAATGCTGTATCAAATACAGTAACCATTTTTTTACCAGGCATTAATTTTTTACATGCTTCTATTCCCATTAATGCTCCTGGATTATGTACTGGTGCTAAATCTGCACACTCTCTGATTCCTTCTATTACTTCATCTGTAACTAGAACAGATTCTTTAAATTTCTCTCCACCATGTACTATTCTATGTCCTATTCCATCTATTTCATCTAAACTATTAATTACTCCATAATCTTTATTAGTTAATTGTTCTATAACAATGCTTATTGCTTCATTATGTGTAGGTACTGCCTTGTTAATAACATATTTTTCTCCATTTACTTTATGTGTTAAAAAAGAATTATCTTGACCTATTCTTTCATAATATCCTTTTGCCATTACAGATTCATCATCCATATCCATTAATTGATATTTTAAAGATGAACTTCCACAATTTAATACTAAAATTTTCATATATTTACTTCCTTTCTTTTTTTATTTTATCTTTTCTAGAGTCCTTCTTGCAATTAAAAGTTCTTCATTTGTAGGAACAACATGAACCTCTATTTTGGAATTTTCACTTGATATCTTTACTTCCTGATTTCTTATTTTATTTTTCTCTAAATCTATATCCACACCTAAGAATTTTAAATAAGAACAAATTTTCTTTCTTGATTCTGGTCCTTTTTCACCAACGCCTGCTGTAAATGTTAATATATCAAATCCACCCATAGACACAGCATATTTTGCTACACACCCGTGCTACTTGATATGCAAAGTTTTCTAAAGCCATAATAGCCTTATGATTTCCTTCAGCATATTCTGATTCTATATCTCTAAAATCTACAGATACTTCAGATATACCATAAACACCAGATTTTTTATTTAATATTTCATCCATTTCTTCTGGAGTGTGATTTCTTAATTTAGCTATATATGTAACTACAGATGGGTCCATATCACCGCTTCTTGTTCCCATAGGAATTCCGACCTAGTGGTGTAAATCCCATACTTGTATCTATAGACTTACCATTCTTTATTGCACATACACTGGCTCCTTGTCCCAAATGACAATTTATAATTCTTAATTCTTCTATAGGTTTTCCTACAATTTCTGCTACTCTATTTGCTACATATTCATGTGATACTCCATGGAAACCATATTTACGTATTTTATATTTTTCATAATATTTATATGGTATTGGATATATATATGTCTCTTCAGGCATTGTTTGATGAAATGATGTATCAAATACTGCTACATTAGTTTTACCTGGCATTACATTTAAACAAGCTTCTATTCCTAAAATAGCTGCTGGATTGTGTAATGGTGCAAGTTCTATACAGTCTTTTATTCCTGCTATCACTTCATCATTTATTATTACTGGTTTTGTGAATTTTTCTCCTCCATGAACTATTCTATGTCCAACTCCATCTATTTCATCTACAGATTTAATAACACCATATTGTTTGCTTAAAAGTCTATCTAAGACAAATTTTATTGCTTTTTCGTGATTAGAAGCGGGTTTTTCAAAATTATGTTTTTCGCCTCCTACCTTATGTGTTAAAAAGGAATTATATTGTCCTATTCTTTCATAATTACCTTTTGCTAGGACTTCTTCTTTTTCCATATCTATTAGTTGATATTTTAATGATGAACTTCCACTGTTTAATACTAGTATCTTCATATTAACTACCCCATTTCTTTGTTTTTAGGTACATAGTGTGCTGACAAAATTTATTATTTTTACACTATTCATTCGCTACTTTCACTTTATGCTTATGTTAAAAAGTTATATTATATAAATCCTATATGTTACGATTCATAATCTTATCTTGTTTAGTTATAACTAGTGAAAGAGTGATATTTATTAAATTTTAAAAGAATATGTATTACTTTTTGCAAATACTATTCTTGTGCTTGCACAGCGGTTATAGCAATTACACCTGCAATATCTTCACTTGAACATCCTCTTGATAAATCATTTACAGGTTTTGCTATTCCTTGGCATAAAGGACCATAAGCTTCTGCTTTTGCTAAACGCTGTACTAATTTATATCCAATATTACCAGCATCTAAGTCTGGGAATATTAATGTATTTGCTTTTCCAGCAACCGGACTTCCAGGAGCTTTTCTTGCTGCTATTTCTGGAATTATTGCAGCGTCTAATTGTAATTCTCCATCACAAATTAAGTCTGGCATCTTTTCTTTTAATATTTTAGTTGCTTCAACTACTTTTTCAGTCAGTGGCGAATTAGCACTTCCATATGTAGAATATGAAAGCATTGCTACTTTTGACTCTTTGCCAACCAATTGTTCGAAACTCTTGCTAGATGCAATAGCAATTTCAGATAAGCTATCAGCATCTGGATATTCATTTAATCCTGAATCAGAAAAAACAAATGCTCCATCTTCTCCATATTCACAATTTGGAACTACCATTAAGAAAAAGGCTGAAACAAGTTTTGTACCCGGAGCTGTTTTTAATATTTGAAGTGCAGGTCTTAAAGTATCTGCTGTAGAATGAACTGCACCTGATACTAATCCATCTGCTAAACCTTGTTTTACCATCATCATTCCGAAATATGTTTCATCTTTAATTAATTCTTTTGCTTTTTCTATAGTTATTCCTTTGTTCTTTCGAAGTTCATAAAAAGCTTGTACAAAATCCTCATAATTTTCACTATCTACTGGATTTATAATCTTTGCCTTTGAGATATCAAAATTATGTTCGTTTGCTATTTTTGTTATTTCTTCTTGTTTACCAATTAGTATAATATTGGCATATCCTTCTTCTAAAGCTATTTTAGCCGCTTCTATTGTTCTTATATCATTTCCTTCTGGAAGAACAATTGTTTTTATATCTTGTTTTGCTCTTTGTTTTATTGTTTTTATAAAAGACATATTCATTTCTCCTTTCTCTTTTATGTCTTTAATATTATATAAGGAAATCACTAAAAGTACAAGATATTTTTTTGTTTAATAGGTATTTTCAATATCATTTTAAATTCTAATGCATTTCTTGTATAAGGATTGTTTTTTTATGTAAATTGTTGTATAATATTTTACATATTATATTGTAAAGGAGTGAAAAAGAGAATGTTGTCAAAATGTAAAGAACAACCAAAATGTTCTGTTTGTCCATATTGTGATAACTGTCGGATTAGGCAGAGTTTTTACGCAAGTATAGACGGATTCTACAATATGTTCAATATTTTGAGCAGTAATATAACAACTGCTTCCAAAATGCTTGGACGTTCTGATGAAGAAACAGACTTGATGGTAAACGAGCTCTTGACAGAATTAATACACAAAAGAAGTATTGAGCTCGGCAAGAACAATGGTTAATTAGACAGCAATACACACCTTATCCCCACCACACTATGTCGGTGGGGATTTTTCTATAATTTATTAAATATATGCAATATATTTAACTATTTCTTTATACTTGAAAATCATGATCTGGTCTATATGGTCTTTCTGCTATTACTACAAATTTAATAGAATAAATATCTCCATATAATAAATTACCACTTTCTATTGATCTTAATAATACATAACTTGCTCCAACATCTTCTAATATACCTGTTCTATCTTCCATACTATTTGTTCCTATTAAAAATTGTATTCTTACTAATTTGCCAATTTGTTCTCTTAAAAAAGCTGGTGTGTAAATATTATTTGTTAACACTTCTGGCATAGGACTTTGTCTGTTTTCTTTAGTAGATTCAATATAATCTTTATTAGTCTCCATAACTATAATCATTCCCTTCTTAAAGTTAAAATTATAAAAAAGTTACTATCACTTTTTTAAACAATTTTTATGTTGTTTCATAAAGAGGTGTTGGTCTATAAAAGCAGTGTTCAATAATTCTTGTGTGTAACGCTCCAGAGCCATTATATGGAAAAGTATTAGGACATGTTGGCATAAATGGATTCATATACCATAAACATGTTCCTACTTCATTTATTCTATTTCCTGCTATTGCCCAATCTGCTATATTGTAATGAATATCTGTTGGTGTCATATTATATATATTTTGAGAATTATATTGATTTCTAATAGTTTCTCTTACACAATCAAATTGACCTTCTTGGTAAATTATATTTCGTATACTTCCACCCTGCGATATTCGAGAATATTCTCCAACAGCTACATTTACACGATTCATAATAACAGATGCTACCGCTCTCATTCCAATATCACCTTCTCCACCTGCTTCACACTGAATTAATCTTGCAAGTAATTCTCTTTCTGAAAAAGCCATTAAAATCACCTCATACTATGTAATCTATACTAACATATTCTAACAATTCTAATATTGTGATTGACTATGTAATTATAAATTTCATTTCTTCATATTTAATAAATATATCAAATACTAAAACCTTAACTCCATATATTAAGTAATTCAACATTTACATTTTATGTTAAATTTGGTATAATATATACATATATAATAATTTATATATGTATAAGCATAGCTAATATGCTTTAGTGGATTATAACATAATATCTTTTCTTAAATACTCAATATATTATGTTTTACAGTAATTATAATAAGAATATTACTGACACTGCATCTTTTATCTGTTTTATCCACACATTCTTATGATTAGACTTTATATGCTTTTTTCTGGAACTATATTCTTGTATTTAATACAGTTAGCGTATTGGTTTAATATAATTACTTAAAGATTTCTAAACTGCTCCATTTGTTTTTTAATCTTTATTTTACTATATATTGTTGTATTAGTAGGCAAGGGCTATACAATTGTTTTATTAACTAATTTTAATTGTTGATTATTATTTTAGTTATAAACTTCCTTGTGTATGATTTTAAAGTGATTGGATGGAGCTCTAATCAAAATTTACTTGCTAATTAAAAATTAAACTCCAGAAAATTTTAATTAGCCCCTATTAATAGAAAGGATTTTTTTATGTTTACACCTATCCAAAATAATGAAAGTAATTCAGTTGATTTTCAAAAGCAAATGGATTTCTTTAACGCCAAGCTAGAAAAACTAGGTAATTCTAGTGAAGAATTTATAGCACTAGCAACATTTAATTTCCCTGGTTCACCCTTTTATTACCAAAAACAATATAATGGTGCTTTATTTGTAGAATTAGAATCCATAAAGATTCACAAAGACGTGATAAAGAACTTAAAAGACAAAGGGCTAACCTTATATGCATCTGGCTATGACTGTGTTGTTAATACAAAGTTTGTAAGGTTTGGTATAATCTATAACTCAAATTTTTTTGAGATTCAGAGTATGAATATAAACAATATACTAATATTATCCCACTATTCTTTGGCAAACTACTATGATAGAGGATATTATGTAACTAAGATTGGATAGTACCACTGTAAGATACCCCTCCTAAGCAATTGTTTGGGAGGAGTATCTTTTTAATAAAAAATGCCTAATCTTTTATAGCAAAAACATATTTCTTAACAAATTAAATATTGCTTGAATATATGACCAAATGAACATTGACCATTATTATGTTTTGTGGTAATATGTTACAAATTAATTAATATACTAGAAGGAGTTTTGATATGGATAGAATTGATAAAATAAATTATTATTTAGATATAGCGGAGACCATCTTGGAAAGAGGAACATGTCTTAGAAAAAATTATGGCTGCATTATAGTAAACAATGATGAAATTATATCTACTGGATATTCAGGTGCTCCTAGAAATAGAAAAAATTGTTTAGATTTAGGATATTGTGTAAAAAAGAAGTTTTATCCTGATGTAAGGCATGGTGGATATGATGCTTGTAGAAGCGTCCATGCAGAACAAAACGCTATGCTTAGTGCTGCTCGTAAAGATATGCTTGGTGGTTCTATGTATTTAGTTGGAATTAGAAAAGATACAAATATTTACGAAGAAGGTGCTAAACCTTGTCAAATGTGTAGAAAACTAATTATTAATTCTGGTATAGAAAAAGTATATGTACGAATTGATAAAACAAAATATGAAGAAATATTAGTTAATGATTGGATAAAAAATGATGATTTATTAAATGGTAAAATAACTTATTAGTTTTAATATAAAAACCTCAGGATATATAGGGTACTAAAATGTTCTATATCCACTGAGGTTTTAAATTATATTTTATATAATATTATTACTATATAAAGTATATAATTGAACAGACTTTATTTCATACATTAATATATCATTTAATGATAATTCCTAATAGTTTAGATAATTCTAAAGCCTGATAGCTATTCACAATAGCTCCTTTTAATTCCTTAACTCCTGTAATTATTCCATCTATATCTGATGTGGTAAAGTCTATTCCATTAAGATTTGTTTTAAATAAATTTGAAAGTGATAAATTACATTCCTTAAACTTAACTTCTTTTAATGTTGTTTCTTGTATACTACTATTTACTAAATTTGTATTATCAAACATAGTTCTTTTCATTGTAGACATAGATAAATTACTATAATTAAAATTACTATCTTTTATTATTATATTATATAAACTTGTGTTTGAAAAATTTGAACCTACTAATTTACAATTTATAAAAGTTATTCTTACTAAATAAGATTCACTAAAATCTGTATTAGAAAAATCACAATTTTCAAATATAATATCTGTAAAACTATTTTTTGTAAATTCAGAGCTTAAAATTCTACAATTTTTAAATATACATTTACTAAATTCTGTTTTATATGACTGTATATTATTTTCTATACAATTATTAAATTCAGTATTACATATATCTTCTTCTTCGCAATTACTTATATTTATTTCATTTTGTATACTATCTTTTTTGGTTAATTCATCTTTAATAATGATTGGTTTTAATATATCCATTATAAAAATTTCTCCTCTTATTTAATCTTAGATATATTATATATTTTATCATAAAAATATTTTGATGCAACATTATACATTTTTATAATTTTTTGCGTAATATATAGCCTCAGTCTTTAGGTTTCGTTAAAAATTTTTAATATCTAATAATAGTTGAATATATTATATAATTTTATGTGCTGTTTGATTTTATTTTATTTTCCATATATAATCTATACAAGAAACAATTAATTGGAGGTCTTTTAGTGAATTTAAGTTATATTATACGGAGAAGAGGATTTATTTTTTAATGTTAAAGAAGTTTTAAAAGTTAAATTCGAAGTTTCAGATCGTTTACTTTTAAAATTAAAAAAGAATGATAAAATATTTTTAAATGATTCGATTTGTAGTGTTAATGAAAAAGTTAAGAAGCGGAGATAAAATTTCTTTTTTAATAGATTTTGAAGAAGATAACAGTAATATAGTTCCTACTAAAACGGATTTGCAAATTGTTTATGAAGATGATGCTTTTATTGTTATAAATAAACCAAGTAATATTCCTGTTCATCCTTCTATGTTACATTATGAAAATAGTTTATCTAATGGAGTACGATATTATTTCGATGCAATTGGCTTAAAAAAGAAAATTAGACCAGTTAATCGTTTAGATAAAGATACATCTCGGAATTGTTATTTTTGCTAAAAATGAGTATATTCAAGAATGTTTGGTAAGACAAATGAAGTCACATTCTTTTAAGAAAGAATATTTAGCTATTTGTGATGGAATTTTTGATGAGGATAACAAGAAGCGGAACTATAAATGTTCCAATTGCTAGAAAAGAAAATAGTATTATAGAAAGATGTGTAGATGTAAATGGAGATACTGCAATTACGCACTACAATGTGCTAAAAAACAATTTTGATTATTCTTTAGTATATTGTTTACTCGAGACAGGAAGAACTCATCAAATTCGAGTTCATTTATCTTATATAGGACATCCTATTGTTGGTGATACTCTTTATGGCACTGAATCTAATTTAATTAATAGACAAGCTCTACATGCTTACAGAGTAAGTTTTATTCATCCAATTACAAAAGAAAAAGTAACATATATAGCAGATTTACCTCATGATATTAATGTTCTTTGTAAGCGATTTTAAATATATAGTTATTGCAAAGTTAAATACAAAAAAGATAGGCTAAAACCTATCTTTTTTGATAAATATAAGTAAATCTGTAAGCCGGGTTCTGTCGTGAATAGTCATTTATCTAGTACATATATTACTATATGTCTCAAGCCACCAAATTAAGAAGATGACGAGCAGTCTTAGCCTTCTAGTTTAGGTGTTGCTCCAGATGGGGTTTACACTGCCCGGTATGTCACCATACCAGCGGTGAGCTCTTACCTCGCCTTTTCATCCTTACCTAAAGAATAACTTTAGGCGGTTATTTTCTGTTGCACTTTCCTTAAGGTCTCCCTCACTGGACGTTATCCAGCATCATTGCTCTTGTGGAGCCCGGACTTTCCTCGTACGCTGTCTTTCGACCGTGCTATACGCGACTATTTAATTTACTCTAAATTTTATTTTAAAACAAATTATGTGTATTTGTCAAGTAGTAAAGTTGTCCTTACTTATTTTAAAGGAACATATCCTCCTGCTTCAACAGTTTTCTGTCCTTCTTCAGTTTTAAGCCAATCTACTAACTTTCTTGTATTACTATCTTGTGGTTCATCTTTTCTATAAATAGCATAAACAATTTTTGAAAGTGGATAGCTTCCATCTGCTATAGTTTCATCAGATGGATATACACCATTTATAGATAAAAATTTTATACTATCTTTTACGTATTGCTCTTTAGCATATAAATAAATTGAATATCCTATAGAATTTTTACTATTTTCATAAGATGCAATTTTATCAATTAATCCAGACATATTAGTAAGTTCTAGACTTTGTGGTACTTCCATCATTTTTAAACCCTTCATTACCATCTTTTCCATCAAATTTTGACTTCCAGAATTTTTCTCTCTTTGGTATGCAACTATTTGTGCATTCTCTCCACCAACTTCTGACCAATTGGTTATTTTTCCTGTATAAATATTTTGTATTTGTTCTATTGTTAAGTTATCTATTTTATTTTCTTTATTTTCTACAAAAACAAACCCATCTCTTCCAATTCCTACCATTTCAAATTCTACTCCAGCATTCTTTGCTTGATTTAGAATATCATCTGATGGCTCTGATACAAAAATTAGATCTGTCTTTTTATTAATTAAATTTTCATACGCTTTTGCAGTTGTATTATGAACTATAAATGTTTCTGCTTCTTCATTTGTCATATTAAGTACAGACTTTGCAATTTCTACAGACATTGGTCTCATTGCTGTTGCGCCATCTACCTTTGGATAATCTTCTTTGCTTAACTTAAACTCTTCTTGTTTTGCTTCTTCTTCTATTATATTATTAGATATATTATTTGTATTTTCTTCATTATTATTAGAATTTGTTACAAAATATGTTACTCCTAAAGCTATTAATAGTATTATTAGTATTATTAAAAAAATAATAATTCCTTTTTTCATTTATTTTTTCCTCCTTATAATTAAAATTACCATACAAACTATAATTAAAACTACTATTATTCCCATACTAATAAAAATAATAGTATTTAAATTTTCTTTTATTTGTTCTGCATAAGATTTATCTTGAACTGTTTCTTCTTTACTGCTAACTATATTTGAAATTTCTTCATTAATAACTTCATCTTTTTCTATTTTTAAATTACTTAATTCTTTCTCTATATCTTGTTTTATTTTTTCATTTTTAGACTTATTGGCTTGTAATAATTGTTTTGCTCTATCTGTTTGTAAAACATCAGCTGTTGTAGCAAGTCCTCTATTGTTAAAGTCATAAAAACCATCCCAAAAATAATTAATAACTTTTTTTCCATCTTTTTGTTCTATAGAACCAACATATTGAATAACACAAGGTATTTCAGAATTTATTAATCCATAATCATTAGAATTGTCTTTTAAAACTTCATCATAATATTGTTGTTCTGTATATTCAGTATATTTAAAGTTATTATCACCTTTTACAAAAGCTTTTGCTATTTGTAGATTATCTTTTCCATTATATCCTACATATCCATCATTAAAATATTCATATGGAACTTCTTTATATTCTCCATTATATAGCATTGTTCTAATATACATATCTGCATTAATCATGTTCACGTATTCTACTTTTTCTTCATCTGTTGCATCTATATCTTTTCCTAAAAATATTAGTTTTGCACCAGTTTCTGGCACTTTTGCAAGACTATATAGATTTGTAGTGATAATTGTTAATTCATCTTTTTTAGTAAGTTCTGTTATAATATTACATTCACTAGATTTATCTATATTCTTATCAACATACAAATCTTCGCCATCTGTAGCTAATACATAGTCTATGCATACTGTTTTACCCAATAGTGGAAATTCTTTAGATTTTGTACAATTTTGTAAAATTAGATCTTTTACTAAAACATTATTATCTTCTGATGCAAAGTAATTAATGTATTTATTATTATTATCATTTACCAATTTCTTAATTACATAATATGTTGCGATAGCTTTTGTATTTTTTGATATATTCTCTTCTCCGTTTTCGTCCATTAATATTTCTATACCAGTTAATCTTTTTATTACTTTATCTATCACTATTCTTTTAACTTTTTCCTCTGTATCATAAAACTCTACACAATCTGTATTATAGTTTATAGTTATACCATTTTTTTCCCATTCTGGAAGTAGATTTAAAATTTTACTGTCAATATCTGTTAATTCTATCTCCCTTCCATATAATAGATTATCAATAGTTTCTTTTTCAACGATAATATCTTTTGTTATAGAATTAACTTTAAAATTATAATATTCAATAGAGATTATATTGTCTTTAAATGTATAGTGAGATGGATATACTTTTGTTACCAAAGGAATGTCTTTTTCTTGTAATATAATATCTACTTTTGCTTTTTTTATTATTTTGTCGCCTAACCCTAAATCTTCAAAATTATATTTTAATACTTTTGCCTTTTTTAGGTCATTCTCTGTTTGATAAACAACTAATATTTTCTTTGTTTCATTTGGTTTCATTTTAATATTAAATGTATAGTTTTTTTCATCTATTTTTTCATATTTTACTTCTACATCATTTACTACAATTTTTAAAGTTTTTATTTTTGTTTCTATAATGTCATTTTTTATTGGTAAAGTAATTGTTTCTTGTCTACTTTTATTTGATGTATTTTTTATTATAGTAGATGTTCCAATTACAGAGTTAATTGTATCAATTTTAACTTCTGTGCTTAGTATTTCTATTTGATTTGAATCACCTATATTAATGCTGTTACCATTATAGTAAGTTATAGAATTAGCACTACACAACATTGCATGCGAACTAATAACAATTAATATTATTAAAGATAAAATTACAATTTTAAATAAAATTTTTTTCATTTGTTTCCCCCTTTCGTCAAAATTATAATATTAAAATAATATATTGTCAAAACATTAATATTGCAATATGCCTTATATAAACGCATAGTTCATATAAAAATAATTAATATGATTATTGTGCAAAGCGCTATCTTATGTATACTACCTTTTTCTTTTAGTGAATGAATATATTTGACATTGGCACTAACTTTACATAAATCAAAAATAATCTCCATGCGTGTCAACTTATTATGATTACTTTTGATTTATAAATTCACACTACTCATATTTTTTTATCTTTTAGTTCTTTCTTTTTTATACTAGTTTATATAATTTCTGATGAATTTGTATGGTTTTTAAATAATGTTTAACTATAACATTTAAATTGCTAGATACTATATTTATTTTAAAAGAACAAAAAAGCATCTATCACTTCCCTATTTCATAAGAAATTTTTAGATGCTTTTTTTATTATACAAAGTATTTAATTCATTTTTAATTAAAATAAAGTTTATTTTTGAATCTGTAATAATACACTATTACAACATATTTAATTCTTGTATTGTATTTTTATATTTTATTAAAAATATATCTTTATCTTTTGTTTCTATACTATTTTGTGCCTCTTTAAGCAATAAATATGCACGATTAACATTTAACTTTTTATTTTTATCTATGTTAACATTATTTATAATTGTACTAAATTCTTGATTTGCTTTTAAAATTTCTACATGCATGTCTTCCCATCTATCGGTATCTACTATAGAAAATGCAGTCAACAAATGAGCCTTTGTATTTAAAACGCTTTTCTTAATTTCATCATTTGAATATGAATTCAAATATTTAGGCAATAAATTATATAATTTTGATAAATTTTCTAGTGAACCTTGCTTATTTTCATCTTTAGCTTGAACACCTAAACTATCTAAAAGGGTATTGAATTCTAGGATGTCATCACTATTAACACCTGCTGTATGCATATCAATTGTTATAGTGGTCCATATAGAATACAAATTTTCTATCTCACTTTTTATCAAATCCCATGCAATATCTACATTTTGATCTGATGATAATATATTGTCTTCTGTAAGTTTAAATATTTTATTTTGTTCTTTGCCATCTCCTCCCGAAGATGATTCTTCCTTTGATTCTGAACCAGAATTAGAATTCGAATCAGAATTTCCTTCTGATTCAGAGCTTGCTCCTCCCTCTGAAGATGATTTACTATCGCTTTGTTCTGACTCTGACGAATTTCCTTTACTTTCATCTTTATCTTCTTTTACTTCTTCAGACGTCACTTTATAATTCGAAAAAGATATATTATTTAACATATTCATTAAAGATACAAATTTTGTATCCAAATACTGTATTTCTTG
Organism: uncultured Clostridium sp.; assembly: GCA_900557195.1. GTDB lineage: Bacteria > Bacillota > Clostridia > TANB77 > CAG-508 > CAG-492. The sequence goes on from USRT01000024.1 coordinate 24,783, forward strand.
GTCTAACTTCTGTTTCGAAAGCTCTTCTTTGCTTTGTTTTTTTCCACATCCTGTCAATGAAGAAAGCACACAAATAATTAATATAATAAGTATTACACTTTTTAAAAATTTCTCTTTTGGCATTAGTTTTATTCTCACCTCAAGAATATTATTCCAAAAAAATTACCTTTTATTCTCTGTATAGATATAAAAGCAAAATATAATAATATTATTAAAGGAGATATTTTAAGATGAATTCTATAGTAAAATTATATAGTGAAAACAAAGGCGAAATCACGAGATTTTTAAATGAATTTTTTGACAAAAACTTTGAAATAGAAAATGATTTAGAATGGCAAAAAGAATTTGAAAATCCTATTGAGATTGTTGATATTATAGGAGCCTTTATTGAGAATAATGATATTTATAAAATTAATATGTGGATTAGTATTGATAAAGATTGTTTTATTAATGTTACTGACGACAATGCAGATGAAATTATTCGTTATTTGTATGAAAGATTTCCATATTAGTTGTCATTAGGGACGGGGCATTTTGACAATTTTGAATAAATTGTCAAAATGCCCCGTCCCTAATGACAACCAATGACACAATGTTTAAGTTTCCAATACAATTGTTACCGGTCCATCATTTATTAACTCTATTTTCATATCTGCTCCAAATTCTCCTGTTTCAACAACTATATCTTGTTTTTTACACTCTCCGCACAAAATATTCATATAAGGGCTTTGCCACTTTAGGTTTTGCAGCATTTATAAATGATGGTCTATTGCCATTTTTACAATCTGCATATAATGTGAATTGTGATACTAAAAGTAATTCTCCTTTAATATCTTTTATTGATAAATTCATTTTTCCTTCACTATCAGAAAAAACTCTAAGGTTAATTAATTTTTTTACTAAATAATCTGCATTCTCCCTAGTATCGTCATTTGATATTCCAATTAGAACTAAAAAACCTTCATTTATAGCTCCAATTACATTCTCTCCTACTGTTACTTTTGATTTTTTTACTCTTTGTACTACTAATTTCATTTTTAAACAATTCTCCTAAAACAAAACTTATCTTCTATTACTTATATCTATATTTATCGCTACTAACCACAAAGCTTATTAAAAAGCACATACCAGCTTAACTAATGGTTTGATATATATTTTTTAAAACCAATAAAAACCATTAGCTAGGCGGTAACATTTCTTATTTAACAAAAAATGGATTATAACTATTTATCATCTTCTATTTCACTATTATTTATAATATTTTCGTTTTCATTATTTTCTATATTTTCTTTTAAATTTTCTTCCTTTATTTTATTATTTTGATTATCTTGTAGTTCTCCACAGTTAGGACAAAATCTAAAATCTAATTCCATTTCATAACTACACTTTTTACATTGTTTTAAATCTTTAAGTTTTAAAAGTTCCATTCTTGTAAGCTCGATTTCATCAGCATATACATCAATTTCTTTACATATCTCTTCTATTTTTGAAACAATATCTACCTTTTCTTCTCTTACATGATTTTCATATACTTCTTTTCCAATTTCATTGTATAAATCATCTATTTTTTGTTTATCTTCATTCATTAATGATTTTAATTTTGCAATCTTAGTAATCTTGCTTGTTTTTTCTTGAGTATATTTATATGTGTTAGTTGCAGTTTTTGTTAATTTGTCTAAAAAATTCATAACAGACTTCCTCTCCTTTTCACTTTCTACATTATAAGTATAATCTAAAAGCAGATATAAAATATTACCTTTATTAAAAATATTTTATATCTGCTTTTATAAAAATAACATTTATGTATTATTATTAGTGTTTTTCGTTTTTTTATTCACACTTTTTGTCACGCATCATTAACATTTCTACTGCTTTTTCTGGTTCTAGTCCTGCATACAACACATTGTATACAGTTTCAACTATAGGCATTTCTATATTGTATTTTTTAGAAAGTTCATATGCAACTTCTATATTGTCTATACTTTCTATTGTCATACCAATTTCTTTTTTAGCTTCCTCTACAGATAAACCTTTTCCTATTAACTTCCCTGCACTTCTATTTCTACTATGTTCGCTTAAACATGTAACAATTAAATCTCCAAGTCCAGATAAACCATAGAAAGTATTTTCTTCTCCCCCCATTGCTAGTCCAAGTCTCTTTATTTCAACTAAACCTCTAGTTATTAATGCTGCAAAAGTATTGTCTCCTAGTCCAATTTCTGCTGCTATACCTGCACAAAAAGCAAGTATGTTTTTTGCTCCTGCTCCTACTTCTACTCCAATAACATCATCAGATGTATAAACTCTCATACAATTATTCATAAATAAATTTTGTACTTCTTTTTGTAACGATTTATCTTTTGATGCAATAACTATAGCTGTTGGAATTCCTCTTGCGACTTCTTCCGCATGACTTGGACCTGAAAATATTCCTGTCTTTACACTTGGAATTTCTTCTAGCATTATTTGGCTTAGAGTTTTTAAAGTTTTTGCTTCAAAACCTTTTGAACACATTATTACTGGTTGATTTTTTATATATGATTTATATTGTTTAATAATATTTCTCACAAATTTAGATGGTGTTACATGTAAAATAATGTCTGTATCTTTTACTGCTTCTTCTATATTAGTTAAACATTCTATTCCATCTGGTAAATTAACTCCTGGTAAAAATTTGCATTTCTTTTCATTATTAATAATATTTGCTTCTTCTTCAGCAAAAGACCATACTTTTATTTTATTTCCCATTTTTGCTAAGTGGATTGCTAAAGCTATTCCCCAACTACCACTACCTATAATTGATATATTCTTCATATAAACTTTCCTCCATACTATCTATCCTATGTTTATTTTTTAAAACTTAATTTATTCTCATTTCCTTCTAAAATTCTTTTTAAATTTGATCTATGATTAAATACAACAAGTAATCCTAAAGCTATTCCTAATATAATATAATTACCTGATGCTAAATAGTTTTCATGAATAAATATAGTTAATATAGGAAATAATATGGCTGCCATAATAGAACCTAAAGATACCATTTTGGTTAATAACATTAAGCAAAGAGCAAAAACTAAACAAATTAAACCAATTTGCCAATTTGTTAATAATATTACTCCTAAAGCTGTTGCAACACCTTTTCCTCCTCTGAATTCAAAAAATATTGGAAAAGTATGTCCAAATACTGCAAAAAATCCTGCAAGTTGTACTAAAATAGATTTATCTACATCTTTTACAAAATATCCGATTGCTAATGCTATTAAAATTGAAACTACACCTTTTAAAATGTCACAAATCAATGTTATAATTGCTGCTTTTTTTCCTACGCTTCTTAACATATTAGTAGTTCCTGCATTTCCACTTCCCTTTTCTCTTACATCAAATCCTGCAAATTTTCTACTAAAAATTACTGAAAAATTAATACTTCCTATTGCATATGCAATAATTGCTATAGCTATATAAGCTGCCATAATACATACTTCCTTTCTTTATCTAATTGTTTTTTATAGCTTTTATCTAATTGTTTTTACTTATTAGTAATCATTTTGTACTTTATTTTAAAAATTTATTATAACCCTAGTTTCCATTATTGTTTTGTTTTTAAATATTATTCATTTTATATATCTTTTTCTTTCTTTTCTCTTACTATCATCCTTATTGGTGTACCAGTTAATACAAACTCTTTTCTTAATTGATTTATCAAATATCTTTCATAAGAGAAGTGAAATAATTTTTTATCGTTAACAAACACTACAAATGTTGGTGGTTTTGTTCCACCTTGAGTCATATAATATATTTTTAATCTTTTACCTTTATCTGTTGGTGGTTGTACAATTGCTATTGCTTCATTTAACACTTGATTTAGTACTGCTGTTGAAATTCTCATAGCATTTTGATTTGCAACTGTATTTATTAATTCATATAACTTATTTACTCTTTGTCCTGTTTTAGCAGATATGAATATAATTGGAGCATAAGATAAATAAGATAATTTTTGATATATATCTTTTTTATACTTTTCTAATGTTCCATTTTCCTTTTCATATTCATCCCATTTATTTACTGCAATTATAATACCTTTTCCTGCTTCATGAGCTTCTCCTGCAATTTTGGCATCTTGTTCTGTTACACCTTCATTTGCATCTATCATTAAAATACATACATCTGCTCTTTCTACTGCAAGTAATGTTCGCATTACACTATACTTTTCTAAATTTTCTGTTACTTTATTTTTTCTTCTAATTCCTGCTGTATCTATGAATACATATTTTCCAAATTCATTTTCAAATGAAGAATCTATTGCATCTCTTGTAGTTCCAGCTATATTACTAACAATTACTCTATTTTCTCCTAAAATTTTATTTATTAAAGATGATTTTCCAACATTTGGTTTACCTATAAGGGCTACTTTTATAATAGTATCATCATCTTCTTCTAAATTATTTTCTGGAAAATGTTCATATATAGCATCTAAAACGTCTCCAATACCAATAGCATTTACAGATGATACAGCATGTGGATCACCTATTCCTAGATTATAAAATTCGTAGATATCATCAGTTACTTTTCCAAAATTATCTGCCTTATTGCATACAAGTACGATAGGCTTTTTAGACTTTTTAAGCATTAATGCAATTTCTTTATCCGCCTCTGTTACTCCTTGTTTTATATCTGTTACAAAAACTATAACATCTGCTATATCTATCGCTATATCTGCTTGATCTCTCATTTGAGAAATAATTACATCTTCTGATTCTGGCTCGATTCCGCCCTGTATCTATTATAGTAAAATTTCTTCCTCTCCAATTGCTCTCTGCGTATATTCTGTCTCTTGTAACTCCTGGTGTATCTTCTACAATTGATATTCTTTTTCCTACTATATAATTAAAAAATGTTGATTTTCCAACATTAGGTCTTCCTACAATTGCTACAGTTGGTTTTCCCATATTTCACCTCTTCTATATTTTTATATTAATTTATACTTTACTAAAAATGTTACTTTCCCCTTTTAGTTCTTTAGTATTATATCATATTATTTCCATTTTAAAAGCTTTTTTATATTTTATTTATAATAAAAATTATTTATAGATACCATTCAGACTAACGCCTTAAAACTTTGTAAATATTTAGCATAAAGAATAATTATGTATAAAATTATTCATGCTCCATATTATTATTTTTTTGATTCATTTGTGGCCCGTGTTAAAATTGCATCTTTAACAATTCTATTTAAATAACTAAAATCAGAATATTCTCCTTGCGAAGCCCAAACTAGTGCTCCTCTAACATATCCAAAATTTTGAAGTAATATATCGCTATTTAATTCAAATCCTTTTTCTTTTGCATATCTTATTGCATATGCAACTATAGTTCTTGTATTTCCGTCTCTAAAAGGATGAGTTTGCCAAAGTCCTGCTATTAGTTTATTAAAAACACTAACTTTTTCATCAATACTTTTATTACTCCAATGCTCTTTTTGTAATTTTTCTATAATTTTGCTTAAATCTGAATTTATATTATTGGGATGTGAATATCTAACAGAATCTCCTGCTAATATTTTCTCTTCCTTTTGCATTGGGACAGTTCTAAAATTACCAGCCCAATCAAATATATCTCCTAAAATGTATTTATGAAGTCCTTTTATGTATTCAAGTCCAAAATCTCCTGGTGCTACATCTCTATCTACAGTAAATAATTTTACAAAAGATATATCAGCTTCTGCTTGCCTTAACTTTTCATAATCTGTTATTCCCAATTTATTTATTAGTGTACCATTTTTATATACATATGGGTCTTTTTTATATAAATCTTTCAAATTTGCTTTTTTAGAATCCATTATTTGTTTTCATCCTTCTTTATTTTATATTTTTGTAATACTCTTTTTTGTATTTCATCTAATTCTATTTTTCCTTCTATATATTCTTTTGCCATACTTAATACATCATCACTTGGCATTTTATTTCCTAGCAAAGATAATCCTAAAGCCTTTTTTATTATTTCTTTTCTTTCTTCTTTGGTTGTTTGTGATATTAAAAGCTTACTCATTTTTTAGTTATCCTCTTTTCTTTTATTTAAAGTTTATAACAATTATACTTTTATTTTTTTATTTTAGCAACATATTTATTCTTTAATTAATATAGTTTGATATTGACACTAATTTAACATAAAGCAAAAATAATTTTATGTGTGTTAACTTATTATGTTTTTCTGTTTTAATAAAAAAAACAGCATTTTTTGTGCTGCCTTTCTTTTATTATTATTTTTATTAAGCTTCTTTTTTTGCTACCACTTGTTTTCCATTATAGTATCCGCAACTTGGACAAACTCTATGTTGCATCATTTTTTCATGACAATGTGGACAATCAACTAAATTTTGGTTTTCTAATTTCCATGTTGATCTTTTTAAGTGTGTTCTCGCTTTTGACCATCTTCTTTTTGGTTGTGCCATCTCTTATTCCCTCCCTTTGCATATGTATAGAATTATGTATATATTCTAATTTTTAACTTATTTTTCATGTCACTTTAAAAGTATACTAGTTTTTTTCATTTTTGTCAATAGTTAGAAAAACAATATTTAACAAAATATGTAGGTTAGTCAAACATATGTCACACTTTTTTGAAATTTATATACTTTGAGTA
>USRT01000025.1 GCA_900557195.1 uncultured Clostridium sp.
AAAAATAAGGAAAAAATAAAAATTAAATATAAGATTATATAAAACAAATAAAAAAATCAAATAAATTCATTTTAATAAAAAATAAATAAAATCGGAAATGTTAAAATAAAATGAAAGTAAAAAATATGTAATTAAATAAAAACAAATTAAAAAATAATTATTAAAATAAAAAATAAGGAAAAAATAAAAATTAAATATAAGATTATATAAAACAAATAAAAAATCAAATAAATTTATTTTAATAAAAAATAAGTAAAGATATATAATTAAATAAAGAATAATAAAATGACAAAATAGTGATTTCAAGATGGCAAATGCTTAAAAATAAGCGTTACAAACGATGATTTGTCAAAAAGATATATAAAACAAATTTTTTTGTTTCACAAAAAACAGAAGGAGGAATAAAATATGAAATATAATGCAGGAAAATTTGATATAGCAGTAATAGGTGCAGGACATGCTGGATGTGAAGCAGCGTTAGCTGCTTCAAGAATGGGAATGAAGACTTTACTATTTTCTATAAGTTTGGAGGCTGTTGCTAATATGCCATGTAATCCTCATATAGGAGGAAGTAGCAAAGGACATTTAGTAAGAGAGATAGATGCTCTTGGTGGAGAAATGGGTAAAAATATTGATAAAACATTTACTCAATTAAAAATGCTTAACAAATCAAAAGGACCAGCAGTATACTCATTAAGAGCGCAAGCTGATAGAAAAAGATATCAAATGGAAATGAAACATACTCTTGAAAAACAGGAGAATCTATATTTGAAGCAAGCAGAGATTGTTGACATAGAAGTTGAAAATGGTAAAATAAAGTCAGTAACAACAAACGTAGGTGCTATTTATGAAGTTGATGCTGTAATATTAGCAACAGGCACTTATTTAAAGGGAAAGATATTTATTGGTGATAATTCTTTTGAAAGTGGACCAGATGGTGTATTTCCTTCTGTAAAATTATCTGATAAATTAAAAAGTTTAGGAATAAATTTGATAAGATTTAAAACTGGTACACCTGCTAGAATAAATAAAAATAGTATTGATTTTTCGAAAATGGAAATACAAAATGGAGATGAAGATATAGAAGCATTTTCATTCGAGGATTCAATTGATAAAAATATTAAACAGTTACCATGTTATTTAACATATACAAATTCAAAAACACATGAAATTATTAGAGAGAATTTACATAGGTCACCATTATATGCAGGTAAAATAGAAGGAACAGGACCAAGATATTGTCCTTCTATAGAGGATAAGGTTGTTAGATTTAGCGATAAAGAGAGACATCAAGTTTTTATTGAACCAATGGGAGTAGATACTGATGAGATGTATGTACAAGGAATGAGTTCTTCTTTACCAGAAGACGTACAGATTGCAATGTATAGGACATTGGCAGGTTTAGAAAATGCAGAATTTACAAGACCTGCATACGCAATTGAATATGATTGTATTGAGCCATCAGAATTAAAATTATCACTAGAGCATAAAAATATAGAAGGAATGTTTTTTGCAGGACAAATAAATGGTACATCAGGATATGAAGAAGCAGCATCACAAGGTATTATAGCAGGTATTAATGCAGTTATGAAGTTAAAGAACAAAGAACCTATTATTTTAGATAGATCACAAGCATATATAGGCGTTTTGATTGATGATATTGTAACAAAAGGAACTAATGAACCATATAGAATGATGACCTCTAGAGCAGAATATAGGTTATTATTAAGACAGGATAACGCAGACTTAAGGCTTACTGAGATTGGTTACAAGGTTGGATTAATATCAAATGAGAGATATGAAAAGTTTTTAAGAAAAAGAGAAAATATATATAATGAAATTAATAGAATAAGTTCTTTAATAGTTAAACCAACAGAGAATGTTAATAAATTATTAAAAAAATATAATTCATCTGAAATAACAACTGGTGTTAAAATGTCTGATTTACTAAAGAGAACAGAATTAACATATGAAAATCTAAGAGAAATTGATAATGATAGACCAGAATTATCAGAGGTAGAGAAAAAACAGGTAGAGATACAAATAAAATATGAAGGATATATAAAATTACAAGAAGCTCAGGTAGAAAAATTTAAAAAACTTGAGAAGAAGCTACTTAAAGAAGATATTAATTATAATAATATTAAAGGTTTAAGAATAGAAGCTAGACAAAAATTAGATAAAATAAAGCCAAGTTCAGTTGGACAAGCTTCAAGAATATCAGGAGTTTCGCCTGCTGACATATCAGTTTTATTAATATATTTAGAGCAGAATAAATAGGAGGAGATATGATAAAAGAAGATTTTTACATAAAAATTAAAAATTTAAGTGATAATATCAATATTAAAATGACAGAGAATCAAATAGAAAAGTTTTATATATACATGAAGACATTATTAGAATGGAATAAGAAAATAAATTTGACAGCAATTGAAGATGAAGATGAAATAATTTTAAAACATTTTATTGATTCATTAACTATACAAAAGTATATAAAAGATGCTAAAAATTTGATAGATATTGGAACAGGTGCAGGTTTTCCTGGAATACCTATTGCAATATTAAATAATAATATTAATATTACTCTATTAGACTCATTAAATAAAAGGATTAACTTTTTAAATATTATTATTCAGAAATTGGAATTAGATAATGTTATAACAATACATGGCAGAGCAGAGGATATCGCAAAATTAAAAACGCATAGAGAAAAATACGATATTGTTACTTCAAGAGCAGTGGCTCCATTTAACATTTTATTAGAATATATGTTACCATTTAATAAAGTAAATGGTAAGACTATATCAATGAAAGGATCAAATATTGAAGAAATAGAAAATTCAAGTAAAGCATTAAATGAATTAGGTGGGAAAATTAATAATATAGAAAAAATATTTTTGCCATATACAGAAATACAAAGAAATATAATTATTGTTAATAAAATAAAAGAAACACCAAATAAATATCCAAGAAAGGCAGGAGTTCCAAAAAAAGAACCATTATAAATTAGTAAATACAATTTGACATTTGCACTTTTATTAATTTGATGCTAATTTTCATGAAATAGTGTATTTATAAAAATTTTTACCGTATCTTAGAGCATATTTATCTGCATCGTAATTTTTATAAATACACTATTTTACTAAGTAGAAATAAAATAAAGTCTAAATAGTTATAATATAATAAAATTATTAATAAAATGTTGTTAAAATTCATTGACATATTTAATATATTTTTATATCATTATTATATCAAATTTGGTAATGGAGGAAATGAAATTGGGAAAAATTATATCTGTAGCAAATCAAAAGGGAGGAGTAGGAAAAACTACTACCTCAGTGAGTTTGAGTGCTATTTTAGCTAAAAAAGGGAAAAAAGTTTTAATGATTGATATGGATCCACAAGGAAATGGGACAAGTGGTCTAGGAATAGACAAAAATGTAAAATTTTCAGTATATGATGTGATAATAGATGAAGTTGAAATTGAAAATACAATTCAGAAAACGGAGATAGATAATTTAGATGTTTGTCCTTCTAATATAAATTTAGCAGGTGCAGAAGTTGAATTGGTAGATATGGAAGAAAGAGAAAAAAGATTAAAAGATAAATTGGATAAAATTAAAGACAAATATGATTATATAATTATAGATTGTCCTCCGTCATTAGGTTTAGTAACACTAAATGCATTTACAGCTTCAGATAGTGTACTTATTCCTGTACAATGTGAATATTATGCGCTTGAAGGATTAGGTCAATTAATTAATACAATAAATTTAGTAAAGAAACATTTGAACAAAAGTTTGCATATAGAAGGAGCACTATTAACAATGTATGATGCTAGAACTAATTTATCTAATCAAGTTGTTAAGGAAGTAAAGAGATACTTTGAAGATAAGGTTTACAAAGTAGTTATACCAAGAAATATTAAGTTAAGTGAAGCACCAAGTTATGGAATGCCAATTACATTATATGATAAGAGATCTAAAGGTGCTAAATGTTATGAAAAGTTAGCAAAAGAGTTTTTGAAAATTAATGATACTGAACAGAAGGCAAAACATATGAAAGAATAACACAGAGATAATGTAAATTGCAAGGAGGATTAAAATGAATAAAAAAACAGGTCTTGGAAAAGGGTTAAATGCATTATTTGCAGATACCCCTATAATTGAAAAAGAAGAAGAAGAGATATTACAAAGTGATAATGAAGCAATACAAAAAATAAAATTAATAAATATAGAGCCTAATAGAGATCAACCAAGGAGAATTTTTGATGAAGAAAGTATTGGGGAACTAGCAGAATCTATTAAGAGATATGGTTTAATTCAACCAATTGTTGTTACTAAAAAAGAAGACTATTATCAGATAATTGCTGGAGAGAGAAGATGGAGAGCTTCAAAAAAGGCTGGATTAGTTGAGGTTCCATGTATCATTAGAGAAGAGGACGAAAGAAAAAATAAGGAAATTGCTTTAATAGAAAATATTCAAAGGCAAGATTTAAATCCTATAGAAAAAGCTAAAGGATTCAAACAATTAATGGATGAATATGGCATGACTCAAATGCAATTATCTGATGCTATAGGTATTAGTAGAAGTGCTGTTGCAAATACTGTTAGAATTTTAAATTTAGATCAAAGAGTTATAGATTTAGCATTAGAGGGTAAACTAACAGAAGGACATTGTAGATCTTTAATGTCTATAGTAGATGGAGAAAAACAATATGAAATGGCTCTACAGATTATAAAAACAGGTGATAGTGTAAGAGATATAGAGAGAAAAGTAAAAAATACAAAACAGTTAAAGAAAAAAGATCAAAAATATGAAGCTATTTTTAAAGATATAGAAGAATCATTTAGCAGATTTTTTGGATCACCAGTAAAATTAAATGCTGGAAAGAGAAAAGGAAAAATTATTATTGAATATGCTTCAAATGAAGATTTAGAGAGAATATTAGATTTAATTAAATAGATTTAATTAACAGATCAGAAAGGATTTTTATGGATATTATTAATAATTTTTTAAATAATAGTTATATTACGATTATTTTATTTTTTATAAATATAATAATTTTTATATTATATTTTAACAGTTATATAAAGTTACAAAAATATAAAAAGAATAATGAACTAATAATGAAAAAAGTAGGTAATGGAAGAGATATTTTGGAATTATTAAATGAGAATAATAAAAAGATAGAAGATGTAGAATTAATTAATAAAGAAATAAAAAAGTATATGGAAAAATTAGAAGAAAAAACAAACGGTTGTATGCAAAAAATTGGATTTATTAGATATAATGCATTTAAGGATACAGGAAGTGATCTTAGTTTTGCTTTGGCTATATTAAATAAAAATAATACAGGAATCATTTTAAATGGAATATATTCAAGAGAAACTTCTAATATATATGCTAAATCAATTGAGAATGGAAAATCAGAATATAGGCTATCTGAAGAAGAAACTATAGCTTTAAATGAAGCTTTACAAAAATAATAATTATTAAAAAGTATATTAATAAAAATTAATATACTTTTTAATGTTTTGGTTATAAAATACAAATATATGTAAAGAATAATATATGAAAGAACGTATAAAATAAAAAAATATAATTTATTAAAGATTACTATTGACAATTAGGTTAATAATGTGCTAATATATATGTGTTGTATATTTGGAGAGGTGGTCGAGTTGGTTTATGGCACCAGTCTTGAAAATTGGCGTAGGTTTGTAGCCTACCGTGGGTTCGAATCCCACCCTCTCCGCCAAACAATATTCGGAAGTTGGTATAGAAAATTCTAACTTCCGTATTAAAATATAAGGAGAATTACCCAAGTGGTTGAAGGGGACAGTTTGCTAAACTGTTAGGGTTCGTTTAGGGCCGCGAGGGTTCAAATCCCTCATTCTCCGCCAAAAAAGAAGACAATAGAAGAGCTTATTCTGTTGTCTTTTTTATATAAATAATTATATGTGTAAGATTTTTAACAATTTATATATATGTTAGTTATAAGTCAAAAATAATAATTATATAAAAATAGGGATTTTAATACTACCATTATTTTTTTATTATACAATAGACATTTATAAAATTGCTGATATTAATATTTAATCAATGTATTTTATTAATGTATTACACAGATTTAGATTATATTTGATATAGTCTGAGCTGTAGCCATCCTTTATAAAAAAGATAAGTTTAGTAATTATCGTAATATATAATGCTTTATATACAAGAGAAATATCTTCGTTAATATATTTTGATACAGAATGTACCAATTCATTTAAGTGTTTTGTATTTCCATCTATTAATTCTAATTCTGCTCTTATAAAATGAGATGTTTCTAATACTTTTTCTCCAACTATTCCATGAGGATCTATTACTTTCCATCCATTTTCACATTTAAGTATATTCCTATGTTGTAAGTCATCATGTAAAACATATTTAGGTAAATTCATATTACTTATTTCTTTATATATTTCTTGTGCTTTAAAAAGCTTGCAAATTATATCAGAATTAATGTTTATATTGTGTTTAGCGTCATTTATTTTTTCTATTAACATATTATCATAAGTTTTAAAATTTTTTAGATACAAGTTTGATGTAGTAAAATTGTTAACTATGTCACAAAAAACTTTTATCCTTTTTTCTCTATTTTCCAATGTATTTAAACAGTATCCTGGCTTAATTTTTTCTAAAATCATAATTCTATCTTTAATATCATAAAAATAACATTTTACCATGTAATTAGATGAACAGTATTTTACAAATTTAATTTCATCTATAGAATTTTTGCTTGGAGAGAGAAGCTTAAGAATAACATCACCATATTTCTCTGAATTAGCTGTTAATACTATATTCATAGTTAAATTCTCTATTAGTTTTAAATCTGTTAATTGGAACATTTTTATATATTTGTTTATAATTGAATCTATATTAATTAACCATTCATTTCCAGATGAGCTATATCTATTAATGACTTTATTTTTGAATTCCGTTGGTAAGTTTAGCATTTAATTCAACTCCTTAAATATATTTTTATATTTATTATACAATATCTACATTAATAAAACAAATAATTATTAATATAGTAAAAATATTGTGCATAAAAATAAGTAAAGGATATTTTTCTAGGGAAATAAGCATTTAAAAATTTATTAGTAATAAATTTTATTAATAATAAATATTAATAAAATTAGGGGGATGTTATGAATTTTGGATTATGTCTATCACGGAGGAGGAGTAAAAGGGGCAGCACATATTGGTGTACTAAAAGCATTTGAAGAACAAAGGATAGAGTTTGATTATATATCTGGAACTTCGTCAGGGAGTATAGTGGCGTCGTTATATGCTATAGGATATTCTGCTGATGAGATTTATAATATATTTAAAAAATATTGTAGACAAATTAAACTTTTTGACTTAGGAAATATTTTAAAGAGTATTCTTGATATTTTTATTAAAAATAAATTCACAATGGATGGGCTAAATAGTGGAAAAAAATTAGAAAAAATAATGGAGAAGACGTGTAAAGAAAAGAATATAGAGAACATTTCAGAAGTAAAAAAATGTTTATTAATACCAAGTGTAGATTTAAATAATGGAGAAATATATATTTTTTCTTCTTGTAATAATGATAAAAGAAATTATTCTGATAAAATAATTTATATTAATAATATAGAAATATGGAAAGCAGTTAGAGCAAGTTGTGGTTATCCAGGAGTTTTTTCACCATATAAATATAAATCTACGGAATTAATAGATGGAGGAATTAGAGAAAATATTCCTTGGAAAGAATTAAAGAAAATTGGTGTGGATAAAGTTATTAGTGTAGTATTTTCTAAAGACAAAAAAATTAAAAATGAAAAAAATATAATTGATGTTATAGATAATTCATTAGATATACTATGTCATGAGTTATCAGCGTATGAGTTAGAAGGGGCAGATTATTTAATTGATATTAATACCATAGATGTTTCCTTATTAGATTTTAAAAAGATAGATTATTTATATGAACTTGGATATAAGTGCGGTAAAAAATATATACAAGAAAAGTTAATACGGAATGTTAAATTAGTTAATAAAAAACAAATAGATTAAAATATGATTAAAAAATAAAAAATTAGTAAAATTAATAAAACAAACTAAAAAGAATATTATATAATTAATTAACAAACGAAAAAATATTATAAAACTATAATTAGAACTTTATAAAAATAAAAGCAGTAAATATTTGATTTTAAAAAGTTTATTATTATATCAAGTTTAATTTGAAGTTAGCTAAAATGTTAAAGATATTTTTAAACTATAATTTGATAAAATAATGAAATAGCAGAGTATTTTGAGGTACTCTGCTATTTCATTATTTTTTAATAGTTTGGTTATCTGATACTTCGTTTGTTTCATTTTCTTTTAATACTCTTTTTTTCTCTTTTTCTTGACGTTCTAAATTATCTTTTGCAACAGTTATTAACAGTTTTAATCTATTAGTTTGGTTTGCTTCGCTAGCGCCAGGGTCATAATCTATAGGAGATATATTTGCATCTGGATATTTATTTCTAATTGTTTTTATAACTCCTTTTCCTACGACATGATTTGGTAAACATGCAAAAGGTTGAACACATACAATATTTGGAATACCGTTTTCTATATATTCTATCATTTCTGCCGTTAAAAACCATCCTTCACCTGTTTGATTTCCAATTGATAAGATATCTTTTACTTTATCTTCTAATTCCCATATGTCACAAGGTAGTAAATACCCCTTTTTTGAATTAGATAAGGCTATACGTGAATCTTTTTCTAAGATATCAATTAATTTTATTGCAGTTTTAAATAATTTGGCTTTCATTTTATCTGTTTTTATTAGTTGATTAAATGTAATTTTATGTGTAGCAATAAATTTAACAAATCCCATAAAATCTGGAAGAATTACTTCTGCGCCTTCTTCTTCTAATTTATTAACAACAAAGTTATTACCAAAAGGATGGTATTTTATTAAAACTTCACCAACAACACCTACTTTAGGTTTTTTTATAGATGTATCTAATTCAATTCTTTCAAAGTCATTCACCATATCATAAATACTTTGCTTAAATTGTTTTAGAGTAGATTTTTCTAATAATTGTTTACATTTAGACATCCATTCATTATATATTTTTTCTGTTTCTCCTTTATTTATTTCATATGCTCTATTTTTAGTTAATAGTTTTTGTAGTAAATCTGCATAAACAACCATTTTTAGTAGTCTTTCTATTAAAGGTAGTGTTATTTTAAATCCCGGCATCTTTTCCATTCCTACAACATTGAAAGAAATAACAGGTACGTTTTCAAATCCAGCATCTTTTAATGCTTTTCTTATGAATCCAATATAATTTGTTGCTCTACAACCACCACCGGTTTGTGACATTATTAGAGCTGTTTTATTAATATCATATTTTCCAGATTGAAGTGCTTCAATAAATTGACCAGTTGTTAATATAGAAGGATAACATGCATCATTATTTACATATTTTAAACCAGTTTCGACAGTATGATCTGTGCATTTACTAAGGAGTTCTACTTTATATCCAGATGATTTTACTGCAGATTCTAGTAATTCAAAATGTATAGGAGCCATTTGTGGTATTAAAATAGTATAGTCTTTTTTCATATCTTTAGTAAATACAACTTTATTACATTCATAGTCTCCAGATGTTTTTTCTAGTAGATTTAAAGATTCTCTTTTTTTCATACTAGCAAGTAAAGAACGAATACGGATTCTTACTGCTCCTAAATTGTTTATTTCATCAATTTTTATTAATGTATACATTTTCCCGAAACTAGATAATATTTCTTCAACTTGATCTGTAGTTACTGCATCTACACCACAACCAAAGGAGTTAAGTTGTACTAATTCCAAATTATCATGTTTTCCTACAAAGTCTGCGGCAGCATATAGTCTGGCATGAAAGGCCCATTGGTCAACAACTCTTAATGGTCTTTTTGCTTCTGTTAAATGAGAAATACTATCTTCTGTTAGTACACATAATCCAAGTGTTGTGATTAATGTGTCAATTCCATGATTTACTTCAGGGTCTGTGTGATAAGGACGACCTGCAAGTACTATACCATGTAATTTATTATCGTTAATATATTTTAATGTCTCTTCACCTTTTTTTCGAATATCATTTTTAAAGTTTTGATATTCCTCTTCTGCTTTTTTGGCAGCAATTAATAATTCTTTTTTAGTAAAATTATATTCATTAAATTCTGGTAAATCCAAAATTGTTTGTGCTAATTTTTTGCTGTCAAAAGGTAAGAATGGATTAATAAATTTTATATCTTTTTCTTTTAATTCTTCTACATTATTTTTAAGTACTTCTGAATAAGAAATAACAATAGGACAGTTATAATGATTATCAGCCTTTTGATATTCTTTTCTAGAATATGGTACACAAGGATAAAATATTGTTTTTATTCCAGAGTTTATTAAACTCATAATATGGCCATGAGATAACTTAGCTGGGAAGCAAACAGACTCAGATGGCATTGACTCTATACCTTTTTCATATGTTGCTCTGTTACTATTTTCAGATAATATTACTCTAAAACCTAAATTAGTTAAAAATGTGAACCAGAAAGGATAATCTTCATACATATTTAGAACTCTAGGGATACCGATAGTTCCACGATTAGCTTTGTCTATAGGTAGGGGTTCATAACTAAAAAGTCTATCATATTTATATTTTACTAAATTTGGCAAATCTGTATTAGATGTGATATTTCCTGCACCTTTTTCGCAACGATTTCCAGATATATATTTACTTCCATTACTAAATTTATTTATAGTTAATAAACAATGATTTTCACAACCATTACAACGTACATGTGATGTAGTAATTTTTAAATTATCTAAATCTTCCATTTTTGATATTGTAGACATATACTCCATATCAAGATTTGCCTCATATTGTTCTTTAGCAAGTAAAGCAACTCCATAAGCTCCCATAAGTCCAGAAATATCAGGACGTATAACATTTTTACCTACAATTAGTTCAAAGGCACGAAGTACAGCATCATTATAGAAAGTTCCACCTTGAACAACAATATAATCTCCGAGTGTTTCTGTATCTCTTACTTTCATTACTTTTTGTATAGCATTTTTTATTACAGAATATGAAAGACCAGCAGAGATATCTCCAACTGAATATCCTTCTTTTTGAGCTTGTTTGATTTTTGAATTCATAAATACAGTACATCTAGAACCTAAATCTACAGGTTTTCTAGAATCTATAGCAGATTTTACAAATTCTTCTATAGAAAGATTCAGACTTTTAGCGAAAGTTTCTATAAAAGATCCACAACCTGAAGAACAAGCTTCATTTAATAAAATATTATCTATAGCTCCATTTTTCATTTTAATGTATTTCATATCTTGACCACCAATATCTACAATACTAGTAACGTTTGGAGTGAATTTCTTAGCAGCTGTATAATGAGCTATTGTTTCTATTTCATTTAAATCGATATTTAATGCTGTTTGTATTAATTTTTCTCCATATCCAGTAACACCACTAAAACGGATTTTAGCAGTAGCAGGTAAATCTGAATATAATTTTTTTAGCATATTTATAACACTATTTAACGGATTTCCTTCGTTACTTCCATATAGAGAATATAATAAAGTTCCGCATAGAATCTATTACTACTAATTTAGTTGTTGTTGAACCAGCATCAATACCAATAAAACAATCTCCACTAAAATCTTTTAAATCTTTTCTTTCTACAGCATTCTTACTATGTCTTTCCTTAAATTCCTCATAATCTGCATCTATAGAAAATAATGGTTTTAAAGGTTTGCTTGTGTTATCGTGTGAAATACGTAAAACTTCGATTTTACTTTTCAATTTTTCTATAGAAATAGGTGTCTGATTTAATGAATCAAGAGCTGCACCTTTGGCAACTAATAAATGAGCTTCCTCTGGAATAATTATTTCATCATCAGTTAAATTTAAAGTTTCTATAAATCTATTACGTAACTCTGATAAATAGTTTAGTGGACCACCTAAAAACGCAACATTCCCACGAATAGGTCTACCACAAGCAAGTCCACTTATAGTTTGATTTACAACTGCTTGGAAAATAGAAACTGCAATATCTTCTTTAGCTGCTCCTTCATTTAATAATGGTTGTATGTCTGTTTTAGCAAATACTCCGACAACGTGATGCGATTGGATATATCATAGTGTGATTTTTAGATAATTCATTAAGACCAGAGGCATCTGTATGTAATAATGAAGCCATTTGATCTATAAATGCACCAGTTCCACCTGCGCAAGTTCCATTCATACGTTGTTCAATAGAATTATCGAAATATATAATTTTTGCGTCTTCTCCACCAAGTTCTATTACTACATCTGTTTTAGGAATATATTTTTCTACAGCTCTTTTACAAGAAACGACTTCTTGTATAAATGGTAAATCCAAAAAGTTAGCAGCAGACATTGCTCCAGAACCTGTTAATGCAATTGTAAATAAGTTATCTGGGTAAGAAACTAATAAGTTTTCAAGTACATTGCATACTGTATTTTTAGTATCTGAAAAATGTCTTTGGTAATCTCTATATATAATATTTAAATTATCATCCATTACAATTATTTTTACTGTTGTAGAACCTACGTCTAGTCCTACATGTAATACTTTATTCATATTAAGGTCTCCTTTATATTTAAGATTATAAATCTAACTATAATTTTATATGTAAATGGACATTTTGTCAAACGTTTAAGTAGCTTAAATTATGGAAAAATAAGATTTAAAAATAGATGTTTTAAATACTTGTTCTAAAATAAACTTGTCTATAATATGATTAAATAAAAAAGATGGAGGAGATATTATGAAAAACAAAAAAACAATGATAATCATTATAATTATTTTATGTGGATTGCTATTGGGACTTGTAAGTATATTCTTTGTAAAGGATAAGAAAGAAGAAGTAATAGAGATATTGCCAGAAGAGGAAATATCTGATGAACAATTAAGACAGACTATGGTTTCATTATATTATGAAAATAAAGAAACAAAAAAATTAATGCCAGAAGCAAGACTTGTTGATGTAAAATTATTAATAAATGAACCATACGAATTGTTAATTAAGTTATTAATGGAAGAACCTAAGAATAGTAGTTTAAAAACAGTTATTCCAAGTAATGTAACTGTTAATAAAGTAGAGTTAAATTCGGATGTATTGTATATAGATTTTTCAAAAGAATTTATAGAAAATCATGAAGGTGGTTTAGAAAGTGAAAAAAATACTATATATTCTATTGTAAATACATTGACTGAATTAACAGAAATTAATGGAATTAAAATATTAATAGATAATAAGGAGGATATGTCATTTAAAGATGAGCTGATAAAATTTGATAAGGTATTTACAAAAGAGGAGTAATTATTTTAAAAATTTATATAAATTAATGCATTTTAAAGCATGTTTAACATTGCATAAAAAATGTTCTACTTCAAAAAGAGAATTCACAGTGTTCTCTTTTTTTTGTGAGAAATTTATATTTTTCATAGTATTCTTTTTAGAATTTTTTTCTTTTCTATCCATATATTTACACCTTCTTTTATTGTTAACTAATTTAATATATGATATAATATGCAAAAATGTTAAAGGAAGTTACATATGGAGTTAAAAGAAAATGAAAGGATTGATGACTTAGGAATAAGTAATTATAAAATAATACAAAATAAGGATGGATTTTGTTTTGGAATTGATAGTGTGCTATTGTCAGACTTTTCTAAAAACATAAAAAAGGGAAGTAGAGTTTTAGACTTAGGAACACGGAACTGGAATAATTTCTATTTTGTTATGTGCAAAAACTAGTTTAACTGAAATAACTGGTGTTGAGATACAAAAAGAAGTTTTTGAAATGGCAAAAAGAAGTATTATTTTGAACAATTTAGAAAATAAATTTAAAATCATAAATAGTAATGTAAAAGATATAGATAAAATATTAGAGTGTAATTATTTTGATGTTGTTGTGTCCAATCCACCATATAAAAAAATGCAAACTGGGAAAGTAAATGAAAACGAAAAAAAACTGATTTCAAGACATGAGGTTGAAGCATGCTTAGATGATTTTATTAATATTAGTAGTAAAATGTTAAAAAGCAAAGGGGAATTATATATGGTACATAGACCAGACAGATTAGTTGATATAATAGAAGCCCTGAGAAAATATAAATTAGAGCCTAAAGAAATTAAATTTGTACATCCTAATAAAGATAAAGCACCAAATATGCTTCTTATAAAAGCTGTAAAAAATGCAAAGCCATTTTTAAAAGTTATGGAGCCTTTATATGTTTATAACATTGATGGTTCATATACAGAAGAGATATTGAAAATTTATAATAAAAATATATAGATATACAAATAAAAACTATTATAAAGGCAATGTTATAGTATAGAAAGTCATACTCTTCTATAGCGATTTATCTGAAAAACTAGTTTGTGTGAAATAAGTTTATAAAATTAATTATATAATATATAAGGAGAATAAGATGAGTGGAAATTTATATTTAGTTGCAACACCAATTGGAAATTTAGAAGATATTACATTAAGAGCTATAAAAGTATTAAAAAGTGTAGATATTATAGCTGCTGAAGATACAAGACATACTTTAAAATTATTAAACCATTTAGAGATAAAAAAAACGTTAATTAGTTATCATAGACATAATGAGGATCTTAAAACGACAGTTTTAATTGATAAATTATTAGAAGGAAATAACGTTGCTTTAGTAACAGATGCCGGAACTCCTGCTATTTCAGACCCTGGTGAAGAAGTTGTAAAACAAGCAATAGAAAATAATATAAAAATAATACCAATACCTGGAGCATGTGCATTAATAAATGCATTAATAGTTTCGGGGTTTTGTACGAAACAATTTTCTTTTTATGGTTTTTTACCTGTTAATAAAAAAAATAGAAAAGCAAAATTTGATGAGTTAATTAAAGAAAGAAATACTATTATTTTATATGAAGCACCACATAAACTATTAAATACACTTAAAGATATATTAAAATATTTAGGAAATGTAAATATTGTTTTAGCAAAAGAAATTACTAAAATACATGAAACTTTTATAAGGGGAAAGATAAGAGAAATTATTGATAATATTGAAAATGTAAAGGGTGAATTTATAATTATAATAGAGCCTATAGAGATAGAAAATGAATATTCAGATGAGAAATTAAGTGTAAATGAATTATATATAAAATATGAAAAACAGGGACTTGAAAAAAAGGAGATAATAAAAAGGATAGCAAAGGATAAAGGAGTTAATAAAAACGAAATATATAAACAGTTTATATAAATTTCAAAAATAAAAAATGGAATGATTTTTGGTATTCACATCATTCCATTTTTTATTTATTCTTTAGAGTTTAAATCAGATAATTGTTTAGCACATTTATTACAAATTAATTTACCTTTATAATCGATTAGTTTCTTTGTATTTCCGCAAAATATACAATTTTGTTCATATTTTTTTAATATAATTGAAGAACCATCTACATATATTTCAATAGGGTCTTTTTCTGAAATATTAAATTTATTTCTTAATTCGATAGGAATAACAACTCTACCTAATTCATCTACTCTTCTAACTATTCCTGTTGACTTCATGTCATAACCTCCTTAAATCTACATTTTTCGACATATTTTTATATTCACATTATATCATAAGGCTTAGAAAAAGGCAATATGAAACGAAAATTTTTTACTTTTTCTGGAATTTTTTGGTTAATATTCACAGCTCACTTAAAGCACATACCAGCATAACAATGTTTGATATACGTACTTTTATAAAGATATTATTTCAAAAAGAATTAGCATGAATTTAATATAAAGTATGAATAGTAGATTTGTCCTAAATGTTAATACCGTATAATAACTATATACAAAGCAATGTTATAAACTAATTATATAGAATAATATTATAGATGGTGGAATATTATTAAACAAAGTGAGAGGATTGATGATTTATGCTAAATGTAATATGGCCAGTTTTTATTATTATTTCGTTTGTATATGCAATATTAGTAGGAAATGTTGAAGAAGTTAATAAATCTATTTTTGATTCAGCAGGCAGTGCTGTCGAATTGTCTATTACTTTTTTGGGAACGATGTGTCTTTGGAATGGAATAATGAAGATTGTTCAAGAGACAAGTCTTATGAGCAAATTGACGAAATTATTAAATCCTATTATGAAATTTCTATTTCCAGAATTAAGAAAAGATAGTCCTGCAAAAAGTGAAATATCAATGAACATTATTGCAAACATTTTAGGACTTGGCAATGCTGCCACACCACTTGGAATTAGAGCAATGAATGAATTACAAAAGGAAAATGTAAAAAAAGATACATTATCTAATTCTATGATAATGTTTATTGTATTAAATACTGCATCATTACAATTAATTCCAACAACTGTTATTGCAATAAGAACATCACTTAGATCAGAAAATCCTAGCTTAGTTATAGTTCCTGTATGGATAGTTACGGTACTTGCTGCAGTAACGGCAGTTTATGTAACAAAAAGATTAATGAAGAAATTTTGATAGGAGTGGTAATATTTGAATATAATAAATTATGTATCTAGTGCAGCAATTCCAATAGTTATATTAATTATTGTACTAATAGGAGTGTCTGAGAAAAAAAAGGTATATGATATTTTTGTAGATGGAGCCAAAGAAGGAATACAAATAGTTTTTAATATATTTCCCACATTACTTGGGTTATTTGTTGCAATAGGAGTCTTGAGAAGTTCTGGAATATTAACATTAATTATAAATTTTATTGAACCAGTTACAAGTTTATTAAAGATACCAAGTGAAGTAATGCCTCTTGCCATATTAAGACCAATTTCTGGTAGTGCATCTATGGCAATAGCAACAGATATAATGAATAACTATGGGGTAGATAGTAAGATACGGACTAATTGCTTCTACAATTATGGGCTCGACAGAAACAACTTTTTATACAATTGCAGTATACACAAGCTGTATAAAGATTAAAAAAATAAGATTTGTATTAATTGCAGCATTAGCAGCCGATATAGTTGGAATCATTGCGTCTGTAATAATTTGGGGAATTATGTCGTGAAGTTTTTCTTGACTTTCTTAAAAAAAGATTGTAATATGTATTTACAGTTTTTTTCTAAGGAAGTCAAATATGTTTTTTAAATTCTTATTATTTTTTTCTATGTATTTTATCATAAGAAAAATTGTTCTAAAAATTATATCTAAATTTCTCAAAAAGAAAAAAATTAAATAAATGTTGTTTTTAATCTTGTAGAGGAAAAAAATAATATCTTTTTCGTGCCCCCGAAATTTTTAAAATTAAAAGATTTTCCTCTACAATACATTATATATAAATTATCTATGGTATGTTTCACCATTTAATATTTTAAAAGATCTAAATAATTGTTCTAATAAAAAGATTCTAATTAGCTGATGTGGAAATGTCATTTTGGAAAAACATATTTTTTCATTACAAATATTTAATAGTTCTGAACTAATACCTAAAGTACCACCAATAATAAACGTAATATTACTTTTTAAATTAATAGAGATATTACTTATATGATTTGCAAATTCTTCAGAAGAATATTGTTTACCTTTTAAATCTAAGGCAATTATGTAACTATCTTTAGGTAGATTAGAGAGTATATTATTACACTCTTTCTCTTTTATGGATGAAATAATCTTATCATTTACTTTTAAAGGAACTTTTTCGTCAGGTAATTCTATTATTTTTAGATTACAATACTTTGATAGTCTTTTGCTATACTCTCCAATAGAATCTTTAAAGAAAGTTTCTTTAATTTTACCAATACAAATAATATTAATATGTAGCATTTGTTATCTCCTAAACTAAATCAATTAAAGGTGTTTGCGTAAATCGTTTTGCAACACTTAACCTAATTGAGGATTCGTCATAATTATTTTCTAATAAGCTTTCGGCAACAGTTTTATATGCAAGTTCTGGAAAATTATTTTCTTTACTTAAATGTCCAAGCATTACTTGTTTTAAACCAGTACTTGCAAGATGAGTAATAGTTTTTCCAGCAATATCATTAGATAAATGTCCATTTGGTCCAGATATTCTTTGTTTTAAGTGATAAGGATATGAGGAACATTTTAATATATTTAAATCATAGTTTGATTCAAGTAAAATAAAAGAACTATTTTCTAAATTGTGTAATATGTCTGGAGTTACATGTCCAAGATCTGTTGCAATACTTATTTTATTATCCTCATGATATATGTTAAAACCACAAGGGTTTGCGGCATCATGAGGAATACTAAAAGGATTAATTTTTAAATCTCCTATTTCGAAAGCTTCTTGTACATTAAATACTCGAATATTCTTTTCATCAATTTTGTCTTTTTGCATAGGCATTGCATCCCATGTTTTACTATTAGCATAGACAGGTATATTAAATTTTTTAGAAATAGTACCAAGCCCTTTAACATGATCAATATGCTCGTGTGTTATAATAATACCATCAATGGAATTTATCGATATATCTATATTAGATAAGGCTTCTACTATTTTTTTACAACTTTCACCAGTATCTACTAAAATTTTTGTATTGTTTGTTTCTACAAATAAACTATTACCTGTACTACCACTATATAAGCTACAAAACCTAAACATTTCTTTCATCCTTTGCTATTATCTATTATTCTGTTACTCTTTTTATATCAGCACCAAGTTTTCTAAATTTTTCTTCTATATTCTCATATCCACGATCAATATGATGTAAATTATATAATTCAGTTTCACCATCAGCAATAATTCCAGCTATAATAAGCGCTGCACCTGCTCTTAAGTCTGTTGCGTATACAGGTGCACCTGAAAGTAATTCTACACCTTCAAATATAGCAGATTTTCCTTGAGGAGTAATTTTTGCACCCATTTTATTTAATTCAGCTGTGTATTGGAATCTTGATTCCCAAATACTTTCGTTTATGATACTTGTTCCATTTGCGACAGCAAGACATATTCCAGCCTGTGGTTGAAGATCT
The DNA here is from genome assembly GCA_900557195.1 of uncultured Clostridium sp. Lineage (GTDB taxonomy): Bacteria > Bacillota > Clostridia > TANB77 > CAG-508 > CAG-492. The sequence goes on from USRT01000025.1 coordinate 19,073, forward strand.
GTAGGAAAACCAGGATAAGGCAAAGTTTTTATTGTTGCTTTATTTGGTCTTTTATTTGTCCAGACTCTTAATTTATCACCATTAGCGTCGACATTAGCACCCATTTCAATAATTTTTGCAGTAATAGATTCTAAATGTTTTGTTATACAATTTCTTATTGTAATATCACCTTTAGAAGCAACTGCTGCAAACATAAATGTACCTGCTTCTATTTGATCTGGCACTATACTATAAGAAGAATTACCTTTTAATTCTTTTACCCCATTAACTTTAATAACATCAGTACCTGCACCTCTGATATCTGCACCCATTGTATTTAGAAAATTTGCAACATCGACAATATGAGGTTCTTTAGCTGCATTATCAATTATAGTTGTACCTTCTGCAAGTACACTAGCGAGCATAATATTAATTGTTGCACCAACAGAAACTATATCCATATATATAGATGTACCAACTAATTTTTTTGCAGATGCTGATATTTTTCCTTTATTAACATCTACAACAGCTCCTAATGCTTCGAATCCTTTTATATGTTGGTCTATTGGTCTTGCACCTAAGTTACATCCTCCAGGAAGACCGACTTGGGCATCTTTGCATCTACCAAGCAAAGAGCCTATTAAATAATAAGATGCTCTAAATTTACTAGTCATATCTAAAGGTGCTTTAGAGCAACATATATTTCTTGTATCTATAGTAATCTCATTTTTCGTTTTCCATTCAATTTTAGCACCAAGCTCTTCTAATATTTGGCATGATATTTTTACATCACTAATATTAGGTAAATTATCTATTGTACATATTCCATTTATTAATAAAGTGGCAGGAAGTATTGCTACTGCTGCATTCTTTGCTCCACTTATTATTACATCACCTTTTAGATGAGTATTTCCTTTTATTACTAACTTTTCCAAAGTTTTAACCCCCAAAAATCCAATTTATAATGTTAATTATTTTAATTTATAACACAAATGTGACAGTTTTACAACATTAATTTTACAATTTGTTTAATATGTATATATTAGTTTTCGTATTAACAATAATTAATTATAATTTGCAGTAATATTCCATACAAAAGGCCTAATATATATATATTAAAAAACTCCATTATTAAAAACAGTTTAGCTTTAGATGAATTTATATTTTTGGTACACCATATAAATACAGACAAATATTAAAAATTCATATGTCAAAAGCATTTTTAAATATATATTAAACCTATTTTACTATTTTGAAGATAAAGATCTAACGAGTAATAGTAAGCTAAAACAAAAATAAAATCAAAATAAATATTTGATTTTATTTTTGTGGTTTAATTTTGTGCAGTTCTTATTTTTACATTTTGAAAGAACTCTACTAATTTAAATTTAAATTGTATGTCATCAGATTTATTATCATTTATAAGAATAAATTCTTCTTCAGACGATAAAGAACTTTCTAAAGTTTTTTTAGAATCTTCTGGTACAATGCCTGATGTCATATCAACAAAACATAAGGGAGGAAACATTACACACCACCAATTTTGACCTTTTGCTTCACCAATCTCTATTCTTAAAGCATCATAGCTTCCAGCAGGAAAGGAAATGTCTCCATATTGTTTAGTCGGAAAGTCAAAAATACCAATTTTTATATTAACTTCATAATCATACCCATTGTCTATTATGGTTTGCTTGGCTATCTTATAGAATTCATCTTGATGGCTTCTAGCTATATTTATTGCCTCTTCTTTTGTTGTTGTATTTAAGCACAAATTATTCATGTAGGATAAAACATTATCGCGAACTTTATATTTTAGAGATTGGTCATCTGGGGCATCACTATTTGCAAGTACATGAAGTCTAAATACACTTTCAGACAAATCTTTTGATACTGTATTTGCATATGAAAATGCAGAAACTAATGTATATATAAAGAATAAAGAAATAATTATTATAATATGTTTTAATGTATTTTTTTTCATATTTAATCCTCCAATACTAAAAGTATTATTTTAATAGAATTATTTACTAAATTAATAAAAATATACATAAAAGGAAAAAATAATTCATGTCGAAATAACTCGTACGATTTATTTGTAATATTATTGACATATTAATGTTAAAATGGTAATATTTACCATATAACAAAAGCTAGGAGGCTTAAAATATGGGGTGTACAAACGATAACATTAAGAAAATATGTAATTTCTATGTAAGTGATTGGCATTTAGCAGTAATGCTATTACCATATATAAACAAAGAAATCAATGAAGGAGTTAGAATTACTACTATTTTTGAAAAAGATATGAAAAGTAATATAGAAACATTAGTAGGAAGACTAAATTTGAAAAATGAAGATAAAATATTACATATAAATTGGAATAATAAAAATAATGATATTGAAAATTATATACAAAAGAATATAGATGACAAAAAACAAAATTTATTTATTATAAATGGTAATAGAGATTATATAGAAGATACAAATAAAAAATTATTAAAATGCATTAAAGAGAAATGTATAGAAAAGAGATTTATTAAAATTATAGATTGTTATGAAATAGGTAAAGATGAAGAAAAAATGTATGATATTATAAAGATGCATGATGGTATATTAAATACATCAGGAGAGTATGAGATAGAAAAGATTGTTTAAAATAATGTTAAAAAAGTTAATGAAAAACGTTTATGATTTAGTAGATATAAGTATATAAAAGTACAGGAGAGTAAATATAATTTTTATAAGTAATTATATTTACTCATCTGTATTTCTTGAACTTTGCACATCTTTTATGTACTACATTTTCCAATATAAAAATATGAAACAGCAAGAATTGTATAAAATAAGAGATAATATATAATAACTAATTTTATATAGCGATATAGCGAAATTATAGATTAATAAATGTATTTTTTTATATTATATATTGTAATTTAGATAAAAAAAGATTTCTTACATGAATATTATAAAAAACTATTTGACTTATAAAAAATATTATTATAATATATAATAACATATTAGCCTATTTTATATGTAGCAATGTGAAAGGAGCATATTTATGAGTGATAATTTTATAAAGGCAAAGGAAATTGTAAAAAAATATAATCAAGAGCATATTTTGAATTTCTATGATAAGTTATCAGAAGAAAAACAAGATAAATTAATTGATCAAATTTTACATATTGACTTTGAACAAATAAGTAAATTATATGAAAATACTAAACATGAAATTGAATTTGGAGATGCAAAAATAGAACCAATCAATTATTTAGAAAAAGATAAAATGAGCAAGGAAGATTTTGAAAAATTTGATAATATAGGAAAAGAAATAATAAAGCAAGGTAAACTTGCGGTTGTTACAATGGCTGGAGGACAAGGAACAAGACTTGGACACAAAGGTCCAAAAGGAACATACGATTTGGGATTAGATTCACACAAATCTATTTTCGAGATTTTATGTGATACTCTAAAAAAGGCTAAAGAAGATTATGGAATTTATGTACAATGGTACATTATGACTAGTGAAGAAAATAATGAACAAACTGAGGAATTTTTTAAAGATAATAATTACTTTGGGTATGATAAAAATAAAGTAATGTTTTTTAAGCAAGGACAATTACCTATGTGTGATACTGAAGGAAAGTTAATTATTGATGAAAATGGACTTATTAAAGAAGCTGCAGATGGGCATGGAGGAGTTTTTGAGTCTATGAGAAAAGGTGCAGTTATAGAAGACATGAAACAAAAGGGTATTGAATGGGCTTTTATTGGTGGCGTTGATAACGTTTTAGTAAAAATGGTAGATTCAGTACTAGTAGGAATGTCTGTTGCAAATAATGTACCAGCAGCAGGTAAAAGTGTCGTTAAAGCAGGACCAAAAGAAAGAGTTGGAGTTTTTTGTAAAAGAAATGGAAAACCAAGTGTAATTGAATATACAGAAATAACCGACGAAATGGCAGAGGCAGTAAATGAAAATGGTGAATTAATGTATGGCGAGTCACATATATTATGTAATTTGTTTAGTGTAAAAGCAATAGATAGTATTAGTAATAATAAATTACCATATCATAGTGCTTTTAAAAAAGCTAAATATGTTAATGAAAAAGGTGAACTTGTAGTTCCAGAAAAACCAAATGCATATAAATTTGAAGCATTTTTATTTGACGCTTTTGAATCTTTAAGTGATATGGCAATTATGAGAGTGAAAAGGGAAGAAGAATTTGCACCTGTAAAGAATGCAGAAGGTGTAGATAGTCCAGAGACAGCAAGAGAGTTATATAAAAATTTTCATAAAATTAAATAACTAATAGATAATAGTGCTTCTTATTTATATATTTTTATAGATAAGAAGCATTTTGTGAAATTATCATTAATTAATATGTTATTTAATATAAAACGAATTTTATCTTTTTTATATTGTAGAAAAGTTGCTGTAATAAGAAACAAAGTAAAGATGGATACAGATAATGTGTGGATATACATTTTGTTAGAAAAGTTAATGCATAAAAGAATATATAATTTATACTATTTATACTTTTATAATATTTATTATTCCAAAATAAAAAGATAAAATTTAAAATAGAATAATTGAAATATAGTAAAAGTTTGCTTTTGTTCTATATAATAAAAAAGGAATTATTAAAAAGTGTTAGAAAGGCAGGAAATAAAATGGAATATTTAGAAAAATATGAAGAATGGTGTAATGGCGAAATATTTGACAATGAAACTAAAGAGGAATTATTAGGAATTAAGGAAAATGAAAGTGAAATAAAAGATAGGTTTTATAAAGATTTAGAATTTGGAACAGCAGGAATGAGAGGAATTATCGGTGCTGGTACAAATCGTATGAATAAATACACTGTAACAAAAGCAACTCAAGGATTAGCAAATTATATTTTAAAACAAGAAGGTCAAGATAAGGGCGTTGCTATAGCTTTTGACTCTAGAAGAATGTCACCAGAGTTTAGCGAGCAAGCAGCATTATGTTTAAATGCTAATGGAATAAAAACATATATATTCGAATCATTAAGACCAACTCCAGAACTATCATTTACAGTTAGAAAATTAGGCTGTATTGCAGGAATAGTAATAACTGCAAGTCATAATCCACCTGAATATAATGGATATAAAGTATATTGGGAAGATGGAGCTCAAATAGTTAGTCCAAAAGATAAAGAGATTATAACAGAAGTAAATAATGTTACAGACTATAAAGAAATAAAAACAATAGCAAAAGAAGAAGCTATAGAAAAAGGATTATATAATGTAATTGGTGAGGATATAGATAATGCATATATTAACGAACTAAAAAAATTAGTATTAAATAAAGATATAATTTCTAAAGTTCAAAAAGATTTAAAAATAGTATATACACCTTTACATGGAACAGGAAATTTACCAGTTAAGAGAATTCTTAAAGAGCTAGGATTCGAAAATGTATATGTTGTTCCAGAACAAGAATTGCCAGATGGAGATTTTCCTACAGTGAATTATCCGAATCCAGAAGATGCTAAAGCTTTTGAACTTGCATTAAAACTTGCAAAAAACATCGATGCAGATATTGTTCTTGCAACAGATCCAGATGCAGATAGATTAGGCGTATATGCAAAAGATTCTAAGACAGGAGAATATAAATCTTTTACTGGAAATATGTCAGGTTTATTAATAGCAGAATATGAATTATCTCAGAAGAAAGAAAAGGGAATTTTGCCAGATAATGGTGCTCTTATAAAAACAATTGTATCTTCTAATATGGCAGATGCTATTGCAAAGGAATATGATATTTGTTTAATAGAAGTATTAACAGGATTTAAATATATTGGTGAGCAAATTAAGTTATTTGAGCAAAATCATAATTTTGAATATTTATTTGGCTTTGAAGAGAGTTATGGTTGTTTAATTGGTACTCATGCAAGAGATAAAGATGGGGTTGTTGCAGTAATGGCGCTTTGCGAAGCTGCAGCATACTATAAATCAAAGGGAATTACTCTATGGGATCAAATGATTAATATATATGAGAAGTATGGATATTATAAAGAAGGATTAGTATCTATAACAATGAAAGGAATAGAAGGAGCAGAAAAAATTAAATCTATGTTAGAAGATTTTAGAAAAAATCCTTTAAAAGAGATATCAAATTATAAAGTAGAGGCTATGAGAGATTATAATACAGGAAAAATATTTAATTATATAGATGGAAAAGAGTATAATACAAATCTACCAAAGTCAAATGTATTATATTATGATTTAGAAGATTCAGCATGGTGTTGTGTTAGACCATCTGGAACAGAACCAAAAATAAAGTTCTATGTTGGTGTTAAGGGAAATACAGAAGAGGAAGCAGATAATAAGTTACAGGCATTAAAAGAAGAAATTAATAAGTTAGCAAATAAATAAAGTATCAAAATAATAAAATATCCATATAATACTATTAGGTGATTATATGGATATTTTTAGAGAAGGGGATAGAGGTCCTAATGTTGAATTAATTCAAAGTACACTAAAGAAGCTGGGATTTTATAATGGAAATATTGATGGTATTTTTGGTCCCAAAACAAAAGCAGCAGTTATAAGATTCCAAAAAGAATTCAATTTAAAACCAGATGGTATAGTTGGTTTTGACACATGGAATGCACTATTTTCATATATAAATGGATATAGTTATTATGTAATAAAACCGGGTGACACATTATATAGTATAGTTAAAAAATTTAATACAAATATAAATTTTTTATTGGTTGCAAATCCAATGATTGATGTTAATAATTTAAAAATAGGAGATGTGATAATAGTACCTTTTGGCAATGTTGTTCCAACAGATATAAGTTATACATATAAAATATTAGATATAAATATATTAGCTTTAAGAACTATATATCCATTTTTAGAGTTTGGAAATATTGGAAACAGTGTGCTGGGAAAACAAATTCCGTATATAAGAATAGGAAGAGGTCAAAGAGAAGTTTTATATACTGCATCTATTCATGCTAATGAATGGATAACATCTGTGTTATTAATGAAATTTGTTGAAAATTTTTGTAAGGCTTATGTATTGGATAGATATATTTTTGGATATAGAGCAAGAGATTTGTTTGAAGGATGTTCATTATATATAGTTCCGATGGTAAACCCTGATGCAGTCGAAGTCGTAACAGAATATGTAGGACCAGGTAATGAAATTTATGAAGCAGCTAAAAGAGTCGCAGATAGATATCCAAATATTCCTTTTCCTAGTGGGTGGAAAGCAAATATTAAAGGTGTAGATTTAAACTTACAATTTCCAGCAAGATGGGAAGAAGCAAGAGAAATAAAATATTCAGAGGGCTTTACAACTCCTGCACCACGTGATTATGTAGGATTAGCACCGCTTACACAACCAGAGGCTATAGCTTTATATAATTTTACTAATATTAATAATTTTAGACTTACAATTTCATATCATACACAAGGAAAAGAAATATATTGGAGATTTTTAGATTATTTACCAGAAGATTCATTCAAAATAGCTATGGAATTTTCTAGAGTTTCTGGTTATACCTTAAGTGAAACTCCATATCGTTCATCATTTGCGGGGTATAGAGATTGGTTTATACAAGACTTTAATAGACCTGGTTTTACTATTGAAGCAGGAGAAGGAGTGAGTCCACTTCCGATTTCTCAATTTGATACAATATATGCAGATAATGAAGGAATACTGGTTTTAGGAATGGTACTTTAAAGTTTTATAAAAATTATAATAAAGCTCAAAAAAATATATATAAGAATGTTATTAATTAACCATAATAACATTCTTTTTTATATATTTTATTACAAATTGATATGGTATTCATAAAAATAATATGGGAATAATAAAAGTATGGAAAAATTATATTACAAGTGGTATAATGAGCGTAACAAAATTAGAAAGGAGTTTTTTATGGAAGAGATAAAATCAGAAGGAAAAAAATTACAGGACAAATTATTTAATAAAAAAGAAAATGGATGGAGAGGGCTAAATGAATCTCAAAAGAAAGATATATTTACTTATTGCGATGAATATATCGAATTTCTGAATAATGGAAAAACTGAAAGAGAGATAGTGATAGAAGCAAAAAAAGTTGCAGATAAACATGGATTTAAAGATATAAATGAATATGAAACATTAAAACCAGGAGATAAAGTTTATTATATTAATCGTGAAAAAAGTATGTACCTTGCAATAATTGGTGAAGATAATATAGAAAATGGAATGAATATTATAGGTGCACATGGTGATTCTCCAAGATTAGATTTAAAACCAAATCCTATATATGAAGATACTGGCTTTGCATACTTTAAAACACATTATTATGGAGGAATTAAGAAATATCAATGGACCACTATTCCACTTGCAATTCATGGAGTTATTGTAAAGGCAAATGGCGAAAAAATTAATATATGTATTGGAGAAGATGAAGAAGACCCTATTTTCACAATTACAGATTTATTACCACATCTTGCACAAGAGCAAATGGAAAAGAAATTAAAAGAAGGAATTAAAGGAGAAGATTTAAACCTTTTAATAGGAAGTATTCCTTTTGATTCAGAAGATGTTACTGAGAAAGTAAAATTAAATATTTTAAATATTTTGAATGAGAAATATGGAATAACAGAAGTTGACTTTTTAAGTTCAGAAATAGAATTAGTTCCAGCTTTTAAAGCAAGAAGTATGGGATTTGATAAGGGACTAGTTGCGGCATATGGTCAAGATGATAAAATATGTGTTTATACATCTTTAACAGCATTAATGGAAATAGAAAAAACAAATAAGACAGCAGTTTGTATAATATCAGACAAAGAAGAAATAGGAAGTATGGGAAATACAGGAATGGAATCACATGTGTTTGATACATTTATTTCAGATATATTAAATAAATTAAATTGTAATAGACCAAATTTATTAGAAAAAGTATTTTGTAATTCTAAGATGTTATCTGCAGATGTTGATGCAGGACTAGACCCAATATATGCATCTGTATCTGAAAAAAATAATGCGTCTTATTTAGGAAGAGGAATAGGAATTAGTAAATATACAGGTTCAAGAGGAAAATCTGGTGGATCTGATGCTAATGCAGAATTTGTAGCATATGTTAGAAGTGTATTTGAGAAAAATGATATTAGATACCAAATAGCAGAACTTGGTAGAGTAGATGTTGGTGGTGGTGGAACCATTGCATACATTCTAGCAAATAAAGGTATTGATGTAATTGATTGTGGTGTTCCAGTTTTATCTATGCATGCACCATATGAGGTAACAAGTAAATTTGATGTATATGAAGCTTTTAGAGGATATAAAGCTTTTTGGAGTGAATAAAAAGTATAAAATTTAAAATTACTTCTAATTTAGTAAAAACAGATAAAAATGTAATCACTAAATTAGAAGTAATTTTTATTTTATATAGTTATTTTTTTGTAGCTATACAAAATGAGGGACATGTCTCTTCTATAGAGGTGACATGGCTGAAGTTTCTATGATGAAAATCATAATAGTCTCTTTATAAGTTCTTCAGCAGATTCATTACTTAAAAGAGCTGGTGGAACATCGAAAACTGTTTTAGCACCAACTTCAAGCTTATTGTGCATATGAAATGCAGCTCGTGCATAAGCAACTAAAATACTACCTGTGAACTCGGGATTTGATTCCAATTTTAAAGAATATTCAATAATTTGTTTATTGTCGCATGTGTTACCACTGCGGATTACAAATCCACCATGTGGCATTGCCGAATGATTTTTATCAAGTTCAGATTGACTTACAAAATGTACAATTGTATCATAATCAGCAAAGTAATTTGGCATTTCCTTGATTTTTTTTGTTATTTCATCAAGGTCTGCGCCTTCCTCTGCAACTACATAACACTCTCTTAAGTGTTTTTCTCTTGCTGTCAGTTCAGGATTTTCACCTGCACGAACTTTATTCATAGCACCCTCAAGTGGAATTGTATATTGCTTGGCATCCTTTACGCCATCGATTCTTCGAATAGCATCTGAATGACCTTGGCTGACTCCTTTACCCCAGAAGGTGTATGTTTTTCCTATTGGAAGAATTGCTTCTGAATAAGCTCTAGCAATTGAGAACATACCAGGGTCCCAGCCTACTGAAATAATAGATACTTTTCCAGCAGAGGAAGAAGCATTATTCATTTTTGCAAAGTATTCTGGAATTTTCGCATGTGTGTCAAAACTGTCAACAGTATTAAACATACGTGCAATTTTTGGTCCTTGTTCTGGTAAATCTGTAGCAGAGCCACCGCAAAGGATTACTACATCAATCTTGTCAGAATACTTTTCAATCTCATCAATAGATATTACATCTACACCTGATACAGATTGGATTTCTTCTGGATTTCGCCTTGTGAAAATAGCAGTTAATTTCAAGTCCTTATTATCAGGATTCGAAAGAGCTTTTTCTACGCCTTTGCCCAAGTTTCCATAACCACAAATTGACACTTTAATCATAGTGTTTACCTCGTCTTTCCGCTTAATTAAGCATTTTATTATAATATGTACGAGATTATATAACATTTCACTAATTTTAACAAGCACTTATATAACATTTAATTTGTAAATTTGCTAGTATTATTGAATGAAAGTGTTATTATAAATGGTAAAATTAAGTGACGCACTTTGAAATAAAAATAGACACATAAAA
>USRT01000026.1 GCA_900557195.1 uncultured Clostridium sp.
AAATAATTTGTAATTTTTTTGCAAAAAGTGCGACACTTATTATTGCAATTTATAGTTTAATAATTTGGGTTTATTTTATTTGAAAAAAGTAGACAAAGATGATAAAATCAAAAATAATGATAAAAAGAAAGGAGTGTATGATTATATATCATACAAATAGAAATGAATATTTTAGAATCATGTAAGATGTGCCCACATGAGTGTAAAGTTAATAGACTGAATGGAAAAATAGGTAGATGCAAGAGTACTGATAAAATAAAAATAGCACTAGCTTCACTACATAAATATGAAGAGCCTTGTATTAGTGGATATAATGGATCTGGAACTATATTTTTTTCAAATTGTAATTTACAATGCAAATATTGTCAAAATTATAAGATTAGTCAAGAAGGAAAGGGATTTGAAATTTCTATAAAAAAGTTAGCAGAAATAATGTTAGAAGAGCAAGATAAAGGTGCACATAATATTAATTTAGTAACGCCTACTATGTATGCAGTTCAGATAATTGAAGCAATAAAGATTGCAAAGTGTAAAGGGTTAAATATACCTATTATATATAATACTAATGGATATGAGAGTGTAGACACTATTAAGATGTTAAAGGGATATATTGATGTATATATGCCAGATTTAAAATATTATTCTGATGATATTGCAAAAAGATATTCGAACATTGATAAATATTTTTCGGTTGCTACAGAAGCAATTAAAGAAATGGTTAATCAAGTAGGATATCCAATATTTGATGAAGAAGGAATGATAAAAAAAGGTGTAATAATTAGGCATTTGGTATTACCAAATCATATACAAAATACGAAAAACATTTTGAAATGGATAAAAGAAAATTTATCAGATAAAATTTATGTAAGTATCATGGCACAATATTTTCCAACATATAAGGCAAAAGAGGATTTATTACTAAATAGAAAGATTAATAGAAAAGAATATAAGCAAATAGAGACATTTCTATATACATTAGATTTGAAAAATGGGTATATACAGGAGCTTGGAGAACATGAAGAGGAATATGTACCAGATTTTTAATAAAAATAATAAAATTACTTGCCATAAATATAGTCTTTTGATATAGTATAGAAGGAATAAATACTAAGATACATAAGTATTATAACTTTATGAAAAATTAGGGGGCAGTTTTATAAAATTTAAGGAGGACTGTCTATGGAACTTAATAATATCAAAAGTGAACATTTTAAATACAGAAATGAGTGTGAAATAATTAATTTAGATAAAATAAATATATCCAATTTTTTAAAAGAGCTTTCAGAAAGGATAGAAAAAATGCAAGACATTTTAGTTATTGATAGAATCGAAGGAGAATATGCTATTTGTGAAAATAGACAAACAAAAGAAATGATAGATATAAATTTGAAAGATTTACCACAAGAAATAAAAGAAGGAACAGTACTAAAATGGAATAATGGAAAATATGAGATAGATATTGAAGAGCAAAATAATATTGAAAATCGAATAAAGCAAAAGATGGATAATTTATGGAATAATTAAGATAAATGTTTTAGGGGGCAAAAGATGAAAAAGGTTAAAGAAAATAATATTGTAAAACTTATATTAACAATTGCCATTGGAATTATACTTCTAATTTTAGGAAGTACAAATGAACAAATAGGTAAGATGCTTGGAAATATGAATACAAATCAAGATATAGACAAAGTGCAATTAGATGGATTAACTATATCTTATGGTGAAAATGTAATTAAAGAAATTACAGATACAAATAATCTTAAAGTATATTATTTTGATGTAGGACAAGCTGATAGCATATTAATAGTTAATAATAATCAAACAATGTTAATTGATGCAGGAAATAATGATGATGGAGAATTAATTGTAAATAATATAAAAAAATTAGGAATTTCAAAACTTGATTATGTAATTGGAACACATCCTCATGAAGATCATATAGGAGGATTAGATAATGTAATTGATGCTTTTGATATAGGAACAATATATATGCCAAAGGTTCAAACAAATACTAAAACTTTTGAAGATGTTTTAGATTCAATAAGTAATAAAGGTTTAACTGTTACAGCTCCTAAAGTAGGAGATAAATTTCAAGTTGGAAATGCAAATTGTGAGGTAATGTCTATAGGTGAAGATTCTTCGAATTTAAATTCTACATCTATAGTAATTAGGATGGAATATAATAATAAAAGTTACTTATTTATGGGAGATGCAGAACAAGTAAATGAAGCTGCAAGAGAATGGCCAGAAACTGATATATTAAAGGTTGGTCATCATGGTTCATCAACAAGTTCATCACAAAAATTTTTAAATCAAGTAAAACCTAAAATTGCTATTATACAATTAGGACAAGGAAATAAATATGGACATCCACATGATGAAGTTATTAAAAGATTAGAAAAGATGAATGTGACTATATATAGAACAGATTTGCAAAAAGATATATTAATAGAGCAAGAGTAATATATAAATAATAAAAAGAAACAGTAGTGTATGAGAAAAATACATTACTGTTTTTTGGCAAATAAATATTTCATTAAAGCTGAATAAATAATGGATATGAAAACTTGATACAGAAAAATCGCCAGACTTAATAGTCTAGCGATTTTATAATTTGGTGCCTAAGGTGGGACTCGAACCCACATGGTTTCCCGCACGATTTTGAGTCGTGTGCGTCTGCCAGTTCCGCCACTCAGGCATAAATTAGAAATCTTTATATATAATAACAGAATTTATAAAAATTCGCAATATATTTTATGATATTTTTATGAAATATATAATTTTTGTCTGTATATAAATTTGATTTGGATTACATAATATGGTATAATTTAAAAGAAATCTACTAAAAGGAGGGATTTGAAGATGACTTTGCGGAAAGCAGAGTTAACAGACTTTACACAATTTTGTGTATTATATGCTGAATCTTCCTACCAGGTCTTATACTTGCCAGATGAATCTGATGAAGAGCATAAAGTAACAGATGAAGAAATTAATTCTGTTTTAGATATGCTCCAAATCGATTTAGAATTTATTAACTCTCAATACGAAAAACTTTCACAAGAAAGGTATGAAGAGATGTTAAAAAATAAGAAAATCTTCTTATTAGAAGATGATAATGGTCAGATTGTTGGCTATATATCAGCTATTGTAATTAAGAGATATTCTTATAGAATCGACGAGATTGCAATGATAAATCGGAAATGTGATGCTTTTACATTACGAACTATCATTGCAGACTTGGTTTCAAAAATTCCAAACATGAAAGAAATTTCGATTTTTCCTTCAAACAAGAAGGCAAAAGAAATACTCGAAATGTTGGAATTCCAAAAGGATAGAGGAGGGATATACAGTAAGAGAATGTAGTATGTGAATACATCTACATTCTCTTTATTAGTAATAAATATTAATTAGCTTATATTATTTAAATATATTTTAGAACTTGTATTTTATAAGCATAAACTATGATATTATTTAAGTTTGAAATGATTAAATTAACTTAACTTTAATCATTATATATTGTATTATTTTGTAATAAAAGTAGTAGTACAATATTAAGCTATGTGATATAATTTTAAAAAATAAAAAGGGAGGAATATCATGGGATTAAAAGTATCAAATGTAGATAAAAGTTTTTCTGGTAAAAAAGCAGTAGATAATATTTCATTTGAAATAGACAAGCCTGGTGTTTTTGGTTTACTTGGAACAAATGGTGCAGGAAAAACTACAACAATTAGAATGTTATTAGGAATAATAAACAAAGATAAAGGATTAATTTCTTGGAATGGTAAAGATGTAAAAAGGAAACATGTAAATTTTGGATATATGCCAGAAGAAAGGGGAGTATATCCTAAAACAAAAATATTTGATCAACTTATGTATTTTGCAGAATTAAAAGGGATGAGAAAAAGTAAAGCAGAAGAAGCTATTAAATATTGGCTAAAAAAATTAGAAATTGAAGAATATATTAATATGCCAGCAGAAAAATTATCTAAAGGAAATCAGCAAAAAGTTCAATTTGTTATTGCGGTTATGCATGACCCAGAACTTATAGTACTAGATGAGCCTTTTAGTGGATTAGATCCTGTTAATACAGAATTATTAAAAAAGATTATATTAGAGTTAGTAAAAATGGGAAAATACATAATAATGTCAAGCCACCAAATGACATCTATAGAAGAATTTTGTACAGATATTTTAATACTAAATAGAGGAAAAACTATATTAAAAGGAAATTTGAAAACTATAAAAAATTCATATCCAGCAAATAAATTAGAAATTGTAGTTAATAAAAATATTGATAAAGAAATAGAAAATATAGGATTTCACGATTATGAGAATATAGATAACAGATATAGTATAACAATTAATTCGGAAGAAAAAGCAAATATATTATTTAAAAACTTAGCTTTAGTAGATGATTTAAATGTAATTAAATTTGAATTAAAGAAACCAAGTTTGAATGACATATTTATAGAAAAGGTAGGTGTACAAAAATGAAGGATTTTACAATAGTTGCTAAGTTTACAGCAAAAGAGATGCTAAAGAGAAAATCATTTTTAATATCTAATTTAATTATTATATTAATAATCATTGTAGGTTTTAATATTCCAAATATTATAAATAATATAAAAGGAAATAATAGTGAGGAATCTTTAGAAAATATATTAATAGTAGATTCTAGTGATATTTATGGAAAAGCTCTAGATGTTTTAAGTCAAGCAGAAAATGATAACAAATTTCAAATAACACATGAGAATATCTCAAAAGAACAAATAAAAGAGAAAATAGATAATAATGAAATAGAATCTGCAATAATAATTTCATTGGATAATGGAAATGTTAAACTAGACTATGTTGTAGATAGTTTAGGGATGGGAAGTTCAAATGAAGAGCCAATCAACATGCTTGTTAGCATGTACAAAAATATGAAACTTGCTGATATGGGATTTTCAGCAGAGAAAATCGTAGAATTTAATAATCCTGTTATAACAACAGTAACAGAACTTAAAGAAGGTTCATCTGGTTCTATGTTATTTGTAGCAATGATGCTTAGTATAGTTTTATTTTATGCTATATATTTTTGTGCATACCAAGTATCTAGTTCTATTACAACAGAAAAAACATCTAAAATAATGGAAACTCTAGTAACATCAACTACTCCTAAAACAATTGTACTTGGTAAAACTGCTGGAATTGGAATTGTTCGGATTATTGCAAGTTATAACAATTATAGTTGTAGCTTTTATATCATATAAAGCATTTTTACCAGAAGGAATGTTAGATGGAATAATAGATTTTTCAAAAATAACACCAGGATTTATTGGAATTACATTAATTTATTTTATATTAGGATATGTACTTTATGCATTATTATATGCTTTAACTGGTTCTACTGTAAGTAAACCAGAAGATATAAATTCAGCAAATAGTCCAGTTGCAATACTTGCAGTAATAGGATTTTATTTAGCATATTTTTCTATGATGAATCCTACAAGTAATGTAAATACTTTCGCATCAATTTTTCCGTTTTCATCAGCATTTAGTATGCCATTTAGGATAATAGGAAATACAGCAACAACTAGTCAGATAATTATATCTATTGTTACAATGATTATAACAATATTACTTGTAGCAAAAATTGCAATAAAAATATATTCTTCAGCAATATTACATTATGGAACCAAATTACAAATGAAAGATATTTTGAAAATATATAAAGATAAAAACAATTAAAGAAGGGAAAGAGTGAGTTTGTATTTTTTGAATATTTAGTTCACATTTGTGATGTAAAAGATATGTGATATAATTTTTATACATTAAATTAAAAAATTATAATTAGCAATATTTATTTTTTATTAATGTGCAAATCTTTTGCGTACTAAATGTACAAAAAAATGTAGTTCCGAATACAAAACAATCTAGGTAAAATTAAAGTGTTAGATTTTTTTATGAAATTGACTGTTGGATTTTGTGTGTTTATATTTTTGGGAATAGTATTTTGGATAAAACAGATAAGTGGTTCGAGAATACCAATAAAAGTTATAAAAGGATGCAAAATAAAAAAATATAAATACAAAAAAAGAAGAGTTTTTGTGATGAGAAATAGAAAGACTACTAATTCTGATTTAGTAATTTTATATATTCATGGTGGTTCATATGTTGCAGGAATTATGAAAGAACATTGGCTATTTTTAAATAATATTTGCATGGATATATCTGATTGTACAGTTATTATTCCAGATTATCCATTACCACCTAAATATAATTATAAAGATGTTTTTGGGATGGTAGAAGGATTATATAGTGAAATAATTAATAATGTAGATTCAGAAAAATTAATAGTAATGGGAGATTCAGCAGGTGGTGGATTATCACTTGCTTTGATGCAAAAAGTAGGAATAGATAATAAAAAACAGCCAGAGAAATTAATATTAATTTCTCCTTGGCTTGATATAAAAATGCAAAATCCAAAAATTGATGAAGTTCAAAAAGTAGATAAAATTCTTAATAAAAATGCATTGAAATTAGCTGGAAATCTTTATTTAGGAAAAGATAATAAAGATAGTTATTTAACAAGTCCAATTGATGGACCATTAGATAAATTAAGAAATGTTACTATATATACAGGAACTTATGATATTTTAAATCCAGATGTACAAGAATTGGTAAGACGCTTCAAAGAAGAGAATATAGATATTAAAGTTAACCAAACAGAAAAAGCTCAGCACATCTGGATTTTAAGTAAAAATAATAAGTTATATCATTCAAAAGAAGATTATAATGAATTGATTTTGGAATTAAAAGAATTAGAAAGGAAGGATAATGAAAGATAATAATAAAATTGTATGGAGAAAGCTTGATAATTCAGCGAAGCTATTTCCTAGTATTTCAAGTAGAAAATTTAGTACAGTTTTTAGAATATCTGGGGTATTAAATGAAGAGATAAAGCCTGATATTTTAGAAATATCTGTAAATGAGGCTTTAGAAAAATTTATTTCATTTAAAGTAAAGTTAAGAAAAGGTTTATTTTGGTACTATTTAGAAGCAAATCGAAAAAATCCTATAATAGAGGAAGAAAATAATTACCCGTGTAAATATATAAATCCAAATACTAACAATAATTATCTTTTTAAAGTAACATATTTTAGAAATAAAATTAATTTAGATGTATTTCATTCATTAACAGATGGAAATAGTGCAACACGTTTTTTTAAAGAAATTATTTATAATTATATTGAAAATTCACATAAAGAAGAGTTTAAAATAAGTTCTAGAAATAAAATTATAATTGTTAATAATACAGAAGATAGTTATTTAAAAAATTATAATAAACATTTAGGTAAAAGAGAAAAATCTAAAAAGGCATATATTATTAAAGGAAGAAAATTACCATTATTTGCAACAGGTGTAATTCATGGATATGTTGATTTATTTAAATTAAAGGAAGTTTGTAGAAAAAATGATATAACAATAACTCGGATATTTAACAGCAACTTTAATAAAAGCAATATATCAAGAAAATTATAAAAAATATCATGGTAAAAAACCAATAAAAGTATGTATACCTGTTAACTTGAAGAAATATTTTAAATCAACAACAATAAGTAACTTTTTTTCTTATATTACATTAGAAACAAATCTTAAAAGTGAAGAATTTGAGGATTTTGACAAGATTATAAAATTTGTAAAAAATGATTTTAAAAATAGATTAACAGAAGAAGAAATTACCAAAACTATGTCTGCTAATGTTAAATGGGGAAATAATCTATTTATTAAATTAATACCATTATTATTAAAAAATATAATTTTAAAAATTAGTTATATGGAAATTAGAAAATATACTACAACTACACTTTCGAATGTGGGGAGGGTAAGTGTTTTGCCAGAATATAAAAAGTATATTGACAAATTCTTATTCTTATTAGCACCAGAACCAGTAGAGAAAATAAAGTGTTCTGCATGTTCTTATGAAAATAAATTAATTTTTACATTTACATCAATATTGGAGGATATAAGTATAGAAAAAGCTTTTTTTAAACATTTAAAAGAGCAGGGAATAGATGTAGAGATAGAAGGAAATGGAGTTAGAGTATGATTTATCCTAAATTAATTAATGTTAAAAAAACAAATATAATTATGAAAATATTAGTATTAATTTCATTTGTTATATCTTTAGTATCAATTATTATAAATGAGTTATGTACTAAAGAATTTAAATGGTCATTTATTGTAATAGTAGGAATTTTGTACACTTGGATTACGACATTATATTCAATAAGAAAAAATGTAAATATAGCATCACATGTAGTCATTCAAACAATATGTATATCGATTTTAGTAATATTATTAGATATAATTATTGGATATAGAAAATGGTCATTAGAACTTGCTATTCCTATTATTATAGGAGTAGCAAATATCACCATTTTTATATTAACAATTGTCAGTCATAAAAGATATTTTAAGTATGCAATATTTGAGCTTTGTATATTTGTAATAAGTATGATACCTATTATATTGTTTTTTATACAAATTACAGAAAATTGGATTCCTGCTACAATTTGTTCAGGTATAGCTATAATTACATTAATAAATACAATATTTTTATGTGGTAAAGATTTAAAACAAGAACTAGAAAGATTATTTCATATTTAAAATATTACAGTATAAACTATTAAAATATGAACAAAAATTAAAATAGAAAAAGTGTATGTGTTTCTTAAAAAGCACATACACAATCTAAAATATCTTTTGGCAAATATTTTGATACATCCTTATTATGTTTTATTAATTCAACAACCATACTTGAACTAATTGCTCCTAATTTACCAGATCTTATATAAATTGTATCCATTCCAGATACTTCTTCATTAATCATAGCAACACTTTCTTCATAATCATAATCCATACCATTTCTAATTCCTCTAATTAGAAATGTACAATTATATTTACGAGCTACGTCAACAGAAAAGTTATCATATGTTATTACTTTAGCATTTGTAATTTTTTCTGTTTTTAAAGTTTTTTCAATAGCTTTTTTTATTGTTTCTTGATTATAGCGTCTTTTTTTATCAGAATTTATTCCAATACCAATTATTACTTCATCGAAAAGTTTGCATGAAGTTTTTACAACATGTAAATGGCCATTAGTAAAAGGGTCAAAGCTTCCTGCATAAAATCCAATTCTTTTCATAAAAATTTACCTTATATAATATAATAAAGTTTAAAAGTTATTATATTATACTTTCCTTTCTTCATTAATTATTTTATTTCTATGTATGATAAATATAAATTTATATTACTATAATATTATATAAAAGTCTATAAAAATAACAGGGAAGAATCAACAAAATTAACTCTGGAGGTTACTATTTACAGTTTTTTGTTTAAGAGATAATGTTACCGTCAAGCAAAGCTTTATATATGTATAAATTTAAACTAATCTTGAAGCGTGTTAATAACTACTGCTAATAAGTTTTATACCACGCAGGTTATTGGAAAAATTGGATAAATGCGTACCATCGGCGATTAGTTTAAATTTATACATATATAAAGCTTTGCTTGACTAGTATCTGCTTATAAAAAAGTATGAATCGTAAACTATAAAATTTCGTTATTAAGTTTTAGTAATAAATCATATAATCTATTTCAGGGAATATACAATCTTTTTCTTGGATAGATTTTAAGAAGTCTTTATCTATTTCATCATTTTTTATTTGTTCATATAGTTTAGTAAATCTTCCTATATGGTCTTTAATTCTTTTTTTTGCATAATCAACCATAGTTCCATTAGTTATAATAAATAACCAATCACTACTTTGTGCTAAAAGTAATTCTCTTGCACATTGATTTAAAGCAGATTTTTTTATCTTATCATTTTCGTTTGGGAACATATGACATAATTCTACCATTCTATCACCAGCTACATGAAGATGTCTATGAACATAATCATTAGTTTGGTTAAGCCAGACTTCACTGTAACCATTAGCACCCCAACTAGAACGGCAAGGTGTACATTGTTGTATACAAGGGAATTTATCTATATATTCACTTGGTGTAATTAATTTAAAGTTATTTTGGTCAAAATGAATTTTCTTAAATAATATGTATAACCAATATGGACCTTCATACCACCAATGACCATATAATTCGGCATCATAAGGACATAATATTATTGGAGGATTTTCCATAAGAGGTGATAAATTATTAATTTGAGTGGTTCTACTATCTAAAAAATGACCAGCTTGTTTTTCAGCAGAATCTTTTGCCCATTGCAAGTTATAATAGTCTTTATTTTCTGTTTTTCCAGTAATTCTATGATATTTTATACCAGTATGAACTCTAGCACCATTTGAAGCGATATATGGTTTTATATATTCATAATCAGTTTCATAACCAATATCTCTATAAAATTCACGATAATTGAAGTCTCCTGGATACCCATTAATAGAACTCCATACTTGTCTTGATGACTCTATATCACGTCCAAAGCAGGTTACTCCAGTTGGTGAAACGATTGGTGCAAAAGTACCATAAAGAGGTGTAGGGTCTGCATATAAAATTCCATGTGATTCTATAATAGCATATTCTATACCAAATTCTTTCAAATATTTATCAGCTTCAGGAACATACCCGCATTCAGGAAGCCAAATCCCACGAGGCTGTTTTCCAAAATATTTTTTATAAGTCTGAACACCGACTGCTATTTGAGCTTTAACTGTTTGTTCGGTAGTATATAAAATAGGAAAGTAACCGTGTGTTGCACCACATGTAATTATTTCTAAAACACCAATATCTTGAAAATGTTTAAAAGCTTCAATAAGATTACAATTATATACATCTTTAAAAAGATGTAGGTCATTAGAATAACGTTCTACATAATATTTAGAAAGATTGTTAACTCTTTCATCATAAACAGTTCTTTTAACTTCTTTTTTTGCAAGTTCAATATGCTTTTTTAAGTATTTTATATATCTTTTTTGTAATAATTTATTATCTAACATATTTAGTAATGGAGGAGTAAGTGACATTGTTATTTTAAAGTCAACATTCTCATCTACTAATTTTTGAAAATTTGTAAGTAATGGAATATATGTTTCAGAAATTGCTTCATATAACCATTGTTCTTCTAAGTAATCTTCACTTTCTGGGTGATGAACAAATGGCAAATGTGCATGAAGTACAAAACTTACATATCCTTTTGGATTATTCATATTAAATTTCATTCCTTTCACCTGAAGATGGATTATTTAAATCAAAATATTTAATATTTTCTGCTGGGTAAATTTTTTGATAAATGTCATATATATTGTAAATTTTTCCTATATTTTGAATAAAAGATAAAGAAGTTATTTTCTTTCCTTCTATAATATTTGTTTTAACATTTCTGAAATATACAGTATCTCCTAAACTATCAAATAAAATATGATCATTTGGAGCTTCCATTTTATTTGAGGAAGTTATATAAATATAATTTTCTGGTATAGGCTTTATAGACTGTTTGTTTTGATTAATAGGCTTTCTGCCAAGTTCAATATTATAAATACATTTACTATCAGGAATATGAAGATACCAACTATTTGCAAAATCATTAATTTCGACCTCAAATGAATAATTATTTGTTTCATTATGAATTATTAAAAATGGTTTTGTTTCTTCAAAAAATTTTTCGCCATATTCATTAATTAAATTTTGTCTATCTAAATCTGATATATCCCAATAAACAAATAAAGTAGTAGGTGTTTGTGCTAGAACTTTAACAATTGTTTGATTATATCTGTAAGGCAAGTCGTAGTATTCTAAAACTTCTATTTTTCTTTTTGATGTGCTAGATTTTGATTTAGAAGAATTCTTTTTAGTAGTAGAAGCTTTTTTAGTAGTTTTTGATTTTTTACTAGAAGTAGTTTTAGAAGTTTTTGTTTTTTTGTTAGAAGTAGAATTTGGCAAATTAGTTTCTTCTGTATTAGTTGTAGTAGATTTCTTTTCAGATTTACTTTTTTTAGAACTAGTAACCTTTTTAGATTTACTAGATTCTTCAGAAGAAGTATTACCATTAGTTTTTGACCCGCTTTTTTAGTTTTGGTTCTGATCCGTTTTTTATATCTATTTCTTGCTTTTGTATTTCTTCTAACTTTTTAGATGTTTTTTTAGTTTTATTATTAGAAGTAGTTTTAGTAGTTTTTTGGGCAGGTTCTTTTGAAGAAACCGCTTTTTTTGAATTTTGCAATCTTTCTTGGTTACTATTTTTATTTGTAGAAACAGATTTTTTAATTTTTTCTGTTTGAAATTCGTCTTTTTTTTCACTTTGAAATTCGTTTAAAATTTCTTTTTCTTTTGGTTTTCTTGGCATTTTTTCCTCCTTTGTAAAAACTCTCATTTTTCCATAAATATACTATAACATAATGGAAAAAAATACAATAGAAAAAATAAAAAATGTCTAAAAATATATATTGACTTTTATAGGAAAGTTATATAGAATTATTTGTAGAAAAAAGGGAAAAACTAAAGAAGATCGAAAGGAGATAAAAGGGCTAAATGAGAATTTTAATGTTAACATGGGAATACCCACCAAGAATAGTTGGAGGAATTGCAAGAGTAGTACATGATTTATCACATAAATTGGTAAAAGATGGTCATGAAGTTACTGTTGTAACATATAAAGATGGAGATAGTCCAGAATATGAAGACGATAAAGGAGTTAAAGTTTATAGAGTAAATAATTATATGATAAGCCCTAATAATTTTATAGATTGGATTATGCAACTAAACTTTAACATGGTTGCAAAAGCTTCCGAGATAATTAATAAAGAAGGAAAATTTGATTGTATACATGCCCATGATTGGCTTGTAGCATATGCTGCAAAAACATTAAAAAATTCTTATGAAATGCCAATTGTTTCTACAATACATGCTACAGAAGCTGGAAGAAATAGTGGGATACATGATGAAACACAAAGGTATATTAATGATACTGAATGGCTTCTTACTTATGAATCTACAGAAGTAATAGTAAACAGCAATTATATGAAATGTGAACTACAAAGATTGTTCGGCTTACCTTTTGAAAAAATAAATGTAGTTCCAAATGGTATTAATTTAAACAATTTTTCTGGTATAGAAAAGGATTACGATTTTAGAAGACAATATGCAATGGATAATGAAAAAATAATACTTTATGTAGGAAGACTTGTATATGAAAAGGGAATACAAAATTTAATTTCTGCTATGCCAAAAATTCTGCAAGGATATAATGATACAAAACTTGTAATTGCAGGAAAAGGTGGAATGCTAGACGAATTAAGAGCTCAAGCAAATAGAATGGGACTTGGAAATAAAGTATATTTTACAGGGTACCTAAATTCGAAACAAGTTCAAAAAATGTACAAATGTGCAGACATAGCAGTTTTTCCAAGCACATATGAACCATTCGGAATTGTAGCATTAGAAGCAATGCTTGCAGGAATTCCAACTGTAGTATCAGATATAGGTGGTTTAAATGAAATTGTAACACATGGAGTGGATGGAATGAAAAGCTATGCAGGTAATCCAAATTCCATTGCCGATTCAGTTCTAACATTATTATATGATCATAGGCTATGTGATAATATTTCAAAAAAAGCAAAAAATAAAGTTAAAGAACAATTTAACTGGAATAAAATTGCACAAGATACACATTTCATTTATGAAAAAGCAATTTGTCAAACTATGGCAGAAAAACAAGCAAGAGAAATTGAACAAGAACAAGCAAAGAAGACCAAAAAAGCTAAAAATACAGATAAAGAAATTACAAATCTATTAAGCTTTAAAAAGAAACATGCTTATGCATAAAATGTGTCAAAAGTGTCAAAAGGTGTCAAAAGGGACGGGGCATTTTGACAATATAACTTTGAATCTTTAAAAATAAACTAGAGGATTTTTATAAAAATAATAGATTAAACATTTATTTATAATAATAAAGACAAAATGGAGGTTGTTTATGAATAATGTATATGATACAGCAAATAAACTTGCTTATGAAATTAAAGAATCAAAAGAATATAAAGAATATAAATTAGCAAGGCAAAAGATAAATGAAAATCCAGAATTAAAAGCAAAAATTGACGAATTTGAAAAAGTAAGATATGAAGCACAAGTTCTTTCAATAAAAGCAAGAGCAGAAGACCAAGAGAAAATAAAAAAATTGCAAGAGTTATATGATATATTAGTAAAAAATAGTGATATAAAAGAATATTTTGATTTAGAAGTAAAATTCAATGTAATGATTGCTGATGTAAATAAAATTATTGCAGAATCAATAAAAGATGTATTAATTTAAGAATTCTAAAAGGGATGCCAAAAGGGACGGGGCATTTTGACAATATTTTAACTTACTGTATGAGATGTATGAGGAAAATAAAACGTTATTTAACTTAGTATAATAGAATTAGGTAAAATGAGATTTTATTGTAATTATCTAAATATAGATCACAATACTTATACATATATAAATGTTATGTTATATGAGGAAATTAAAAAATTGTCAAAATGCTCCGTCCCTTTTGGCATTTTTGGGGCCAATAAGATGATAAAAAGAAAAGAGGTTTTGGTTATGGAGTATATTTTTATTATAAGTATAAGTTTAATTTCTTTAATTGTTCTTGTATTTATTTATCAAATAAAAATAAAAGATATTAAAAAAATAAAAGAAATAGGATTTTCGAAAGAGTTAAATAATATTACAGACAAGTTGCCAGAAAATAAAGAAATATGTGAAGGCATTTTAAAACAAATAAACAATAATGGGAATGTTAAAATTGTAGAAGACAAAAATGCTAAAGCGAGTTTATATATTGCTATAACTAATACAATCAGTATTGCAAACATAAAAGAGTCTTTTACAAGAGTTCAAACAATAGCTCATGAATGTATACATTCTACTCAAAATAGACGTATATTAATGTTTAATTTTATATATTCTAATTTTTATTTATTATATTTTGTTTGTATTTGTTTATTAACTTTATTTAATAAACTTTCAAACCAAATGTTACATGTAGTTATATTAACACTTTTTAGTTTTATTTATTATAAAGTAAGAAGTTATTTAGAAACAGATGCAATGACCAGAGCTCCATATGTTGCTAAAGAATACATAGAAAAAAGTGATGTTATTAAAAAAGAAGAATTAGATACAATTATGAAAGGTTATGATACAATTAACAAGATTGGAATTAAACTAGTGAATTTTCAAATTTTTGCAAATTGTATTTTGAAGGTGGTTATTTATTGTGTTATTTGCATAATTTAATGTATGTTCAAAAGCTATTTAGGGTAAGAATGGTTCTAATAAATTATATAAAAAATGACAAAAAGCCAACAAAATTGAATAGTAAAAGCATCTAAATAATAGATAGAATTAAAGGAGGCAAATAAAATGAAGAAAAAGATTTTATATGCAATGTTATTTATAATTATTATAGGATGCACATTTACTATATACATACAAAGTACAAAAGATAATCGATATAATGACAATGTGACTGAAAAACATGATAATGAAGAGTATAATAAGGGAAGAGAAGACCAAAATAACAAAAACAATACTCCTGAACAAAAGAATAAAGATTTATATGGATATATATTTTATTCTGGATTTATTTCTAATATGACTTCTTTTGATGATAAAATAATAATAACTAATTATGAATCTTTAGAAGATTATTGTCATAAATATAATAACTATACTTATGATGAACAAGGCAATATATTATATGGTAGATTAGACAAATTATTAACACAATATGATAATAATTTTTTTAAAGAAAATTCATTAGCTATACAATATGTTGAGAAAACTAGTGGATCAGATGAAGTACAGTTTATTAATGCAAGTATAATAGATGAAGACAAAATTAAAGTTAATTATAAAATTATAAAACCTGAGATTGGAACTTGTGATATGAGTGGAGTTTTAATAATTGTTGAAACAAATAAAGATATTATTGATATAATGTAAAATCTATATTAATATTTGAGACATAAAATATTAATATATTCAATTAAATAGGATAATAACATAAAGGGAAAGTATTATTAACAGAATATATAATTATAAAAAATAGAATAGTATATATAATTTACTATTCTATTTTTTATAAGATACATTATAGTAATTTAAAATATTACAAAAAATTTGCTCCTTAAATATTACTTATTCACCTTTTTTTCAAAATACTCTTTAAAAAACAAATAAAATAGTATACAATAGGGTAAATTTAAAAAATGGGGAGAAATATATGAACAAGAAATGGGAATGTTATAATAATAATAACGAAGAAGTAGAAAAAATTGCAAAAGAGTTTAATGTTAGTAAATTGCTTGCAACAATATTATCTAATAAAAAAATATCTAAAAAAGAAGATATAGAAAAATTTTTAAGTCCTACAAGAAATGATTTTCACGATCCATTTCTAATGCCAGACATGAAAATAGCAGTAGACAGAATTATAAAAGCAATTGAAACAAAAGAAAAAATTATGATATATGGAGATTATGATGTAGATGGTATTACAAGTATAACTGTATTAAAGCAATTTCTAGGAGATAGAGGAATTGTGGCAGATACATATATACCAAATAGACTAGATGAAGGATATGGTTTAAATAAAAAAGCAATTGAAGAGATTGCAAAACAAAACTATACTTTAATGATTACAGTAGATTGTGGAATTTCTGGAATAGAGGAAGTTGAATATGCAAATAGTTTAGGAATAGAGACTATTATTACAGACCATCATGAACAAGCAGAAATTATTCCAAATGCACTAGCAGTAGTTGATGCTAAAAGAAAAGATAATAAATATCCATTTAATCAATTAGCTGGCGTTGGAGTTGTATTTAAACTAATTCAAGCAATAGGGATTTGTTTAGGATTAGAAGAAAAAGAATACTTAAAATATTTAGATTTAGTATGTGTTGGAACAATATCAGATATAGTTCCTTTAGTTGATGAAAATAGAGTAATTGCAAAACTTGGATTAAAATTGGTAGAAGTAACAAAAAATTTAGGTCTTAAAACATTATTAGATACAGTAGGATATAAAAAAATTGATTCTATAACTATTTCTTTTGGTGTAGCACCTAGAATTAATGCATGTGGTAGAATGGGATACCAAGAAGAAGCTTTAAATTTATTTTTAACAAAGAATCTAGAAGAAGCTAAAGAGATTTCTAATAAATTAAATGAATATAATAAAGAAAGACAAGACAAAGAAAAGAGAATTTTTGCTGAAGCAATTGAAAAAATAGAAAAAGGTGAGAAAGATAAATCTTGCATTATTTTAGGAAATGAAAATTGGCATCATGGAGTAATAGGAATTGTTGCTTCAAAAGTAACAGATATGTATTTTAAACCAAGTATACTAATTTGTTTTGAAGAGCAAGGTGATGGAAAAGGTTCAGGAAGAAGTATCCCAGGTTTTGATTTACATGAAGCTTTAACTAAATGCGACAAATATATTGAAAAATTTGGTGGGCATTCAATGGCTATTGGAATAACAGTAAAAAGAGATAATTTTGAAGAATTTAAAAAACAATTTGAAGAATACGCTAAAAATAGTGATATTGATAAAATTATTCCAATTATTTATATAGATGAAGAAATTACTTTAAAAGATATTAATTTAAAAGCAGTTCAAGAATTACAATTATTAGAGCCATTTGGAGAAGGTAACAAAATGCCACTATTCTTATATAAAAATTTAAAAATAGATTCAATTAGAGCTTTATCAGAAGGAAAACATTTAAAATTAACATTAAAAGATGACAATATGGTTATTGATGCAATTGGATTCAACATGGGAGAATATACAAACGACTATTTAATAGGTGATAAAATAGACATAGTTGGAAATCTAGAAATTAATAGTTTTAATGGAATAGATAAAGTACAAATAAATCTAAAAGATATTAGAAGGTCATATTAAATAAAAGATTGTTATAGTTCATAGACAGTTTGTTTAAGAGTAAATAGTTACCGCCTAGCTAAGAGTTTGATATATATTTTTTTAAACCAATCTTGAAGCGTGGCGGGCGAGTAGTAGGAATTAGTTTTATACCACGCAGTATATTACAGAGGGAGGATAAAATGTGTACCATCTGCGATTAGTTTTAAAAAATATATATCAAACTCTTAGCTAGGCTAGTATGTGCTTTTAAGTGGGATGTGAATAATAATAAGAGATTAGTTTAAAAAATTAGAGTGAAAAAATAAAGTGATAGCATGAAAAATAACTAAAAATTTTAGTTTAATAGTACAAACTATTAACAAAGCAAGGAGTGATGCATATGTCAGAAATAAAAGATGTAACAATAGACGATATCATAAAAAAAATGAAGCAAAATAAAAGAAAAACAGATACAAAGATAATTACAAGAGCTTACGAATACGCCAAAAGTCATCACGGTGACCAATTAAGAAAATCCGGCGAACCATATATTATACATCCATTACAAGTAGCATACATACTAGCTAATTTAGAACTAGACGAAAGCACAATATGTGCAGCACTACTACACGATGTTGCAGAAGACACAGATGTAACTATAAAAGATTTAGCAAGAGAGTTCAGTGAAGAAATAGCTCGGTATGGTCGATGGAGTAACCAAACTTGGAAAACTAAATTATACAAGTGCTGAAGAACAACAAGTAGAAAATTATAGAAAAATGTTTTTAGCAATGGGAAAGGATATTAGAGTTATATTAATAAAACTTGCAGATAGACTTCATAACATGAGAACTCTAAAATTCCTTAAAAGAGATAGACAAATAGCAATAGCAAAAGAAACAATGGATTTATACGCTCCACTTGCAAATCGTCTTGGTATGTATAGTTTAAAATGGGAACTTGAAGATTTATCTTTTAAATATTTATATCCAGAAGACTTTAAAGAAATCGTAGAAGGCATAGATAGAAAAAGAGAACAAAGATTAGAATTCATTGAAAAAATAATGGATGATATAAAATTAGAATTAAAAAAAGAAAAAATTGAAGCAGAAATAACAGGAAGAGCAAAACATCTATACAGTATATATAGAAAGATGAAAAGAGATGGAAAAAACTTAGACCAAATCTATGATTTATTTGCTTTAAGAATTTTAGTTAATTCTGTAAAAGATTGTTATGCGGCATTAGGAGTTGTACATGAATTATATAATCCTATGCCAGGCAGATTTAAAGATTATATAGCAGTTCCAAAGCCAAACATGTATCAATCTCTACATACAACACTTATTGGTCCAAAAGGTACTCCTTTTGAAGTACAAATTCGTACATGGGATATGCACAGGATTGCAGAGTTTGGTATTGCTGCACATTGGGCATATAAAGAAGCAAATAAAGACAAAAAGACATCTGTTGTTGTAAATGAAGATAAACTTGCATGGCTACGTGAAACATTAGAGTGGCAAAAAGACATGCAAGATCCACAAGAATTTTTAAATACATTAAAAACAGAATTATTTGAAGATGAGGTATATGTATTTACTCCAAAGGGTCAAATAAAAGTATTACCAAGAGGAAGTACACCAATAGATTTTGCATATAACATTCATGAACAAATAGGACATCATATGACAGGAGCTAAAATAAATAGTAAAATGATGCCAATTATTACACATCTTCATAATGGAGATATTGTAGAAATTATCACATCAGAACAAGCAAAAGGACCAAGTAGAGATTGGTTAAAATTTGTTAAGAGTTCAAGTGCAAAAAATAAAATCCAAGGTTGGTTTAAGAAAAACCAAAGAGAAGAAAATATAGTAAAAGGTAAAGATTTAGTAGAAAAAGAAATAAAAAGATTAGGTATTAGTTATTCTGAAGTTTTTAAAACGGAATTCATAAATGCTGCATTAAATAGATATAAATTTAATACGATAGATGATATGTATTCAAGTGTAGGATTTGGAGCAATATCAGCTGGTAAAGTAATTGCAAGAATGTTAGAAGAATATAGAAAAGAGCATGATTCAGATAATTTAGAAGAAAAGTTACAAGAATTATCTAAAGAAAAGGTAACAAGATCTAAACCTTCTAATGTAGGAATTGTAGTTGAGGGAATTGATAATTGTTTAGTAAGACTTTCAAAATGCTGTAATCCTGTTCCAGGAGATGAAATTGTAGGATTTATTACAAGAGGAAGAGGTGTATCTGTACATCGCAAAGATTGTGTAAATATGAAAGATTTAATTAGTCAAGATGGAAGAATGATAGATGTTTACTGGTACAACGAGAAAAAGGCATCTTATAGTGTAGATATAGAAATATATGCAAATGATAGAAATGGATTATTAGCAGATATTATTAAAGAAATTGGTAATAACAAATGTAAGCTAATTGGAATAAATTCTAAAGCTAATAAAGAAAGAATTGCTATAACAGAATTAACAGTAGAGGTAGAAAATCTAGAAGAGTTAAATAAAATTTTAAAAGCTTTAAGAAAAATAGATAGTGTTTACGAAGTTAATAGAAAGAAATAAAAGAAGGAATGTTAAAAATGATACTAAAGAGAATTAAAGTAATGGCAATGTTAAATGAAGCTACAAATTGTTATATAGTACAAGATGAGAATTCAAAAGAAACCATGGTTATAGATCCTGGTGCAGAAGCGGACAAGATTATAGAAATGCTAGATGTTCTTGGTGCTAATTTAAAATATATTTATTTAACACATTGTCATGGTGACCACATAGGTGCTGTAAATGATTTAAAGGATAAAAAAGGTGGTAAGATATTAATTCATAGATATGATGCAGAAGGGTTATATAGAGATGATATTAGTTTGTGTTCATATATAGGAATGGAACCTCCAAAAGAATTAGAAGCAGACTCTAGAGTAGATGACGGAGATTTAATTCATGTCCGGAAATTTAGAATTTAGAGTAATCCATACACCAGGACATACAAATGGAGGAAGTTCTTTATATTGTGAAGATGAAAGTTTGATTTTTTCGGGTGACACAATATTTAGAGGTACTTGGGGAAGAACAGATTTGCCAACAGGTAGCTTTGATGATATTATAAGTTCTATTATGAACAAGATTCTTATTTTGCCAGATGAAACAATTATTTATCCAGGACATGGAAAGTCTACAAAAATAAAAGAAGAAAAACCAATTTATTATGATTTACAAGAAAGACGAGATATGTAATATTATTATGAACGAGTGCCAATAGGGACGGGGCATTTTGGCACTTTTTATAAAATAACAAAATTAATACAATATTTAAAGAATGTGCCAAAATGCCCCGTCCCTATTGGCACTCGTTGAAAAAAGGAGGAGATAGTATGCTACAAAAACCAAAAGGAACTAAAGATATATTGCCAAGCGAAATATATAAATGGCAGTATATCGAATCTAAAGTAAAAAATATATTTGAAAATTATGGATTTAAAGAAATTAGAGTACCTGTATTTGAAAATACAGAATTGTTTCAAAGAGGTGTTGGAGATACTACAGATGTTGTACAAAAAGAAATGTATACATTTGATGATAAAGGTGGAAGAAGTATTACTTTAAGACCAGAAGGCACAGCTGGAGTAGTTAGATCATATATAGAAAATGGAATGGCAAGTCTTCCATCACCTGTAAAGCTTTGGTATAACATGGCTATGTATAGATATGAAAATGTTCAAAAAGGAAGACTTAGAGAATTTCACCAAATAGGTGCTGAAATGTTTTCTACATCATCATATCTAGCAGATGTAGAGATTATAACAATGGCAAGTAAAATATTTAAAGTTTTAAATATCCCAAATGTAAAATTAACAATTAATAGTATTGGATGTCCAATATGTAGAAAAAAATATCAAGAGGCACTAAAAGAATTTATAAGGCCAAATTTAGATATGTATTGTGATACATGTAAAACAAGATTTGAAAAAAATCCAATGAGAATATTAGATTGTAAAGAAAGAAAATGTAAAGAATTAAATTTAGGTGCACCAGTTATAT
Source organism: uncultured Clostridium sp. (assembly GCA_900557195.1). Lineage (GTDB taxonomy): Bacteria > Bacillota > Clostridia > TANB77 > CAG-508 > CAG-492. The sequence goes on from USRT01000026.1 coordinate 21,995, forward strand.
TAGATTATTTATGTGAAGAATGTAAAGAACATTTTGAAAATGTAAAAAATAGTCTTAATTCATTAGGTATAGAATATGTAGTAGATCCTGGGATTGTAAGAGGATTAGACTATTATACAAAAACCGTGTTTGAATTTATTTCTGATGAAGAAGGATATACAGTCCTAGCTGGAGGAAGATATGATGGATTAGTAAAAGAGTTAGAGGGAATAGATACTCCTGCTATTGGATTTGCAATGGGTGTAGAGAGATTAGTAGAAGTTTATGAAAAATACAATAAAGATAATATGGTTCAAGATAAAAATATGTCTTTATATATTGCATACATTGGTGATGAAGCAAATATATTTGCAACTAAATTAGTGGAAAACTTAAGAGAAGCAGATATATTTGTAGAAAAAGATGTAACAGGAAAAAGTTTAAAAGCACAACTTAAATATGCTGATAAGAAAAATAGTAAATATATAATAATTATTGGTGATGATGAACTAAAAAATAGAGAAGCAAAAATAAAAGAAATGGATTCTGGAAAAGAAGAAAATATAAAATTAGAAGTGGAAGAGATAAAAAAATATTTAAATAAATAACTAGAATTTATCATATTCTCTTATGTACAAGCATATATTTATATAATAGGAAATTTTATTATATAAGAGCTTATAGACAAAGGAGAAAAATATGGTAAATGTAACAGTTATAAATAGAAAAGATGTGGTAAAATATCTAGTAAGAATTGGAATAGCTATTATGATAGTTAGTGTTCTTGCTAGATATTTTTCTGGACTTAAGGAAAAAGACATTTCTAAGATGGTAAAAATAGAAGAAGAAAACAAAAAGGCTTTTATCTCTTGTTTAGATGATACTATTCCTACAATACAAGAAGTAAATAAAAACGAAAATAAAGCCAAAGATAATGAGAATTACATAGAGCCATTAAAATTAGCTTTAACTAAAGAATTAGGAGTACTAGATTCTTTAGAAAAAAGATATACTAGTGAAAATATTATAGAGCAAGGAAATGAGTCAAGTATATCAAGTGAAGATTTGGAAGAGCAAGATAGAGCAAAAGAAGAAGTGCCAACAGGTGTAAAAACAGAAGTATTACCAAGTAATGTACCAGCTAAATATACAAATACTCATAATAGTGTACAAATAAAAAATGAGAGTAAATATACGTTAACAGAAGATATGTTATCTACAGATGGAGTAACTGTTAATAATAAAAATATATTGATTTTCCATACACATACATGTGAAAGTTATACTCCCACCGAAACAAGTAAATATAATCAAACAGGTAATTTTAGAACTACAGATTTAAATTTTTCAGTTGCAAGAGTTGGAACTGAATTACAAAATCAGCTAAAATCTTATGGATATAATGTAATTCATAATACAACATATCATGATTATCCATCATATAATGGTTCATATGGTAATTCGCTAACAACTGTACAAAATTTATTAAAAACCAATAAAGATTTTGATGTTGTAATTGATGTACATAGAGATGCTATTGCAGATAGCACATATGCTCCAACAGTTAAAATTGGAGATGAATATGTAGCACAATTAATGTTCGTAATTGGAACAAATGGATCTGGATTAGAACATGATAATTGGGTACAAAATTTAAAGTTTGCAATAAAAGTTCAAGAGAAAGCAAATGAAATGTATCCAGGACTTTTTAAACCAATGATAGTAAGAAATTCAAGGTATAATCAGAATGTATCTAAAGCAGCAAGTATTATTGAGGTTGGTGCGACTGGTAATACATTAGAACAATCTAACACTAGTATGAAGTATTTAGCAAAAGTACTTAGTGAAGTTATGAAGTAAATGCTTGAACTAAACATTGGAGACGGGGTTAAAGGTTCGGTTCTCTTCCTGATGCTCAAAGCCCAAATGGTAACAAGAATTTATTAAAAGTTTATTAAAAGCAACAATTTATTTTATATTTTTATTGCATAACAATCATATTTAATATAAAATTAGAAACAATAAGGTGTAACTTTAATATGAATTAGATGATAAAAAGTAAGTAGAAATTTGTTTTAATATAATTTTTCAAAATTCAAGTTTTAGTCTTAGCGTGTTTAGTTTTAAATAGTTTATTTTAAGTTACATATATACAAAAGAAAGGTGTGAGTTTAAATGTCTAATATAAAACTAGATTTTAAAAATAGTGGTGTGAATGAAAAGTCTATTATGTTATACAAATATAGGGTAGAAGAAATACATAATAGATTGCAAGAAGATGCAAGTAAAGAGGATGCATTTTTAGGGTGGTTAGACTTACCAAAAAATTATGATAAAAAAGAATTCGATAAAATAAAAAGAAGTGCTAAAAAAATACAAGAATCATCAGATATATTACTAGTAATAGGTATAGGTGGTTCATATTTAGGAGCAAGAGCAGTTATAGAATCATTAACAAATACTTTTTATAATATGTTAGATAAAGAACAAAGAAATACTCCTCAAATATTGTATGTTGGAAATAACTTGAGTCCAAATTATTTAAATGATTTGATTGATGTAATAGGAGATAAAGATATATCTATTAATGTTATATCAAAATCAGGAACAACAACAGAACCAGCAATTGCTTTTAGATTTTTTAGAGAATTTTTAGAAAGTAAATATGGAATAAAAGAGGCAAGAAAGAGAATTTTTGTAACAACAGATAAATCTAGAGGAGCATTAAAACAACTTGCGATAGAAGAAAAATACACAAGTTTTGTTATTCCAGATAATGTAGGAGGAAGATATTCTGTATTAACAGCAGTACGGATTATTACCAATTGCAGTGGCTGGAATAGATATTGACAAATTAATGCAAGGTGCTAAATTTGCATGTGAAAAATATTCAGATCCTAATATAAAATATAATGAATGTTATAAATATGCTGTATTAAGAAATTGTTTATATAATACTAATAAAGATATTGAAATATTAGTTACATATGAACCTAAAATGCATTATATGATAGAATGGTGGAAACAACTTTTTGGTGAAAGTGAAGGAAAAGAAAACAAAGGAATTTTCCCTACAGGAGCTGAATTTACAACAGATTTACACTCTTTAGGACAATATATACAAGAGGGTAGAAGGAGTTTATTTGAAACAGTTATTAATATCGAGCATAGCCAAAGTGATATAAAAATAAATTCTGATGAAGATGATTTAGATGGACTTAATTATATAGCAGGAAAAAAATTGTCTTTTGTAAATAAAAAAGCTATGCAAGGAACTATAAAAGCACATGTTGATGGAGGTGTTCCAAATATATTAATTAATATAGATGAATTAAGTGCAGAAACTATAGGTGGGTTAATATATTTCTTTGAAAAGGCTTGTGCTGTTTCTGGAATGCTTTTAGGAATAAATCCTTTTAATCAACCTGGTGTAGAAAAATATAAAACAAATATGTTTAAATTATTAGATAAACCAGGATATGGAAATGATAGTAAGAAAAAATAGTTTATAATAGATAAGATTACGAAATGGGATGAATATTTCGTAATCTTATTTTATTTTCCTTGACTCTAGGTAACTTCTTATTATAAAATAGTTGTACTTTTAAAGATAAGAATGTATCAATAAAATAAGCAAACTTTAGACGTTTTAATAGAAATGTTACAAATGATATAAATTTTGTTCTTATTTTTAAATCAAACCAATATGAAAGGATAATGTATGGAAAAGTATAGAATTTTATCAATAAATCCAGGGTCCGGTTCAACTAAAATTGCATTATATGATAATGAAGAAATGATTTTTCAGGAGAGTATATATCATGATGAAAATGATTTGAAAAAGTTTACAGAAATTTCTGATGAACTTCCATATAGAACGGAAAAGGTATTAGAAACATTAAACAAACATAAAATCCCATTAGATTCAATAACTGCTTTTTCTGGTAGAGCAGGAGGACTTGTTTCTATAAAAGGTGGAGTATATAAAGTAAATGATAAAATGTTAGAACATGCGAAGATGGGATATACAATGAAACATCAATCTAATTTAGGTGTTCAAATTGCATATAATCTAGCTAAAGTAAATGGAAAACAAGCATATACAGTAAATCCAGTGACAGTTGATGAATTGCAAGATGTATCTAGAATTACAGGAATAAAAGGAGTTCATCGTAGCACAATTTTTCATGCATTAAATCAAAAAGAAGTAGCATATCAATATGCTAAAAGTATAGGAAAAAGATATGATGAACTAAATTTAATTGTTGTACATTTAGGAAGCGGAATTACTATAGGAGCTCATAAATTAGGAAAAGTAGTAGATGTAAATAATGCATTAAATGGAGAAGGTCCATTTACAACAAGTAGAACAGGAAGTGTAAATACATTAACTTTAATGAATATGTGTTTTTCTGGCAAATATACTAAAGATGATATATATGACATAGTTACTAAAAAAGGAGGATTAACATCTTTACTTGGAACTAATGATATTAAGAAAATAGTAAAGCGTATAGAAGATGGAGATGAGGAAGCAAAACTTGTTTTAGATGCTATGATTTATCAGATTGCAAAACAAATTGGTTCGTATAGTGTTAATTTTAGAGGAAATATAGATGCAATTATATTAACAGGAGCAATTGCAAATAGTGAATATTTTACATCAATTTTGAAAGAATATATAGAATTTTTAAGTAAGGTTATAATTATTCCAGGTGAAAAAGAGATGGAAGCACTTTCAAATGGAGTCTTAAGAACTATAAGAGGGGAAGAAGAAGTACTAGAATATACAGGTGAGCCAATTAGTATGTATACTAATGTTTTAAATGATGAATAATAGATAGTTTGATAGTACAAGTATTTAGAAATTTTGTTGATTTTTATATTAGAAGTGTTAGTTATAGAATTGAATTATCAAGAGTATATAAAAGAATATAATTTATAAAAAGATATTGATTTAGATATGAAAATTTTTAAACAGTAATTTAAAGAAAGGTGGGACTTTATGAAGTTATTATTAGCGTCACAAGGATTTTTGACAGATGAAATCGCACAAGAAGTAGAAAGAGTTGTAGGAAAGAGTTTAAAAGAAATTAATATTGGAATAATAAACGAATCTTATTTTGAATTAGATAGAGAAAAGGATAAAAGATGGGTAATAAATGAATTATCTTGTTTAGAGAAATATATTGGAGGAAGAATAGATTTTATTGATTTAAAGAGATTCTCAAAAAATGAAATAAGAGATAGAATTAGCCAAGCTGATTTAATTTATTTTGTTGGTGGTAAACAAAATATTGTAACAAGAATAATTAGAGAATATAACCTAAAAGATATTATTGATGAAATGCTAGATACTAAAGTAGTAATGGGAACATCTGCTGGTGCAATAATGTGGGGAAAACAAATTGAATCTAAAGACTATTTTAAAGAACGTTATAATAAATCTGTAGATGATATTAAGGATAAAGATTATGGAATAGTAAATTTTAATATTATTCCACATTATATGAGAAAAGGTAGAGAACAATGGAATGAAGATTTTCTAAAAAGAACATTAAAAGATGAAAAGTTTCCTATATATGCAATAAATGATAATCAGATGATTTCTTATGTCGATGGAGAAATTAATTTTATTGGTGGTACTCCAAGTATGTTTGGAAGTTTCTAGAACTAGTGTGGACTTTTCTATATAATAAAAAGTTGGTGTAAAAATAACTATACAGATATTTTTACATCAACTTTTTTTATTTTTTATAGTTGTTTTCAAATGGAGCGATTATGAAACTTCTGTTAGATATGAACTGTAAAAGGAGTTTTACTATATAAATTAAATCATATAAGTCATTAAGACTTATTTTTTTTAGAAGTTTCAATATTTAAGGTTGAAAATATATTAAAAGGAAATCTTTTTTCAAATTCAAATCTTCCTATAGTCATAAAGTAAATCTTATATTCAACATCTTTATAAACAAATTTATGTTTTTTTTGTCTGTTTAATTTTTTTATTATTGTCATTAGAATTATTTTTGAAATCTGATAAAATTTTAATAGATTTATCTAATAAACCATTTTCGTGACCTATAAAATAATCTATAGCTAATGATGTAATTTATTATTATCATGATCTAATGCATATGTATATTTTCTTCCATCAATATAAACAATATTACTATAATAAAACATAATTTTTTTCTCTTTTCTATAATTAACATTTTGATAATTATAGCATATAAACATTGTTTCTTCAACATTATCATCGATTGTATATTCTAAATTTAATTTTATTTTTACAAAATTTTCAAATATTATTGATTTCAGAACTTTTGTTTGATACAATAAGACGAATTAATCATTATTTCAAAAAGGAGGTATAATATGCCAGAATTAAGTGTTTTAAATCAAAAGATAAACTATATAAAAATTGATGATGAAGACTATATATCAATTACTGATATGCTAAAATCAAAAGATGGTAATTTTTTCGTTTCAGATTGGTTAAGAAACCGAAATACCATTGAATTTTTAGGAATTTGGGAAGAGATTCATAATCCTACTTTTAATTATGGCGAATTCGCCATAATTAAAAGTCAAGCAGGTTTAAATAGTTATAAAATAAGTGTAAAAGAATGGACTGAAAAAACAAATGCAATTGGAATAATTTCAAAAGCAGGAAGATATGGTGGAACTTATGCTCATAAAGATATTGCTTTTGAGTTTGGAATGTGGATTAGTCCAAAATTCAAACTATTGTTGATAAAAGAATTTGAAAGATTAAAAGCAGAAGAACAAAAACAAATTGGTTGGAATGCCAAAAGAGAACTTTCTAAAATTAATTATAGAATACATACTGATGCAATTAAGAATAATCTAGTACCTAGAGAATTAACAAAAAGTCAAATAAACTTTGTTTATGCAGAAGAAGCTGATGTATTAAATATGGCCTTATTTGGAATGACTGCAAAAGAATGGCGTACTAAAAATTCTAATTTAGATGGAAATATAAGAGATTATGCAACAATGAACGAATTAATATGTTTATCAAATTTAGAAAATTTAAATTCTGTTTTTATAAATGAAGGATTAAAACAAAGTGAAAGACTTGAAAAGTTAAACAAAATTGCTATATCGCAAATGCAAATTTTGAATGATACAGATATTAAATATTTAAAATAAATGTAAGTAGGTATTTTATAACTATATGTTATAAAACTTTATTAGAAACAACTTACAAAACCTTTAATAGTTCGTAAGCTGTTTTCAAATGGAGCGGGTAGCGAGAATCGAACTCGCGCTATCAGGTCGGAAGCATGACATTCTACCACTAAATTATACCCGCATAATTATAATAGATAACAAATGTATAATTATAGTAAAAAAATCCACATTGCTTATAAATAAACAATGTGGTTAATTTTTGGAGCAGGTAGCGGGAATCGAACCCGCATAGCCAGCTTGGAAGGCTGGAATTCT
>USRT01000027.1 GCA_900557195.1 uncultured Clostridium sp.
CTTTCAATATTTTATTTTCAATTTACTTGTGACATATCTATTTTAAACCTATATTTTTATTTTTTAATCTTAAAACTTCTTCATCTCTTAAATATCTCCACTCGCCTAAAGCTAAATTTTTTACATCAATATTCTCAATTTTACTTCTGTGCAATGCAATAACATTTTTCCCTATTGCCTTACACATTTTTCTTACTTCTCTATTTTTTCCTTCATGAATAGTGATTTGTATTCTTGATATATTTTTTGCTTCATCTATTTTTAGAACTTTTACTTTTGCTTTTCCAGATATGTAGTTATCAATCTTTACACCATTTTTTAATTTCTCTATCTCATCATCTGTAACTATACCTCTTACTGTTACTTGATATGTTTTTTCGACTTCATATTTTGGATGTGTTACCCTATATATAAAATCACCATCATTAGTTAATATTATCGCTCCAGATGTATACATATCTAACCTTCCAACTGGCAATACTTTCTCTTTTACACCCTTTACTAAATCAGTTACTGCTGGTCTTCCAAATTGTTCTTTTGCTGTTGTAACATATCCTATTGGCTTGTTTAATAATATGTATACCTTATTATTCTCTAATTTTACGACATTATTATCAAATATAATTTCATCTTGAGTCGGATCAATTTTCATGCCAAGTTCATAAATAATTTTTCCATTTACTTTTACTTTTCCTTCTAATATATATTCTTCAGCTTTTCTTCTAGAGCATATACCTGCATTAGCCAGAAACTTTTGCAATCTTATTTTTTCCATGTATTACTTCCCTTCTTTCAAACATTTGGGACGGGTTAAATGTTTCATCTTTTTGCATCTTTTTGTAGCTTGTCTATAACTTCTTTGAAATACTTTGGTAACTCTGCCTCCAAATGCATTTGTTTTTCTGTAATTGGATGCTTAAAGTCTAAACTTTTTGCATGTAACATTTGACCTTCTATTCCAAATTCATTTTTTCCATTTGAATATACCATATCTCCTACTACTGGATATCCTATTTCTGACATATGAACTCTTATTTGATGAGTTCTACCTGTATCAATTTTTATCTCTAATAGTGTGTAATTCTTGAATCTATTTAATACTTTAAAATGTGTAACTGCTTCTTTTCCATTTTTTACAACTGCCATTTTTTTCCTATCTTTTGTACTTCGTCCTATAGGCATATTAATTGTCGCTTCATCCTCTGGAACTATTCCTCTAACTAATGCTACATATATTTTTTTAACTTCTCTATTTTTTATTTGTTCACTTAAATTAATGTGAGCTTTATCATTTTTTGCTATAATTAAAAGTCCTGTAGTATCTTTATCTAATCTATGTACAATTCCTGGTCTAATTTCTCCACCTATACCAGATAAACTATCTTTGCAAATATTCATTATTGCATTAACTAATGTTCCATCAGGATTACCAATTGCCGGATGAACAACTAATCCTTTTGGTTTATTAACTACTATTATGTGACTATCTTCATATACTATATCTATTTTTATATCTTGTGGTTTTATTTCTATTTCTTTTGCTTCTGGTATAACAATTGATATTTCATCTCCTGCCTGAACTTTATATGATATTTTTTGTATATTATTATTAACTAAAATATTACCACTTTCGATTAACCTTTGTACATTAGTTCTAGACATTTCTTTTTCTTTACTAGCAATATAACTATCCAGTCTTGCTCCTTTTTCATTTGCTTGTACTGTTACTTTTTTCATCGCTATTTCCTTTCTTGCCATCTTTCATTATATTTTTTATCATCATTACTCCAAAAACAAAGACAGCTACAACAATCATAATATCAGCAAAATTAAATACTGGAAAATTTATTATAGGTGTTATATCTAAAAAATCTACAACATATCCTCTAAAGACTCTATCAACTAAATTACTAATTCCTCCTGCCAAAACAAGAGATAATAATATAATTGTTTTATTATTTAATTCTTGAAGCTGACTATACATAAATTTAATGATTATTCCTAAAATGACTATATTTATAACAATAAAACTCCATATACTCCCTACTTTTATTCCAAATGCTACACCTGAATTTTCTACATATGATAGCATAAAAACATTATTTATAACTGTAATAGGAAGCTTTTCTCTATTCATTAAAATTACAATTTTAGTTAATTGTTCTAATAATACTAAAACAGTTACAAATATAACAATTTTATATTTTTTACTTACATTTTTCATTTCATTCTCCTTAAAAACTTACATTTAATCTTTCGTAGATAACAAAGTTATTATCTTGATATAAAAGTTTATAATTATCTTCTCTTGATATTAATAAATTAAGTTTTGTATTTTTTCCCATCATTACATGTGTAATTCCATATTCTCTGAATTTACTTTCATAGAATGTACCTATATTCGATATATTTAAAAAGTCTGAAAAAATATCTCTTCCTTCATACTTTTTCTCTTCGTTTTTAGTTCCATTAAATTCTGGTGAATATAAATCAGCCCTTGAATCTATAAAAACAGGTATTCCTCTATATATTAAATAACTTCCATAGTTATATTCATTATATAATTTTATATTATTTACATCTAAATTTTCTAAAATAAAATCACATGCCTTTACTGGATAACTATTTTCATCAACAAATTTGTCATTCATTTTTGGTTTTAACATTAGTAAACTAATACATAATATTAGAATCACAGAAATTGCTTGTCCTAAGATTCCAGTCATAAATTTTTGTATTTTTTTATACGTTTTATTATCATATTTATTTACCATTTGTACTACTAATTTTACAAATATAAAATTTCCAATTAAAATGAGCATAGAGGTTTGTCTTCTAGACATGAATGATAGTAAAACCAGTCCTATAAGCATAAATAAATCTCTTAATTTTATTTTTGTATCTGTAAATATTAATATAGCTAAAAACATTGTGATTACAATCATTATATTTTTATTATTTATTAAAACTAGCGGTAAATGCTCACTAATATTTTCAGTAGTATTTCCTTGCATTGTTTTTGCTAAATATGTATATGGCACATCTCCAAGAGGAGTAAGTAATCCTGTAAAAATAGTTATTATAAAAATAATGATTATCCATTTTATAGATTTGTTTTTATCAATTTTTATTCTATATGGTTTTTCTCTTCTTTCTTGTAAATTTATTTTATCTTCATTAAGCTCTCTTAAAAGATTTTCCTCCTTTTTATTTAACATTGTTATTTTTTCAGCTTTATTTGTTAACTGCTCTTTTAATTTTACAATTAATATTTTTATTCTAACAATAATATTTAATTCTATCATAAAGCATGCTATCCATTCAGCTATATATGGCAAAAATAATATAAAATAAAAAGGCCAAACCGCAACATGGAGATTTGCAATTAATATTGGAATTATAATAAGTGATATTAGATATCTTTTCTTTTTTGTATTTATAAACATCTCTATAAAAAATATTGTTAGTGTAAATAATATAAATGTAACTAATTGTGCTCTTGCTGCTATAAAGTCCTTTAATAAATACAGTACCAATAAAGTTACAATTAATGAAATAAAATTATTTTTACTTAGTTTATTATTTATATAATATACTAAAACCCCCAATATACTAGACAGAACAACTGTTGATATATATATTCCTGCAAAACCAGAAAAACTATATATTAAATATATCATTACATCATATAACCAATGTGGATATGTATATGGTAAATTCTCATGCCAAGAGAAATGATCTTGCATATCTATTCCATTTTGAATTATTTCTTCTCCTATCTTTATAGTATAATATGTATCATTTTGCATAGTAACTGGTGATATTGCAAATGCCAATAAAATAATTAGGCATATAGCTAATATATTGAATTTTATTTTTTTGTTTTTATCCATATCATTAAACTCCTGCATTATTTTTAATAGGTTGATTATATCAAATTTTACCAATAAATAACAAGTATTTTGAAAAATATATATTAAACTCTTGATATGCGGTAACTATTTGCCTATTAAATAAAAGACTGTGAATTGTAACTACAGGTTAACTTAAGTTATAACTAAAAATGAACCAATTTTCAAAATAATTAATAAATTTATTACTTTAAAAAATTGATTCATTTACTATTTATCCTTTTATTTGTTTTGCAACTTCTTCTGCGAAGTTTTCTTCTTTTTTCTCGATTCCTTCACCTTTTTCAAATCTTGCAAAACGAACAATTTTTGCACCTTTTGATTCAAGTAATTGTTTAATTTTCATATCTGGATTTTTTACAAAGTCTTGTTCTACTAAACAAATTTCTCCATAGAATTTTCCAATTCTTCCTTGTACCATTTTTTCTGCTATTTCAGCTGGTTTTCCTTCATTCATAGCTTGTGCTTTTAATATTTCCATTTCTTTTTCTACTCTTTCTGCTGGTACAGATTCTCTATCTAGAAATTCTGGTTTTGCAGCAGCTATTTGCATACAAACATCTTTTGCAAGTTCATTGCTTGCATTTTCTAGTTCAACTAATACACCTATTTTTCCTTCACCATGGATGTATTTTTCTACTAAACCTGCTGATTCGAATCTAGCAAATCTTCTTATTGACATATTTTCACCAATTGTGGCTATTTTGTTTGTTAATACTTCTTGTACTGTCTTGTCACCTTCAACAATTGATTTAGCTGCAAGTAATTCTTCTACATTACTTGGATTTGTTAAAGCAATTTGTTTTGCAACATCTGAAACGAAAGATTTAAATTCATCATTTTTTGCAACGAAATCTGTTTCTGCATTAACTTCTACAACAGCTCCTATTTTTCCATCTTCTGAAACATAAGCTTCTACTAATCCTTCTGCTGCTATTCTATCTGATTTTTTTGCAGCTTTTGCAATTCCTCTTTCTCTTAATAATTCAGCTGCTTTTTCCATATCACCATCAGTTTCTGTTAAAACTTTTTTGCAGTCCATCATACCTGCACCTGTTTTTTCTCTTAACTCTTTTACTTGGCTTGCTGTTACCATTTTTATTCCTCCTTAACTTTGTATTATAAATGAATATTATTCTACATTAGTATTAATATAAAAAACATTATATATAATATTTTTTATAAGTTAAATGTATTGTAGTCTAATTATCATTATTTTAATTAGTTATACAAATTTTTAAATATTGTCTAAATTTAATACATACTTATATGTACTTAAATTCGATATATAAAAATATGTAAAAACAATAAACAAATATTTAAACATTGTATAAGTTTTATTACAAATTAAATTTTATATAATTTTAAAAAGAAGTAGAGCGAAAACAGCTCCACTCCTTTTTACTTAGGTTTATATACTATAATTATTTATTTAAGTTTAATTTTACTCTGATTATATTGCATCAGATTATTATTTTTATTATTCTTCTACTGTTTCTTGTGCTGCAACTTCTTCTATGCTAGTTGGTTCTTCTTCAAGATTAACATTTTCTTCTTTTTCAGAATCCATCTCTAAAGCTTCCCCTTGTCTTCCTTCTATAATAGCATTTGCCATTACATCTGCTATTAATTTAACTGCACGAATTGCATCATCATTTCCAGGTATAGCATAATCTACATCTTCTGGATTACAGTTTGTATCGATTAAACCTACTACTGGTATACCTAATTTTCTAGCTTCTAATATAGCTATTCTTTCTTTTTTAGGATCTACTACAAACATAACTCCTGGCATTTCTTTCATATCTTTAATTCCACCAAGATTTTTTTGTAATTTTTCCATTTCTTTCTTTAAAAGAATTACTTCTTTTTTAGGTAATACATCAAATGTACCATCTTCTTGCATTGTTTCTAATTCGTTTAATCTGTCTATTCTTTTTCTTATTGTTCCAAAGTTTGTAAGCATTCCACCTAACCATCTTTGGTCAACATAGTACATTCCAGATTTTTCAGCTGCTTCTTTTACACATTCTTGTGCTTGTTTTTTAGTTCCTACAAAAAGAACTGTTTTTCCTTCTTCAGCTTGTTCTTTCATAAAGCTATAAGCTTCGTCTAATTTTTTAGATGTCTTTTGTAAATCGATTATATGGATACCATTTCTAGCTTGGAATATATATTCAGCCATTTTAGGATCCCATCTTCTTGTTTGATGTCCAAAGTGAACACCTGCTTCTAGTAATTGTTTCATTGCAACTACTGCCATTTTCAATTCCTCCTTTTAGTTATTACCTCCATAAAAACTACTAACGTTTAAAAAGACTTTTGACTTTTAGTCTTCAAGCACTCTTTTTAAGCTCATCTTTATGTGTGTTTTTAACGTTAACTATTTTAACATGAATTCAGCTATAAATCAATACTTTATTTAATTTTTTTTGATAACATAATATCAAATTTCATTTTCACTATAACTTTATATTATATACTTTTATCAAATACTATTTACTCTTTTTAGCTTTTGTTTTCTTTTTCCTTGTAGTCTTTTTACTACTCCTCTTTGCTTTAGGCTTAGCCTCTTCATTTAAAGTTTCATCTTTCTTCTCCGGTTCCCAAACTTCTCCTATTTTAGGTTTATTCCATGAAATATAATTACAAGAATCTGGATTATTCTCGCATATATAATAATTTCTTTTTCTCTTTGTCTTTCTTACTTGTACTTTACTACCACATACAGGACATGGCACATCAATTGTTTCTACTATAGGTTTTGCGTTTTTACATTCAGGAAAACCGAGGACATGCTAAAAATTTTCCATACTTGCCATATTTTATTACCATCATTCTTCCACATTTATCACATGGTACATCTGATACTTCATCTTTTATTTCAACATGTTCTAAATCTTTTTCTGCCTTTTCTAACATAATAGCAAAAGGGTCATAAAAATCTTTAATTATTTTTTTCCACTTGGCTTTTCCTTCTGCAATTTGATCAAACTCATCTTCTATTTGTGCTGTAAACTCTACATTTACTATATCTGAAAAATTCTCTGTAAGTAACTTATTAACAATTTTTCCTAAGTCTGTTGGTTGTAATTTTTTCTGATCTTTTTCTATATATCTTCTTTCTAAAATAGTAGTAATTGTTGGAGAATATGTACTAGGACGTCCTATTCCCTTTTCTTCTAGAGCTTTAACTAAACTTGCTTCTGTGTATCGTGGTGGTGGCTCTGTAAAGCTTTGTTTTGTTTCTATTTTCTTATTTACTACTTCTTGTTTTATTTCTAATTCTGGAATGTTACTTCCTTCCTCATCATCTTCTGTTTCTTGCACTTCTACATATAAAGTCATAAAACCTTTAAATTTTAAAGTTTGGCCATTTGCTTTAAATACATAGTTATCTGCTAAAATATTAACAGATACAGTATCATATATTGCAGATGCCATTTGGCTTGCAATAAATCTATTATATATTAATCTATATAATTTATATTGGTCATTTGTTAATGATTCTTTTACTTTTTCTGGAGTCAAATCTATATAAGTCGGTCTTATTGCTTCATGAGCATCTTGTGAATTGTCTTTTGTTTTGTAATACCTATTTTCATAATAGTTTTCTCCATACTCATTTACAATATGCTCTTTGGCTAGTTTTCTTGCTTCCTCAGAGATTCTTGTAGAATCTGTTCTCATGTATGTGATTAAACCAACTGTACCTTTCCCTTCTACTTTTACACCTTCATAAAGTCCTTGTGCAACAGACATTGTCTTCTTTAATGTAAATCCTAATTTTCTTGAAGCTTCTTGTTGCATTGTACTTGTTGTAAATGGTGGACTCGGATTTCTCTTTTTCTGACTCTTTTTTATATCATCAACAATAAATTTACTATTTTCAATATCTTTTAAAATATTATCTACTTCTTCTTTAGAATGGATCTCTAATTTTTCACTATTTTTTCCATAGAACTTTGCTTCAAAGCTTTTCTTACTTTTTTCTTCTAATAAATTAGCATATATATTCCAATATTCTTCTGGTTTAAACTCTTCTATTTCATTTTCTCTATCTACTATTAATTTTACTGCAACAGATTGAACTCTACCAGCAGACAATCCTCTTTTAACTTTTTTCCATAAAATTGGACTTATTTTATATCCAACAATTCTATCTAAAACTCTTCTAGCTTGTTGTGCATCTGTTAAATTTTTATCTATTTTTCTAGGATTTTTAATTGAAGACTGTACTGTTTCTTTAGTTATTTCATTAAAAGTTACTCTACACACACTATCTTCTGGTATATCTAAAATATGAGCCAAATGCCATGCAATTGCTTCCCCTTCGCGGTCAGGGTCAGTTGCAAGATACACTTTTTTTGCATTTTTAGCTTCTTTTTTTAAACTTTTAATTAAATCTCCTTTTCCTCTAATATTAATATATTCAGGTTCAAAATCATGTTCTATATCTACACCTAATTTTGATTTTGGTAAATCTCTTATATGTCCCATAGATGCTAATACTTTTGTACTACCACCCAAGAATTTTTTTATAGTATTTGCTTTAGCAGGTGATTCCACTATAATTAATTTATCTGCCATTACTATCTCCTTCTTTTTTATAAAACTATACCTATGTATTCTAGACTAAATGCAGTTTTTTTGCAATAGCTAAATTTAATTTTTTCCAAACTAGTTACAGTTTGTTACAAATCACATTTTACTTAAAAGTACATACTAGCACACCAATTGTTAATATATTTATAAATTTAAACCGATCGCCGACTGTACGCATTTAGAAATTGACTCTCAAACAACCTGCGTGGTATAAAACTTATTAATAGCTATCGCTGACACGCTTCAAGATTGGTTTAAATTTATAAATATATTAACAATTGGTATGCGGTAACATTGTCTCCAAAGTAAAAAAGCATCGAGGACAAGGTTGATATATAAAAATTTCAAATCACAAAACCTTCATATCTTCTAACACATCACGAACTGCTACAGGAGTTACTTTATTTCTTTTAAGTATTTCTAATATATTATCGACTTTTTCTTCTGTATCTACTATATTACTAAATTCCTTAGTTTCTACTTTCATATTCTTCCCATCAGTTTGCTTCTTAACAACCTGCATACCATATGACACATTTTTATCATCTAAATTTAAACAATCCTGTGTTTTATAATATGTTAGGTGAATTTTAAATTCACTATCAAACTCATTATAATCATTCTTATCAATTACAGTATCCCCATAAAATTCTCTTAAGTTTTTCATCTTATACACCTCATTAGTAAAATATTATGGTGATACTATATACCACTAAATACTTTATATCAAGCGTTTTTGTATGTCAGAATTTTTGATATTTCTATAGTTTTCGACAAAGAATTATTATGTTTTTTCACTATCGACAACATTTTTAGTGTTTTTTTGATTTGTAATAATATCTTATAGAAACTGTAAAATGTTTGAAATAAAACTATTTCAAACATTTTTCTATCTCTTCATATATCTTATCTTCAACATTATAAATAGCCATTTTTCTGGCATTTTCACCCATTTTAACTAGGTTTTCTCTATCTTTTATCATTTCATTAATAGTATCAAGCAAATTCTCACTATTTAATTCTTCATTTAAAATTACTTTTGCTGCTCCTTCTTTTTCAAATACTCTTGCATTATCTTCTTGTCTATTAGCAGACATACTTGGAAGAGGAATAAATATTGCAGGTTTTCCGTGCCAAAGCAATTTCTGTTAATGTCATTGCTCCGCTCCTTGATACAATAACATCAGCTAAGTTCATAACTTCTTCCATATTATATATGTATGGCACTATTTTTACACCTTCTATATTATCAATATCTATTTTTTCTTCTTCTAAATTCTTCTTAATAATTTTATATTGTTCTGGACCTGCTGCCCATACAATTTGAAAATTACTACTATATTTCTTATTTTTAATGATATCTAAAATAGCATTATTAATAACTCTAGCACCTTGACTTCCACCAAAAACTAAAACAATTGGCAAATCATCTTTTAACTTCAAATCTAACCTCATTTGTTTTTTTTGCTCATCAGTTAGTTTTATACCTTTCATTTTAGTTGGAGTTCCTGTCACTACTATATTTTTCGCTCTATTTAATTTATTTTTTGCTTCTTCAAATCCAACTAAAATTGTGTCAACCTTTTTAGATAACATTCTTATTGCTAGACCTGGATATGCATTACTTTCATGTAACAAAGTAGGAATATTATTTTTATGTGCTGCAGTAATTACTGCCCCACATATATATCCACCTGTTCCAATTACTATATCTGGTTTAAATTCTTCTACAATTTTCTTAGCCTGAGAAAATCCCTTCATAGTTTTTATCATATTTTTAAAATTTGTTATAGTAATACTTTTGCTAAATCCATATGCTTCTATTGTTTTTAATTTATATCCACTTCTTGGAACTAAATCATTTTCTAATCCCCTATTTGTTCCTATAAAAATTATCTCAGCATCATTATTCTTTTCTTTTATTTTATTTGCAATTGATAGTCCAGGATTAATATGTCCTGCTGTACCAGCAGCTGCTATAATCACTTTCATATATGTTCTCCCCCTTTTTAATTCATTTATTATTAAAATGATGTAAATATAATATTAAGTTTTTCTTATATTATATTTACATCTTTTGTCTTCATATTTTAATATATTATATTCTAAACTTTAGAACCAGCCCTCGATATATTAAGCAAAATACCACAACTACACAGTAAAATTAAAAGTGCTGTTCCTCCATAGCTAAAGAATGGTAGTGGCATACCTGTTGTTGGTATAGAAGCTGTTACTACGGCTATATTTATTATTGCTTGAACAGCAACTAGAGATGTTATCCCAACTGCAATTAAACTCCCAAACATATCTGGTGCTTTCATTGCAATTAATATTCCTCTCCATATAAAAATTGCAAATAATATGATTACTACTAAGCATCCAATAAACCCTAATTCCTCAGATAATATTGAAAATATAAAGTCATTGTGTGGCTCTGGTATGTATAAAAATTTTTGCTTACTTTCTCCTAATCCTACACCAAACAATCCTCCTGAACCAATAGCATATAAACTTTGTACAACTTGATACCCTGTACCTTGTGCATCTGCCCATGGATCAAAAAATGTCGCAATTCTATCTAATCTAAATCCACCTTTTCCTGTCATTTGTAATATTCCAAGTAATCCGAAATACTCCGACTTATTCCGTATACCTCCACTTGCTGCAAAATGTAAAACTCTTGCTCCTGCCATAAGCATCATTACTGATGTAATGCTTACAATTACTAAAGATACACTAAGGTGATTCTGAACTACGAATAATATTCCAACAGGTGGTACTAAAAATAAAAGTGGTTTTATAAAACCTTTAAAGAAACTCTTTAAGTCGTCTTTATGATCTGATAAATATCCTGCATAAAATATAATTAATCCTATTTTTGTAATTTCTGATGGTTGAAATTGTCCAAATCCTAAGTTTATCCACCTTGTAGCACCTTTTACACTTCTACCTATTCCAGGAACAATAACTAATAAAAGTATTGCCCATGAAACAAAATAAATCATCCAATAATATTTCTTATAAAATCTATAATCAATTTTTGATATTATAAACATTAAAGCAATTCCAAGTACTGCAAATCCAGCTTGTTTTCTTACAAATGCATAACTATCATTTTCACTTGCAAGTGCAGAAGGAGCACTTGCAGAAAGCACCATTATAATTCCTAGTGATAATAGCAAAAGTATAGTTATACATAGCAAAAAATCAAACTGATTATTAACAAATTTTGATACCTTTTTTACTTTATTCGGTTTTTTTTGCATTTGTAACCTCCTACTAAAAAAATTGTCAAAAGGGACGGGGTAAAATGACAATTTTCTTAATTTAAAATATTCATTAAAAGTTTTAAAAATTGTCATTTTACCCCGTCCCTTTTGACAATTTTGACAATTTTTAAATAGCATTAATTCCTATTACGCATAAAATTAGTGTTATTATACTGAAAACTGAAACCACCTTATTTTCACTCCATCCACATAATTCAAAATGATGATGTATAGGAGCCATTTTAAAGATTCTTTTTCCGGTTTTTCTAAAGAATGTAACTTGCATAATTACAGATACTGTTTCTATTACTGGAATAAGAGCTACTATTATTAATATAATAGGCATTTTTAAGTATAATGCTATTCCTGCAATTGCTCCACCAAGAAGTAATGACCCGTGTATCTCCCATAAATACTTTAGCAGGATGTAAATTGAATAGTAAAAATCCTAAACAGCTACCTACAAGACATGCACCGATTATAACAATTTCCTTAACACCTAATATAATTCCAACAACTGTAAAAAATGCTAATATTATAGTAGTTACTGTTGTAGATAATCCATCTATACCATCTGTTAAATTAACTGCATTTGTTGTACCAAGTAAAACAAAAATTGCAAATGGTATATAAATCCATATAGGCATATTAATATATATTTTTAAGAATGGTATATATGTATCTGTTCCTATTTTTAGTATATTAGTTAAAAATAATGTATATGCTACTGCAATAATTAGTAATCCAAGCATTTTATAAATTGGCTTTAATCCTTTAGTATTCTTTAATACTAACTTTTTAAAATCATCCACAAACCCTACTAATCCAAATCCAATTGTAACAAATAATAATGGTAATATATTTTTAGCAACATTTATCTCTGTTTTAGAATAATCAATATACAAATATGTACATACTATAAAAATTGCTGCAGCAATAATAATTCCACCCATTGTTGGTGTTCCCTGTTTTTTTAAATGTGACTGTGGTCCATCATCTCTTTCTATTTGACCTACTTTTAATCTTCTTAATATTGGTATTATAATTAATCCAAGTATTGTACTTATCGCGAAAGAAAGCAATACTACTTTTATATGAAATTCCATCTCTTCCTCCTAATTTTGTATTTATTTTTGTTCATCAATGATTTCTTTTATTATTTCTTTTTCATCAAAAGGATATTTTTCATGCCCTATTATTTGATAAGTTTCATGTCCCTTACCTGCTAAAACAACTATATCATTTTTCTTAGCTATTTGTACTGCATGTTTCATTGCTTGGGTTCTATCTACAATACATACATATTTTCCATTAGTCTTTTTTATTCCTTCTTCAATCTGACTAACTATTTTTTCTGGATCTTCTGTACGTGGATTATCAGATGTAATAATTGTATAATCTGCAATTCTTCCAGATATTTCGCCCATAATAGGTCTTTTAGAAGAATCTCTATCTCCACCGCATCCAAATAAAGAAATTACTTTTCCTCTTGTATATGATTTAACTGCATTTAAAATATTCTCTAAACTCTCTGGAGAATGTGCATAATCTATCATTATTGTAAGTTCTTTTTTGTTATCTACAAGTTCACTTCTTCCTGGAACTCTTACTTCTAACAATGCTTCTTTTATATTTTCTGAACTGCATCCTAGTTTCAAACCTATAGATATCGCAGCTAGTGAATTATATACACTAAATCTTCCTGGTATAAATGTTTTTACTCTCTCGTTTCTAGTTCCTAATTTAACTTTAAAATCTACATATGAATTTGTGATTGTTATATCTTTTGCTAAAAAATTACAATAGTTATCAATACCATAAGTAATTATATCATTGTTTGGAAGTAACTTTGGTATCTTAGCTGTATGTAAATCATCAGCATTTACATATCCTGTTTTACACATTTGGAATAATTTCAATTTTGAATTAAAATAATCTTCCATATCGGGATGTTCTTTTTCGCTTATATGATCTTCAGAAAAATTGGTAAATACTGCAATATCAAATTCACAACCATCTACCCTATGTAATTTTAGACTTTGTGAAGATACCTCCATTACTATTGCCTCACAACCCTCATCAACCATTTGTCTAAACATTTTTTGTAATTTTAAACTTTCTGGAGTTGTTCTCTCGCTATCTTCTAATTTTTTATCTCCTATATAACATGCAATTGTTCCAATTAATCCGAACTTTCTTTCCTTCTTTTTCTAAAATTGCCTTTGTCATAAAAGAAGTAGTAGTTTTTCCTTTAGTTCCTGTTATTCCTATTAATTTAACCTTCTTAGATGGATTTTTATAAAAGTTACATGCACAAATTGCTAAAGCGTGTCTTGTATTATCAGATAATACTATTGTTACATCATCTGGAATTTCCCTTATAATTTTTTTATCTATATCTGTTCCGAGCAAGTATTACTTTTGCTCCTTTAGCAATAGCATCTTTTATATAATCATGACCGTCTACATCAAATCCTTTTATAGCAACAAACATATCACCTTCGCTTATATTTCTTGAATCACTATCTAAATTATTTATATCTATGTCTAATGAACCTTTTAACTTTAATCCTTCTAATCCTGCTAATACTTTTTTTAATTCCATAGACTTCTCTCCTTACATTTATAATTTCGCGAATATATTATATAACTAAATTTTAGTTTTGTATAGAAATTTTTGGTTTATTTTTTAATTTATTAACCATTATATTTCTATCGTTATTTTATTTCCTGATTTTATTTTGATTCCTGGTCTCGGAAATTGTTCTTTTATTATAACTTCTGATTCTTTAATTTCTTCTTCGCCTTTCTCATATTCAATCTCTATCTCAAATTCTTTTAACTTTTCTTTTGCGTCTTTTATTGATAATCCGAACTAAATCTGGAACCTCAATTTCTTGTATGTCTTCTTCTCCTGTCTGTTCTTTTTGTACTTCTAAATATGGTAATACTTCACTAAAAATTTGCCCACCTACTGGTGCTGCAACACCTCCACCTTGGTGTCCTCCTTCTCCAGTTGGATTATATAATGTTACTAAAACTACAACTTCAGGATCTTCTATTGGAGCTACACCAATAAAAGATGTTACATATTTTCCTGTATTTACTCCATCTTCTGATGTACCTGTTTTACCACCTATTGAATACCCTTCGACTTTTGCATTCTTTCCTGTTCCTTCTGCTACAACACTTTTCATCATACTAAGAACATCTTCTGATGTCTTTTTAGAAATAATTCCTTCTTGCATTTTAGTTTCTATGTCTTTTACTTCACCTGTTTTACTATCTACAATCTGTTTTACAACTCTAGGTGTAACGTGAGTTCCACCATTTGCAATAGTTGATACTGCAGTTACCATCTGAAGTGGTGTGACTTCAAATCTCTGTCCAAATGCAATAGTTCCGAAGTTCTACAGGTCCAACTTTATTTTCTGCCAAAAATATTCCTTTTGCTTCTCCTGGAAGGTCTATCCCTGTTTTATCTAAATAGCCAAATTTTCTTAAGTATTCATAGTATTTTGTAACACCAAGTTTCTGCCCTAATCCTATAAATACTGGATTGCAAGAATTCATTAGTCCTTGTCTTAAACTTTCCGAACCATGTGGTCTATAGTATCTCCAACATTTTATCCTAACCCCTGCAACTTCAATTCCTCCGTGTACAACAAAACTCTCCTTCTTTATCTACCTGAGTTATCCCTTCTTCTAAAGCTGCTGATGCTGTAATTAATTTAAATGTTGACCCTGGCTCATATGTATCAGAAATGGCTTTATTTCTCCACATTGCCTGCAGATTTTTTGTTTTATCACTTTGTGACATAGTATCCCATGCATTTCTTAACTCTTCTGTATTTGCTTCATAAGGAGTATTTAAATTATAATCTGGATAACCTGCCATTGCTAAAATATCTCCATTTTTAGGATTCATAATAACAATATTCCCACCATCTGTACACACATTATCGATACATGCTTCTTTTAGATATTTTTCTGCAATACCTTGAATTGTTGCATCTATTGTTAAAATCAAATCATTTCCATCAATAGCTGATATATAATCTTCTCCCTCTTTTACAATATCTCCACCTTTTGCATCTGTCATTTTAACTATTTTTCCTGTTTCTCCCTTTAAATCACTATCATAAATAGCCTCTATTCCATCCAAACCTTGATTATCACTTCCACAAAAGCCTATTATCTGTGAAGCTAAACTATTATATGGATAATACCTTTTTGTATCTTCATCTATATTAATTCCTTTAGTTATATTATTTTCATCCATCCAAACTCTTAATCTATCTGCTTTTTCCCTATCAACTTTTTTTGCAATTGTTTCTATAGCACTTTTTCTTGAAACCTTTTTCAAAGTTTTATCATAATCCACTTCAAAAATCTCAGATAAAATTCTTGCAACTTTTTCTTTATCCTCTTTACTAATATTTACTGGATTTACTGTTATTGTTTCTACTGTACTACTAACTGCAAGTATATTCTTTCCTGTGGCATCATATATCGTTCCTCTTTTAGGATTAATTTTTCTATCCAAAGTCTGTTGAACATATGCCATAGATTCAAGCTCACTTCCCTTTACAAATTGAATATATCCTATTCTGCTAGCAAGTAAAGTCATTATAAAAAAAGAGGTAATTAAAGCTACTTTCATTCTTTTCTTTCTTGTTAAATTTCCGCTTTTCTCTAGTCTCTTTATATTTATTTTTTTGTTAATCTTTTGCTTTTTTCTTAATCTTTTTTTCTTCATAAATTATCACCACTTTATTTTCTATTACTTTAATAATATTAAAGTAAATAAAAAAAAGACTAAAATTAATTAATAATTTTAGTCTTTTATTATATCTCTTGAGTAAAATCTCATATTATTTTTCTAAATTGATTATAATTTCATCTATTACTTTATCTTCTAAAATGAAATTTGTATTAACAAATCCAATTTCCGGACGAATTCCATCTTTATTATGAAAATCAGAACCTACTGTTACAAATAAATTATTCTCTTTTGCAAATCTATTCCATTTTTCTACTTCATTAATTTTATTATGATTACGGTCTACATATAAGTAATTCGCTTCTAATCCATCTGGTCTCATATCTTTTATTATTTCTAAAATATCTTCATCTGTTAAATTATCTTCATGTACATATGCTACTGGGTGTGCTAAAATAACTTTGCCATTTGCAGCTCTTATAATTTCTGCTGCTTCTTTTGGTGTTACAGTCTCCTTTTTCACATATGCAGGACAATTTTCATTCATAACAGTTTCTATAAATTCACCTTTATTGGGAATATGACCAAAATTATTTATAATCAAGTCTTTATTCTTTTCATTATTTATAACATCTAACGCAATATGAGCTTTAGTAACAGCATCTATTTTATCTAATTCTTGAACATTTAAAATATATCCCAATTCATTTAATTTCTTAGCCACATTGTGCAAGTAATCATGTCTTGCGTTTCTTAATTTGTATAGTCTTTCTTTCATCTGTTTATCATTTAAATCAAAGTTATATCCTAGTACATGAATACCTGCTTTACAAGTTTTGGTTGATATTTCTACTGCATTAATAAGCGTTATATTCTTACTCTCTGCATAAGAAATTAGTTCATCATTATATGCTTCTATTGTATCATGATCTGCAATTGCTATAATAGAAGTTCCATTTTTGGACGCCTCATCTATAACTTCTTTTGGAGTTAAAGCTCCATCCGACATTGTTGTATGAATATGTAAATCTATTCTTCTTGACATATTTTTATCTCCTTTTCTCTTAATTTTATATTTATTATATTGGAATTTCATCATCACTAATATTTGGTATTTTACTTTTTTCTCGTTTTTTCTTACCTCTTGCTTGCTGTCTTGCATCTATTGTTTTCCATCCTTTTACTCTTTTAGTGAAATAATCTTCTAATTCTATTGATTGAAATCTTCTAAAATTTGACTCTGTTGCAGATTGCATAAGAAATTCAAATAGTTCATCTTCTTTATATTCTGAAGATACTTTTAATCTACTATCATCTAAAGCTTGCTGTAATTCTCTTGAAAAATTAAACGCTGAAAAAGCTGAAAGATAATCATAAATAAAATTATATGCTTCATCATCGTATTGCCATTGTTTTCTATATGACTTCGGTTGGATTGGTAAATATGGTCTTATTTTCTTATCCTTCGCTTCTTTTAATACCTCAGGTACTGTTTCTATTAATTTTTTTAATTTTGAGTATTCTATAATATGCGTGTCTATTGGTAAGAATATTTTAGGTAATACTCCACTTTTTAACATCTTTGAAATTTGTGCTATATCATCAATTGAGCCTAACGGATTAACATCAGAAGTATGCATATCATATATTCTTAGCAATTTGCTTAATTCCTCTTGTGCTATATTAACACTACCATCTTCACATACAAGCCACATATCAAGATCTGGTAATCTATTTATAATTTTTCTAGGTTTTAATTTATCTATCATATTTGGACAAGGTCTACAAATCTTTTTTAAATCTGGCATTTGCGAATATTTTTCTTCAAGACACGACTTACAAAGCCATATAGATTTTTGAAAAGGTTCACCATCTCTAACAAGTTGTCTATTATATCTAATTTGTTCATCAATAATGGGAATGGTTCCTTCTAAATTATCACCCAAAGCATAAAAAGGATAACCGGTTCCAAAAGAACCTTTATGTGTACTAACTTGTGAAGCAAGCAAATTAAAAGCATTTATATTCCAAATTAGATACTTTCTCTTCAGTTCTGTATTAGTTTTCTCAAAATTCGTTGATGCACTTTCTACTTTTTTTGTTATATCTTCAATTGTGATATCACCTTCCATATAAAAAAGTTCCTCCTCCATTATATTAAATTATGTTTACTATTTGTACATAATAACACATAACTAACATTAATTCAATAAAAAAAAGACTAAAACTATTAATTAGTTTTAATCCTTTATTTTATACTTTCGGTAAAACCTTTTATTAACTTTTCAAACCAAGATTTTTCTTCCTCAACTAAAACCTCTTCTGTAGCTGGTCTAATATAATCTTTTTTTGGCAAACTAACATATACTTTTTGACTGTTAGTTGGTTTTTGCATTCCCAATTTTTCTTTAGCAGATTGCTCCACATTATTTAAATTTAGCGAATTTTCTATACTTACTTGTAATTGTTCATTGGTTTTTTGTATAGAACTTAGTTCTTTCTTTAATTTTTCTTTTTGTTTAAAACTTTCATTTATAACAGAGTTTCTATAACTTATAGCAAATAATATAAGAAAACCTATGGTCAAATATTTTACAGCCCTTAATTTATGATTTGCTTTTTTAGTACTTTTTTTATTCTCTTTTTTAATTTGTACTGATTTATTATTATTATTTTTTTTATTTCTATTCCTATTTTTATTAGGTTTATACTCTGGTTGCAATTTTCTAGGACTGGTTTCATATTGATAACCATAATAGCTATTTGCCACTAAGTTCACCTCTTTTCATTTGTTTTATTTATTATTCCTCTCAAAAATTCTTAATTTAGCACTTTTAGCTCTAGAATTTTCTTTTAATTCCGTTTCTTTAGCTACAATTGGTTTTTTATTTATAATCTTACCTAAAGATTTATAATTGCATACGCAATATGGTAATTCTTTAGGACATGTACATTTTCCGAACAGAATCTTTAAAAGCTTCTTTTACAGCTCTATCTTCTAAAGAATGAAATGTAATTACACATAACCTACCATTTTCTTTTAGACAGTTTATCGAATTTATTATTGTATTATATAAAGGTTTTATTTCATCATTAACTTCTATTCTAATAGCTTGAAATGTTCTTTTTGCCGGATGTCCATTATTTTGTTTCGATTTAGGTATAGAATTTTCTATAATTTTCACAAGCTCACTTGTTGTCTCTATTCTCTTTAGTTCTCTTTGTTTTACAATATTCTTTGCTATATTTCTTGAAAATTGTTCTTCACCATATTCAAAAAATATCTTAGCTAAAACTTCCTCTGAATAATTATTTACAACATCTTCTGCTGTTAATTCTTGAGTTTTATCCATACGCATATCTAATTTATTATCGCCTAAATAACTAAAACCCCTTACTTTTTCATCTAATTGATATGATGAAACACCTAAATCTAATAAAATACCATCTACTTTATCTATCCCTATTTCTTCCAAAATAGATTTTATGTCATCATGATTTCCATGTATATATTTTACATTATTAAAATCTTTTAAATTTTGCTTTGCGGCAGCTAGTGCTTCTTTGTCTCGATCAATTCCAATAAGAGTACCTTTTTTAGATAATCTTTTCAGAATTTCTTTACTATGTCCAGCTCCACCTAAAGTTCCATCAACATATATTCCATCTTCTTTTATATTTAGACCATCTATGCACTCTTCTAGCAATACTGGTTTATGATTAAATTCCAAATAGCCACCTTCAACTTTCTATTTTATTTAATAGCATAAGCAGTTGGTATTTTAAAAATACCAACTGAAATGCCACCTCAAATTCTTGTCTTTAGTGCTCTTTTATTTTGTCTTATGTAGTTTTAAGAAATCTTTTGTACATTTTTTCTTTTGTGACTTAAAAATCTTTTGTAATTATATAATTTTACTTTTGTAAATTATAAACTCTTCTTTTGGATTTTAAAATTTTCTTTTGTAAAACCCTTTAAATTATCTTAAAATTTTATCTTTTGTATCTTATTTTTTATCTTTTGTAATTTATATAAACTTTTGCAAGTTATATACCAAGCATTGTCATATTTTCTGCTATTGTCTCTGCCGAAATATTATCTTCGCTGTTATATTCACTCCATTTTTGTTTGTTCCAAATTTCTATTCTAGTTCCTACTCCAATAATTACTACTTCTTTTTCCATTTCTGCATATTCTCTTAAATTTCCTGCTATCAAAAATCTACCTTGTTTATCTATATCACATTCTGTAGCTCCTGATAGAAAAAATCTAACAAAATCTCTTGCATTTTTATTTGTAAGTGGAAGTGTTTTTAATTTTTCTTCAAAGTTTGTCCATTCTTTACCGAGAGAATCCAAATAAGCATCCATCTAAACCTTTTGTTACTATGAACTTCTCACCTATATCTTCCCTTAGTTTCGCTGGCATTATTAATCTGCCTTTAGCATCTAAGGAATGTTCATATTCACCAATGAGCACTTATATCTCACCTCGCTATCATTTTAATCCACTTTGTACCACTTCTCTCCACCTGATTCAAATTGTAATACAACATTTTATAAAAATCAAGCATTTTTCTAAATTTTTTATTTTTTTGTAGATTTTTTTATTTTCCAGAATATTATGTTAAGAGGTGGATATTATGTTATTTAATGTTTTAATTTTAGCTTTTTCAAGTAGTATAGATTCTTTTGGTATTGGAATAACTTATGGACTTAGAAAAATCAAGCTTTCTTGCTTGTCTGGTATAACACTTTTGATAATTTCTGTAATAATTACAAGTAGTTCTATATTAATTGGTAAAAACTTAAATTATATTTTACCTGAATTTATCACGTCTCTTATTGGTAGTTTATTATTAGTTTTAATGGGTTCATTAATAATATTTCAGGTTATAAATAAAAAAGGAAATAAATTCAATCCTAAATCACCTATTTCAGACTCACTTGTACATAGTGAATCTAAAAAAATTTATCAATTTTTTATAAAATTTTTAGGAATAACAATTCAAATTATAAAAGACCCTGTGTCTTCTGATTTGGATAATTCAAAAAAAATAGATATAAAAGAATCTATTTATCTTGGAATTACTTTATCTATAGATTCCTTTTGTATAGGTATCGGTGGCAGTATACTTGGTATAAGTTCTATACTATTTCCTATACTAGTTTCAGTTTTTCAATTATTGTTTTTATCTCTTGGAAGATTATTTGCTACAAAAGTCGGCCAAAATGCCAAAATACCAGATAATACATGGAACTTAGTTTCTGGTATATTACTTATTTTTATTGGAATTAGTAAAATTTTTATTGTTACAGGTCAATAGTTTTAGATTTCACAAGTAAGCTTTTTGAATAGTCTTATATATTATAATAAAAAACAGTTTTGACCTTGAGTCGTTATTAATGTATCTGTTTATAGTGTGTCTCTACAATCTGAATCTAATAAAAACTAAAGCGCCTTGGAAGAATTGTTTTTTATTATAATATATAAGACTATTCAAAAAGCCGGACTATTGGCACTATCTTTATAGAGCAAATTTAAAGCCAGTAACTTTTTTATTTAAATTATTTTTTGTTTTATATTGTCAAATTTTCTGCTAAGTGATACACTTATTTTATAAATAAAAGGAGGGGATTTTTCATGCAAGATTATCCAAATAATCTTCCAAATGAGTACAGACCATTATCTGCATGGGCTTATTTTGGATACAATATATTATTTGCAATTCCACTTGTAGGTTTCATAATGTTAATAGTATTTGCATTCGATTCTTCTAATATTAACAGAAGAAATTATGCACGTTCATTTTTCTGTGCATACTTAATAGCATTTATACTTTTAATTATAGTTTTAATACTATGTTTAGTATTAGGTGTCTCTACAGCTAGTATGTATAGTAGTTTGTAATTATTGCGCAACATTATGTAGATATCATGAACAATGTTATTATTAAAATAAGAAGGTACTAAAAATATTATTTGATAATTTTTAGTACCTCTTTTACTCTCAATAATATCTTTGTATAAAAAAATTCG
This sequence comes from uncultured Clostridium sp., assembly GCA_900557195.1. Lineage (GTDB taxonomy): Bacteria > Bacillota > Clostridia > TANB77 > CAG-508 > CAG-492. The sequence continues at coordinate 22,548 of USRT01000027.1, forward strand.
AATTTCGTAACCATTTTAAATATAAAAAGTAAACACTAGGAACTTAATTTCCTAGTGTTTATAAATCTAATATAAATTTTAACTTAATTTCATAGATAACAATTTACTAATACCATTTTCCTCCATTGTTATTCCATATACAGTATCTGCCGCTTCCATAGTACCTTTTCTATGAGTTATTACTAAAAACTGTGTATCATTGCTAAACTTTTTCAAGTATTCTGCATATCTATAAACATTAACATCATCAAGAGCTGCTTCTATTTCATCCAAAATACAAAATGGTGCTGGATTAATTTTTAAAATTGCAAATAATAATGCAATTGCAGTAAAAGCTTTTTCTCCTCCAGATAATAACATCATATTTTGTAATTTCTTTCCTGGTGGTTGAACTCTTATATCTATTCCACATTCCAAAATATTTTCTTCATCATTTAATATAAGATCTGCTTTACCTCCACCAAATAACTCTACAAATACTTCTGAAAAATTTCTATTAATTTGTTTAAACTTCTCTGCAAATTGAGTTTTCATGTTCTGAGTCATATCTGATATAATTTTTCTTAGCTTTCCTGCTGTATCATCTAAATCTAATCTTTGCTCACACATAAAGTCATATCTTTCTTTTGTTTTCTTATATTCTTCTATTGCATCTATATTAATACTTCCTAGATCCTTAATTTGATTTCTTAAACTATTTGCTTGTTTTTGTGTAGCTATTATATTATCTGGTCTCTTATAATCACCTGCATTATTTGGAGTAATCTCATATTCTTCCCACAATGTATTAACAGCTTGCTGCATATCCTGATCTATTTTTACTTTTTTAACATCTAATTTCATTAAGTGTTCTTTTAAATCTTCTATGATGTCAAACTGGCTAGATACTTCCTTTTCTTTTCTTAATAAATCTTCATTATTTTTTAGTCTTGCCACTTTAAGCTCTTCTATCTTAGTAGAACTATTTTCTACTAAAGTTTTAATTTCAATAATTTCATTATTTAAATTAGTTATATTATCATTTAATATTTTATTTTCTTCCTCTTTTTTAGCTTGCTCTATTTTTTTATTTTCGATACTTTTTTTGTTATTCTCTATATCCTGCTTGATTCTAAAAATCATTTCATCAATTGAAGTTCCACTTTCATCAAAAGAAGATACTGATATTTTTAAATTAGTAATATCAAAATTTAAATCATCGACATATTGCCTATTATCTTTATTAGAAAGTGCAAACTCTTGTATAATATTATTTAAATTTTGTATTTCTGATTCTATTTCTTTTATTTTTAATTCTTCTTCTTCCTTTTGTTTTAAATATTCATTTTTTTGATTTTCATTTTGCTTGCTTTCTTGTTTTAGTTTATCCAGTCTAGACTCTAATGAAGCTATTCCTTCTTCCATAGCAACTATTTTTTGCTTTTCTGTTGCATATGTTATATCAATTTCTTGAATATCTTTATCTAACATTTTTGACATTTCAATTACATCAGAAACAGATTTTTCATAATTATCTTTTTCTATACCTATTTCATCTATTTTATTGTTTAAAACACTAATGCTTTTTTGTAACTCTTCTATCTCTTTACTTCTACCTAAAATATTAACAGTCTTAGTTTGAACTGAACCTCCTTGTATTGCTCCAGAAGGGTTAATTACATCACCTTTTAATGTAACAATTCTAAATGAATATGAATTTTGTTTTGCAAGTTCAATTGCTGTATCCATATTATCTACAATAACTGTTCTTCCAAGTAAGTTTTCCACAATTTGTTCATATTTTCTATCTGTAACTATTAAACTAGAAGCAATACCTATAACTCCGTTTAATTTTGACTTTATTTTATCTAGTCTTTTCCCTTTTACAGATGAAATAGGTAAAAATGATGCCCTTCCAAGATTATTTGCTCTTAAATATTCTACCAATTTTTTTGCATCTTGTTCTGTTTCAGTTACAATATTTTGCAAACTCGCACCCAAACACATTTCAATAGATGTTTCATATTTTTTATCTACAGATATTAAATTTGCTAAAACTCCATGCATACCTTTTTTTAAATTACTATCTTTATCACATGCTAGTAGTAAAGACTTAACACTTTTTATATACCCTTCTTTTTCTTTCTCAGTTTCAATTAAGAAATTTAATCTAGATTGTTTCATTCTTATTTCATCAGTAATTTTATTAACCTCTGAAATAAATTCATTAATTTTTGATTCACATTCTTGTTTTTTACTTGCTACTTTTTCTATTTCTTTTACTAAATTGTTTCTTTTATTTTCTATTTCATAAAAACTTTTTTGTATCTCTTGTCTTAAACTTCTCTTACTGTCTAAATTAGATATAACTTCTTGTATTTCTGATTTCAAAGTTTTTTGTCTTTTTTCAGTATTTTCGTAATTTATATCTTGAGCATTAATATTAGAGGTTCTTTCATATTTCTCATCTATTTTCTGTTCTAAAACTTTCTTTTTCTCTTCTATTTCTAATTCTTTAGAAGACATTGTAGCCGTTATTTTATCTAATTCATTTTGCTTTTCTTGTAATTCCTTTTCAAATTTTTCTTTATTTGAAAAAAGATTATTCTTTTTATCTAATTTTTGTGTTTTCTCTTCTTCTAATTCTGATATTCTTATTTCACATTCTTCTATTTCTTTTATAATTCTTTCATTATTAGAATGATTATTCATTATTCTCTCTTTAGAAATATTTATTTCAGAATTTATTTTTTCTATTTTATTGCTGCTTTCAAATGATAAATTTTGTACTTCTTCTATAGATTCAGTTAGAGTATCTATAGCTATTTTTAAATCTTCTTTATTTTTCTGTATTTGTTCTAATTTACTAGTTTCATCCTGTTTATGACTTTCTATTATTTCAATATCTTTTACAAGTTCTTCTAACTTTTCTTTATAACTTTGTATATTACATAAAAATAGTCCAACTTCTATACTTTTTAATTCTTCTCTCAAATCCAAAAATTTCTTTGCTTTTTCAGCTTGAATTTTAAGTGGATCTATATTACTTTCTATTTCTGCTATGATGTCATTTATTCTAAGTAAATTCAATTTTGTTTGCTCTAGTTTTTTTTCTGATTCTTGCTTTCTTACCCTATATTTTACAATTCCTGCTGCCTCTTCAAAAATACGTCTTCTATCTTCGGATTTATTACTTAATATTTCATCAATTTTTCCTTGTCCAATAATCGAATATCCATCTTTTCCGATTCCTGTATCCATAAATAATTCTAATATGTCTTTTAATCTACATGGTACTTTATTTATATAATATCCTGTTTCACCACTTCTATATATTTTTCTAGTAACTGTTACTTCAGAATATTCTATAGGTAATTTCCCATCTGAATTGTCTATTACAATTGAGGCTTCTGCAAAGCCTAATGATTTTCTATTTTGTGTTCCTGCAAAAATAATATCTTCTGATTTTGCACCTCTTAAAGACTTTATACTTTGTTCACCTAAAACCCATCTAATACTATCTGATATATTGCTTTTTCCAGATCCATTTGGTCCAATAACAGATGTTATTCCTGGTTTAAATTCTAATATTGTTTTATCTGCAAATGATTTAAACCCTTGTAACTCTAATCTTTTTAAGTACATTATTTCCACCCTTATCCTAAAATTTGTTATATTTAAAATCTACATAAACTTGTTTATTATGCACTTTTACATTGTTATTATATTTTTTTTTGCATTTAATGTCAACTTTGTTTTTACTTATTATAAATATATTTATATTTTTAAGATTCATTCTTGTATAAAATAAAACACGAGCCAGTAACAAAATACTTTGTACCAACTCGTGTTTTCAGAGAATTAAGACAGATAGACATCCGGTCTCATCATAAGATGAGAGCACAAAAGCCAAAGCCATTCTCTGACAGGTTTTGACCTTCTCATTGCCTTTGCCTCTGCTCCGATATATCTATAAGATACACCCTCGCCATAGTTAGAAAGCTTTATAAATTCAGCTCTCTCCAGAAGATAGTCAACTGCAGATATATTTCCATACATTCTCCAGTCATATCCTCTATCTTGGCAGATTTCTCTTGCCAAAACTTCATGTAGACCATCTTCATAATACAGAACTTCGTTTGATCTCGTATCCACAAGACCAATCTTAATTTCCTGCAGTTTAACACGTCCTGCAGTTAAGCTCATGCTGTAATACATTGGAATTAATTCCTCCTTTAAGTTTTGTATATTACATTATATCACATATTGTAATATTTTTCAAATTTATCTTCTGTAGAAAATTATTTATAAATTGCAATAATAAGTGTCGCACTTTTTGCAAAAAAATTACAAATTAT
>USRT01000028.1 GCA_900557195.1 uncultured Clostridium sp.
TTTCAATATTTTATTTTCAATTTACTTGTGACATATCTATTTTAAACCTATAAAAATAGTAGTTTTAATGTTGATATTCACTCTAAAAAATATATAATAATAAAAAGTATAAAAACTCTTACTTAAAGTTTAAGTTCTTATACTCTCTATCTTATTTTATTATTTCATAAAATTTATCATTAAAAATTTAACAATTAAAACAAATTTAAATTTTTATCTTTGATTTGCATCATTCATTAACTCCACTAAAGAGTTATTCTCTGTTACTGTATAATTAGTTAAATCAGGAATTTCTACATCTTCATCCTTTACTACATCAAATTGATATCTATAATTGGTTACTTTATCGTGAACTTTTTTTACTATATCTGTTCCTTCATAATGTTCTATACTTGCACTATATCCACTATCTTTTATTGGTAGACCAGTATCCTTATCTATCCATAATTCTGATTTATTTAAATTTATTATATAATATTCTTTTCCTACTAAATAAGTATCCTTTTTTATCGTTGCATAAAAAGGTGCTCCTAATCTAAAAATATAGCTTTCATATCCTGAACCTATTGGATTTGGTGCAGAGAGTATATTCTTCTTTTCTTTTGTAAATGGATTGTTTACTTTTACTGCATTTTTATCTTTTTCATATATTGTTATTTCCTGTTTATTTCCTATTTCTCCATATGTAACTCCCCATAATACCTCTTCTTCTTTCCCTTCTTCTTTTTGATAAGTTACTTTTTTATATTTTCCATCTTTATACCAAGTTTTGTCTATGAATAATGTATTATGCATTTCATCATAACTAATTTGCTCTGTATAAAAATTCTCACATTTTAGGGTATTCGCATATTTACAAACTAAATTATTTAATTTTAAAAATTTATATAAATACATTGCAAAGAATATTATAAATACAATTAAAATAGCTGTTATTACTGATTTTATTTTTGATTTTCTTCTATAATTTTTCAAATAGTCAATCTCTTTTTTTATTTTTGTTTGCTCACTTTCTTTTATATCTTGCTGTAAGTTTTCTAACTTTTGTCTACATTCATCGCATTCTAATAAATGTCTGTCTACTAATTTTTTTGAACTCTTACTTAATACTCCATCTATATCTCCAATTAATAAATCTTGTACAATTTCACATTCACTCTTTTTCTCCATCTTTTCTTTCCTCCTTTATTTTTTGCTTTCCTCTAAAGAAAGTAACTCTGGCCCAATTAGGTGTCTTATTTAAAATTTCAGCAATTTCATTAAAATTCAAATTTCCCATTAATCGTAAATACATTACTTCTTTTGTTTTGCTATCTAACTTTTGCATGCTTTTGTATAATTGTAACTTATCTTCTTTTAAAAAATATTGTTCTTCTAATTCATTTGATATAATATTTTCTTTTACATCATCTAATGGTATTTGCTTTTTTAACTTATTTTTCTTTAGTTCTTTATACCAAAGATGTTTTGCAATTTGACATAGCCAAACAGATACCTTGCAATCTCCTCTAAATTTATTTAATTCTTTTATTGCAATTGCAAAAGTCTCTTGTGTTATTTCTTCAGAGAGCTCTTCATTTTGACTTAGGCAAAATATATACTTATATACTATATTTGCGTTTTCATTATATATTTCTTCAATATTATGCATTTTTTTGCCCTCCTTACTATATATGAGATATTATTTTTTATTTTATTACATTTTTTTATAAATTTTTCAAAAATTTTATATCAATGTTAAAAACTCTCTTTTTATAAATTACATAAATACTATTATTATCTAAAAAAAAAGCATTTGTATATGAAATGAACTTTTTCTATCACATCATATACAAACGCCTCTGTATTTATTTTTATCTTCATTTTATTTAGCTCTTATATATTTTTTTTATATCAAAGACCTCTTTATTTCATCTATATTTCGCATTACACAATCATATCCATATTTATAACAACTATCTAATTTCTCAATATCTAGTAATCCTGTTTTATCAGTATAAACATTTAAAACATAATCACTCATTTCTAAACTTTCCTCTGAAATTTTACTCCCCATTATATCTATTGTTTTCATTACAATATCCATTATATTACTCTCTTCATTAATTTCATCACTATTAAATTTAACTGCAATAACTTTATCTGCTCCTTGCTTCTTTACTTCATTTACAGGAATATTGTCTAATGCTCCACCATCCATAAATGCATGCTTTTGTACTTTGCATGGACTAAAAAAAGCCGGAAAACTACTACTTGCTCTAACTGCTTTACCAATTGATACATCAGTTATATATTGATTAGTATCTTTTGCTTCTTTTGGTATATAATTAGTAAAAACATATTCTTTAGAATCTGCTATATCAACAGTTGGAATTACTATTGGCATCTCTATTTCTTTTATTAAGTCTATCCCTTTTCTCTTTGCATATTCGTTATATAATCTTTCAACATTTTTACCACTTCGTAATCCTGTTAATGAGATTTTTCTATTTATCATAAAATTCTTTAATCCAGAAATAATTGGATTTGTATTCATTTTTGCAATTTCCTTGCTATATCTTTTAAATAATATATATATATATTGTGGTGAATATCCCATAGCATACAATGAAGCCACAATTGCGCCACAACTTGTGCCTCCTATAATATCTATTTTAATATTGTTTTCTTCTAAAGCTCTTAATACTCCTGCATGTGCAATTCCTCTTATTCCTCCTCCTGACAAAGCAATCCCTAACTTCACTTTAATCAACTCCATTTCGTTACTAGTTATATTATTAACTTTTTTTACTAATTTAAACATTCATTCCCATAATTAATAATATTCACTATAACTATAGCTTTAAATATAAATCACTATTATAAGGAGCTACCTTTCTATTCTTCATTTTTTTATATTATGTATAATATTTAATATTACTAAATCTTATTATTTTTCATTTATATATTGACTTTGTTTAGATATTATGTTACTATATATAGACACCTTAAATTTTAGGAGGTTTCTTTTATGAATACTGATCTGTTGTTTGACTACTACGAAGCCGTTGGGCATGAAAGATTTCGGTATGAGGTAATCAATAAAAAATTACCACCTGAAATCCAAGAGGAGTTTGACAAACTAACAGGATGTATAAAATTAATATCTAAACTGGATAACTTCCCAGTTTGGTTTATCATAGAAGAGTAGAAGTATTAAATATCCCCACTGTTTTTTATAACAGTGGGGATTTGATTTATATAAAAAAACTGTAACTATTAATATTATATAGTTACAGCTTTTATATAATCTTTTATTATTCTTGAGAATATGGAAGCATTGCAATTTGTCTACATCTTTTTATTGCAAGTGTAATATCTCTTTGATGTTTTGCACAAGCTCCAGTTGCTCTTCTTGGTAATATTTTACCTTTATCATTAATAAATTTCTTTAATTGTTCTGGATTTTTGTAATCTAAAACTAAATTTTTATCTTTACATAAAGGACATACCTTTTTTCTCATTTTTCTAAACTTTGGATTGTAATCTTCGTCATTGTTTCTATTATTTCTTCTATTATTTTTTTTGTCTGCCATTTTTTTCCCCCCTATCTTTAATTAAAATGGTAGGTCATCTCCTGATGATATTTCGAAATCTGAACCTGCACTTGATGGCATTGCACCAAAAGTTGCATCAAAGTTTGCACCAGAATCACTTTCTCTTTTGCTATCTGCAAAATAAGCTTCTTCTGCTATAACTTCTGTTACATAACGTTTTTGACCTTGTTCGTCGTCCCAAGATCTTGTTTGAATTCTACCTATAACACCAACTTGTTGACCTTTTTTAAAATATTTACTACAAAACTCTCCTAGTTTGCTCCATGCAACTATATTAATAAAATCTGCTTGTCTTTCTTCTCCTGGACGTGCAAATCTTCTATTTACAGCTAATGAAAAAGAAGCAACTAATGTATTATTTGTTTGTGTATATCTTACTTCTGGGTCTCTTGTTAATCTCCCCATTAAAATTACTTTATTCATATAATTCTACCTTACCTTTCTATAATTAAAGGCCCCCGAAATTATTCATCAACTTTTATTGTCATGAATTTTATTACTTCATCTGTAATTCTGTAATTTCTTTCAAGTTCTTTTATTAATTCAGGATTAGCTTCAAAATTGAATACTTGATAATATCCTTCTTTTTGTTTTTTTACTTCATAAGCTAATTTTCTTTTTCCTAAATCATCAACTTTTTCTACTTTTCCATCAGTATTAATCAAATCTGTAAACTTTGCGACTAAAGATTTAACTCCTTCTTCATCTACAGATGGATTAATAATGATAACACTTTCGTATTTGTTCATTATTCTTTCACCTCCTTGTGGATTTATAACCTACACTTTTTATGTAAGTAAGGATTAGAAAAATATCTTGTACTTTTCCAATATTGGTATTTTATCACATTTCATCATACTTTGCAACACCTTTTTATTGACTTTTTTCTACAATTATCGTAATATTATTATTGTAAAGTAAAAAAGGGGGATTTTTATGTTAAAAGAATTTAAAGAATTTGCAACTCGTGGAAATATAATGGATATGGCAATAGGTGTTATTATTGGTGGTGCTTTTCAAAAAATAGTTACATCATTAGTTAATGACATTATAATGCCTACTGTAGCAATTTTCACTGGAAAAGTAGATTTTTCAGACTTAGTATTTACAGTAGGAAATGCATCTATTAAATACGGTGCTTTTATAACAGCCATAATTGATTTCCTAATTATAGCATTTTCTATTTTTATAGCAATTAAAACTGCTAATACTATTAACAAAAGAATGGAAAAAATAGCAAAAGGTGAACTAGATAAATTAAACAAAAAAACTAAAAAATTATTAAAAAATAAAAAAGGAGAACAAGAAAGCGAAGAATCAGAAGTAATAGAAGAAACTCCTGAAACAAAAATTTGTCCATACTGTTTTTCAGAAATAAATTATAATGCTACTAAATGTCCTCATTGTACTTCAGATTTAGTAGAAAAAGCTGTTAAAGATTAAGTTCTTTAGACATTATAAAATAATATTAAGAGCTTTTAGTATATAGTCTCTGAGAAATATATACTAAAAGCTCTTAAATTATCTATTTTAAAATGTTGCCAGTCTCATATTTAGTATCTAATTATTTTCTTTACAAATTTATATCTATATTCTTTAGAAATCCAGAAAAAAACATTCAAAATTTATTTTAGATATAAAACTTTATTAATCTAACTATTTACTTTAAAATTACATATTCATTCTAAAGTAAATATATATATTTTACAAATATGTAAAATATCATTTACCTTTTATCATTTCTACTAATTTTATTTCAAACTTTTGTAAAATATGTATGTTCACTTTCATCATTATCATCTATGTTTTCTATTAATTTATATATATTCATTTTAGAATTATATCTTTTATTTTCTACAATTACCATAAACCATAAATACATTAAAATTATTAAAATAGATATATTTTTTAAATATAAAATAGCTATACTAGAAACAATTGTAAGAAAAATTATAGTAACATTTGATAATATATATGTATATTTGTAGGAATTTTTTAACCCATCTTTTATATATATAATACTTTTTACAATTCTTCCTCCATCCAATGGATAAATTGGTATCAAATTAAAAAAGCCAATTAATAAATTAGAAAAAACTATAAACTCTGTTGATATATTAAAAAATGAAATCCCCAAAAATCCACATACTAAAGCAATAATAAAATTTGTAATTGGTCCTGAAATAGCAATAATTACTTTCTTCAAAGCTAACATATTTGCACATTCAAGCTTTTCATTATAATTTTTTAAGTTCATATAAAAACATGCTGATACACCTACTGGTAACAATTCTATTTTTCTTGGTTTAAATCCTAATATTATTCCAGTAATCAAATGCCCTAATTCATGTAAAATAGCAAATAACATTATCACACAATATATTTCTAATTGTCTTGTTAGTAAGAAAATTAAGACTACAATAAATATTTTCAAATCAATTTTTATTTGCAAGATAGAACAACTCCTTTTTTAAAACTGTAAAACATATTCTGGATCAACTAATCTATCATCTACTCTTATTTCAAAATGTAGATGAGGTCCTGTCGCTCTTCCTGTTTGACCTACTTCTGCAATCTCCATTCCCTGTTTTATTTCATCCCCCTCTTTTACATACAAAGTTTTACAATGAGCATATAATGTTGTAACATTACCACTAACTATTTTTATATGATTTCCATAATCACCTTGTGAAGAACAAACCATAACTTTTCCATCCATTGCAGAAACAATCTTCGTTCCTTCATTTACGCCTATATCTATTCCTGCATGATTTGCAGATATAATACTACTTGGTGTTCTTGGTCCAAACCTAGATGTAATTGTTCCTTTTAATGGAAGAGCTATTTGGTAATTATCTTTTACATATTGTGCATCAATTTCCATTTGACTTTTTTGTTCTTGAGTTGATCTTTCCTCTGATGATATCTCACTTCCCCCACCTACACCAAGAGTAGAGTTTACATCTTGACCATTTTCCTCTTGATTATTAGTTTCTCCTTCAGTTTGTGAATCATTGTTTTGTGTTTGTTCTTCATTATTATTTTCATTTACATTATTTTCAACATTTCCTTCATTTTCATTATTATCTTTTTTTACTTCATTTTCATTTATTTCGTTAAAATTAATATTTAATCCTTTAAAATAATCTATTGTTTTATCATACATCATTTTAATATTCATATCATAAGACAAAACCTCTTTAGTCTTATTTAATATATCCTGCGAGAATAAATCATTTGAATTCTTTACCATATAAAATCCAGAATAAATAATAATACAAATTACGATTTTACAAATCATTTTTTTAAATAAAGAAACATCTGGTTTACTACTTATATTTACTGTGTTTCCCGTCAATCTAACACCTTGATTTTTTCTTTTTTGATATATCTCTTCTGCCCTTCTTATTCTTTCCTCTGTACTTATTATTTTTTCCATAATAAAAACACCTCTTCCTTTGTTAATGGTGTTAATTTAATATACACTGTTAATACATAAAAGATGTGCACAAAATTCAGTGCACATCTTTTTACATCTTTAATGTGCTATTTTAAATTAAACGTCATTACTTCCTTTGTAGATTTACATTTTAATGTATATTCCTATCCAAGATGTTTTATGCACATACCTTTATATTATATTAAAAATAAAGCTTACAACAGTTACAATTATTACTCCTATTGTACATACCTTCAATTTCTTATATTTTCTTTCTAACTGTCTTAGCTCTTTTTTACCTTTAATATCCTGATCCTCGATTTTTGAAATATAATTTGATATAACAATTTCTGCTTCCTTTATTATATAATCTTTACCATCTTTATCTTCACTATTATTTTTACTATTTTTAAAATTTTCTGGTTTATTCTTGGCAAGTTCTGGCTTTTTTATTTTTGTATTTGACTTTAATACTACAATAGCTTCCTCTACTATGTTAGATGGCAAATCTTTCAGAACAATCATATTCTTCATACTACTTATATCCATATATACCTCCCGATTTCTCTTCGCAATTTATATATAGATTTTTTCCTATTTTTGCTATTTTATTCTAAGAGAAGAAAATTTAATTTATATTTTAGAATATGCAAAATTATTATATTCTCTCTTAATTATTTCTACTATTCCTCCTGAAACAATATTAGCTAAATTCATTACAAAATTTAATGATGTATTTTGTAATAATTCCATATTTTGGTGGGTTGTTTTATAATTTCTTCCTATAATTGCCTTTATACTAATATTACCTACTTCTCTTCTTCCCTTATTTATAGCTACTCCAAATTTTAGACCACCTTTTCTTACTAAGATCTTACCAATATTACTTTCATTAGAAAGAGCCGCATCTATAGCTATAATACACGGATTATCACATTTTTCATTTATTTCTTTTAAACTTTTATCTATGCCAGAATATATTAATGGATTTTCTAAATCACCATAAACTGTACATTTTATATTATTATTTCCAATTGCTTCTTTAATTCTATTTCCTACTAATGGACCAAAGCAATCCCCCGTCATTCTATCTGTACCAATACATAAAAAAACTAAGTCTGAATAATTATTATTTATCTTACTAAATTGATTATAGAAATCACACATAAATTTATTGTATTTAACATTCTTGTTACTTATATTAGTCATATATTCCTCCTATTTATGTATTATCTAATGCAATTTTATGCTTATTTAAAATTTTTATGCCAAGTTAATCTTTTCTAGGTGAAATAATAATATTTATATCTGTACTATATTTATATTTCTTTATCATATCTTCTGAAAATGACGCAACTTCATTAGTAACAATTATAGTGTGATATTTCTTATCTATTAATTCTTTAATTTTATTATCTGTATTTTCTAAATCTCGTAATTTAAAAACATCAAATCCTAAATTTTCTGGTATTTTAAAACTCTCTTCATCTTTTCCATACTTTATCCAAGATATCTTCATATATTCATCACCAGTATTTAGTTTTTGATGTTTTTTGTTTTTTATTCAATTTGTTTATGATTTAATTTTATTGTTACATTTATTTTGCAATCTTATTACTTATTTAATGCATATATGGTTGCAGATTTGAATTTTATGTTAATTCATGTTATAATATGGTTAGCATCAATTTTAATTGAATCATTTACACTACTGTGTTAGATTCATACTATTGATTGCTATGTCGTACATTCACATTTTATTATGGAGGTTATTCACATGAAGAACGAAATTTTAATCCCAAAGAACTGCTCTTTTACAGAGCACCTCACAAACTCACTCGAAAAATATTCGGACGGTAACAAGACAGAGACTGCACTTCGTAGTTTGCCTCAGAACACAACAACTGAAGCTCTTATCCATGAACAGGTTGGTTTGAACGCTTTCCAGCTCGGCTATATTCTTGGTCAGCTGCTGGCTTGGTTTGATACTCTTCCTGATGAGCTCGCCAAAACGCAGAAAATTGCTGATCTTCCTGTAAATATTTTGGTGAAGCTCAAGATGGATGAACTTGTTCTCAAAAACTTGGATGACTATCACCAGAAAGTAACAAGTTATAAAGAATACTGGGAAAGATATCGCAGGCTTTCTGAACTCATTTGTGGCTACGGCTACAATATGTATTTCATCGAAGACAGATATCACAGTTACTTTCCTAATGGCTCCCACCATGTAGTGGATGGATTTGCTAACGGCTATTCAACTGGTTTCCACACAATCTGCGAAGAATCTGGTGTTACAGTTGAAAGAACTCATCCTATCCATCAGGACATTTGGAAGAATTGGCCGTTTTTTGTAGATCCGGGCTGCCACGAATATCGTCTTGATGGCAAATTCCTCTTCATGTATCATGGAGGATGGAACTGCACCCCTGACCGTGATATTCCGTATGGCAATAACGTGAAAATGGTGAATGAGGGAGTTTACCAGGCTCTGAAAAATCGTGCATGCGATTTTGAGCCCTTTAACATTAATTTGTTTTAATCTCCCTTACTCAGAGTTTTGATTTTCGTCCGTCTGCGCACCAGCAATCAACTCCCCCCTAGTTTACTAGGGGGGAGCATTATTTTTATTTTACCAAAAAATGATTAGTTACATTTAAAATAATCCATTAATATAAAATCCACTTATATTTTTTCAAAACTTGTTTTATCCATTTGCAACTTCTATTCTCACATCTCTACCCTTTATTTGTTTATCCTTCATAGATGTTAAAATTTCATTTACATATTCTCCTGGTACCTCTATAAAAGAAAATTTATCTAATATGTTTATTTTTCCCAAGTCGCTTCCAGATACTGCTGTATTTGCAGAAATACTTCCAACAATATCTTTTACCATTATCTTGTCTTTTTTTCCAACATTTAAAAATAGCTTAATTTCTTCTCCTGGTTTAAAATCAAAATTTTGCTTTTCATTATTTTCTTTTTTATTTGTAATTAAAGAAAGTAATGCTTTTGCTACTATTTTTATATCATTTTTTTGTAATAATTTTTCTAATATTTCATCATTTATTTCTGATTCTTCATTTTTATTTTTATCTATTATTTCTTGAATATCATCAATCATCTTTTGATTTTTTACTTTGTTTATTTGTTCTATTGTTGGAATTTTACCTGATAATATTTTAGTATTCGCATATTTTTGAATACTATAAATTTTACTTTTTTCTTTTCCTACTACAAAAGTATAAGCTTTTCCTATATTTCCATTTCTTCCTGTTCTTCCTATACGATGAACATAATACTCTTCTTCTTGTGGAATATCATAATTTATTACAAGCTCTAATTCATCTACATCTATACCTCTTGCAACAACATCTGTTGCAACTAATATTTGGAATTCTCCTGTTTTAAATCTTTTCATTATTCTATCTCTTTGAGCCTGTTTGATATCTCCATGTAAGCTTTCTGCTTTATATCCATTTGATTTTAATTTTTCTATTAAATCATCCACTTTTCTTTTTGTATTACAAAATACAACCGCTTTTGTAGGATTATTTAAATCAATCAATCTCATAACTGTATCATCTTTCATAGCTTGCTTTACTTCTAGAGAAATCTGCTCTATACGATCTACTGTTAATTCTTTTGCTTTTATTTTTATGTTTTTAGGTTCTTTTAAATATTTTTTAGTAATCCCTAAAATTCTTTTATTCATTGTTGCTGAAAATAGTACAGTTTGTCTTTGACTTGGCACTTCTTTTAATATAGTTTCAATATCTTCTTCAAATCCCATATTTAACATTTCATCTGCTTCATCAAGTACACACATTTTTACATTATCTAATTTTAATGTCTTTCTTCTCATATGATCCATTACTCTACCTGGTGTTCCAACAACAATTTTCACTCCTTGTTTTAACCCTTTAATTTGTCTTTCTATAGACTCACCACCATATACTGCTAAAACTTTAACCCCTTCTTTATATTTTGTAAATTTTCTAAGTTCTCCTGTTACTTGAGTAGCAAGTTCTCTAGTTGGACAAAGAATAATTGCTTGAACTTTATTTAAGTTTACATCAATACTTTCGATTAAAGGTAACCCAAAAGAAGCTGTTTTCCCTGTTCCTGTTTGTGATTGACCAATTACATCTTTTCCTTGCATAATAAAAGGTATTGTTTTTACTTGAATTGGTGTTGGCTCCTTATATCCATATTCATCTAATGCTCTTAATACATTTTCTGATAACCCTAAATCTTCAAATTTTACATTTTTTTCTTCCATTTTCTCTCCTTCTGCCCCATCTTAAGGACCAAAGTGACCAATTATAGACATAGGATCCAGTTAAGGACTTAAGAATTTTGGTCACTTCAAAATATAATTTATTTTTCTATTTTTTATACCGATCCAGATTTTTAAGTCCTTTACTTGGTTCTTACGTATTTGACGGATCGTTTTTTGAGCACAAAAATAACCTAAAAACAAATATATCAATCTGTTTTTAGGCTACTTGAAAACGACAATTTTCCAATCGACATACACAATTATATTTATAAACAAATTTAATATACTATTTTTATTTCGTTATTTTCTACTTTTGTTAGTATAGCATATTTACTAAATTATGTCAATTAATTCTTGTTTATGAAAATAGTAACTATTACTCATTTAATTACTATTCTGACTTTATTTTACCAAAGCTTAGTATAAAATCAATATAAAATCTAAATGATAACACACCTTACTATAATAATAAGTATATTAATTATACATATTTAATTACAGTATTTCTCTAAAAATTCTTTTGCATTCATAATTTCTGGTCTATCTATATCTACATCATTAAAATCTTTATCTCCTGTAATAAAAACATCTACATTTTCTATTATTGCAGTGTATAAAATTATATAATCATCTTTATCTCTAATTTCAAATAACTTTTCTTCTATATTAATTGGAGAATATACTAAATCAAACGGAAAATTCTTTAAAAACTCATCTAATTCTTTTATATCAACTTTAAATTTAATTTTCATTAATTCTTTTAGTTCTTCTATAGTATAAGAACATATTACTATTTCGTGTTCTTTAGATAATTTTTCAATTAAAGTATTCATGTTTTTACTTTTAAATAAAAATGCTGATATTAATATATTTGTATCTAACATGACTCTCATATTGTTATTTTTTCCTTTCTTTTCTAAAATCCTTTACTAATTCTACCACATCCTCCTCTGTTTCTAAATTTAATCGTTCTGCCTCTCCTTCAAATGCATCTTGTATTTTTTCAAGAGCTAACATTGCTGAATTTTTTATGATAATATCGTTTCCTTTTTGTAAAAAGATTATTTTACTTCCATCTTTTAAATTAAGCATTTCTCTTATCGCTTTAGGTATTGTTACTTGACCTTTTGTTGTTACTTTAGCTAATTCCATAAAATCACCCACCTTACATTTCCTTACTTATATTACTTTCCTTACACTATATTATATGTTATTTTTTCTAATTTATCAACTATTTTAACAAAAAAGGAACATATCTTTTTTATCTACTAGATTTGTTCCTTTTTTAGTTTTTACTTTATTCCCACTCAATAGTTGCAGGTGGTTTTCCTGTTATATCATAAACAACACGGTTAACATGTTTTACTTCATTTACAATTCTTGATGATACTTTTTCTAATACATCATATGGAATTTTAGTCCATTCTGCTGTCATAAAATCTGATGTAGTTACTGCTCTTAAAGCTATAGTGTAATCATATGTTCTTTCATCTCCCATTACACCTACACTTCTAATATTTGTTAGTACTGCAAAATATTGATTAATAGTTCTATCTAAACCAGCCTTTGCAATTTCTTCTCTAAATATGTAATCTGCATCTTTTAAAATTTCTAATTTATCATCTGTAATATCACCTATTACACGAATTGCTAAGCCTGGTCCTGGGAATGGTTGACGATATACTAGAAACTCTGGAAGACCTAATTCCAATCCTACTTTTCTTACTTCGTCTTTAAATAAATCTCTTAATGGTTCTACTATCTCTTTAAAATCAACATAGTCTGGAAGTCCACCTACATTGTGATGACTCTTTATTTTAGCACCTACTCCTACTCCACTTTCAATTACATCTGGGTAGATAGTTCCTTGTACTAAATAATCTACTGTTCCTATTTTCTTAGCTTCTTCTTCAAATACACGAATAAATTCTTCACCAATTATTTTTCTTTTTTGTTCTGGATCAGATACTTCTGCTAATTTGTTTAAAAATCTATCCTTTGCATCAACGCGAACAAAGTTCACATCAAAATTCTTAGTAAAAACCTCTTCTACTTCATCTGCTTCATTTTTTCTTAATAATCCATGGTCTACAAATATACAAGTTAAATTTTTTCCTATTGCTTTATTAATTAATGCTGCTGCAACAGAAGAATCTACTCCTCCAGATAGTGCACATAAAGCTTTTTTGTCTCCTATTTTTTCTTTTATAGCTCTTACAGTTTCTTCTGCAAATGAACTCATTTTCCAGTTTCCTGTACATCCACAAATATTATATACAAAATTTCTTAAAATTTCTGTTCCTTTATTTGTATGATTTACTTCTGGGTGAAATTGAATTCCATAAAAATTCTTTTCTATGTTTTGCATTGCTGCATTTGGACAATGATTTGTTGAGCCTATATTTTCAAATCCATCTGGTAATTTATTTACAAAATCTGTATGACTCATTAAACAATCATTTCTATCTTCAAAACCTGCAAATAATTTAGATGAATTGTCTATTTTTACACTAGTTACTCCATACTCTCTTTTATCTGCTCTTTGAACATCTCCACCTAACATATGCGTCATAAGTTGCATACCATAGCAAATTCCAAGAACTGGAATACCAAGTTCAAATATCTCTTTTGCACACTTTGGTGCATTTTCAGCATAAACACTAGCAGGTCCACCTGTGAATATAATTCCCTTTGGATTTTTTTCTTTTATTTTTTCTATACTTGTACTAAATGGTACAATTTCAGAATATACATTACATTCACGGACACGTCTTGCTATTAATTGATTATATTGACCATAAAAGTCTATAATTAATATTAATTCTTTTTCTTGCATTTTTAGACTTCCTTTCTCTTTAAATCTTAAATGATCCAATAACTCAAAAATTAATCCTCATTTTGCACTTCCTTTAATACAACATCATGTGCACTACCTTCTTTAATACTAATATTAGATACCAAAGTAAGTCTTGCTTTTTCATGGAATTCTGGAATGCTAATAGCTCCACAATTACACATTGTTGATTTTATCTTGCTTACAGTTACGGCTAAGTTATCTTTTAGCGGACCTGCATATGGTATATATGAATCTACACCTTCTTCAAAACTTAATTTATTTTTTCCAGCTTCTCCTAAGTCATATCTTTGCCAATTTCTTGCACGATTAGAACCTTCTCCCCAATACTCTTTTACGAAGTTTCCTCCCATTTTTACTTTTCTTGTTGGGCTTTCATCAAAACGAGCAAAATACCTTCCCATCATAACAAAATCTGCTCCCATTGCTAAAGAAAGTGTAATATGGTAGTCGTGTACAATTCCACCATCTGAACAAATTGGAATATATACACCTGTCTTTTTAAAATATTCATCTCTTGCTTCTACAACATCTATTAATGCGCTTGCTTGTCCACGTCCAATTCCCTTTGTCTCACGAGTTATACAAATTGAACCTCCACCAACACCAACTTTAATAAAGTCTGCTCCTGCTTCTGCTAAATAGTAAAATCCTTCTTTATCTACAACATTTCCAGCACCTATTTTTACATCATCACCATAGTGCTCTCTTACCCAATCTATAGTATTTTTTTGCCATACTGAATACCCATCTGATGAATCCATACAAATTAAATCTACACCTGCTTCTACTAATGCTGGAATTCTTTCGGCATAATCTCTTGTATTAATACCTGCGCCTACTATATATCTTTTATTTTCATCTAATAATGAATCTGGATTATTTTTTCTATCTTCATAATCTTTTCTAAATACTAAATGTTCTAGATTATCATTTTCGTCTAATATTGGTAGACAACTTATTTTATTTTCCCATATAATATCATTTGCTTCTGCTAAACTAATTCCTTTTTTAGCACAAACAATTTTATCTCTTGGAGTCATAAACTTATCTATAGGCTCATCTAAATTTACTCTAGAAATTCTATAATCTTTATCTGTTACTAATCCTAAAAATTTGCCATTACTTGTTCCGTCTTCTGTAATAGTTACTGTAGAATGCCCTGTCTTTTCTATTAATGCAATTACATCTTTTAATGGTGTTCCACTTTTTACATTTGAGTCACTATCTATAAATCCAGCTTTATGTTTTTTTACTCTTCTTACCATCTCTGCTTGTGACTCAATAGATTGTGATCCATAAATAAAAGAACATCCACCTTCGCGCGCCAAAGCAATAGCCATCTTTTCTCCTGAAACGGCTTGCATTATAGCAGATACGAACGGAATGTTCTCATAATATTTAGGTTCTTCACCTTTTTTAAATTTTACAAGTGGTGTTTTTAAACTAACATTACTTGGTATACATCTTTCGTCTGTTAAATTTGGTAGTAACAAAAATTCATTAAATGTTCTTGATACATCTTCTAGTATTTTTGCCATATTTAAATTTCCCCCTTCAATTCTTTATTTATATAAAAATGAACAAAAGGGATATTCCTTTTTGTTCATTTTTTACTAGTATTCTTCTATTATACAATATTTTACATAAAAAGACAATAGTTGTATTTAAATTTATCAAATAAACGTGATTATACTCCTATATATTTTAATCAGAAACAAAAATGTATAATGCATTCATTCTTGTTTTAATTACTTTAACATTATCTTTTGGCATTATTACATAGTGCTCTTTTGTACTATGTATATTTGCATTTATTATACTTTTGTGTATATCATCAAAATAAACATTATATTTATAGCCACTATATTTCCCATTAGAATAACTTGTTTTTTTTGAAACCCTTCCATACCTAATTCCATAGGGTTCACCTACAAAATATATAATATATGAGCAAAAAAAACTTACTAAATATAAGATTGTTGCTAATAAAATATATATGTATGAATAAGATAGTTTGATAGCTTCTAAAACGAACATTATATATATTGGCAAAAATGTTAAGAAAAATATAATACGAATAATTAAACTTCTTCTTCCACATTTTTTATATTGTGCTAAATCTTCATCTGTTAATTTAAAATAATCTATTTCTAATTTCTTTTTCATAACTTTCTCCATATTTTTTTACCTTTGCTGGGCATCCACTTACTAATTATCGAAAAAATTGTAACATAAATGACAGATAATTTTCACAACAAATCATCTGCCATTTATATTATAACTTGTTATTATTTTGTATTTTTAATATGATAATTATTTGTAATAGTTATAACTATACTTATAATTTTCCATATATTGCTCATAATTTATAACTATTTACTATATTTTTCTATAAATTTGGCAAAGTTTTCATTATGATATGGTATTAATTCTTCGTTTAAATTTGCTAATAAATTGTGAGTTTTTTTGTCATTAGTTTTTATTGTTATACTTTTTACTTTGCTATTAAATATATTATAATTTTTCACTTTAATTTCTTTGATATTTTCATTTGGTATAAAAAAATATGAATTATCTGTTATTTTTAATTTCGATATATTTACTTTAAATAAAATATCTGAAATTTTTTCAGGATTAAGATAAAATATGCCTAATCCTCTTTCTGTTGCATTAATTAAAAGTCCAGAATATGGATATTCCATTCCTCCTACCATTCCACTTTTTGCTCTGACATTATCTTTTAGAGTTATAAAGTAGCAGTTTTCATTTCCTACACAATCTACATTTCTAAATAATTCTTTTACTTTTTCTAAAGTATTGAATTCTTCCATTTTTCTCTCACTTTCAAATTACTTTATTATATTTTATTTAATTATTTATTAAAAACTAAATTTTGCCATCTTATTTTAGATACTTTTCCATCTTTATCAATTGTAAATTCATATGATCTATATATTTCTTTAGATTTATAAGTATATGTTTTATAACCCAATGTTTCAGATTCATATACTTTATCAGTTTCTCCAAACACTTTTTTAACATCATCATATGATGAACCTAATTTTATTCCGCCAACTATTTCTATATCTAATGCTAATACTTCATCTGATATTTTATCATATTGATAGTCTCCTACTTCTACTCCACCAATAACAGCATCTGCTACAGTTATCTCAGAATCTGTTGAATTATATGGAGTTAAATTACATACAATTTTTTTATTAGAATCATATATACGTCCAGCACCAATCATATAAGTATTTTTAGCAACTTTTTCGCTTAATACTCTTGAATCTTGTTCAAGCCCAACTTTTGATACATCAGAAATTTTATCTCCAACATTAAATTTTTGTCCTTTTATTTTTACATAATAATTGTCATTATTATCTATTACATTTACATCTTCAGTTGCAACTGAGTTTCCTTCATCATTCTTTTGATTTGAATTATCTTTGTTATTTCCACATCCTGTCAATGAAAATAATGTTACTCCCAATATAGCTATAAGCCATATAATTAAAATTTTCTTTTTCATTTTAATTCCCCTTTCTTTTTATTATGTTTTGTATTATAGCATAAATTTATTTTATTTGTAAATACGATACTATTATTGATTTATGACAATCTTATATCTTCATTTTAATAGTACCTTTGAAATTTCTAATATTTTTATTAAAATACTGTTTTAGACTTTCATTTTATACATTATCTAGTATTTATATATTTCTTACTTTATATACATTTTTGTATATACTTTAACATTTTTAATAATTGATGATAGTTTTTAATGTTTACTAACTGAATATACTTTCTTTAAATCATATATATAGAGATAAAACTTAAATATCAAAAATCTTAAAACCATAATATATAAATATTGTATTTCTAATTTCTAATATACAAATTTATACATTTATTAAAATTTTTAAATACAGATATAATTATTAACTTCTATCTTTTCATTTTTCTTAAAAATTCCTTTTCTTCCTTACTTATCCTATAAGATTCAATCATTTTTTGAATTGCTTTATTATATGTAAAATCATCTAATTTATTATTCTCCAAATACTTTATTGTTTTTTCCTTATATTTTACATATGCTACTTGCAAAGTCCATGCAATAGCCATTTTCACATAATAATCTTCTTTTTTTACCTTATCAAAAATCCTGAAAACGTCATCTATATATTCATCTGTTAAATAGTAGTCTAAAATAATTATAATTGCAAATCTTAATTCAAATTCTTCATTCGAGTTAAGATACATCTTAATAAATTCCCACATTTCCTTTTTATTTTTTTGTATAAACTTAAATGTAGAACATGAGCAATCACATACTGCCCAATTATCAATTTTAGGAACAAATATAGTTAATAATTTAAACCTTTCTTCCAGATCCATTTTAGCATATCCTATTACAAACCCCTCTAGCATCGTTTCTTCATAATATTCATTTTTATTTTCATCTAAAAATTTTCTCCAATCTTCTTTTGAAATTTCTTTTGCTAGTTTTCTTAAGTCTGGAATTCTCACTCCTATTATATTATCATTATTTGGACATAATCCACTATGAAACTCTTTATATTTTTTATCTTGTAATTCAAATAATACTTTTCTTATTTCTTTCAATTTGGATTCACCTTTCTCCTGCCCCAAGAGGAACAGAGCATTTGAGTTAATAAATTTAATTAGAAATTTTAAAAAATTAGGCCCAAATGCTCCGTCCCTCCTGTGTCTCTCTTTTGGTCACCTCTTCGCCAAGATTAAACTTTTATCTTAAATAGCTTTTTTAAAATCCAACTTAATCCCATGAAGATTCCCAAAGCAATCATACTTAAAACTAATATTAATGGTATTACATCATTTGTAATCGTTATTGAAAACCAATCCTTAAATACTGTTATTCCTATCCCAAATATAACAATCATTAAGATAAACAATGCAGTTCTTATTCCTTGTGATGCATACGTTTTTCCATCTTGATTATTTTTTACTTTAAATATATCAAGTGGTTTGCATAAATTTGATAAAAGCATTAATCCAGTAAGTCCTGTTAATATAACACAAATACTAGAATACACCTCTTTCTGCATGTCTAATTTATAACTTACTATTGCAGTTATAATAATATTAATCACGACCGTTAAAGCTGTTCCGAATCGCCTTTGAAATCACATTTTTTAAAAAGTTTCCCTTTATTCTTTCTTTATTTGGCTCTAAAGCTAAAACAAATGATGGTATTCCTATTGTAACCATGCTTATTAATGTTAGTTGAATTGGCATAAAAGGATATGGCATATTAGCTACTAAGAAAATTAATGCTAAAATACTTGCATATATTGTTTTTACTAAAAATAGACTAGCTGATCTTTCTATATTATTAATTGTTCGTCTTCCTTCTAGTACAATTTTAGGCATAGATGCAAAATTAGAATCTAGAAGTACTAGCTGAGAAACACTTCTTACTGCATCACTTCCGGCTTGCTACTGCTATACTACAATCCGCTTCTTTTAATGCTAAAACATCATTTACTCCATCACCTGTCATTGCAACTGTATGTCCATCTTCCTTTAAAGCCATTACTAATTCTTTTTTCTGAACTGGAGTTACTCTTCCAAAAATAGTATATGTTTTTACTGCTTCTTCTAATTGCTCTTTAGTATTAATCTCTTGCATATCAATATACTTTTCACTATTTTCTACACCCGCTCTTTTTGCTATTTTAGATACAGTTATAGGATTATCTCCAGATATAATTTTTATATCTACACCTTGATTTTTAAAATACTTTAAAGTTTCATTTGCTTCTTTTCTAATTATATCAGATATTAATATTAATCCTAAAAGTTCAATATTATTTGGAAGTTCTTTTTCATTAAAGTTTTCTTTTGAATGTACAATAACCATTACTCTATAGTCATTTGAATATTGTTCTATTCTATCTTTATAATTTTTATAATTTTCTTTTAATACAAATTCTGGTGCACCTATTATAAAACTTCCTTTGTCTTTAAAACATATCCCTGACCATTTCTTTTGTGATGAAAATGGTATTTTTGTAATAGCCTCCCATTTCTCTCTTCCATTATATTTATTTCTTATTGCTTCTATTGTAGAATTATTATCTTCTGATGCTATAGAAATTTGCTCTAAAATCTCTTCTAAATTATGTTTAGCTTCAGAAATTTCAATAATATCATTTACTTCCATTTTTCCTTCTGTTATTGTACCTGTTTTATCTAAGCATAAGGTATCTACCCTTGCTAGTGTTTCTATACAATAAAGTTCTTGTACTAAAACTTTTCTTTTAGATAACCTAATTACACTAACTGCCAAAACTGTACTTGTTAATAATATTAGTCCCTCTGGAATCATACCTATAATTGCTGCAACTGTATTAACAACTGCATTTTTTAAACAATTCCCTTCTAAATCAAACTGATTTAAAAATAGTAATATTCCGAACAGGAACAATAGCTATAGATATAAATTTAATAATTTTATTCAATGAATTCATAATTTCTGAATTTATTTTTTTAACATATTTTGCACCACTCGAGATTTTTGATGTATAATTTTCATCTCCTATATGTATAACTTCTGCCTTACATCTTCCACTAACAATAAAACTTCCAGATAATAAAGTATCTCCTTGTTTCTTGTATATTATATCAGATTCACCAGTAATAAATGATTCATTAACTTCTACTTCTCCTTCTAATATTACAGAATCTGTTACAATTTGATTTCCTGCTTCTAATACTAGTAAATCATCTAGAACAATTTCATTAATTCCTATCTTATTTATTTTACCATCTCTTATACAATTAACTTTAGCTTGCGCAAGTACCGATAATTTATCTACTGCTCTTTTTGAATTAACTTCTTGAATAATACTAATTGCTGTATTACAAAAGATTATTATAAGAAATAATAGATTTTTATATGAACCAACTAAAAATACTGCTATACCCAATAATATATTAATTAGATTAAATAGTGTAAATACATTATCTCTTACAATTATCTTTATACTTTTAGTAGGAATTGATGTATCATAATTTACTTGTCCATTATTTATTCTTTCTTCTACTTCTTTATTTGTTAAACCTATATTTATCTTTTCTTTTTTTGTTACTTTTTCCATTTATATTTTCCTCTTTTTTAGAAATTTTTTCTTGCACATTCTGGATATAAAATATGTA
The DNA here is from genome assembly GCA_900557195.1 of uncultured Clostridium sp. Lineage (GTDB taxonomy): Bacteria > Bacillota > Clostridia > TANB77 > CAG-508 > CAG-492. The sequence continues at coordinate 21,384 of USRT01000028.1, forward strand.
AGCCAGATGTACATGACTCATATTTTACCACTAATACTTTTATTTATCAAATTTGCTATAGATGCGGTATATTGAAAATTACCTAATCAATATGCTTTACTTTAAATCTTTATAAAATGTTACTATTTAGAACTTATTTAAAAGCACTTACTAGCATAGCTAATACAAAAATAAGCAGATATTCTGCCCACACCTCGAATAACTGCTTATTTTATATATTATAATTCAAAAATATTTGCTTTTAATACCATTTTTGATATCTTTATTTTATCTTTTAATGGCACTTCCCAGCAACTACCTATAATAGACCTTCCTTTTATATATTCTCTTTTAGGTTCTCCAAGAACTTTATTAAGTTCTCTTTGTAATTCTACTTTATTTGTATAAATAGATAATATTTTTTCTCCATATAACACATTAACTGTTGTTTCTGTTTCTGATACATTTGCTTTTTTATATATTTTTTTCATTTTTACATCCTTTACATTTATTATATGAATAATCAAATATTACTTACTCTACTACTGTATTATTTTCTTCTGCTATATTTTCTGATAATTCTTCTACTAATTCTTCATCTTGTTTTGATTCTTCTATATCTTCTGTTTGTATATTTGTAGCATTTCCAAAAGAAAACACCTTTTTAGATGCTTTTGCTTTTTCTTGGAATTTCTTATAAAATTCTTCTTTAGCATCATTTAAACTCTCTTGCATCGCATTAAACATTTCTTCTACATCATTTTCTGTAAAATCGTAACTATTACTTCTTGCCATTGGTTCTAGAATTTGAATATCATGTAATACATTATTTACTCTTTTACCTGCATATTCCATAAATTTTGCTCTTTTTTCTTCGTTTACTTCCCTTATCATTTTAACTTCCTCTCCTTATTCTTATTGTATTTAACTTTTAGTTCTTTAATAAAATATCACAATTTTTTATTAATTTCAAATATTTTTAATATATTTTGTAGACTTTATTATTATTAAATTTCAGAAAGTTATATACAAAATTTGATATTTATCTGTACATTTTGACATATTGATGATATAATCGATATACTTTAACTAGCCAAATCAGCTTGTTTTAGTATATATCTTTATTTAGGAGTGAAAATTATGAACACAGCAAGTACTAGCAACCCTGAATTAAGACAACCTGACTTTCAGGTTGCCCCAAAGAATGTTGAATGCTCTATACCCTGCAGAGACTGTCCTGACTTAGGGAAATGTGCCGAAGCATGTCCTCTTGCCAAGGCCAGTACAGTAGCATGAAACACACAAGTCAGCCACCCTCTGTTGGGTGGCTTTTTGATTTTGTTCAATTAGTACTATTAATAAAATACTTGCAAATTTACATTGATTATCTAGTACTGTTAATAACTGCAAAAAAAGAGACTATCTTTAATTGAGGTTCCCAAGAACTGTTCACTTCATAATTAAATACCCTCTTTAATCTATACAAAATATTTGTGTGAAAACTTATTTGCTAAGTTTATATAAAGCATATTGATTTAATGATACACCTTCTTGCTCTGCTTCTACTGATAATCTATAATGTAATGACTTCGGTATTCTTACTATAAATTTACCACTAAAATTATCATAACCTACTGGTAATGGAACATCGAAACCAGCTTCTAATTTAGCTTCGATCCAACCTTCCATTGCATCTTTTAAATTTTCATATGCCTCTTCAAATGTATCTCCTGTACTTTGACATCCATCTAGTTCTAATACTCTTGCATAAAAATATTCTCCACTTTCATCTTTTATGGGTTGCACAATATAATTATATGGCAACTTCATATAATCTTTTACTTTTTTCATAAAAGGCACCTCCTTAAATCCTTTTACTTTATAAAATAAGTATACTCAAAGAATAGACTTTTATTCTCCTATCCTTCTAAGTACATCTTTCACATAAACTGCTTTTAATGGATTATCTTCTTTTACTGTTATAACATCACCTTTTTGGTTAATAAAGTGTCTATGTGAAGTTCCGCTTTTTCGATTTCATCTTATATCCATTGTATTCTAATACTTTTGCAACCTCTTGAAATCTCATTCCATTTGGTTGCCTTTTCATCTTTAGTATCAATTTTTCTATGTCTGGCATACATATTCCTCCTTTGACCAGAAATATTTGCCTATCTTAAAGCTAATTTAATGATACTATATTTGATACTAGAAGTCAATGTTTTATATAAGACTTTCTGGAAAATTTATTTCAAGATAATAGTTTAATATAGTAGATTAGTCAAAAAACTTTATACTTAAATCTTTCAGATGATTAATTTTTAAATAATCCACTAAATATCTATGCTCAAAAAATGAAGTGATAAAAACTACACTTTATTTTACCACTTCATTTTCATAAAATATATTTTAACTTATAACTTTATATATAGAATCCCCTTCATAACTATTCATTATCTCTGGATTATCTAAAGCAATTTTTTGAATAATATTTTTATTTTGACTAAATGTTGTTACATATCCCTCTAGAGATTTTGCTTTTTCTTGCAATGCTTTTACATTATCATTTACATAGATTTTAGCTTTTCCTTTTCCATTTTTTGCTTCTTGAATTAAATTCGAAACTGGTGAATTTCCATCAAATGCTAAAACTATTGACCCTCTTCTTTCAAAAATTTCATAATTAAAACTTTTATATATTCCTAGTTCTTCTTGTTCTGTAGAAATACAAACACCATCTAATTCATCAAGTAAAAGATTCCCACCTACTTCTTTTGAAACCCTTTTAGGAATAATAGCATCTATTTCGAACTTTTTACCTAATTCTTTGCTAATATCTATAATTGCTTTTTCGTATCCTTGCATTTTATGACCAATTACAAAATACACTTTTTCATTATTTAATTTTTGCATTAGTTCTTTTAGTATCTCTTTTCCCTTTTCATCTAAAACTGTTTCTCTACCTTTTGAATTAAAGCTACCTCCTGCAACTATAATTGGTACCTTATTTTCTGGAAGTTTAACTATTTTTTCTTTTAAAATTTCTTCTGAATCAATATCAGTACTACCTAATATTTTAAATTCTCTATCTTCATTTAGTTTTATTTCTTTTAATTCTTCTTCTAAAATGGCATCTTTAATATCTCTTCCATTTAACCATTCTTCAAATTTTTCACTTTTTATTTTAAAATATTTGTCACTATCGTTTATTATTTTATCTTCAACTTTTCTCATTTTAAATAAATCATCTTCAGTTAAATTCAATAAATTAGTAAGAGCCATTTGCTCTTCCATGCAATCTGTACCATAAAATCCACATCCATCTGAACCTTGTACACAAGATACCCCATTACTTAAATATTTCTTTATAGGATGCTCTTCTACTTTTGTTAAATTATTTAATCTAACATTAGAAGTTAATTGGAATTCTAATACAATTCCTTCTTTTTTCATTTCATTCATTAAAGCTATTCCTTCTACTGTCTCTAAATCAATTCCATATAGACCATGACCAATTCTACATTTTGGCATTTTAGCACCTTCTGGCACAGCATTTTTCACACAATCTACAGCTCTTTGTACATTTTCTTTAAAGCTATCATTTTCACCTGCATGTATTCTAATTGTAAATCCATTATCTTCTTTAACTGCAAACTCTACTAATTCTTTAATAACTTGTTTAAAATTACGAATATCATTAATTTCTTCACCTATAATATCACTTCCAACAATATATGGACTTTTAGCAGCTACTTTTAAAACATCTACTCCTTCTTTTAACTGCTTCTCTGTCATTAAAGTTCTACTAAGTGATCCTAAAAATCTTAATTTAACACCTGTATCTGCTTCAATTTTTGGCATTATTTCATGTAGTTCTTTTAATATCTTTGCACCCTCTTCTCCTTTTCTTACAATCCATGTTACAGATATTTCTGCATAATATATACCTTGTTTTTGATATTGTCTTGCTACCCAAAGAAGTTTATCTTGAAGAAGACTATTTGCTTTATATTCTTCTTTTTTACTATCTTCTAACATTGTTTTTAGAATTTTCTTTATATCTTTTTCTGTGATAGAATCTACCTTGCTTTCTTCTATCTCTATTTTATTTTCACTTACTTGACCTTTAGAAAAAGCATAACGATAAATATAAAGTTTTTCTAAATTTGTAAAAACTGCTTGCCCATCTTTCATTAATACTAAACTATTTCTTATCTTAGCAATATTTTCTTCCATATTCTTTTTATTATTTAATATTAAATCTGCAAAATTAATAAATGTTTCATCATCTATCTTACGAGTTAATCTTTTTCCTGGTAAATCACAATAAGCATATTTCTTTTCAATTTCACATCTTTTTTCAAACATTTCTTTTGCTTGTTTGTCTGAAAGTTTTAGTCCTAACTTCTTTATATAATAAAGTGAATATTTTATCTGATGTTTAATACCTAATGCTATTAAAACATCTGAATTTAAGTTAGCATGAATATGTGTATGTAAATCTGTTCTAAACTTATTTTTCTTTAAAATATATGTTTTTATTATTGTCTTTTTAACATCAATTTTATAATCTTTTGTTTGTGACATTAATGTTTTATTAATTGCAGGTATTTGTGCTTTTATTTCTATTTTTCCATCATTATATATATTGGCAATTTTAATACCACCAAGTCTAAAAATATATACTTCTTCATTATCTGCATTTATACTTGCTGGAATTATACCTTTAATTATTTTCATATCTTTTTCATTCTTTATTGTTTGAACATTACATATCTTGGCTAAGTTTGTAATTAAATTACCAGTTTTATGATTTGGAGTTTCTAATATATATTCTAATTCATCTGCATTTTTTCTATATAAATTTATTATAATATCTTTTTCTTTATCCAAATAAAATCTGTTATATAATTCCATTTTTATTTACTCCTTCCAAAAAGAATTTATGTTAACTATTATAACATATAAGATATCATCTTAGCAATATAATTTTAATAAAAAAAGATATATTTATAAATTCAATAAAAAGGTCCAATAAATTAGACCTCTTTATATATCAATATATATCAATTTTTAAGTAACAATTAAACAAATTTTAAATTATACAACTATAAAATAAATTACACAAATAATATTACTCGTATAATAAACTTATAGTTTGTTATACGTTTTTTTATTTCTTATTTCGTTGTATAATAAATTATGTAGACTCTGTGGACTAGTTCAAATTACTATCGCTTTGACGATTTAAAATAGACCCTAGCCACAGATGTTTGTTTAATTGTTTATTAGTTAGA
>USRT01000029.1 GCA_900557195.1 uncultured Clostridium sp.
AAATATTTATAATTTTTTATAAAAAATACTTGACTTTCATATAGTTAGTCTATTTGTTCACAATATTTTAGGCATTTTCCTTTACTAATTTTTTAAATAAATTTCCTTTTTCTTCAAAATTTTTAAAGAAACCGTAACTTGCTGCTGCAGGAGATAGTAAACATATTTTACCTTTTTCAGTTACTTTCTTTGCAACATTAACCGCTTCTTCTAAATCCTCTACAATATATGCTCTTTCTTTTTTTAAAGCTTTCGCAATATCGTGTCCAGTTTTAGGCATACAAATAATATTCTTTATATCACTATTATTTAAATATTCTATAAAATCTTGATAATTAATTCCTCTATCCATACCACCTATAATTAATGTATCTACATATTTTAAAGATTTTACAGCTTCAATTGTAGCCATAGGAATTGTTCCTATACTATTATCATAATACAAAACATCATTATATTTTCCTACAAATTCTAATCTATGCTCTAAAGGTTTAAATTCACTAATAGATTTAATAGTCTTATTTATGTCTAATTTTAATAACTCAGAAACTCCAAGTACAAACATAATATTATTAAGATTATAATCTCCAATTAAATTTCTTTTTTCATTTCTATTATATATTTCCTTATCTTTAAAATATACCTTGTCATTTCTTAAATATATATCGCTTCCAGCTCTATCTTCAATACTAACTTTGTATGTATGACCATTAGTAGTTTGTATTAATTTATTTAACATTTCATTATCTGCATTATATAAAAAGTAATCAGATTCTTTTTGGTACCTGTATATATTACATTTAGCTTCAGCATATTTTTCAAATGATTCATAATGATCTAAATGTTCTTCATAGATATTTAACAAAATTGCAATATTTGTAGATAATTTCATATATTCTAATTGATGTGATGACATTTCTAAAATTACTATTATATCATCTTCCATAGAACTTACATAATCAAATACTGGAACTCCAATATTTCCTAAAAGCATGCATTTTCTATTTTGTTCTTTTAAAATCTTGTATAGTAATGAACTAGTGGTGCTTTTTCCTTTTGTTCCAGTAACACCTATAGTAAAAATATTAAAAAATTCTAATAATAATTCTAATTGTGATTTAATCTTATTAATATATTTACTTGTATCAATTCCAACAAAAGATATTCCTGGAGACTTCATAATAATATCATATTCATCTAAATTATCTAAATATTTATTTCCACTTATATAAGTTACATTATTATCTTGTTCTAAAAATTTATAATCTTTTTGAAAATCTTCTTTATTATCAGCAATATATAATTGTTGATTTTGTAAATACTTTCTTATTAATTTATATGTTGATTGACCTTCTTTTCCAAATCCTAATATAAGTATTTTTTTATTTTTTAAATATTGTATTAAATCATTTATCACTAAAGAATACCTCTTTTCTTAATATAGCATTTTGCTCATCGTTTAAATTGTTTTCATCGTTGTACATTTGAGTTATATCATTATTAGTATCTACTAATTTATAATTCTCTTTATAATATTTTAATAAATATGGTAATTTTATATTTTCTTTTTCAATATTTTCTATTGTCTTACTTATAGCAAAATTCACTTCTTCAAATGTTCCAACACAATCAAATGGTTTAGTTTCACCATTTCCTGTTAATTCTATAAATATTTGTAACAAATCTTGCTTTTCAAACATATCAACTCCAAAAATTGAAATTAATTTTTCTTTATATAGATATGGACTTAATATTATATAAGCAAATAAACATTTAGCACAGTTTTGACACCATTTCCATTCTTTTTCTTTACTTCCAACGTTACAACTTTTAAAAGTATTATGATATTTTTCTTGTCTTGAAAATATTTTTGCTATTTGTAGTTCATTTAGTGGTCTTAAAAAGCTAAAATATTTTACTGGTGCTTTTAAATATTTTTTTGTATATTCTTCAAAATCACATTCAAATTCAAAACTTTTTGAATACTGATGATTTATCTTTTCTCCTAGAACATTAGACTCATTAGCACTATTTTCATTTGATAACGCTACATATTTTTTTCCTAATAAATATGCTATAAAATATGAAACAAATGCAAGCATAGCAGAAAACGGAGTATGCCCATTAATAAAACCTTTTGCATTTAAATCTATTAAATTTTTATCTATAGTTCTATAAACTTCTATTATATTATCATCTTTCAATTCTGCTATTTTCGCACATTCTAGAGTTACTTGTTTTGGATTAATAATTAAACAATAATCTTTTTCTTTATTAATCTTTAAAGTTTCTAATGTCACAACCGAATCTTTTCCACCACCAATTGGAACAATGTATCCTTCACTAACATCATCTATTGTTTCGTACTCTAATTCATTTACTTCTTTTATGCATTTTATGGTCATAAAGTCTTCTATATTTGTTCTTATATTATTTGTAAAAAATAGCTCTCCTAATCCATAGTAGTATATTTTTTTCCACCATTTAATTTGCTCTTCATTCAAATATCCACATTTTATAATGACATTAGGTGAACATGTACTCTTCCAATAACTTATAAGTTCTATAAGACCTATATGAAAAACCATATTTTTTGCATAATTTGTATTTATACTTTTTAAATTAAGTTTCTTTTTTAAAATTTTTAATACTGGATTGAATTTTGTAAGTCCTGGTATTTCAAATTCATATTTTAAATATATTTCTTCTTTTGTCTCTTCTATTAAATAGCTATTAAAATAAAAGTCTTTATATTCTTCTCTATATTGTTTAAATTGCATAGATTTATCCATATAAATTATCCTTTCTATTTAGTTTTCATTTTGTATAATATGAAAACTAAGTATTGACATCTTATCTCTAAAATTTACTTTTTATATTTAGTATATTGAAACTATATATATTATTCCCACTATCAAAATTTGTAAAATTCAAATAAACATATTTATAATATATATTCAAATCTCATTTTTCATTTTTATCAAATCTATTTCATTATATACTTTCTGATTATATATGTTTATATTTTATTCTTTTATATATGGTTTTGTTATAGATATTTTTAATTCGCTAATCTATTAACAAAATCCGTTTTATACAGTAAATATATATTACTTTATTAAATATAAAATTGTCAAGATTCAATTACTATAGCCTAATATAACTTAAATAATCTGTAGCATTATATCATAAATTTACATATAATAAACTTTTTTTATTATTTTTTTCATATTATCACATATATAATATATATATCATAATATATATTAAGCCAAGAGGCTGCAATATTATGAAAGGATGATGAAAAATAATGGAATATGATAAAAATATATGTCCAGTAGTAGATGTGGATGGTGTAATTGCAACTGGTAAACAATTTGATTTAGACATTACTTTACCAAAGGATAATAGAAATGTAATTTATGGAATAATAAAAGATTGCTATAAAGAACCTGTTTGTGATGCTGTTGTAAAATTAATTGAAGTAGTTTGTGAATGTGGTAAAGAAGAGAGAAGACCAGTTTCTCATACTTTTACTGATAAAAATGGTGAATTTGTTTTTGGACCTTTATGTCCAGATAAATTTTATGAAATACAAATTTGGGTAGACAATGTAAAACATGCTAAAATTTGTGCTACTTGTGAACATGAAGGAGCTTGTTTAAAAGGTGTAGATATTGACTGTGATAAAAAAGATAAATGCTGTCACAAAGAAAAACATGATTGGAAAGATAAATGCAATTGTAAAGACGAATATGATTATAAATATGATTATAAAGAAAATTGTGATTGCAAAAAGGAACATGATTGCAAAGATAAATGTGATTATAAAAAGGAACATGACTACAAAGATAATTGTGATTGTAAAAAGGAACATGATTGTAAAGATAAATGTGATTGCAAAAAAGAATATGATTACAAAGATGAATATGATTGCAAAAAGGAACACGATTGTAAAGAGGAATGTGAATACAAAGACAAATGTCACTGTAAAGAAGAAAAACAAGAATGTATGGAAAAATGTGATTGTAAAAAAGATAAAAATGAATGTATGGAAAAATGCGATTGTAAAAAAGAAGAAAAAAAAGGCTGCATGGAAAAATGCGACCATAAAGGAAAATGTGATCCAAGACCATTTTATTATAGATAATCTATTTAAGTATAATATATGTAATATCTCAAATGGATAAACTTTTCTTAAGGTTTATCCATTTGATTTCTTTTTATATAATTCCTATTTTCTTCATCATTTGCTTTCCCTTTTTCATTAGTTTCTTTTTATCTTGTCCCATTGTTTCTGTATAAGCAAGTACTAAACCTGCAGAAACAATACTTCCTACTAACATACCTTTAACAAATTTCATTATCTTCTTTCCTCCTTTTACATATTTTAAATATATTATGCCTTATTCTTTGACTTTATATACTCTTTATATAAAGAATATAGTTCATGAATGGCAATAATTATTAAAAATATTGCAAAACACTTTTTTAATTTGTTTACATCTATATTACTTCCTATATAAGCTCCTATAACTGCTCCTATGACTCCAAATATAGATAAGCATAGAGCTAATTTTACATTTATATTTTTCTGCTTTAAATTTACAATTATAGATATAATGGAAGTAGGGATAAAAAATATTAGATTAGTTGCTTGTGCTACATGTTGATCATATTGCCAGATTATAGATAGTAAAAGAATTAGTATTGTTCCACCACCCATTCCTATACCAGTAACAACTCCTGAAAGAATGCCTATTAATATTTCTACCATATTTAATATTTGTCTGCTTTATAAAAACATAGCAAGCAAACTCTCCTTCTATTAATTTTTTAAGATTTATGTTTTTCCTTACTTAAATAAATTAAATGCTGAATAAAATAAAAATATAATAAAGATAATTTTTAAATATTTATTGTTAATTTTATTTAATAATTTAGAACCTATAAATCCCCCTATTATCCCGCCTATTGCTGTTTTTACTCCTATATTCCAATCTATATAATTATTCTTGTAATAAAATATAGTGCTAGTAAGTACCATTGGCAATATTGCAAAAATAGTTGTTGCTCTTGCAGATCTTTCATTTAGCCCCAGAAAATAAATACAAGCTGGAAGCAATATTAACCCTCCGCCAGAAGCAAACAGTCCACTAAAGAAACCAGCTATAATTCCTATTATTATTTTTTTTATCATTTTATACCACTTTTTTATTTTTATTCTTTTCTCTATTAGTATGTTCTTTTTTGAATAATTTATTCCTTTTTCCTTCTCTATATGCTCTTTTGTATAATTTTACAAATTGTGCTTCTGAAATTTCTGTTAATATTTGATCACAAATTAACATATTATTAATTATACTTTCTCTTAATTCTTCATCTTTTATATTACTTGCTCTATCTAAAAATTTTTCTAATGCCCTTATATATTTTTCATCACTATTCTTCCATTTTTCTCCAATTATATTGTTTATAAAAAATTTCTTTTGTATTGTAAATAATTCCATTTCTAAGTCCTCCTATTAATTTGTTTGTTTCATTTTAATACATTAAATTGTAAATTTCAACCATTTTTTTACAAAAAAAGTAAAATAATACATTTTTTTCCTGTAAATTTTTAGTATATTATCACAGATTTTGTAAAATTGCAATATTAATTTTGAAATTAATGTTAATTTATTGGTTTATTTGTTGTTTGTCAGCGTTAATTTCTAAAACACATATAAAATTAGTCCGTAGCCTGTGTATTTATATATATACTAACTATATCAATTGTACTTTGCTATAATATTAAGTTTTCATCTATTTTTCAAATTTTTTATTTATTAAATTCTCTTATAAATCTTAAATGTACAAATCTTTTATGAAATTTGCATATATTGATTTATACAATTTTCACATATACAGTTATTATTTTTCTCTTCTAAATGCTTTGTATCTTTTCCTATTTTCTTGTAATAATCTATAATCGCAGCTCTTATCCCTTCTTCTGCTAATAATGAACAATGCAATTTAGATGGTGGCAGTCCATCTAGAGCATCTGTTACTACTTTATTCGTAATATTTAATGCATCCTCAATAGCTTTACCTTTTATAAGCTCTGTTGCCATACTACTTGTTGCTATTGCTGCACCACATCCAAATGTTTTAAATTTTGCATCTATAATGATATCCTCTTCTATCTTTAAATAAATCTTCATTATATCTCCACAAGTTTTATTACCTACTTCTCCTATCCCATCTGCATTTTTAATTTCTCCCACATTTCTTGGATTATAGAAATAATCTATAACTTTCTCAGAATACATTTTACTCCTCTTTTCCAGTATCAATTGTTTTTATAAAATTCTCATATAAAGGTGACATATTTCTTAACTTTTTAACAATTTCTACTAAACTTTCTACTAAATAATCTATATCTTCTTTAGTATTTTCTTCTCCAATTGTAATCCTTAATGAACCATGTGCAATTTCATGTGGAAGACCAATTGCAAGTAAAACATGTGATGGATCCACAGAACCTGATGCACATGCAGAACCAGTAGATGCACATATTCCTTTAAAATCTAGATTAAGAAGTAATGCTTCTCCTTCTATAAATTTAAAAGAAATGTTAGCATTTCCAGGTAGTCTTTTGGTTCTATGTCCATTTAATTTTATATATGGGATTTTTTCTTCTACACTTTTAATATAATAATCTCTTAAATAAGTAAGCTTTTCATTATATTCATCAAAATTTTCATATATTCTCTCTATCGCCTTACCTAATCCAACAATACCAGCTACATTTTCAGTTCCTGCTCTTTTGTTTTTTTCTTGATGACCTCCATCTTGCAACTTATCAAACTTTATTCCCTCTTTTACATATAAAGCACCTACCCCTTTTGGCCCATAAAATTTATGTGCAGACATAGAAAGTGCATCTATATTTAATTTTTGTACATCTATTCTTACATTTCCAATTGCTTGAACACAATCTGTGTGAAATATTATATTATTTTCTTTTGCTATTTTTCCTATTTCTTCTATTGGCTGAATGGTTCCAATTTCATTATTTGCATACATTATTGTAATTAAGATTGTATCATCTGTAATTGAACTTTTTAATTCCTCTAAATTTATAACTCCATCTGCATCTACATTTAAATACGTAACTTTAAATCCTTGTTTTTCTAATGTTTTACAACTATTTAATACTGCATGATGTTCTATTTTACTTGTTATAATGTGATTTCCCCTTTCTTTGTTTGCATATGCAATTCCTTTTATTGCTAGGTTATCACTTTCACTTCCACATGCAGTAAAATATATATCTTTAGAATTTGCATTAATAGCTTTTGCTACTTTACTTCTTGCTTCTTCTATAGCTCTTTTAGATTTTCTTCCAATACTGTATAGTGAAGAGCTATTTCCATATTCTATTCCAAAATATGGAATCATTTCTTTTATTACTTCTTCATTTACTTTTGTTGTTGCTGCATGGTCAAAATACCTAATCTTCATAGTTTTCACTTCTCTTTCTTATATTTGCTATATAAAATCTAAAATAATTTTCCTATTATTTATTATACTTTGCCTACTGCTTTATTATGCAATAAATTTATGAAGTTATTTCATATATTGAAAAATATACTAAGAAATATACAAATTTTGAAAGTGTATAAAAATAATCTAAACAACTTTTCCATAACTGAAAATAACAACTTATGTTTTTAGGTTTCAAAAAATATTTAAGATATTATTTTAATATCTCATCTTTTATTCTAAAAATATGACTTTCTTATAATAAAATATAAGACTAGTAAAAAAGCTTTTAATACTTTTTTACTAGCCTTATAAAATCCTATATATTTATCCTTGCTTGGCCCATCTTAAAACTCTTATGTTTCTATATGTTTCTAGAACCTCTCTATATTTTGAATATTCTTCTTCCCAAATAGCATTTGGAACTTTATCAAATGCATTAAATACATCTTCTGCTTGCGATAAAAATATAATTTGCTGCTGTGTATTCATATGTTCATATTGTTTAGATAATCTATATAATCTATCTAAAGTTTTATTAGCCTCTATAAAACTCCAGAAATCTTTTACATTCATTCCTGCAAGCTTAATCTGCATAATCGCATATCCTATTAATCCAAATATAATTAAAATTAATGTATAAATAATAATGGTTAGTATAGTCATTTTTACCACCTTCTTACTAATATACTTAATTATACCACATTTGTAATATTTTTGCAAACTTTTTGTAATGTGTTTGTAACATACATTTTATGGTAATTTTATCTGAAAGTACATACTAGCATACCAAAGCTTTATATATTTATAAATTTAAACCAATCGCCGACTGCTCATATTTTGACGTTTCCCAAAAATGAAATGCGTGGTATAAAACTTATTCCTAGCAGTTACCCACCACGCTTCAAGATTGGTTTAAATTTATAAATATATAAAGCTTTGGTATGCGGTAACATCGTCTCTTAAACAAAAACAAGCAATCCCCCTCAGCATTATATTTTACCATTTTTAATATTTATTTTATTTTCTATTTTACTTATTTACATTTTATGGTATAATAATTTAATACTTTTAGATTGGAGTAATTCTATGGACAGATATAAAGAAACCAAAAAAGCTGGTATTTTAGGAATTTTCGGAAATATATTTTTACTAATAATAAAATCTATTGTTGGATTTATTAGTGGCAGTCAAGCAATGATTGCAGACGCAGCAAATAGTGCAGGAGATATTTTCGCCTCCCTAATGACATTTATAGGAAACAAAATAGCAAGCGAACCCAAAGATGATACACATAATTTTGGACACGGAAAAGCCGAATATATATTCTCTTTATTTATAAGCATCTCTATGATTCTTGTAGCTTTAAAATTACTATACGACTCTATTATTTCACTTATTAATAACAACAAATTTGAGTCTTCTATGTTTTTAATAGTAGTTTGTATTATTACAATATTAGTAAAACTTTGTTTATTTTTATATACAAATTCACTATCAAAAAAATATCCAAATATCCTTTTAGATGCAAACAAAAAAGATCACAGAAATGATTGTATAGTAACTACATTTACACTACTTTCTATAATCTTTAGCTTTTATAACATTTATTGGTTTGACCGGAGTTACCCGGTATAGGTATTTCTTTATGGATATGTTATACAGGAGTAAAAATATTTATAGAAAGCTATAATGTCTTAATGGATATATCAATAGATAATAAAACTAAAGATATGATTTTAGATTTAGCACATACCTATAAAGAAATTAAAAAATTAGATAATATTTCTTCTACACCTGTCGGATATCAATATGTTGTTGTTTTAACTATATATGTAGATGGAAATATGACTACATTTGCAAGCCATGAACTTGCAGATAAATTAGAAAAAGATATTGATAAATTAGATAAAATTTATAAAACTATTATTCATGTTAATCCTATTTAAAAAGAAAATAGCCTAAAATAGGATGACAAAAACAGAAAATCCAGCTCAATAAGAGCCTGGATCTTTTTATTCTTTATTTCTCCCTAAAAGTATCTACCCACATAATAACACCAAAGGTAGCCTATTTTTCAAGACTACCTTTATATTACTACTTCTTTATAATTTCAATCTTCTCATCTTTTGCAATAGCTTTTACACTCTCACCTGGTTTTACTATTCCATCTAAAATACTTTCAGCTATTTTATCTTCTAAATTACTTTGAATTGCTCTTCTTAAAGGTCTTGCACCATAGTTTGTATCAATTCCTTTTTTAGCAATTAATTCTTTTACAGAATCATCTATTTCTACAATCATATTTTGTTCTTCTAATCTTTTCTTAACTTGTTTTAACATGATGTCTATAATCTGTTTAATCTCCTCATCTATTAATTTATGGAATACTATAATTTCATCTATACGATTTATAAATTCTGGTCTAAATTCTTTTTTTAGTTCAGCTAAAACATCTTTTTTTACATTTTCATATTCTTTTTCCATAGCTTCATTTGAATTTTGATTTTTAGTAAATCCTAGTGTCTTTTTATCTGTTATCATTCTTGCACCTACATTTGATGTCATAATAACAACTGTATTTTTAAAATTTACGGTTCTTCCTTGACTATCTGTTAATCTTCCATCTTCTAATATTTGAAGTAACATATTCATAACATCTGGATGAGCTTTTTCTATTTCATCAAATAATATAACTGAATATGGTTTTCTTCTTATTTTTTCTGTTAATTGTCCACCTTCATCAAAACCTACATATCCTGGAGGTGATCCTATTAATTTAGATACTGAATGTGGTTCCATATACTCAGACATATCAACTCTTATCATAGCATCTTCATTTCCAAATAACGATTCTGCTAGTGCTTTTGATAGTTCTGTTTTACCAACACCAGTAGGTCCTAAAAATAAGAACGAACCAATTGGCCTATTAGGATCTTTTAATCCTACTCTACCTCTTCTTATAGCCTTTGCAACCGCTTCTACTGCCTCTTTTTGTCCAATAACCCTTTTATGCAAAGCTTCTTCTAAATGCTTTAATTTTTCGTTTTCGTCTTCTGTTAGTTTTTTTACTGGAATTTTTGTCCAACTTGCAATAACATCTGCAATATCTTCTGTTGTTAGAGTTGTTACACTACGATTATTTTTATTTTCCCACTTTTGTCTATCTTTTTCTAATTTTTCTTTTGCCATCTTCTCTTTGTCTCTTAAATTTGCTGCTTTTTCAAAATCTTGAGAACGTATTGCTTCATCTTTTTCTTTTTCATATTGTGCAATTTTATCTTCCAATTCTTTTAAGTTATCTGGTCTTGTATATGTTCTCATTTTAACTCTAGAAGATGCTTCATCAATTAAATCTATTGCTTTATCTGGTAAATACCTATCATTAATATATCTTACAGATAAATTAACTGCTGCTTCTATTGCTTCATCTGTTATTTTAACATTATGATGTGCTTCATACTTATCACGAATTCCTTCTAATATTTTTATTGTATCTTCTTTAGAAGGTTCTTGCAAAGTAACTGGACTAAATCTTCTTTCCAATGCTGCATCTTTTTCTATATATTTTCTATATTCATTTAATGTAGTGGCACCTATAACTTTAATTTCTCCTCTTGCTAAAAGTGGTTTTAAAATATTTGCAGCATCTACTGCTCCTTCTGCAGAACCGGCACCTACTATTGTATGAATTTCATCTATAAAAAGAATTACATCTCCTGCTTTTTTTACTTCATTTAAAGATTTTTTTATTCTTTCTTCAAAATCTCCACGATATTTTGCTCCTGCTACCATGCTAGAAATATCTATACTTACAACTCTTTTATTTTTTAGCATTTCTGGAACATCTTCTGATACTATTTTTTGTGCTAAGCCTTCTATTACAGCTGTTTTACCTACACCTGGTTCTCCTATTAAGCAAGGATTATTTTTAGTTCTTCTAGATAAAATCTGAATTACTCTTTCTATTTCATCATTTCTACCTATAACAGGATCTAACTTTCCCTCTTTAGCTTGTTTTGTTAAATCTGTTCCAAATTGATTTAAAGTATTTGTTGAATTATAACTTCCAAAACCTTTGTTATTATTTTGTTTTTCTCCTGTATAAGTTTCATCTTCATTTATTACTTTTACAATTTCATTATATAATTTTTGAGGATTTACATTTAAATCCATCATAATACGAACAGCTATACTGTCACCTTCTAACATTATTCCTATTAATAAATGTTCTGTTCCTATATATTCTGTTCCAAGCTTTCTTGCTTCTCTAAAAGCGTTTTCTATAACTCTTTTTGTTCTAGGTGTAAAGCCTATAGTAGTATCACCACCAGAATTACTACTTGCTCTTCCTATTAATTCTTCTATTTCCTCTAATATACTTTCTGGAGTTATATTTTGATTTTCTAAAACTTTACTTGCAACACCTGTTCCTTCTTTACAAAGACCGTATAAAAGGTGTTCTGTTCCTATATAATTATGTCCAAGCTCATTTGCAACATCATTTGCAAACTCTATTGCTTTTTGAGCTCTATTTGTAAATTTATATGTCATAAAAACCTCCATTCTAGCAATTCTTTGCTTTTAAATTTTATTTTTTTATTATATCTCTATATTTATACTTTTAATATAAGCACTTTTCACATTTATACCTCAAACAAGTGAAATAAGGTATTTATAAAATAACAACTTTATAAATTTATACTATTTCTTCTTTTATAATCTTCTTTACAATCTCGGCTCTCCTTATGTCTCTTTCCTCACCAGCTAATGGTTTTCCAAAATATTTTTGTAAATTACCTGGTTTAGTATATAACCCTAATTTATTAACTTGCATATCATTCAACTCTTTAATAATACCTAAATCTGTTCCAAGTTTTACATCTGATATTAATGCTCTACATTCTTCAGATGATAATTTACTTGAATATGATAACAATCCGTATGCCCTATATACACGATTTTCTAAATCTATTTGCTTTTTTCCCAAATATTTTCTTGCAAGTCTTTCCTGTTCTATTACTTTTTCTGTTATAGCTCTTACATTTTTTATAATTTCATGTTCACTAATTCCTAATGATTGGTTATTAAAAATTTGATATATATTACCTTGACTTTGAGAGCCTTCACCATATATTCCTCTAATATTCATTCCAAAATTATTTGCAGCTTGCAAAACTTTACCTATATTTCCTGTCGCTGTAAGTGCTGGCAAATGAACCATTACAGAAGCTCTCATTCCTGTTCCTACATTAGTTGGACATGATGTTAAATATCCATATTTGTTACTATATGCATAGTTTACTAAGTTTTCTAACTTTTCATCTATTTCTATACTTAAATTCAATAAATTTTCCAAATCCAATCCTGCTGAAAATACTTGCATACGAATATGATCTTCTTCATTAACCATTATACATATATTTTCATCATCATTAATTAAAATTCCTTTATTTTTCTCTTTAGACATAGCAAACTCTGGACTTAATAGATGTTTTTCTATTAAACTAATTTTAGTAATATCATCAATATCTTCTAATTTAATAAACTTTAGTCCATAACCTAAGCTAGGTGTTATTTCATCTAATTTTTCTAATATTTTTTTACTTTCCTCTTTACTATATTTATTTGGAAATTCAAATTCTTTTATATTTCTTGCAAGTCTTATTCTTGTACTAAGAACTACATCAGATTCTTTACCATTTTGTAAATACCAATTACTCATATATATCTTTTAACCTCCCTATTATATTTTAATCACCAATTACATAACAAAACATTTATTAACATTTTATTCATTATCTAATTTCTTAATTTCATCTCTTATTTTAGCTGCATCCTCATATCTCTCTTCTTTAATTGCTTCTTTTAATTCTCTGTTTAATTTTTGTAACTCACTTTCTTCTTTATTTTCCTCTTCTTTCTTGGAATCTGTATCAATCTTATTCTCTTTTATATATTTAGGTTTTCTTCCTATATGTGATATCGAACCATGTAGATTTTTTACTAAGTGGTTAACCTTTTCATTAAATGTTTCATAACAATTTTCACATCCAAATTTCCCATTTTGAGTAAATTCGTCATATGTTAATCCACATTTATTACACTTTAATGTGTTTTGTTTTATAAAACTTGGCATAAACGAATCATTATATTCATCTAATATATCTCCTAGAAAACTAGAAAAGTTGATTGGCATACTAAAATCCATATCATCTATTCCCATCTCTTTTGCACATTCACTACAAAGAATCATTTCTTTTTTTACACCATTAATTATTTGTGTGTATCTTACATTTCCTTCGTTATTTCCACAATTCTGACATAACATAATAATTCCCCCTTAATTAATAATTTAAATATAAACTTTAATATTATTTTTAATCTTCTATAAGATTTAATAACATATTTTTTAGGATATTTGCCCTTAAGGTATCTTTATATTCATGTGGTATATTAAGTACATTATCACTTGTTGCTACTTTTAAAAGCTTTGCTTCCTTTTCTGAAATAATGTTATATGATAAGAAGTTACTTATATAAATATCTACTTCTTGTGATGTTATTTTATCCTCAAGACTTGCAATAATATGCATAATATATTTACTTCTTGTCATATCTATTTTTTTTATTCTAATATGACCACCGCCACCACGTTTACTTTCTACATAATACCCTTGAGATGGCTTAAATCTAGTTGAAATTACATAATTTATTTGCGATGGTACACAATTAAAATGTTCTGCTAGGTCATTCCTTTGTATTTCTATATATTCATCTTCTTCATTAAATAACTCTTTTATAAATTCTTCTATCATATCCGACATTCTCATAATTTTCGCCTCTTTTCTGTTTGTATATTTTTCTATATTCTTCTAATATTTATTTAAAATTTTTCATTCATATATAATTTCGTTTTTTGACTTTGACTTTCTTTGACCTATAATAGTATTATACTCTCATTTTTTATTTTGTCAATACTAAAAATTCACATTTTAAATTTTATGTATAGTAGATGTTTTAATTTTACATCTACTTGTCTTTTGTCATATTATCCATATCTTCTGCTCTTTGTTTTTGCTTTGATAATGTAAGCCATGCAAAATAAGAAGAGACAAATTCGCCATATTTTGTAGCGTCTTCTATCTCTCCTATTTCATTTTTTAATTTATTTAATTCTTTATCATTCATATAACATACACCTCTTTTATAATTATGTGCATGTTATAAATTATTATACTTTTATAATACTATTTGATATTAAGTTTTTTG
This sequence comes from uncultured Clostridium sp., assembly GCA_900557195.1. GTDB lineage: Bacteria > Bacillota > Clostridia > TANB77 > CAG-508 > CAG-492. Next base: position 14,800 of record USRT01000029.1, read on the forward strand.
TTATTCTTATAATTTTTTTGAATTATTCATTTGAGATAGTACATACTCTTCAATTGCTTGTGCAACTCCATCTGAATCATTATCTTTAACAACGACATTCCCAAATTCTTTAACATATTCTGCACTATTTTCCATCACTACTCCAAGACCTGCATTTTCTAGCATCTCTTTATCATTTACATTGTCTCCTATTGCAACAACTTCATTTGCTCTAATATTTAATTTATTCATTAAAACTTTAATTGCATTCCACTTGTTTACATCATTTTTAGTAATTTCAGTATAATAATATTTTATTTCTACATCTTCATTATTTACTTTTATCATTTTTCTGGACATGTGTCCAACATCTAATACATCTATATCTTCAATTTCTCTTAACTTTTGTATAATACGATTAAAAATTGATAAATTATCATCATATATAGTAACTTTTATATAATTTTTACTGTTATCGTTTTTTACAAAATTATATAAATCTTCTACTACTTTTATATTTGTTTGATATTTACTATCCTTTTTTTCATTTTCTTGTTTGTAAAATAAAGCACTATATGCAATTGTTCTTGTTAATATTTCTGTTTCTGTATAAATATTATAGTATATACTATTTTGCTCACAGACATCTATTATTTCTAATATTTTTTCTTTATTTATAAATTTATTGTATAGAATTTCATCATTCTTCATATCATATAAAATAGCACCATTGCCACATATACTATAGTTTTCAGATTTTATTTCTTTTGCAAAACTTTTAACAGAAGTTATGTGTCTACCAGAAGCAATTACAACTTGTATTCCGTTTTCTTTTGCTTTTTTTATTGCTTTTTTGTTTTTATCGGATATTTCTCCATAAGAATTTAATAATGTACCATCTAAATCTATTGCTATTAATTTATACATATATTTTTCTCCTATATTTAGTTTTTTATCATTATTTAATAATTCTAATATACTTTAAATTTTATTTCAATAAAAATTATCAAAAATTTCCAGTTTAAAAAAATAATATTTGCACAACATATATAATGTGAAAAGACAAAATGCTTTTTCACAAAGAAACAAATAAAAATATAAATACATTCTATAGGAGGTGAAAGATATGGCAAACTCATCAAACAATAGTAACTATAAAGTAGTTCCAGAAGCTACAGAAGCTTTAAATAAATTTAAATATGAAGTAGCTAGTGAAGTTGGTGTTAACTTAAAAGAAGGTTATAACGGAGATATATCAGCTAGAGACGCTGGTAGAATCGGTGGTAACATGGTAAGAAAATTAATCCAACAAGCTGAATCTCAAATGACTAACAAATAGTTTTTGTATTAATATTTTTAATATTTAAATTATTAGTGATTTAAAAAAATAAGATAAGACAGGAATATTTTTCTTGATTTTATGAATACTCTTTTTAAGGGCATACATAAAGGCAGGAATTGTGTTCCTGCCTTATTATTTATTTATATTTTATTAAACTATTATTAGATTAATTTATACTTTATCTTTACTGTTTGATAAGATTAAAGAATTTATACATTTTCTACATACATGTACATTATGATGTAATTGTAGACTCCTTTTATTTCCGCAGAATACACAACTATTTTCGTGTTTTTTTAAAGTTAATGACTTTCCATCAATATGCATCTCTAAAGCATCTTTTTCTTTAATATTATTAATATCTCTCCATTCTTTTGGAAGAACAACTCTACCTAATTCATCAATTCTTCTAACAATATATCCGTCCATAAAATTGACTCCTTTCGTACTTTTTCGATAAAATATATCTCTTCTTTACATATTTTACCAAATCAGACTAGTTTTGTCAATCCATTGGTTTGAGTTGAATTAACGTATTTATAGTGTATTTATAATCTCTTTTATATTGTTTATATTATTTTTTATTTCATTTATTTTTTCATTATTTAGATTAGATTTATTTGTTACACCTTTTAAAATAAAATCTGTTGAATATCCTGTTTTATTAGAAATCTCAATAATTTTCTCTATTGATAGTCCTTTTTCACCAGCAATTGTTCTTCCTAAATGTTGACCACTTACATTTATTAATTTTGCAAATTCTTCTTTTGTCATATTCTTTTCATTTCTTATAAATTCAATTCTTTTACCAATATCTATTTTTATTTTTTCTTTTTTCTCCAATTTCATCACCTATAAAAATATAATATATTTTATAAAAATGTTTTGATGAATTGTCTATAAACTTATTGTAGATTTTTGTCGACTATTGTGGTATTATTTAGAAAAAAGGATGAAAATATATGGAAAGAAAAATAAAAGTTATACTTCTTGAAGATAATAGTGAAGAGAGTAAAATGTTTCAGGATTTTATAAATAAAAGAAATGATATAACATTATCATCCAAAACAAAATCTAGTAATGAAGCATTAATTTTAGTTAAAAAGCATTCTCCAGATGCAATAATTTTAGATTTGGAGTTACATGAAGGTAATGGTTCTGGTTTCGATTTTTTGAATAATCTAAAACATTTATCACTATCTTACAGACCTTTAATTATTGTGACTACTAATATTGCATCACAAGTAATATATGACAAACTTCACAAAGATTTTGTTGATTTAATCTTTTACAAGAAACAATCAGATTATTCTCCTAAATTAGTTATAGATACTTTAGTCTTACTTGCGCAAGAGCCTAATTTAAAACCTATCGCTTATAATTCTTCACCAGAAGAAAAAGATTTAGAAATCCGCGATAAAATTAATAAAGAATTAGATTTAATTGGCCTAAGTTATAAACTTAAAGGAAGAGAATATCTTTTTGAAGGAATTTATTTCTTATTAACAAATAAGAATTCCAATATTACTGTGTTTCAACATTTATCTAATCATTATAAATTATTAACTAGTAGCATAAGTCGTGCTATTCAAACATCAATTAATCACACTTGGAGAACGTCTTCTATAGAAGACCTCAGAATTAATTATACAGCTCAAATAAATTATAATACTGGAGTTCCAACTCCTACTGAATTTATATATTACATAGTAAACAAGCTAGATCAATAACTTATTTCCACAGCTTTTGCATATAAATGCACTCTAAATACCACCTAAGTAAAATATTTTAGGTGGTATTTTAAATTTATATATATACATATATATAAATTTAAAATAAGGATGTGAGATTATGGATTGGTGGACAGAATTAATGAAAGCTTTATCTTACTGGTCTAGATAATTCAAACATAATTAAAAAAGTAGTTGATTAAGAGATTACATCTTGTGTCTCATAAGATTGACTACTTTTTTATTATCATATAAAATATTCAATATTATTATTGATTTATGGAGTGTTATATATGGATTATATTGATTATTTAAATATTTTACTAAAGTACCTTTTTATGAATTTAATCACATGCTATTTATATATTAAAATTTCTAACTTTAAAATATTAAATACCAAAAATAAATTAATAATTATTTTAACTTGCATTGCATTGTCTATAATAATATCTTTGTGTAGTACATTTATTAATACTTTTTATATGCTTTTACTTTCTTATATTATACTAAGCCTTTTATATACTCATATAACAAAATACAAATTAAATCGTTCTATTGTTGTCACTTTAATAGCGTCAGCAATTACAATTACTTTATATGAAATAACTATATTTATTTCACTTCTTGTATGTTTGCCATTACTACATATAAATAGCCGAAATACATTTATTCTGATTTTTGCTATTCTTCTTGAACTATTATTAGTATTCTTTATTTTTAAAATTAGAAGATTTAAGGATGGCTTTTCTTTTTTAAAAGATAAAAACTATTCATCAAATTTTGCAATATTTTTATCTGGAATTATAACATTAATTGTAACTAATTTAGGCAACTACATAAGCAATTCTATAAATGAATTCTCTCTATTAGGGCTGATTCTAATTTTATTAAGCTTATTTATATGGATAAAAGAAAAGATTACTTTACATTATAAAAGCTTATTAGCTAAAGATACTATACTACAATTACAGAATCAATTAGATGAACAAATACATAAAAACCAAGTTATGAAAGATGAAATAAAAAAAATCTCTACAATAAATCATAAGTTCAGTAATAGAATATCTGCTTTAGAGTTATATGTAAAAAAGTTATCATATAATTTATCTACTTATATTGAAACATTCAAAGATATCTCAGAAGTAGAAAAATTAACACAAAATTTATCTTTAGAATTCTCTAATGAAATGCATATAAATTTACAAGACCATTTTCATATTAATAAAACTAGTATTATAAATATAGATAATATATTAGAATATTTTGAATTAGAATGTAGAAATAAAAATATTTCTTTTAATGTCATTGTAAAATCTAATATAAAGTCTGAAGTAAATAAGACAATTCCCTTAAATCTTTTTGAAATTTTAATTTCAGATATTATAAATAATGCTATAATTGCTATAAATCATAATTCTAATAAGAATAATAAAATACTAGTTCAATTTGATAAATCTGATTATTTGGAATTTCGTGTTTATGATACTGGTATTGAATTTGAAATAGATACTATTGTAAAACTTGGTAAAGAACAAATAACCACTCATGAAGCTGATGGCGGAAGTGGAATAGGATTTATTACAACATTTGAAACATTAAATAAAACTAATGGAAGTTTTATAATTGAAGAATATAGAAATGACAAATGTGAATATTCAAAATGTTTAATTTTTAAGTTTGATAATAAAAAACAATTTATTATTCGTTCTTACCGTGCTGACGAAATCAAAGAATCTTCTAATGACGAATTAATTATAGAAACTTTATTATAACTTAAAATATGACTCAAATTCTGTATTCCTTTCTGGTAATCAAAATATACCCAATGGAAAGATACTCTTTTTTACTTCCTTCCATTGGGTACATTTTATTAATTTACAACTAACTTTAATCTATCAAATACTCTTATTCTACTATCTCCAATAATTCATTCATTGATATTATTTTATAATCTGTTTCCATATATTTATTCGTTTCATAACTTTTTTATTTTATAATAATTCCTGTATCTTAGATTCTCCTATAATCTTAACACCATTTTTTGCAAGTAAATCTGCTGTAACACCATTTCCATCTATTGTTGTTTTTGAAAATGTACCATCATAAATTCTTCCAAATCCACAAGATGGACTTCTTTCTTTTAAAATTGCATATTTACAATCATAAAATTTAGCAAGCTTTAATATTTCTTCTGCACCTTTTGTATACTCCTCTGTAACATCTTCACCATTATTAGTTAATACTTTATCATTAACTCTCTCGGCTGGATTTCTTGGTGTTTTTAATCCTCCATATATTTCTGGACAAACAGGAATTAAGTTATATTTATTTTTTAATTCTTCCAATTCCTTAACTATTTCACTTTTTCCATTATATCTACAATTTATTCCCATTAAACATGCACTTATTAATATATTCATATATTACCCTCTCTTTCATAACTAAAATTTCATTCTTTACTTTATATCATCTATCCTCTTGAAGTACATTATCTTAATTTAACATTACTTTTTTGCTTAAATTTATAAGTCTCTATTGGATTATTTTATAATCCAATTACATTTTTCTTATATTTAGAATATAGACTTCTCAATTCTTCCATTTTCTCTTCTAATTCAATAACTAAATTAGAAACATTTTCCCACTCTTCATTTTCAAAAGCTTCATATATCTTACCAAATAATGATTTTTGACTATTAGTATTTTTATAAATGTATCTTCTCTTTTGTTCAATTTCTTCCCAATCTTTATTATCTTTCTCATCTTTACTTTCTATTTTCTTCCACATAGTCATTTCTGCAAAATATTCTTTAATTTTTCTTTTGCAAATAATTAGTTTCCATTTTTCTAAAGTAGCAGTTTTAAAAGACTTTATCATTACATCTGTTAATATATCTCCATATTGCAGAACTTTAAGACTTTCTTTATTATTTAAAATTTTTACATTTTCCCAAACAGTTCTTGGAGAATTACCAAATAATATCTTTCTTTCTTCTTCAGTATAATATTCAAATACATCTTCTTCACTTCTATACATTCTATCTTTATCTAAATATCCATAATACTCATTTTGTTTTTTTGATATTTCTTGTAATAAGCCTTCTTCTGTCTTATTATTTAATATAGCATACTTTATTCCATCTAACATTGATAAATATGATACTGCAATAGTTATATATAAATTAGAAGATGGATTTGGAGATCTTAGTTCAAATCTAGTAGCAAAAGGATTTTGTTTATCTTTAACTAATCCTATTAATACACTTCTATTTCGTGATGGTTCGTTTCTTTCTTTACCTAGAGATGTTACAATACATACAGGAGCTTCATATCCTGGTTTCAATCTTCTCAAAGAATCGTCTGTTGAAGATATGAAAGGATTCATTACTTCATAGTTTTTTAACATTCCCATTAAAGCTCCATATCCAATAGTACTTAAAAAACCATCATTATAACTATTAAATAAATTTATTCTTGTTCCATCCTTCTTCTTTATGCTCATACCTAAATGTACATGCATTCCGCTTCCAGCTACTTTTTCTATTGGTTTTGCTCTAAATGTTGTTTCTAATCCATATTTCATAAAAATCTTTTTTACTAATTCTTTAATAAAAATCTGGTTATCTGCTGCCTGCATGGGGCTTGAATATTTCCAATCTATTTCAATTTGTTCCATTACATGATCATATTTGCCAAAAAAGCCTAGTTTTGGCTTTACACCACCGAACTTCTTTATGTCCCATTTCTGGCTCTAATTCATATTTTTCCATTGTTATTAAACATTCTTCTATTGCTGTTCTTACTGTACCACTAATCTTATTCCAATATTGTTCATGCATTCCTTGTGATGTTGTAAGTTCCTCTATTTCGGTTTCTTCATTTGGAGTTTTCACCCAAAACTCTAACTCTGTTGCTGCAGTATAGTCAATTTTATCTATATCTTGTACATTTATATTATATTTATCTAAATTTTCTGATTTATCATTTATTAACTCCAATATCTCTTGCTTTGTTTGACTACTACTAAGTTTTAAAATACTTCTAGAATCAACTGGTTTTCCATTATGATATAAAAATGCTGGAATAATAAGTGTTGCAACAGGAATGTTAGTTTCTTCATCTAATAGGTCTTCATTGTAATCTATAAACCAATCACATTCTGTATCTACTACCATATCAACTTTTGCGTCATTAATTGTTGCAATTTCTGGGAGGTCTACAGATGAACCATCTGTTTGCACAGCTGTTTTATATAGAAATTTTTCTAAATCTTCTAAAAATATTTTTATGGGAATTCTTTCATCTGTTACATTTCCAGATAAATCAACAGCCATTAAAGAAACAAATTTTATTTGTTTGTTCTCCTCTAAAATCTTTGTTAAACACTCTTTATTGTGTTTATCTTTTTTTATTTTATATATAAGATTATCTTTCATAACTATACCTCACTTTTTTATAAATAATATGCTTAAAATTTATGAAACGTTATTTATATATCTAATTCTTGCAAAATTATATTTATATTATTGCTATTACTTCTAACTATTTTGTTCTTATATTTGCTTAATTTTCCTTCAAATTCATGCTTATTTTTTTCAAAGTCATTTGTCCATTTATACATCATTTTTAACATCTCAATATTTGAATTGTAACTACACTTTTCTAATCCAATTTTCTGTTTAATATATCTTTTTAATATTCTTAGTCTTCTTTTGTATAATGGTATATCTAAATATATAATTTTATCTGCTAATATAAAAAGTTCATCTAAATTCTTTCTATGTGTTCCCTCTATAATCCAGTCTTCTTTCTTATTAATTTCATGAATAATTTGTAATTGTTCTTCCAAGCTTCTTTTTTGTCCATTATTTTCGTCATCATGAATAATAGAATCCAGCTCAAATCTTGGAATTTTAATTTTTTCAGATAACCTTTTTGCAAGTGTCGTTTTTCCGCTTGCAACAATACCAACTATATATATTTTCATTATATACCTCTTTATTTTTTGACCCCAAATTCTCCACTCTTGGCGAATCATTTTTTATAATAATACTATATAAACAAAAAAAGAACAAGCAATCTAAAAAAATTGCTTGCTTATTTTTAATATTTATACTTCTGGTTCTACTAAACCAAAGTTCTTTCCATCTTTTAATTTATACATTACATTTACTTTTCCTGTTTCAACATTTACAAATGCTAAGAATTTGTTTTGAGGTTCTTCTTGTAACATAAGTTTAGCATCTTCTGGTGAAACTGGTTTCACATCATAAAATAATGTTTTTACAATTTCATTTTCAATTTCTTCTTCTTTTTCAAAACTCATATTAGACTCTTTTAAACGAATAGATTCTGTCATGTTTTGTTTGTCTTTTTTAGTTTTCATTTTTCTAATTTGACCTTCAACAATATCTATATTTTTATCTATAGAAGCATATAGATCTTTGCTACCTGTAACTGCTCTAAACACACCATTTTGTGTATTTACATGCATTTCTGCAACTTGATCTTTACCTTCTGTTTTTATTGTTGCTTGTACATCAAAATCTTCTCCAAAGTATTTTACTAATCTTTCGCATTTCTTTTCAATATAACCTTTAATTGAATCTGTTGCCTTTAGTTCCTTTCCTGTTATTTTTATATTCATAAAAATCTCTCCTTCCACTGTTTACTACTCTTTTGTTACAACTTTCGTTGTTATTCTCATTATATATTGTTTATCTAAATTTTTCAAGCAATTTATTGATTTTTATATCTATCAATTGGATTATTCGAATATTTTTGACATAAAAGATATACACTATTTGCATAACGTTAGATTAAATAATCTTATTATTACTTATATAATTCATTTTTTTCTATATATTGTAATATATTAGCATCCAGCATATCTTTTATTAGATCTATTTCGTCTGTTTTTATTTTATTTCTTATAAATGTAGAACTAATCTCTATTTCTTTCATATTATTTAGACAATAAAAATTATTCCTATATTTATTTAATATTTCATTTTGGCATATTAACTTTTCTAAGTTTATCTTATTCCTATTTAATAAAATAAATCTATAATTACTTATTAACTCTTTGCAATCTTTCCAATTTAATATATTTTCGAAATTATCTGCTCCCATTATAAAATATATTTCATCATCTTTATATTTATTCTTTATTAATTTAAATACATCAATTGCTTTATAATTAATTTTTGTATTAAGCTCAATATCGCATACATCTAATTTTTTGGTTTCTTTGCAAATTAATTCTAACATTTCGTATCTATACTTTTCATTTATCAATCCATCCTTTTTATATCCATCACCTACTGGAACAAAAAATAGTTTGTCTAATTTAATCTCTTGTAATATTTTTTCTGCACATGTTTTATGTGCTATGGTTGGTGGATTAAAACTGCCTCCAAAAAACGCATATTTTTTCATATCTTTCCTCACATTCTATTTTTACATATTAGCACATTTATATTAATTTTTCAATCTAACTTATTAATATATAGTAGTTAAAAATATATACGCTATATGTATCATTACTTATATATCAAGTTTTTTCGCCATACCCCTTGCATTTTTCATTTTCTCATGATATAATATTTTTCGTTATAATTTACTAACTTAAGGGGAGGTGCAAAATATGCCAAATATCAAATCAGCTATTAAACGTGTTAGTGTTATCGAAAAGAAAACATTAAGAAATAATATGATTAAATCAGGATATAAATCAGCTGTTAAAAAGTTTGAACAAGCTATAGAAGCTGGTAATGTTGAAGAAGCAAAAACATTATTTTCACAAGCTACAAAAAAAATAGATCAAGCTTGCAGTAAAGGTGTTATAGTAAAAAATACTGCTGCTAGAAAAAAATCTAATTTAGCAAAAAAATTAAATGCTGTTCAAGCATAATCAAAGTAAAAAATTGTGCACAGTTTTTTACTATATAAAAACAATCTAGTACTTTTCTAGATTGTTTTTTATTATATCTTTTATTAGTTTCTAGTGATTTTATTCTTAAAATTTATTCACATCATTTAATTTTCACTTACCTAATATTTCTTTAACTACTTAAATCTTAAGAGATTATACATCTTTTATATCCAAAAATGTATATAAACTAATATAAAATCGTACTTTTTTAGTACATAACTTATATTTACTTGGCTAAATTTACCTTTGATTTTCTTCCTTGATTTATGTTAATATATATTTATAAAAATATAGAAAGCTGTGATATTTATGAAAGAAAATTTTAAAATATTATTAAAATCAATCCTCAATATAGATAAAAAAATACTAAGAATAATGAAAATTGGACTAAAGTATTCTTTTTCTTTTTGTATTTTAGCAACATTAATTTTACTTACATACGAATTTTTTAGTTTACCAACATTATTTTATGCTGGAATTTCATTGCTAAAATCTGGACTTTTCTTTATGGTAGCATTTACTATTTGTGGATTTGCTTTTGATAAAATTACACATGAGATTGGCTAATCTTTTTTTAATCGAGTAGAGTAGAAAATTTTAATTAAATTAAAATTTTCGTCCCCTCTCACA
>USRT01000030.1 GCA_900557195.1 uncultured Clostridium sp.
TAGATACACCAAATGCTTATCATCAACCATTAGTAACAATAAGAAAAGAAGCAGTAAATACAAGTACAAAAACAGAAGTTAGTGTAAAAGAAGAATTAAAAGGAGATTATAACTTAGTATTAGTAAAAACATCTAATGAAGGAGAAAAAATCTCAGGAGTAACATTTAAAGTAAAGGAAGGGTCAGGAGAGGTAAAGTCTTACGGACCAACAGATTCTAATGGTAGTGTAAATATAGTAACTAACAAAAAAATAGAAAAAGAAGGAATTGACGAATATACAGTTACAGAAGTAAATGTAGGTAACAATAAATTAGTAAAAGTACAAGATGAAATTAAATTATATATTACAAAGTCAAAATCAAATGAAAAATATGTAGCTTCAAAAGTATCTTTCGAAAAAGATAAAGAAGTTAAGCAAAAAGAAGTAAGATTAGAAGATGGTACAAATGTCACAATAGATGCATCAATATCTGGAAATACAGTAACAGTAACTATACCAAATAAAGTAGAAGAATTTGATATGGCATTAAGAAAATATATTTCAGAAATAAAAAGAGATGGTAAAACAGTAGAAATAGCAGATAGAACACCAGAAATTAATGTATCATCTGCAGCTGAATATGCAAGAAATAAAACAGCTGGATATTATCACACAAAAAATCCAATAACAGTAAAACTAGGAGATACAGTAATATATACATTAAGAGTATATAATGAAGGATATATAGATGGATATTCAAAAGAAATTACAGACTATTTACCAGCAGGATTAGAATATGTAGAAAATAGTCAAATTAACAAAGATAATGGATGGACTGTAACTAAAAATGAAGATGGAACAGCAATAGTAAAAACAGATAAATTAAAAGGTGAGTTAATACCAGCAGCAAATGGTGCAATAGGATTTGCAAAATATTGCTCAGATAAATCAGTTGGAAAAGATGTAAAAGAACCATCATTTAGTAAAGCGGTACAAATAGAATGTAAAGTAAAAGAGGATGTTCAAGACAGCAAATTATTAGTAAATGTAGCAGAAATTACAAACTATGGATATAATGATGAAAAAGGAAATTATATTGAAGCTAATAAAAATGGTGTAGATATAGATTCAGAAGAAAATAATGTATTTAAAAATAAAGATAATATTAAAAATATTGATGAATATTACGAAAACAATGTAAAACCACAATACAAAGAAGATAATAAGCATTATAAAGGTGAGCAAGATGATGATGATTTTGAAAATATCATTGTTAAACCAGATTCAAACGAATTTAAATTTGTTTTAAATAAAGTAGATGAACAAGGAAATCCTTTAATTGGAGCAGACTTTACAGTAGAAAGATTTAAAGATAATAAAAATGAAGTATTGTTAGATAACAAAGAAGTAAAAGGAACTTATGAAGTATTAGAAAGTAATGTTAAATTTAATAATACATATAAATACAAAGTAGTAGAAGTTGAAAGTGCACCAGAATATGTAAATGTAATGGAAGGTAAATACATTACAATACAAACATATATGAATAATGAAAAGAAATTGGTATTAGGTGTTTATAAAAATTCTACTGAAATGAAAGCTACAGTAGAAGATGAATATTATACAAAATATGGATTTACAATTAATAATCAAGATGGAAGTCTTGTAACAGATAAGCAAACAGATTTATATGAAAAAATAAAAGTAGCTTTAAAGAATGATGTAACTCCAGCACAAGTAACAATTACAATACCAAACGAAAAAGAAGTTATACCAGGAAAATATAATATACAAATTAAAAAGGTAGATGCAGAAAACCCAAGTAAAACATTACAAGGAGCAGTATTTACAGTATTAGATAGAAAGAAAATAGCATCAGAAGTTACAACAGGAACAAATGGAATTGGTAAAGTTGCACAAAATGTTGATATAATAAAGACAGAAGAAGGAAAAACATCAATAGACAATTATGTGATTACAGAAAAATCTGTACCAGAAGGGTATGTATTAATTAAAGATCATCAAATTATTGTAAGAGTAACAACAGGGTTAACTCAGGATAAGAAAAGTTATGAAATAAAAGATGTTGATGTAAGTATTTCACAAAAAAATGGTTCACCAGAGACAGCTAAGGAAAAAGAAATGTTAGAAAAAGCTTTAAGTAAAACTATAAATGGTAATACAATTACAATTACAATTCCTAATAAACCAGAAGAAAAAGATTTCGATTTAGCATTAAGAAAATTTATTACAGGTGTAAATGATAAAGAAGTAACAAGTAGAATACCAGTATTTAAAATAGATGAAAAAGGAAATTATATTTATAATCATGATAAAGAACCAGTATTAGTGGCAAATAGCAATATAGTTACTTATACTTTAAGAGTATATAATGAAGGTGAAGTAGCAGGATATGCAAAAGAAATAAAAGATAATATACCAGAAGGTTTGGAATTCATGCCAGATAATGAATTAAATAAAGAGTATAGATGGATAATGCTTGATAAATATGGAAAAGAAACAGATAATGTGGCCGATAGCAAATATATAACAACAGATTATTTATCTAAAGAACAAGAAAAAACAGCAGGTTCAAATCTATTAAAACCATTTGATGAAAAAGCATATGAAGCAGGAAGTATAAAAGAACCAGATTATAAAGAAGTAAAAGTAGCATTTAAAATAAATATGCCAGATAAATCAGAAGAAATAATAATTAATAAGGCAGAAATTTCTGATGAAGTAGATGAAAATGGAAATAAAGTTACAGATAAAGATTCAACTCCAAATGAATGGATAGATGGGGAAGATGATCAAGATATTGAAAAAATAAAAATACAATATTTTGATTTAGCTTTAAGAAAATGGGTAACAAAAGCAATAGTTACAGAAAATGGAATAGAAACAGTTCATGAAACAGGACATAAAGCAGAAGACGATCCAGAAGCAGTAGTAAAAGTAGACTTAAAGAAATCAGATATTAATAAAGTAACAGTAAAATTTGAATATAAAATAAGAATTGAAAATCAAGGAAAAATTGCAGGATATGCAAAAGAAATATCAGACTATATACCAGAAGGATTAAAATTTGTAAAAGAAGATAATCCATTATGGGAAGAAGTAGAAGGAAAAGTAGTAACAGATCAGTTAAAAGATACTTTATTACAACCAGGAGAAACGGCAGAAGTTAGTATTTTATTAACATGGATAAATAGAGAAGACAACATGGGCTTAAAAGTAAATGTAGCAGAAATAAGTAAAGATTATAATGAATATGGAGCACCGGATATAGATTCTACACCAAATAATAAAGTACCAGGAGAAGATGATATAGATGATGCACCAGTAATGCTAACAGTTACAACAGGAGAAGAACCAGTATATGTAATACTTACAATATCAATTCTTGGAATACTTGCTGTAGGATTAGTAGGCGTTAAAAAATTTGTATTATAATATATTAAATAAGATATGAAAGAAGAGCCTAAGTGAAGTAACCCCCATTTAGTTCACAAAAATAAAAGAAAAATGATAAAATAACACTTATCGAGAGATAGGTGTTATTTTTTATGGGTAAAAATTATTCAGAAGAATTAAAAAATAAAAATATTAATAAATTCTTTAATGGAAGGGCATATCCTTAAAAATTATATAGTGAGATATAGTCCAACTATAAAAGCGGAATGATTAGATTTTAGTTAATTAATTATTTCGCTTTTTTGTGTGAATTTTACAAAGTTGTTACATAAAATGTTAGATAAAATATTAAAAAGTAGAGATATTACAAAAATATTACTAAATTGTAATTTAAAATTAATATAAGATTTGAAAAACTAAAAAACAATCTTCCGTATATTAAATTTATTACTTAAATAAAAAGTGGTATCTATGGCATATTGACCAGATTTAAAAAAAATATTTAAATAAAATTAATTATAATAAAAAGGGAGAGTAATGTTATGAAAAAGACAAAAAGAAAAGCAATTTTATTTTTTGTAATGATTTTAGCTATTATTACAGTTATTGTTGGTACATATATCTTTATATGTGCTAGAAGTAGCAAATCTGATTTTACAACAGATATAGCAACATTAAGTGAAGATAATGAAACATTAGCTGGTGTTACATTAAATACTGGTGGATATAATCATAACTTAAATGGTTGGCTAGGTAATTTTGTAGTTGGAGGATCACATTATGATGGATATTGTATGTATCTTGGAAAAGGAGCGCCGTCTAGTGTAACTAATAGAGGATCTGCATACAATTGGTTCCAAAGTGCTACATATAACAAGTTAAAGTGGTTTTTTGACAACATGGTTGTAGTATTTCAGCCAATAAGTGATAATGTTTATGGATCAGATTTACCAAATGAAATTACTATGTATAAAAAGAACATAAATTTATTAATTAGTAAGTATAACCTTAGTGGTACTATTGATAGTTTAACTGAAAAGCAAATATTTGAAGTACAACAATGTGTATTATGGAATTTTATAAATGGAAGAGATTTTTCAGGTAAACTTTCTGGAAGTCAGAAATCAATGTATAATGCTTTAATTAAAGGTATGAATGATAATGCAAACTATACTTCTGATGGTACAGATATAGTTACTGTTACTAAAGAAAGTGGGTTTAAATTAAGTAGTGATGGAAAAATAGGACCATTTAAATTAAATAACAGTAAAGGTAAAATAAATCGAATTTTAGTAGAAGGTTTTAGTGGAATTGATGGTGGATATACTATTGTTGATAATAGTGGTAAAAAAATAGATGAATATAATAAGTATAATGGAATTTTTTATATAAAATTAAATAAGACATTATCTAAGGGAACAAAATATAATATTAAAGGAACTGTATCTACTAAATCATATAAAACAATTGTTACTGAATGGTGGGATGGTAATAATAGTAACCAACCTGTAACTACTTTTGCAAGAGACCCAGAGAAGAGCTCTGTTTCTTTTGATAGTAATTATTTTTCTGGTAATATTGATTTAGCATTAAAGAAACAAATTACACAAGTAAATGGTATCAGTGTAGGAAATATGAGATTTAGTAACTATAATGCTACAGGTTTATTAAATAATACTTCTACTAATGCTACATATAACATGAGAAAAACACCTGTTAATGTGGAAGTAGGAGATGTAGTAAAATACAAAATTAGAATTTTTAATGAGAGTAAAGATTTAGATGGATATGCAAAAGAGATTACTGATTATATACCAGAAGGATTAAAATTTGACCCTTCAAGCAGTACAAATGCATCTAATAATTGGAGATTATATAAAAGTAATGGACAGGAAGCTAAATGGACACAAAGTACTACACTTCAATTTTTTGCTAAAATATATAAAAATGTATTAAAAAGAAGTCAAACAGAAGAGCAATTAATGAAAGATAGTGGGGTTTTAGGACATTGGGCCGATTATGCAGCAGGAAAAACTACAATTGAAGCAAAAATTGCAAGTATTATAAATAGTACAGAAGGAAAACAAAAAACAGATAGTTTAAATGATACACAATTTGTTACTTTGATGTATCAGGTTATATTGGGTAGAAATCCAGATTCTGGAGGCTTAGCAAATAATACGAAATATTTAAGTGGCGATAAAACCAAAAGATCACAATTAGTAAAGAATTTTTTAAATTCAACGGAATTTAGAAAAATAAAATATAATAAAATATCTGATAGTGAATTAGAACAAGTTAAATATATTACTACAGATAAGTTATCAAATACAAAAATAAATAAACTTACAGATGCAGCATCTTTATCATCTAATTCTAAAGAAGTAGAAGTAGAATTAATTGTAAAAAATGATGCAACAGGAATATTGACAAATATCGCAGAAATAACAAATTATGGATATATGAGTGGAAGTAATTACATACAAGCTAACAAATCAGGTGTAGATAGAGATTCTGTACAAGATAATGTTACAGTACCTTCTAATAAAGCAGGTTTAGAAAATTACTGGGGAAAAGATGGTAAACAAAAGTCAGAACCAGCAAATTATCCAGGACAACAAGATGATGATGATTTTGAAAAAGTTAAAGTAGACAAGACAGTAGATTTAGCGCTAAAAAAAGCAATTATTAAGGTAGAGGATACTAAATATAACAGATTAGTAGAAGTTGATGTAGACCCATTAAAAAGAGGAAAAACAACAGCAAATTATCATATGGATAAAGACTGGATAGAAGTTGAACAAGGTAATAAAGTTACATATCGTATATACATTTTTAATGAAGGAAATATTGATGCTACAGCAAGTGAGATAACAGATTATTTACCAAGTGAACTAGAGTTTTTACCAAATGAATCTTTAAATAAAACTTATAAATGGACAGCAACTACAGATGAAAATGGAATTACTACGATAAAGACAGACTATTTAAAGAATAAATTTATAGATAGATATAGTAATAAAATGAAAGAACAAGGAGCAGATCTTAACAATGCATATGTGGATATAGTATGTAGAGTTAAAGATAATGCAACAACAGATGTAAGTATAGTTAATATTGCGGAAATAAGTCAGTATCAAACAAGAACAGGAATTATTACAACTGATATAGACTCTGGTACAGCAGGAATAAATAAAGTTAAGCTTCCAGAAACAGTAGATGCTTGGAGAAGTTATTATGCAGGTGGATTGGGCTTTAATCTTGATAAAAGCTATTATCCAATTTGGTATGGACAACAAGATGATGATGATTTTGATAGAATAACTGTTAAGAAAACTAAGCAATTTGATTTAGCATTAAGAAAATTTATAACAGGTATAAATGACCAAAAAGTTACTGATAGAGTTCCTAATGTTTCTAGAAAATCATGGAGTCAATTATTATCACAAGGAACAGCAGAATATTATCACACAAAAGAGGCAGTAGAAGTAAATAATGGTGATATTATTACATATACACTAAGAGTTTATAATGAAGGAGAATTAAAAGGAAAAGCAACAGAGATAACAGACTATTTACCAGAAGGATTAGAATTTTATTCATCAGAAGTTGATGGTGTAAATTATGGATGGTCTGTTGTAAGTGGAACAAATGGAAAAGAAATTAAAACATCATATTTAGCAAATAAAGATTATTTGCCTGCAGCAGACTCTTATCAGATATTTACAAGTAAAGGATATGCAGATGTAAAGATAAAATGTAAAGTTAACTTAAGTAATACAAATGAAACTGTTTATCTAACAAATAGAGCTGAAATTACAGCACATATTGATGAAAATGGAAATAGTACAAGAGTAGGTTTAGATAGAGATTCTACACCAAAGGATGTAAAATCAGATCATTCAAGTGATATGTTAAATTATGATTCAAGTATAGAATATGATTCAAACACATATTATCCTGGATATGAAGATGATGATGATAAAGAGACAGTATATGTAAAGAAGAGAACTAACTTTAATGTTAATTTATTGAAAGTTAGTAAAAAGCAATTAGATGATAATACTCCAACAGCATTAAATGGAGCTAAGTTTACTTTAGCAGAAGTCAATCCAGAGAACATGGATGAGGTATTAAATAATTTATCTCCAATAACAACACGGAAATAGTCAAATGCAAATTATAAGTAGAGATAATTGTAAAATAGGAAGTACTTATTTATATAAATTACAAGAAACAGAGGCGCCAGATGGATTTAACATATTAATAGATATTCCAATATATATACAAGTAACTATAAATGAAGATGGAAGCTTCGATACTGCAAGAACAAGAATATTATATAATGCAGAAAATGGAAATGATATTTCAGAATTTTATAGATTTACTATAGAAGGAAATAACATAAATATAAGAATTGCGAATGAAGAAAAAGGATTTGATTTAGCTTTAAGAAAATATATAACAGGAATTGAAAGAGATGGCATAACTAGTGAAGTGAAAAACAGAATACCAGACTTAAATGCATTTTCATTGGTAATGTGGAGACGAAATGGAACAGCAGGATATTATCATACAAAAGAAGCAATAGCTGTTAAAAAAGATGATATCATAACTTATACAATAAGTGTATATAATGAAGGATTTGTAAAGGGATATGCAACAGAGATAACAGATTACTTACCAAGTGGTTTAGAATACATTAATAACGACTTTAATAGAAACAATGGTTGGTCTGGAACTAAAAACAGTGATGGAACAACTACTGTAAAGACTAGTAAACTTGCAAATACTTTATTAAATGAAAATCAATTACAAAACTATTTACTTAATAGACCAACTACAACATGGAATACTAGTGTTCAAATACAATGTAAGGTGGTAAACGATCCAAAATATGAAGTACAATATTTAACAAATAGAGCAGAAATTACACAAGATAAAGCAGTAAGTATTGATGCACAAGGAAACGAAACTGTACTAGATATTGAGGATAGAGATTCTACACCAAATAATGTAAAATCTGAACATTCAAATGATATGTTAAATTATGATTCAAGTATAGAATATAATTCAGATACATATTATCCTGGATATGAAGATGATGATGATAAAGAAACAGTTAAAATAGAACCAATTACAGATTTTGAATTTAAATTAAAGAAAATAGATAATATTTCTAAACAAGAAATAGAGGGAGCAACATTTGATATAAGCGGAGCTATTACTAATAAAGGAGGAGATTCTCCAATAACTAGTATCGTGGATTCAAATGGAAACGAAGTTAGAAAAAATCAAGATGGAAGTATTACTATACCAATTGGAGGAGTAACTGTAAAAGTAAAAGGTGTAGATGTTAATACTGTATATAATTATTCAATAAAAGAGATTAAAGCACCAGATACCTATAAAATAATTGTACAAAATATGATAGTAAATATTTCTGTAGATGAAGAGGGTAATACTAAACCAAATATATCAACTATGGTTGTAAATGAGGTAACAAATAGAGATGGACATCAATCAGAAGAACCAAAAGTATATACACAAGTAGGAGAAGGATCTGAAGAAAGAGCAAGTGTAAGAAAGGAAAATAATGAAATTATAATTACAGTTGCAAATAAAAATACAGATACATTTGATTTAGCATTAAGAAAATTTATTACAAAAGTAAATGATAATGCTCCAAGTATAGATAGAGAACCAATACTTAATCTTGCATCATTAGGTGCTTTAAATAGAAGCGGAACAGCAAATTATTATCATACAAAAAATGCACTAACAGTTGAAAAAGGTGATATTGTAACATATACAATAAGAGTATATAACGAAAGTCAAATTAAAGGAAAAGTAGCCGAAATAACAGACTATTTACCAAAGGGATTAGAATTTTATTCATCAGAAGTTGATGGTGTAAATTATAATTGGAAAGTAACAAAAAATAGTGATGGAACAACTACATTAAAAACAAATTATCTAAAGGATACTTTACTTTCAGAAAATGCATTAGCTGAAACATTAGTAGGTTTAACACCAGATAGATGGACAGCAGATGTAAAATTAAAATGTAAAGTAACAGATGAAGCAGGATATTCTATAAAATATTTAACAAATAGAGCAGAAATTACAGCACATGAAGACGAAAGAGGAAATAAATATGGTGAGTATTATGGAAAAGAACAAACAAAGAATACAGATAGAGATTCTTTACCAAATACAATTGCAGGGGTATTAAATTTAGACAATTATTATAAAGAAAATGTATTAGATAAAGCACAATTAGATTATTATCCAGGACAGCAAGATGACGATGATTTTGAAACTTTACAAATAGAGCCTATAACAGATTATGAATTAAGCTTAGAGAAACTTAACTTCTTAAATGACTTAAAAGTAACTGATAAAGTTACATTTAGAGTAGAAGAAATAAATCCAAATATTGATATTTGGGATGGAATAGATAATGAAGATATATTAAGTTCTAAAACGATTGATATAACAGGAAGTGGAAAGATCGATTCTAAAGTAAAAATTAGACTTGGAACAACATATCGTTATAGAATAACAGAAGAAGCAGTTCCAGATAATTTTGATAAAACAGTTAAAGAAGTGATAATAAAAGTTATTGTAGATGAAGATGGAATAGCACATGGAGTTATAGAAAAATGGAATGATTCTACATGGAATAGTGTAATTGGTGGAAAATATACATATATAACAAATGGTGAAAATAATAATATTGTCTTAACAATAAAAAATGAACCAAAAGCATATTATGATTTAAGACTTAAAAAAGTTAATGAGAAAGGAAAAGAAATCGCATCTATAACTAAATTTAATGTACTGGATCCTAAAAAAATAGGACATTCTGTTACAACAGGTTTAGGATATACAGGGGTAGTAGATACTAATATTCCAATAACAAGTGGAGAAGGAAATGACACTTATGTTATTAGTGAGATAGAAGCACCAGAAGGTTATATAAAAATAACAGATTTCGATTTGATTATTAGACTTTATAGAGGTATTTCGGAAGATGGTAGCACTTATGTAATTGAAAGATGTGAAAAATATATTTCACAAAAGGATGGTTCAAAAAATACAGAAGAACAAAGAAAAATTTTAGAGAATGCTACAGTAGATAGTGATGGAAGAACTGTAACAGTTAAATTCCCTAATAAAAAGATAGAAGGTAAATATTATATAGCTTTAGCTAAAACAGATGAAGATGGAAATACAATTGAAGATAAAGAATCTACATTTACAATAAATGGTAAAGATCAAACTACATCAAGAGGAACTTTATCAATTGATGATGATAATGTACCTGGAATAGAAATTACAAGTAAAGATCAAAACGATAAATATGTAATTGTGGAAACAGTTGCACCAGAAGGATATATAAAATTTGATGGTAGAGTTACCTTAGATGTAAAAGTAAAAGAAGAAAATGGCGAATACAGATTAGATCCTAATAATACGAAATTAAGTATATACGAAAATGGTTCAACATATTCTGTAGAACCAGGTGATACGTCAAAACAAGTAAGCTTTACTATTGATGAAAATATGCAAGTTATAAGAATAAAAGTAAAAAATCCAGAATTAACTGGTAAATATAAGTTACAAATAAAGAAAGTAGATTATAATGATAAAACAAAACCAATACCAGGAGTTGTATTTAATGGATTAGATCCTAGACAAATATCTCTTGGAGATAAGACAACAGGACCAGATGGTATAGCTGTATTATGTGATGATGTAGAAATCTCAAGACCAAATGAATACACTTATATTATTAGAGAAGTTTCTGTACCAGATGGATATTCAAAAATAGAAACACATCAATTTATAGTAAGAGTAATAACTGGATTATCTGATGATGGAAAATCTTATATTGTAAAAAATGCTACACTTGATATATCACGAACAAATGGTAATCCAGATAGTGAGCTAGAAAGAAAGATATTAGAAGATAAAGAAAACGGTGCGAAAATTGATGTTGATAAAGAAACACAAACTATAACAATTACAGTTCCAAATGAAAAAACTACAGATTACAATTTAGAAATTAACAAAGTTGATGCTAATAGTTCAAGTGAATACTTATCTAAAGCAAGATTTACAATTGATGGACCAGATGGAAATATTCAAACAGATAAAGAGTTGCAAAGAGAAACAGATGACGAACCTACTGGTAGATTTGTTAAAAAAGAAACTGGAGTAAGAGTTAATAAAACATATACATATACAATTGAGGAGACTTTTGCAGAGAAGTTATACGAAAATGTATTTAAAGACTTCTTAATTAAATTAGAAGTAACAATTGATAAAAACGGAAAAATAGATAAACAAAATACAATTGCAAAAATAGAACCAAAAGATCACAATAATATTTCTAATGAAGATATGGCAAAAGCAAATGATATGATTAAAGATGGAGTTGTTGTTAACGAAGATACAAATACAGTTACTTTAAACATCAAGAACCCACAAGAAACAAGAAATTTTGAATTTAGTTTATTTAAACATGAACTAGGAGATAAGGAAGAAGAAATTTCAGAAGCTACATTTAAAGTACAAAGAAAACAAAAAGATGATGATGAATGGGATTTATTAAATGAAAATCTTATAACAAGTACTAATTCAGAAGAATTAATTGATAAACAAGAAAAAGTAGCTTTGGGTAATGTATATTATTATGAAATTGAAGAAACAAAAGTGCCAAATAATAACTATGTTAAAAAAGTACAAAAAGCATCAGTAAAAATAGTAGTTGGAGAAGATGGAATAGTAACAGGAGAAATAATAAATATACAGCTACCAGGAAGTAGTGAATGGGTTAAATATGATAAAGATACACATGGTGAATTTATTGAATTAGTTAAACAAGCTGGAAATAAATTTGAGTTAAAAATAGCAAATACGGTTTACTACCATATGACTCTAAGAAAAAGAGAAGACAATAAATCTACAACAGATATAATTGGATGTAGAATATTAGAAGGTGGACAATTTAAAGTAGATAGAGTTTATAGAGATTCTAGAGGAAATGTAACAACAAAAGAGGTTCATAATGGACCAGCAACATGGGATTTCGTAGATTTCGAAGCAGTTCCAAACTCTATATATGAATACTATATTCAAGAATTTAGTGCACCAGATGGATATAATAATGACTTCGAAAACATAAGAGTACATTTAACAATAAGAATAGATAACAATGGAAATGTTGCATCAGTGGGAAGAAATGGAACATATGTTGATTTTGAATCTGCAAATGGTGGAGTATTACAAGATAAAATAAAGACAATGTTATATAGTAAGTGTGTATTACAAGTAGAAGGAAATACAGTTACAATTAACATGAAAGATTCAGAAATTATTAAAGAACCAGAAAAATATGGTTTCCAAATTGTTAAAGTAGATAAAGACAATGTACAAAAGAGACTTAAAGATGTAGAGTTTAGTGTTAGAATGATTGCTGGTAGAGCAGCAGGATGGATGACATATGATGATAATCCAGACATAGATGGAATACAAAATCCAGTAACAAATGAAAATGGTGTAATTAATATTAATGATATTGAATTGGTAGAAGGTGGAAGAACTAACATATTCCAAATTAATGAAGTAAAAGGCCAAGATGGATATAAACTTTTAGAAAAAGTAACTGTTCAAGTAACTATTGATGTGGAAAATGTGACACAAGCAAGTCAGATTACAGAAGACCGTATTAAAGTAGAATTAATGGGTGAATATGCATCAAGTTATCCAGAAGATTATATAAAGGCTAATATTACTAAAGATGGAATGATTCAAATAATTATTCCAAATGAATCAACAAGTTATGAATTTATTTTGAATAAAAAAGATGAAAACGGAAACTTGATAACAGCAGATAGAAAGCAAAATGGTAAATTAGATGGAACAGTATTAACTGTAGTAGAACAAGGAACAAATGAAAATATTGTACCAAATACTGTATTAGAAAATGGTACAACATCTAGAATTATAAATTGTGAACAAAATAAAACATATAGTTATATAGTATCTGAAACACAAAATAAAACAGGATATAGAAACATTTTAGCTGGATATTATCTAATACTAAATGTTGTAACTGATGAAAATGGAGTAGTAAAAGATACAAATCCAGATGATCCAGATAATCCTGAATATACTAGATATGGATTGTATAAGGTTAACCCCCATGGAACAAATAATGAAGAAGAAATAAGAAAAGGAGTAAATTTAACTGTTAAATGGTCAGATGAACAAGATGAAAATGGAAACAGAAAAAGACAAGTTATATTAGATATAGAAAATCCTTTTGAGTATCAAGTAGTAGTAAATAAAGTTGACACATATGGAAATCCACTTGATAAAGCAGTAATTACAGCTTCAATGAATGGTAAAACATATACAATGAATAGAACTCCTTCTTTGTATATTTCAAATAATAAAATAAAAGATGGAGAAACTCAAAGTTGGACAATTAGAGAACAAAGCGTACAAGCTCCTTATTATAATGTTTTAGGAACAAGTAAATATATAAAAGTAGATGTAGAAAAAAATAATGAAAAATTAGTAATTAAAGATTATGCGATTTATGATGATTCTACTGGAATGGTTTCTAAAGATGATAATATATACAAATATGTAACTGTAGAAGGTCCAATAGTAGAAGGAAAATCATATGTAATTAATGTTAGATTAGAAAATCCAATGCAATACATATTTAAATTAACAAAAGTAAAAACAAATGGAGAAGATTTAACAGGAGCAACAGTAACAGTTAATAATAAAACTGTTATACATGATGGAAATTCAAGTTATGAAGTTTCAAAGGTAGTAAGTTTAGGAAATGTTACAGCGTTTACAATAAATGAAACAGCAACTGCACCAAATCATGTTAATGTTTTAGAAAATAAATTTGCACTTATTGTTGTTCGTATGTCAGAAACAGGGGAGATAAATATTGTTAATAAATCAATTTATGATACTTCAAGTGGAAGAGCAGTACTTTTACCATCAACAGATGAATCATATGGATATTTGAAAACAGAAATAACAAGAGGTTCAGATGGTATACAAATAGTTGATGTTAAATTATTAAACCCAGTAGAATATAAATTTGAATTAACAAAAGTTAAATCAGATGAACAGAAAACAAACTTACCAGGAGCAGTATTAACTGTAAATGGTAGAGAAGTAATTAGTGGAGGAAAATCTGATTATACAATCACAGAAAAGATTCATATTGGCGAAGTTAAAAGTTATGTAATACAAGAGGCATCAAGTGTAACAAATCATATTAATGTGTTAGATAAGAAATTTATTGTAGTTGCAGTTAGATTAGACGAAAACGAAGAATTGAAGATTGTATCAAAACTTGCTTATGATGTATCTGGTAGAGCACCAGTACAAGCTTCTTCAGATATATGGAATTATATTGATGTACATTTTGAAGAAGTAGATGGAGTTAAAGTATTAAAAGTAGATGTTGTTAATCCAGTAGAATATAAATTTAAGTTATTAAAAACTAAATCTGATAAGTACTCTACACCATTAGATGGTGCAACACTTACAATAAATGGAGAAACTGTAATTAGCAATGGAACATCAAGTTATGAAATAACAAAATCTATTAATATTGGAGAAAAACAGACATTTATTGTAAGAGAAAATGAAACGAAACCAGGATACAAAAATATATTAAAAGATAAATATTTATTATTTAATATAGTATTAACAGAAGATGAAAAAATAGAAATTCAAAGTAAAGCAATTTTCGATACATCAGGAAAAGTTCCAGTGACTGTATCTAGTGAAGACCCAGTATACAATTATGTTGATGTTTATATGACAGAAGATTCAAGAGGTGTTCAAACAGTTAATATAAAAGTAATAAATCCATTAGAAACTAAATTTAGATTAGTAAAAGTAACATCAGATGGAAAAACTGAATTAAACGGAGCAAAAATTACTTTAAATGGAGAAGAAGTAATTAAAGATGGAAACAATTCATATGAGCTAAATAAGACTATGAATGTAACTGATGTAGTGACATATAATATTAATGAGTTAGAAACACCAAAAGGACATGTTAACATTTTTGAAAATAAACAATTAATAATTGTAGCTAGAATGTTTGAAGATGAAACATTAAGAGTTGTAAGTAGAATACTTGTTGATAAAACTAATGGTAAAATTATAGATTCAAGTAGTCCAGAATATGGATATATTAGTACAAATGTATCTACAGAAGATGATATTCAAACATTACAAGTTAATATTAAGAACCCAGAAGAATATAACCTAAAATTATATAAGGTAGATAAAGACACAAATGAAAGAATGAATGATATTTTCTTTGATATTAAAGTACTAGATGAAGATGACAATGAAGTTATTGTAAAGGATTCTAAAACTTTAGATACAAAAGACCTTACATCTTTAAAAACTATGAATATAGATGGCGAAGATGGTGTAATTAAGATTGATAATATCTTAATAGAAAGACCAGGAACATTTAACTTTGTATTAAAAGAATATTCTCCAGAACTATACTTAGAAAATGGAGAAATAAAGGTACAAGTAACAATAGTAGAAGAAAATGGAAGCTATAAAGTATCAAGTATAAAGGTTATAGAAGGTGAAGATTCAATCCAAACTTCTGATACAAAAGTGATTGTAGAAGAACCAGAAACAGTACAAATTGCTGTAAATAATGAAAGAATAAAAGGTAAATATGATTTAATTATTAACAAATTAGATAATTATACTAAAAAAGCACTAGATGGTTCTAAATTTAAAGTTACTATTGAACAAGATGGAAAAGAATCTGAAATTTATAAGTCTAATGATGATGTAAATTCAAAAGATGTAATCATTCCAACTGAAGTAGAAGTTAAAAATGGAAGTTTAACAATTTCTGATATTAGAATTGATAAACCAGAAAGTTATATTATTAAACTACAAGAAACTAAGGCACCAGATACATATTTACCACTTGAAGAAGAGATTAAATTACAAATTACAACAGAAGTTAGTGGACAAGGAAAACAAGCAAAATATGTATTAAAAGATGTAAAAATGTTATCAGGAGAGAATAATGGACTTGTTTCAAAATCTAATACAGAAAATAAAATTCAAATCGATATACAAAATGAGCAATTTGATTTGGCTTTAAGAAAGAGTATTACACAAGTAATTGCAAATGAAGGAAAAGAAAATGAAAGAATAACTAAAGTGGATGATAGACTTCCAGAGCCTAATACAGATGGATTAAAAGATAAAAGTAGTACAACTGCAATTTATAATCATACAAAAGAGCCTGTAAGAGTTTATGCTGGAGATACAGTAATCTATACTTTAAGAGTTTACAATGAAGGACAAGTAGATGGATATGCAGAAGAGGTAACAGATCACTTACCAGAATATTTAGAATTTGTAAATGATGAATTTAATAGTAAGTTTGGTTGGTTATTAGATGATAAAGATACTTCATTAAGAACAGTTAAAACAAATTACTTATCAAAAGCAAGAAACGAAAAAGGAAATTTGGTTAAAGCCTTTGATAAAGAAACAGGAAAATTAGATTATAAAGAAATACA
Organism: uncultured Clostridium sp.; assembly: GCA_900557195.1. Taxonomy (GTDB): domain Bacteria; phylum Bacillota; class Clostridia; order TANB77; family CAG-508; genus CAG-492. Next base: position 17,018 of record USRT01000030.1, read on the forward strand.
AATTAAATGTAAAGTAAAGACAGATGTACCTGTAAAAGCAAGATTAACTAATATTGCGGAAATTACAAAATATATTGGTAAGGATGGAAGAAAAGTTACTGATAGAGATTCATTTGATGGGGTAAAATTACCTTCAGATGATAAATTACCTTCATATAAAGACGATGAAATAAATAAATCATATGTTCCGGGACAAGAAGATGATGACGACTTTGAAAAAGTACTTGTAGAGAAATTTGATTTAGCTCTAAGAAAATATATAACTAAAGTAGACAATAAAGATATTACAGATAGAGTACCAGTATTCAAGATTGATGAAAATGGAAACTATGTATATAACCATACAAAGGAACCAGTACTTGTAGGTGACTCTGATGTGGTAACATATAATATTCGTGTATATAATGAAGGAACAGTAGCAGGTTTTGCAGAAGAAGTTGAAGATGATATACCAGAAGGATTAGTATTCTTACCAAATAATGAAACTAATAAAACTTACAAATGGGTGATGTTAGACGAAAATAAACAAGAAACAAGCAATCCTGATGAAGCAAAATATATAAGAACAAAATATTTATCAAGCGATAATAAAGATAATTTATTAAAAGCTTTTGATAAAGAACAAATGAGTGAGCCAGATTCAAAATATGTACAAGTTGCATTTAAAGTTGTTGTGCCAGATGCAACAGACGAAATTATAATTAACAAGGCACAAATAACAGATGACAAAGATGAAGATGGAAAAGATGTCGATGATGATGATTCAACTCCAGATGAATGGAATGAAGGAGAAGATGATCAAGATATTGAAAAGATTAAATTAACATATTTTGATTTAGCTTTAAGAAAATTCATTACTAAAGTTAATGATACAGACATAACAAATAGAGTTTCAGTATTTAAAGTAGACGAAAATGGAAAATATGTATATGAGCATACTAAAGAACCAGTAGTAGTAAATAATACTAATGTAGTAACTTATACATTAAGAGTTTACAATGAAGGAACAAGAGCAGGATATGCAAAAGAAATAAAAGATGATATACCAGAAGGACTAAAATTCTTACCAGATAATGAAACAAATAAAGAATATAGATGGATAATGTTAAATAAAGAAGGAAATGAAACAGATGATGTAAATGAAGCAAAATATATAATAAGTGATTATCTATCAAAGGAAAATGAAAAAGTAGATGGAGAAAATATATTAAAACCATTTGATATTGATAGCTATGAAGCAGGTTCTATAAAAGAGCCAGATTATAAAGAAGTAAAAGTTAGCTTTGAGGTAACAGAGCCTAATACTTCAGATAGAATTATTATAAACAGTGCACAAATCTCTGATGACAGCGATGAAGATGGTGGAGAAGTAACAGATAAAGATTCTATACCAAATGAATGGAATGAAGGAGAAGACGATCAAGATATTGAAAAAATAAGAGTACAATACTTTGATTTAGCTTTAAGAAAATGGGTTACAAAAGCAATTGTAATAGAAGATGGAAAAGAAACAGTAAGAGAGACAGGACATAAAGCAGAAGACGATCCAGAAGAAGTAGTAAAAGTAGACTTAAAGAAGAGTAAGTTAGATAAAGTAGTTGTAAAATTTGAATATAAAATAAGAGTAACAAACGAGGGTGAAATTGCAGGAAGTGTAGAAGAAATATCAGATTACATACCAGAAGGATTAAAATTTGTAGCAGTAGATAACCCAGAATGGGAAGAAGTAGATGGAAAAGTTGTAACAGATCAGCTTGCAGGACAAATTATGCAGCCAGGAGAAAGCAAAGAAGTAACGATTATTTTAACATGGATAAATAGAGAAGATAATATGGGATTAAAAGTAAATGTAGCAGAAATAAGTAAAGATTATAATGAATATGGAACACCAGATATCGACTCAACACCAAATAATAAAGTGCCAGGCGAAGACGACATAGATGATGCACCAGTAATGTTGACAGTAACAACAGGACAAGAAATAATATATATAGGAATTACAATTATAGGATTAGCGATAATTGCTGTCGGAACCTACGGAATAAAGAGATTTACGGTAGATAAAAATAAATAATTTTTTAGAAGAGCTTAAATTTTAGGCTCTTCTTTTTTGAACATTTGGGACAGGCTTTAATGTTCAAAATTAGGTGATAGTGACAATACGTTTGATATTTTAAGTACAATAAATCTCTATATCAATCTTATATGACTAATTTTAGCCAGATGAACATTTAACCCCGTTCAAAAATGTTCAAAAAGGAATGTTACAAAAATGTAATTATAATGAAATATTTGAAATGGAAAATGGCTAAAAGAACCTTCCGTAAGTAGATAGAGAGCTATTCTTTTATGGTGTAAAAACTGATATATTGACAATTTACAAGTAAAAAAGTAAAGTGGATTATAGGGTAAAATAGCAAAAAAGATATAGGAGGAAAGGAAAATGAAATTAAAAGTGATTAGAAAAGTACTAATTGTTCTTGTTGCTTTAATTATATTAGCTACTAATTCAATGTTAAGTACAGCAAATGCAGTTAGTATATTTTTAGATGATAGTAGTAAAGATGAATCTTCATTAGTAGTAGGTGCAGGAATTTCTAGTCTTAATAAGGTTCAAAGAGCATCATACCCACCATATGTACATAATGTTGATACAGGAAGTGTATTTAAGATTTATCATCATGATGGAACATCAGCAGACTATAGTAATGCAGGATGGTGTATGGATAAAGGTGCAAATCTTTATGGATATGGATATTCAGGAGGATGGGCAACTGTATCTGGAGAATATGATGCATATAATACAAATAATGCACGTGAAGGTAGTTCTGGAAGTATTAGATGGTTATTAGATAATATTTTAAGAGTTGGAAATGGAGTTTCTGATGATGAAAAAGGATTTTATCGTAATAACTTACAAAGAATCGTAGGAAGTAATGCTAATATTGCTGATTATTCAGAAGACAGAATATTTGAAATTGAACAATATGTTTTATGGTCATTTACAAATAATGTAACAGGTGATTCAGCGATTAGCTACCCAACCAGTGATCCTCTATTTGTAGCTTTAAAAAATGCTGCAGCAAGTCATTCAGATTATAGTAGTGATGGTAGTGTAAATGTTAATATAGATACAAGTAAAGCAAATGTTAATTCTAATGGGATAGTAGGTCCTTTTGTTGTAAGCAATAATAAATTAATGGTATTATCCGCTAAATTAAATAATGCAGATACAACAATATATACAGATGAGGCATGTACTAAAACTTTAAGTAGATATAATGAATATAATGGAAATATATATATAAAAGCTGGTTCTACATCAAATGTTAATATTAGCTTTAATTATGGAGGATTTGATACTACTGCATATTATTATACAACTACAGGAAATCCAGGAAATTACAGAGATCAATCTTTTATAATGATATCAAGAGAGAAGAAAAGCCAAGATGTTTCTTTTGGAAATAAAAATGTAAATTTGGAAGTTCATAAGAAAGATATGGATGGAAATGATATTGGAAATATAGGAACTTTTAAATATTGGACAACAGATGATTTTGGAAGTGGTTTAGTACCAACAGGAAATGGTACTGTAATGGAGAATCATAAATCTTCTATCACAATGGCACATGGGCAAACAAAGTATATATGGATTACGGAAACTGAAGCACCAAAGCCATATGGATTAGGATATTTTGAAGCACCTAGTGGACAAACAAACTTTATTTGTATAAAGGTTTCAGTAGATGCATCTGGTAATGTTACTCAATCATATCCAAAAGAACCACAAGATGGATATAATGGATATCTAAAATATATAAAAGATAATGATACAACAATATATCTTCAAAAAGATAGTGAATACTTTATGGGAGTTAGTACATCAGGAGATAATATAATAGTATCTGTTAAAGATCCAGTACAATCAGGAAATTTTCGTTTTCAATTAATAAAAGAAGATAATGAAGGAACAAAATTAGCAAATGCAGAGTTTGAGATTTCTATCACAGATGAAAAAGGTAAAGTGATATACAAAACAGCAGAAGGTAAAACCGAAAAAACAAATGTAAATGGTTTAATAAATTTGTATGGATTAGAAATAGAAGATGAAGGAAAAACATATACAGTAAAAGTACATGAAACAAAAGCACCAGATGGTTACATACCTGGAAATGATGTTACATTTACAGTTGAAAGTGAATCAAATTCTAGTGGATATGTCTTAAAGCCAGTGGCTGAAAAAGAAATATCAGGTGCAATGGTAACAATTACAAATTCATTAGTAAAAGTATTAGTAAAAAATACTGAAAAGGTAGGAAGTTTTAATTTTCAATTAATAAAAGAGGATAATGAAGGAACAAAACTTGAAGGAGCAGAATTTGAAATTTCAATTGTAGATGAAGAAGGAAATGTAATATATAAAACAGCAGAAGGAAAAGTAGAGAAAACAGATTCTAATGGTTTAATAAATTTACAAAATTTAAATATAGAATCTGCTGGAAAAACATATACAGTAACTATACATGAGACAAAAGCACCAAATGGTTATATAGCTGGAAAAGATGTTAGCTTTACAGTAGAAAGCAAAGATAATGATGAAAAAACAGGATATGAATTAAAGCCAGTTTCACAAAAAGAAGTTTCAGGTGCAATGGTTACAGTTACAAATTCATTAATTACAGTACTAGTAAAAAATACACAAAAAGTAGGTAGTTATACAGTTAACTTAGTTAAAGTAGACAAAAAGGGTAATATAATATCAAAAGAAGTTTCTAAATTTACTGTAAATGGACAAGAAATAGAAACTGAAAATGGATACCTAAATATTGTAAATTCAAAAGAAATTTCAAAGAATGGACAAACAGATGTATATAAAGTTACAGAGACAGAAGCACCAAAGGGATATGAGAAATATTCTGGGGAAATAGCATTAACAGTTGTTGGAAAAGAAACAAGCAAAGGATATGAAGTAGATACTCAAAACAGTAAATTGTTAGCTGGATTGGAAGAAGTAAAACCAGGAAAAGAATCTACAGATGGATATGTAACATGGAGTATAACATCAAATACAATAACAATAAAATTACAAAATAGACAATTTGATTTGGCTTTAAGAAAATTTATAACAGGAGTGACAAGCGTAGATGGTAGTAGAACAGATATAACAACAAGAGTACCAGTATTTAAAGTGGATAAAGATGGAAAATATGTATATGAACATACAAAAGAACCAGTATTAGTTGCAAATCAGAATGTGGTAGAATATACAATTAGAGTATATAATGAAGGAGAAATTGCAGGATACGCAAAAGAAATAAAAGACGATATACCAGAAGGTTTAGAATTCTTACCAGATGACGAAATAAATAAAGAATATAGATGGATAATGTTAGATGAAGAAGGAAATGAAACAGATAAAGTAAGTGAAGCAAAATATATAGTAACAGATTATCTATCAAAAGAAAATGAAAAGACAGCTGGAGAGAATTTATTAAAAGCTTTTAATGAAGAAGATTATGAAGCAGGAGCAATAAAAGAGCCAGATTATAAAGAAGTAAAAGTTGCATTTAAAGTAACAATGCCAAACACATCAGATGAAATAA
>USRT01000031.1 GCA_900557195.1 uncultured Clostridium sp.
CGAAATAAGAAATAAAAAAACGTATAACAAACTATAAGTTTATTATACGAGTAATTTTCGTAAATAAATTTCAAAGTGGTATAATTATTATATAAATAAAAATTGCCTACATTTACTTGACACATACTTTATCCTGTTATTATTTTGTAAATAATTGTTTTAAAAAGTATATTATGTTATAATTTAAATATTTTAAGGAGGAAATAATATGAGTTATAGTAAATATAGTCATTATCATTATTCACCAGAACAAATTAGAACTGAAAGATATGAGAAATTATGCGAACAACTTTTGAGTATAGCTAAAGATGATAAAGTTAAAGAAAAAATGCAAGCAGTTTTATATGAAGGTGAATATGATGACTTTTCAGTAAATACTGGACTAACAAAAAATAATCCAATCATTGAAAGCAGAAAACGTGCAGCATATGCTTTTTTATTGGCTACTAATCCAGAAACATTTGATATGTTAACTCAAAATAATATTAATTTGTTTCATGGTACAAATGCCAATGCATTACCTAGTATTTTAAAATATGGAATGCAAAGTGTAGATGGACAATCAAGCAAAGGTATTGTTACTACAACAGGTGAGGAATCGTCAAGGATAGGAGGAAAAAGAAGTTTTATAAGTTTTACAGATGATTTAGATATTGCGTTAGATTATACATCGCTTACTCCGCAAAAAGATAAATCAACTCAAGAATCTTTCCGGGGTACTAATAGGAATGTCTTCAAGTAGTTTAAGCAAACTTAAAACATGTAATGTTAATTCTGATTTGCCAGAGGTAGGGATTAAGGATAATATTCCTTTAGAATGCATTAAAGCTATAGCTGTGCCAGAAGATAAAGTTGAATTTGTACGTAAATTAGTCGATAATGATGAAATAATTGTCACTCCCATTAGTATCGACGAAAGATTTTACAATATAGATTCACATGAAGGAATAATCGTTGATGCTGAAAAAGCAAAACAATTAGCTGAAGGAAAAAAACAAATTACCAGAACTAATTTTAATGCTACAGAAATGGCAGAAATAGCAAAAACAAGAATAATTTCAGGAATACGAGGCATATATGAAAAAATAAAAGAAAAGGTAAAGAATAGAGGAAAAGAGAATGGAAAAGATTCAAGAGATACACGATGTATGTAAAGAAGTCCTTACAATATTAGGATATTTCAATAACGATATTATGGGAAAAATACCATCTAGAATTTTAAAAAAACTAAGTGAATTAGCTGCTGATTCAAAATTAAATTGTTATATAGATAAAGAAAAAGATTTACTTGAGCAAAATATATCAGAAAAAAGCAAAGATTTAATTGCATTATTGTACTATAGCTATATAGCTAATGAAAAAGAAAAGTATGAGTTTTCTAAAATATGGAATGAGAATGAAAAAGAATACCAAAAAGCATTAAATAAAAAGTATAATCTTAATAATATATTTAAAAATGTAGACGAACAAGAATTTGTAAACATAGAAGAAGTAGAAACCAATAGTAATACTGCTTTAATAGAATACGAAAAATCATTTTTTACAAAATTTAAAAATTTTATATTCAAAATATTACATACAAACAAATAAACTGATTAGAGCTAAGAAATTGGTTTTTTTGGTTCATTCTAAAAATTAATTAGAGTAGGGGAATGGGCTGTTTTCAAAAGTATCATTTTTAAAGATTTAACAATAATTATAAAATTTAAGAGTAAAAAAATTTTATACAAAGTTCAATTTTTAATTGTTATGAGGATTCAAAATCAATTTAATGCAAAATAAGAGAAAATAAATTATTAACAATAGAATGTAAACAATTTGTTGACGATTATATACAATAGGTAATATAATTTATATATATTAATAAAAAGGAGTTAGTTTAAATGTCAACAGTAAGGATAAATGATGAAATAAAAAAAGAAATAACACCAATATTATCAAACTTAGGAATTTATTTTGGAAGAGGAATAAATTATGTATAAGATTGAAGTTACAAACAGATATAAACAAAGTTTAAAGAAACCCCATAAAAGATGGATATAATCTAGCTTTGTTGGAGAATATAGTTGAAATGCTGGTAAAAGGTGAAACTTTGCCACCAAAGTATAAGAATTATCCATTAAAAGGAAAGTATGAAGGTTATTATGATTGCCATATACTTCCTGATTGGGTATTAATTTACAAAGTAGAGAGAAAAAAATCATGGGTCTAATTATTAAGGGGGTTTATGAAAAAATTGAGTAAAATTATTTTAGGAGTAGTAGTTATTATGTTGCTTGTTGGAATAGCTATTGTAACTTATTGTTTTGTGATAAATAAGAATATTTCAAATGAAAAGAGCAATGAATTAGAAGAACAATCAATTAATTTGTCTAAAGAAGACAGAGCAAATGAAAATAACGAAAATACTAATATTGTTGATGTTGACACTCAAAAGAAAGATGATGAAATAACAAGTGATAAGGCACTATATATTTATAGCAGTGGGGATAATGCAGCTGCTCACGGAAATTCAGAATTACTATATGTTTATAAATTTGATGATAATGTAATAGAATTTAAATATCATACTCCATGGAGTACTAATGATGTAACAGGAATAGCCCCAAAAACATCTTCTGATATATATACATACGTGAATGGAAATTATAAAATTGAGCTAATGTTGAATTCAATGGGAGAAAATTCAATTAAAGTAACTGAATATCAAAACAATGAAATGTCATCATGGAAAAACTTATGGAGAGATGCTGATGATATTAGTAATAATAAAAATCAAAATATAGCAATAGCAGATAATTCAAGCGCAAATAAATCTGATAACAATAAATTAAATGTAAATGGTTCATATAAAAATGAATCTCAAACAGATAATTATTACCATAGATCCAATATTGTTATAACAAATCAAACGGATACAAGTATTAACTTTAGCATAAATGCAGCATATGGTAATGATGTTGATCATGTAAATGTAGGTGAAGTAAGTGGTATAGCAAATAAAATTGATATACCAACAGATTCTGTAATACCAGAATCTGAACAAATTGCATATCAATATACAGAAAATATAGATGGAAATGTAAACAAAATCACATTAATATGTACAGCACATAGACAATTCCAATATATTGAAGTTACAGAAGAATATCCTAGTGGTATGAATCCATATGCTGGAAATAAAGTTTTCTTTTCAGGAGAATATGATAAAATAAATTAAATTACAAGTTCATTAAAGAATATTTGTTTGATAAATAATTATATATAAAAAAGAATAGAATTTATTTGCTTAAATTCTATTTTTTTTGTTCAACACATATTTTAATTTTTAATAATTAAATTTATATGAAATTCTTCTTTTCATTTCAAAATTATAAAATAATAGAAACTATAACTAATTAATAATAAAAAATTAATAAAAACAGTTCTAAAAATATTCTAAATGAATATATATATATTATATAAATTTACAATGGAGAAAATAAATCTATGGAATTTGTAAAATATTTAATACTTATTTTTATATTTGGGACAACTTCTTTTATAGGTATATTAATTGGAAAAAAATATAGCAATAGAGTAAAAGAGTTACAAGAAATAAAAAATGCTTTAGCAATGTTTGAAGCAAAAATAAAATTTACATATGAACCTATACCAGAAATTTTTAAAGAAATTTCTGATAAATTTGGCGAAAATATAGGACAAATCTTTAAGAATTCATCAAATAAAATGATAAATAAACCTGCAGATATTGCATGGTGTGAAGCAATAGATGAATCAAATAATAATATGAATAAAGAAGATAAAGAAGTTTTAAAGGGTTTAAGTAAATTACTAGGTAAGACAGATATAAATGGGCAAATAAGTGAGATTAAGTTAGTTAGTAATTTTTTAAATACACAGATAGAAGTAGCACAAAAAGAAAAAGAAAAAAATGAAAAAATGTATAAAACACTTCGGAATGGTGGTTGGACTTGCTATTGTTATTGTATTGGTTTAAAAATTCTTATCAGAAAGGAGGATATGCTTGTAACATTACAAGCATAAGCTAAGTTTAAGTATGGATATTAATTTATTATTTAAAATAGCAGCAATAGGTATTTTAGTTGCAGTTTTACATCAAGTTTTAGTAAGAGCAGGAAGAGAAGACCAAGCTATGATGACAACACTTGCAGGGCTTGTTATTGTACTAACAATGGTCATTAAAGAAATAAGTACTTTATTTAGTACAGTAAGAACAATATTCAATCTTTAAAATAAAAGGTGATATATAATGGATATTATTAAAATTATAGGTATTGGTTTAATTTCACTTATTGTGATAATTATTATAAAACAGTATAGACCAGAATTTGCAGTATATGTATCTTTAATTGCAGGTGCTTTAATACTTGTTTTGGTGTTAGATAAAATGTCTGGAGTTATAAATTTATTAACTAATTTAGCAAATAAAACTAGTATTAATAAAGATTTTATTTTTTTATTAATAAAGATTACGGGAATTGCATTTTTAACGGAATTTGCTGTTAGTATTTGTAAAGATGCGGGTGAAAGTGCTATTGCTACTAAAATAGATATGGGGGGTAAAGTTATGATAATTGCAATTTCTATTCCTATTATTTCTAGTCTTTTAGAGACTATTATAAAGATTTTACCTTGAATTTTAAGGTTAATAGTTAATGGTAAGTGCCTATGGTCCGGTCTGGAAGGTCTGATATATCGAAATAAAAAACAATTCTTCCAAGGCGCTTTAGTATACGCCGAATTCATATTTTAGAGACACACTATAAACTTAAGGCAAAAATAACGGCTCATGGTCAGAACTGCTTTTTATTTCGATATATCAGACATTCCAGACCTACTTTGAGATAACTAGATAAGCTAGCGGAGGTACAAATGAAAAAAATAATTATTTGTAGTCTCATCATATTTTTTGTTAATTGTTTTTATACAAGCAATGCTACTAATAACATGGAAATTATAGAATCACAAAAAGATACTTTAAATATTTCATCTTTTATAAAAGAAGCAAATGATTATACTAAAGATGTATTTAGTGATATGGAGGTTGGTGAAATATTAAATTCTGCAATAACAGGAAAAGTAGAAAATGAAAAAATAATACGAAATATTTGGAAGCTATTTGGAAAAGAAATTGTAAATTCAATTGCAAGTATAGGTTCTATTATAGTTATTATAATAGTTCATAGTATTATAAAAAGTATAAGTGATGGATTAGAAAATAAAAGTATTTCACAAATTACATATTATGTACAATACATATTAATAGTTACTTTAATAATGACAAGTTTTTCTGAAGTTTTACAAATGGTAAAAGAGTCTATTCAAAATTTAGTAGGATTTATGAATATATTAATACCTCTTTTAATTACACTTATGGTAACAACAGGTAGCATAGCTTCTGCAAGTATGTTACAACCTATTTTATTATTTATAATTACACTAATAGGTAACTTTATAAAAGATGTAATAATACCAATCGTTTTAGTATCAACTGCTTTAGGAATTATATCTAAAATTTCTGATAGATTGCAGATAGACAAGTTATCTAAATTTTTTAAATCAAGTGTAGTATGGGTACTTGGAGTGGTATTAACTTTATTTGTAGGAATAGTTTCGTTAGAAGGGACGTTAAGTAGTAGTGTAGATGGTATAACTGCTAAAACTACAAAAGCAGCAGTTTCTAGTTTTATACCAGTAGTAGGAAAAATACTAGGTGATGCAGTAGATACAGTAATAGGATGCAGTTCGATTCTAAAAAATGCGCTTGGAATTGTAGGTGTAGTTGTAATTATTGCTATTTGTGTAAAACCAATAATAAAGCTTGTTATACTAATGACAATGTATTATTTAGGGGCAAGTCTATGTCAGCCTATTGCAGATGGGAAAATTATTAAACTATTAGATCAAATGGGAGACACATTTAAATTACTACTTGGAATATTATGTAGTGTTTCTGTTATGCTTATTATTGGGGTAACACTTGTAGTAAAAATATCTAATAGTGGTCTTATGTATAGGTAAGGAGGGAATAATGATTTCTTGGATTAGCAGTTGGGCACAAGGTATTATAATTTCAGTTATTATTGGAAGTATAATAGAAATGATACTTCCAGAAGGCAGTAGCAAAAAGTACATAAAAATAGTTATTGGTATTTTTATACTATTTACTATAGTCGTACCAGTAATTAATAAGTTTAAAGGTAATTCAGGTAACATGGCATCTATTATAGATTTTGATAAATATAGTGATTCAAAAGAAGTTGCATCTACTAATTTAGAGAAAAATAATAATTTCAACATAAAACAGATGTACGAAACAAATTTGAAAGTTGATATAAAAAGCAAAATCAAATCAAAAGGGTTTGAAGTACAAGATGTAGATTTAAAGATTTCAGATGATGAAGAATATAGAATTGAGAGTATAGATATTACCATCTCGGGAGAAGCCGTAAATGAAGAAGATGAAAAAAAACAAAGTAAAAGTAATGTAATTGGTATAGTTGATAGTATAGAAAAGATTAGCATAGAGCTATCTAATAAGACTACAAAGCAAGAAAAAGAATATCAAATTTCAAATAAAAATGCAAATAACTTAAAGGAATATTTAAGTAATATATATGATATAAAAACAAAAAATATACTCATTCATTAGAAATGGAGGAATGTACTTATGATAAAAGAGAAAATAGAGAAAGTTAAGGCTTTAGCTATAAAAAAAGGAGAAAAAGATAATAAAAAAACAATTGAAAATTTAGTGGCATTTGTAATTATTCTTATTATAACAATTATAGCTATTAATACAATTTGGAAAAAAGATAACAAATCAGAATCTAATAAAAATACAAATAGTATGTCGAAACAGTTAGCAGTATCTAACCAAACAGTAAATGAAAATGTGAACACAGTAAATAATGATATAGAAGAAAAATTAAAAAACATATTATCTAAAATACAAGGAGTAGGAAATGTAGATGTTTTAATTACATATTCAAGAACGAGTCAAATAGTGCCTTTATATAATGAAGACTTAACTGAAAGTACAACAGAAGAAACTGATAAGGAAGGAGGAACTAGGAAAATAAATGAAAATAGCACTAAAAAAGATATCATTTATCAAGAAGATAATGGAGAAAAGACACCTATTACTCGGGAGTATAGTAAGTCCAAAGATAGAAGGAGCAATAATTACAGCTGAAGGTGCATCAAATATAGAAGTTAAATCTAATATAATTTCGGCAGTAGAAGCGGTAACTGGAATTGGAAGTCATAAAATCCAAGTATTTGAAATGTGTCAAAAGGGACGGGGCATTTTGACAATTTTCTTAGGGAGTATTTAATAAAGAAGGATAATTAAAAATATATAGATTCTTAAAATTATAATTAAAAATCTAAAGTTCTTAAAAAATTTAAAATAAAAAATTGTCAAAATGCCCCGTCCCTTTTGACAATTTTCAAGGAGGAGTGATTAATTTGAAAATTATAAAAAGAAATCAAATTATTATATTTGTTATAGCACTTATGCTAATAACAGCAGGATATTTAAATTATACAACTGGTGATGGAGGAGATTTAGTGGCAACAGGTAGCTTGGTAGATTCAGAAGAGGTTGCTGGCATAGGTGATGCAAAATTGGTGAGTAGTAATGCTATAGAGGGTCGTGAAAGTTTAGATAGTACAAATATAGTAAGTGGCAATAGTACTACAAATACTGCAATAGATGAAAAAAATAATGCAAGTTTAAGTGGATCTTCAAGTGAAAACAAGACAGTTACTACATCAGGAACAGTAGCAAAAGAAACTGATGAATATTTTACAAATTCTAGATTAACAAGAGATACTATGTATTCACAGATGATAGAAAGTTATCAGAAGATATTAGATAATAATTCTATATCGGCAGACCAAAAAGCAATATCACAAACGGAAATTAAAAAAATAAATGATTTAAAAAATTCTATTATGATTTGTGAAAATTTAATAAAAACAAAAGGATTTAAAGATGTAGTTATTTTTGTAAATGATATAAGCATTAGTGTAATCATAAGGGCAGATGCAGAGGAAATAACAGGCGAAGGAGCTGCTCAAATTCAAAATATCGTTGCAAGAGAGATGAAAGCTGAGATAGACAATATACATATTAGTAATAAGTAAGAAAATATTATATATAGTTAAATGGCAAAATAGAAAATACGAGACCTGCTGATTAGAACAAACGAATCAGCAGGTCTTGTAAAATTAGCGCACAAACACTTTTACAGAGTTTGCGTCGGTGAAACGGAAAGTGTTCACGTCTCCGCAAAGTCCACAATATGTTATTTTGGATTTGTCAGCACGGCCAATAAAACATGAACAACCGAAGATATCATATCCTTCAGAATCAGGATATTCAGCAAACAGAACACAAGTTATTTTTGCATCTTTCTCATCTACAATTTTAAGTTCTCCAGTTGCTGATATTTTTTCTTCGAGCCAATTTTTAAGCTCAGATAGGCCTAATTTTTTCCCACAACCGATTATGGGATTTTCATCAAAGCCTGAAAGACCTCTTGAGAACAATTCTAACTGTGAAGCCTTTTCCCGGTAAAACTTTTTGGTCTTTAACAACATATTGTTAAACACTCCTTTCAAAAATTTATAGTACAGTTATATTAACATAAAACTATATACTTTTCAAGTAAATGAATTAAAAAAATAAACTTTAAGCCGTAAATAATGTGTTCTAACAATATTTATAAGAAATAAATTTAAAATTAAATTTACACAAAAGTTGACAAATTTCAGATTCATAGTATAATAAAATTATATTGTAATAAGGAGATAAAGATATTATGATAGCAAAAATATGGAAAAAGTTATTATTGTTTGTATTAATTGTGGCTTGTTTATTTAATATAATAAACAAACTAGTTACAAAAGCATCATTGAAACAAGAACTTGAATCTTCAGCAAAATATATATACGAACAAAATAATAAATAAAAATAATTTTAATATAACTATTGAAATGTATAAAAATTTGTGTTAATATATTAAACGGTAGTTTTTATTTTATTAAGGGAGAGGTGAAACAAATGAAAGAAGGAATACATCCAAACTATGCAGAAGCAACAATCACATGTGCATGTGGAAATGTTTTTACAACAAATTCAACAAAAGGTGATATGAAAGTTGATGTTTGTTCAAAATGTCATCCATTCTGGACAGGTAACTTAAAAAGAGAAACAACAGGTGGTAGAGCAGATAAATTTAAAAAGAAATATGGAATTGCATAAATATAATATGAATAAAAGAGTAGCAAAAGCTATTCTTTTTTTAGTTATATATTAAGAAATAAACTTTTAGTAAATGAATAAAAAATAAATAATATTTTGACTAGTCAGTATAATTGATTTATAAAATAGATGTAATATAATAATAAAATAAAAAATAAAGGAGGAATCCTAATGTTGAAAAATGAAACCTATATTCTTAATGGTAAGAAGGTAGATGTCTTAGGTACTCGGAAGACTGATATAGAACCATTTTTTCCAGTAGTTGATGTATGTAATATCAAAATTAATGGAAAAGTATATTCTGTTATAGCCGATGAGTTAGAAAAAGCAATTTGTAATGGTAATAGTTGCCTTACATTTGTGTGGGATTAGTTGTAACTCTCTTAAATGATTTTATTAAGGTCATTTAAGAGAGTCTTTTTATCTAAATAATAAGAAAATAAATACAAAAACTATTGACAATTGAATATGTATTCAACTATAATAAATTTAAAGTTGAATACACATTCAATTAAAAGATGAATATAATAAATTATTGTGAGAAAGAAAGGAGATAAAAAAATGTCAAAAAATGAATTTATATGTGATTGCAATATCATACATCAAAATGTAGTAGATGATACTTTAAGTAAAATGCCAGATAACAACCTATTTAATAAATTAGCAGAATTTTTTAAGATATTAGGAGACACAACAAGGGCAAAAATATTATTTGCACTTGATCAAAATGAGATGTGTGTATGTGATATTGCAAATGTTTTAGGAATGAGTAAATCTTCTATATCTCATCAATTAGGAACTTTAAGAAGAATGAATATAGTTAAATGCAGAAAAGAAGGGAAAGAAGTTTATTATATGTTAGATGATGATCATGTAAAAGGACTATTTG
Organism: uncultured Clostridium sp.; assembly: GCA_900557195.1. Lineage (GTDB taxonomy): Bacteria > Bacillota > Clostridia > TANB77 > CAG-508 > CAG-492. The sequence continues at coordinate 10,185 of USRT01000031.1, forward strand.
AACTTGGAATGGAACATATAGAACATAAGTAGAAATTAAAATTAGACAATATAAATTATATGGAAATGCATGTTATTTAATGAACTTTAAAAGGTTATAATTTAAGATTTCAATATATTAAAGAAGAAAGTGTTTATTTGAAACAGTTTCTAAAGAATATTTATGAACGTGGAGGTAGATTATTATGAAAAAAACATACAAATTAAAAGGATTAGACTGTGCAAATTGTGCAGCAAAAATGGAAGAGAAGGTTAATAAAATAAAAGGTGTAGAAAGTGCATCTATAAGTTTTATGACAGGAAGAATGGTTATTGAATATAATGAAGAAAATATAGAAGAAATTATGAAACAAGTAAAAAAAGCTATAAAAAGAGAAGAACCAGATGTTAAATTAGAAGAAATTTAAGTAGAGAAATAATTAGTGCGAAAATAAAGATAAATCTTATTATTTTTTATGGTATTTTATGCTAAAAAAGTAACTAAAATGGAGGTTTTTATGAAAAAAAGAGGAGTGAAGATTATAATTGCTTTTATATTATTTATTATTTCATTATTAGTACCTTTTCAAAATGAATATATAAATAAAGGACTTTATATATTAAGTTATATTATAGTTCGGACTGGATATTGTTTTAAAAGCAATAAGAAATATTTTTAGAGGTAAAGTATTTGATGAAAATTTTCTTATGGCGATTGCTACAATAGGCGCTTTTGCTATAGGAGAGTTTCCAGAAGCAGTAGCTGTTATGCTTTTTTATAAGATTGGAGAATTATTTCAAAGTTATGCTGTAGATAAATCAAGAAAGTCTATTAGTAGTTTAATGGATTTAAGACCAGATTATGCAAATGTAAAAAGAAATGATAAAATAGAAAAAGTCGATCCAGATGATGTAAAATTAGGAGAAATAATTGTAGTAAAACCAGGAGAAAAGGTTCCTTTAGATGGAGTTGTTCTAGAAGGAACATCTAATCTAGATACAAAAGCACTAACAGGAGAATCTATTCCTAAAAGAGTAGAAACAGATTGTGAAGTATTAAGTGGATGTATTAATCAAGATGGATTATTAACTATAAAAGTAACAAAAGAATTTGGAGAATCTACAGTTTCAAAAATATTGGATTTAGTAGAAAATGCAAGTAGTAAAAAATCTAAACAAGAAAATTTTATAACAAAATTTGCAAAATATTATACACCTATTGTTGTTATAGTTGCAGTGATACTAGCAATTATTCCACCATTTATTTTTAAAAGTACAAGTTTTGTAGATTGGCTTTATAGAGCTTTAACATTTTTAGTAGTATCATGTCCTTGCGCACTTGTAATATCAATACCACTAGGATTCTTTGGAGGAATTGGAGGAAGTGCTAAAAAAGGTATACTAGTAAAAGGTAGTAATTATTTAGAAGCTTTATCTAAAGCAGAAGTATTTGTATTTGATAAAACTGGAACTTTAACAGAAGGTGTTTTTGAGGTACAAAAAATAAATCATGTAGGAATTTCTAAAGAAGAATTTCTAAAAATCGTAGCACATGCAGAATATTATTCAAATCATCCAATATCAACATCTTTAAAAAATGCATATAATAAGAAAATAGATGAAAATTTGATAAAAGAAGCAAAAGAGTTATCAGGACTTCGGTATAATGGCAAAAGTAGAAGATAAAGATGTTTTAGTCCGGAAATAGTAAATTGATGGAAACAAAAAATATAAATTATACTGCATGTAATGATATTGGAACAATTATATATGTTTCAATTAATAATAAATTTGCAGGATATATAGTAATATCAGACAAAATAAAAGCTGATGCTAAAGAAACAATTAAGAGTTTAAAGAAGAATAATATTAAAAAGACTGTTATGCTAACAGGAGATAAGGAATCCACTAGCAAAGCTATAGCAAATAAATTAGAAATTGATGAGGTTTATGCAGAATTATTACCAGATGGTAAAGTAGAAAAACTTAAGAACTTAATGAAAGAAAAACAGGCAAAAGGAAATATCGTTTTTGTTGGAGATGGTATAAACGATAGTCCAGTTTTAGCACTTTCCGATATTGGAATTGCAATGGGAGCAGCTCGGAGCAGATAGTGCAATTGAAGCAGCTGATATAGTTATAATGACAGATGAACCATCTAAAATAATTGAGGGGATTAAAATATCAAAAAAAACAATGCGAATTGTTAAAGAAAATATAGTTTTTGCAATTGCAGTTAAAGTAGGAGTTTTAATATTAACTGCAATAGGCTTAGGGTCAATGTGGGAAGCTGTATTTGCAGATGTCGGAGTTTCTATTTTAGCAATATTGAATTCACTTAGAGTATTAAGGGTAAAGGATAAATAGATAGAGACAAAGACAGACAATGGGACGGAGCTTTTGTCTATAGAATTTTTAGAAATAAAACTTATACTAATATTAAAATTAAAGGGGGAAAAATGGCATCATTAATAATGCACTTATGTATGACACAAAATTTACAGAAAAAATATAATTTAAAGAATGAAATTTTATTGGGAGCAATTCTACCTGATATAATAAAAAAATCAAAATTAAAAACAAAGAAAGAATCTCACTATATTGAAGAAAATGAAAATTTACCAAATATAAATAGATATATAAATATAAATATGAAAAATGGATATAATCAAATTCAACTAGGATATTTATTTCATTTATTACAAGATAAGATTTGGTATCAATATTTGGATGAATTCAAAAATAGATATAATGGAGAACATAATGGGTTTGCCGATAAAATTCATTCTGATATGAATATTTGCGATAAATATATTTTAAATAAATCAAATATAGATGAAGAAAAATTTATAAATATTAAGTTAGAATTAGAAAAGATGTTAAATAATAGTGAGATGCAGTCATGTATTAATGAATCATTAAAAATAAGAAAAATAGAGAATAATCAAATATATTTTATAACAGAAAATATATTAAATGAATATATTGAAAAAGCAATAAATGAATGTAAATTAATATTAAAAAAACTAGAATATAGATATTTTTAAGACAAAAGCTCCGTACTTTTGTCTTATTTTTGACTGCCCAGTCAGCAAATTGACAAAGAAATATTATTGTGTTAATCTGATTTAAGAGAATAAATTGAAATAGAAAAATAAAAAGAAAAATGTTTAATAATTTGAGTTTATTTCTAATCTATAGTTTAAGGAGATAAATAATATGAAAGAGAAAAATAAATTTAGGGATGTTCCGAGATTTGATAATATAAAGGAGATTATATATAATTCAGCAGAAAATTATACAAATAATATTGCTTTTGTAACAAAAGTAAAAAAAGAAGATAAAAGTATAGAATATGTAGATCATACTTATACAGATTTAGTAAGTGATGTAAATGCTTTTGGAACAGCTTTATTTGATTTAAATTTAAAAGATAAAAGAATTGCTATAGTGGGTAGAAATAGATATGAATGGGTAGTTGCACATTTAAGTAATTTATTTGGAGGAATTGTTTCTGTACCAATAGATAAAGAATTACAAATAAATGAATTAGAAGACTCTTTAGTAAGAAGTGAAGTATCAGCAATAGTGTTTGATGAGAAATATGAAGAGAACATAAAAATCATTAAACAAAATGGAAAAACTAATATTAAAGAATATATATGTATGAATAAATTACCAGGATATAAAAGTTTTGGAGAATTATTAGATAGTGGATATGAAAAAATAAATAATGGAGAAAGAGAATTTATAGATTATAAAATAGACTCTCATAAAATGAGTATATTACTTTTTACATCTGGAACAACATCAAAATCAAAAGCAGTAATGCTTAGCCAATATGGGATTGCAAATAATGTATGCGATATGCTAATGGTTGAGAAATTATTACCAACAGATACAAATATTGCATTTTTACCATTTCATCATATATTTGGTTCAACTTGTATTGTAGTAATGCTTGCAGCTGGTGTAAGAACAGTATTTCCAGATGGATTAAGATATATAAAACAGAATTTAGTAGAATATCAAGTGTCTGTTTTTGTAGGAGTACCACTTTTAGTAGATAAAATATACTCTGCTATAGAAAAAGAAATAGAAAAACAAGGAAAAACTAAGTTAATAAATATAGCTACAAAAATTAGTAATTTTTTACTTAAACTTCATATAGATTTAAGAAGAGTTATATTTAAGCAAGTTTTAGATCAGTTAGGCGGAAAAATGAGATTTATCGTTTGTGGTGGAGCTCCTCTTGATAAAAGAGTTTCTGTTAAATTTAATGAAATGGGAGTTCATCTAATTCAAGGATATGGGCTTACAGAAACATCACCAGTTATAGCTGCAGAGAATGATTATTATGTAAAATCTGGTTCTGTTGGATTTCCAATGAAAAGTGATGATATTGAAATTGTTAATAAAGATGAAAATGGAATAGGTGAAATACGCATAAAAGGTCCTAATGTAATGCTTGGATATTACAAAGATGAAGAAACCACAAATAAAGTATTAAAAGATGGATGGTTTTATACTGGTGATTTAGGATATTTTGATGATGAAGGATATTTATTTTTAACTGGTAGAGATAAAGATGTTATAGTTCTAAAAAATGGTAAAAAGGTATTTCCAGATGAATTAGAAACTCTTGTAAATCGTTTGGAAGAAGTAGAAGAATCTTTTGTTTATGGAATATCTGAAAAAGAAGATAAAAACGATTTGAAAGTAGCAGTTAAAGTAGTGTATAATGAAAAAGTTGTAAAAGAGAAATATAAGGATATATCTGAAGATGAGTTATATAAAATAATATGGGAGAAAATAAAAGAAATTAATAAAACTTTTCCTCCATATAAATATATAAAAAGTATGATATTAACAAAAGAACCTCTTATAAAAACGACTACACATAAAACAAAGAGAAAAGAAGAATTAGCTAGAATTTTAGAAAATAAATAAATATTAGTTTATGGTGCTTATTTTTGATGAGCACTATTTTTTTTGTTTATATTATAATTGATGTGATATTTTTTGATTTAGAGACATGTTACCGCATATCAATAGTTATTATATATTTTTTAAAACCAATCTTGAAGCGTGGCGTGTGACTGCTATAAATAAGTTTAACACCACGCATTTTATATTTTGCCAATGTCAAAATATGAGAAGTCGGCGATTGGTTTTAAAAAATATATAATAACTATTGGTATGCTAGTGTGTGCTTTTAAGTGAAATATGGATTGTGGCATATTTGTTTAATATTTAGAAAAGATTGGAAATAATTATTTACAATTTTTTGGGAGTTTCTGGAATTATTTAAAATAACCAATTGAATCAAATAAAATATTATGATAAAATACCTATATTTACAAAATAAATACAAAAAAGAGAAATTATTAAGAATTATAAGAAGTTTAGGAGATAGGAAATTTATGTTTATATCAGTAATTTTAATACTTATAGGTTTTGCTTTATTAATAAAAGGTGCAGATTTTTTAGTAGATGGTTCAAGTAGTATAGCTAAAAAGTTTCATATACCAGAAATTATAATAGGATTAACTATAATATCTATAGGAACATCAATGCCAGAATTGTTTGTTAGTATAACATCAGCTTTAGACGGTCATTCAGATATGGCTATTGGGAATGTTATTGGAAGTAATATTTGTAATTTGCTTCTTATTCTAGGAGTATCTACAATAATCCAATCTATAGCTTTTAAAAGAGAAACAAGATTAATAGAAATACCAATATGTTTAGTAGTAACAATTGTTTTTTCGTTAATATGTAATATGGGACAAGATGTAACAAGAGTGGATGCAATAATATTAATGATACTATTTGTGTTATTTATAATATACACTATAGTTATGGCTTTTAAAGGTGAAAAATTTGATAAAGAAAAAGATGAAGAAGAAAATGTAACAAAAGAAGAAAGTAAAAATTCTACATTTAAAGATGTAATATATATTATTTTAGGCATTATAGCATTAAAATTTGGTGGAGATTTAACTGTAAATAATGCTGTCAATATAGCAGAACATTTTAATTTAAGTGAAAAAATAATAAGTATTACTATTTTAGCAATAGGAACAAGTCTTCCAGAATTAGTTACAAGTGTTTCAGCAGCTATAAAGGGCAAAAGTGATATTGCGATTGGAAACATATTAGGTTCAAACATTTTTAATATGTTATTAATAATAGGAAGTACAGCAGTTATTAAACCAATTTCTTATAATTTAAGCTATAATACAGATTTGATTATTTTAGCACTTGCAACAATAATACTTGCACTATTTCCAATTATACCACCCAAAAATAAAATGACTAGAATGAATGGTTTGATATATTTTATTTTATATATAGGATATATGATAATTTCTTTTGTTAAATAAATTAAGAGGGAGCAAATATATGTTAAGTAAAGTACCGGATTTTTTATATAAATTATTATTAGAACAATATGGAGAGAAGATAACTAATAATATAATTGAAGGATATTTACAAAAAAGACCAGTAACATTAAGAGTAAATACATTAAAAACAAATGCAGATAATATAAAGAAAGCTTTAAATGAATCTAATATAAAATATAAAGAAGTTATATGGAGCAAAGATGCTTTAATTATAGAGGAAGCGGATGGAAATAAAATTAGAGAATTAAATATTTATAATAATGGAGAGATATATTTGCAAAGCTTATCATCTATGCTACCGCCAATTATTTTATCTCCAAAAGAAAACGAAAATATATTAGATATGTGTGCAGCTCCTGGAGGAAAAACAACTCAAGTTTCGGCACTATCTAATGGAAAAGCATTAATAACTGCTTGTGAGAAAAATAAAGTACGTTCTGAAAGGTTAAAATATAATATAGAAAAACAAGGTACAAATGGAATTTGCGTATTAGTAGAAGATGCAAGAAAACTAAATAGCTTTTTATCATTTGATAAGATATTATTAGATGCACCTTGTAGTGGAAGTGGAACTATTTGCTTAAATGATGAAAAATTAGAAAAATATTTTAAAGAAGAATTGATAGATAGGTCTTCGAAAGTACAATTTGAACTATTAAAAAAAGCAGTAGAAATATTAAAGCCAGGACATGAAATGATATATTCTACTTGTTCGATTTTAAAAAATGAAAATGAAAATAATTTACTAAAGATTTTAAAAAATGGAAAAGCAGAAATAGTTCCAATTAGTGAGGAGATATTTAAAGAAATTCCAATGCTTCCAGTAGCTATAAAAGGAACGATATGTGTTTGTCCAAGCAAATTATATGAAGGATTTTTTATTGCGAAGTTAAGGAAAAAATAAAAATATTATATATAAAAAAACAATGGATAGAATATATAGGAAGTAGATGCAATTATCTACTTCTCTTTTGGATGTTATTTATTTTTATATAACAGACTAAAAAATATAATAAACATATTATATTAAAATTTTTTAAAGAAGTGAATTCAGATATAACAAGATGAAATTTAAGGGGATATTCTTATTTAATATATGAAAAAATAAATTCAAATAAAATACTTGACAACACAAAACAAATGTTTTATTATTAATGCAAGATTTGAAACGGGATGTGATATTAATGGAAAAAGAAAACAATAATATTATACCAATAGACGAAGGAGTAAATGTGGTAACTAATGAAACAGAAGATATTAAAAATTTAATTTATACAATAAGAGGAAAACAGGTAATGTTAGATAGCGATGTAGCAATGCTATATCATTCTGAAACAAGAATAATAAACCAAGCTGTTAAAAGAAATATAGAAAGATTTCCTGAAAAGTTTTGTTTTAAATTAACAGAGTCTGAATTAGAAAACTTGAAGTCACATTTTGTGATTTCAAGTTTTCTAAGACAAAACTCCTATGGAGGAAGAAGAAAACTACCAACAGCATTTACAGAACAAGGAATAGCAATGCTTTCTGGATTATTGAAAAATGAAATTGCTGTAAAAGTAAGTATTAGTATAATAGATGCTTTTGTAGAGATGCGAAGATTTATGTATAGTAATTCAAATATATTAGGTAGATTATCAGATGTAGAGAATGAAGTATTACAATTAAACCAAAAATTTGATAAAACATTTAATGAAATGCAAAAAAACAAAGAACCAGAATTTAAACAAAAAATTTTTTTTGATGGACAGATTTATGATGCTTATAGCTTAATAATGGATATAATAAAAGTTGCTAAAAATAAAATTTTAATTATAGATAATTATATAGATGATAGTATTTTAAAAATGTTATCGAAGAAAAATAAAAATGTAGAAGTTATAATTTTAACTTCACAAAATTGTGATATAAGTAAATTAGATATTAATAAGTTTAATAAGCAATATCCAAGACTTAAAGTAGCAAGAACAAATAAATTTCATGATAGATTTATAGTAATAGATAATAAAGAATTATACCATGTGGGAGCTTCGCTAAAAGATTTAGGAAAGAAATGTTTTGCAATTTCTAAAATAAATGATGCAGAGTATATAGAAAAGATAGAAAAAGAGATTATATATAAAACATTGTGATTTGTTATTTGTATTATTAATTGTAGTACTATTAATATATTGAAAGGCGTTCTCATATTAATAAGGCATGTGAAAAATGCTGAAATACCAAGAGAAAATCAGACAATAAAAAAATGGCAAATAATAATAAATTACCTAAAAGAAATAAATAAATGCAAAATATAAGGAGAATGATCATGAAAAATATAATGATTTTGGGAGCAGCAAGAGCTGGAAAAACAACATTAGCAAGTATGTTGCATAAAGAATACAATTATTCAATAATTTCAATAGATTCATTTGTTAGTGCATTGCGTGATGGGTTTCCAAGCTTAGGAATAACACATTCTAATACTGAAAACAAATTTAAATTATTGCCACCATTTATATTTTCTTATATGAATAAAATTATAAATGAATATCCAGAAGAAAAGTTTGTACTAGAAGGGTGGCATGTATTTCCAAAAGATATTATAGGACTATTTCGTAATATGGATGTAAAAATTATATGCTTAGGATATACAAAAATTACTTGCGATGAAGCTTTATATGAGATAAGAAAGAATGAAACAAAAAATTCATATACTACAAAAATGACAGATAATGAAGTTAAAGACCTGATTTTGAATCATATAAATTATAGTAAAATACTTAGAGAGCAATGTGAAGAAAATAATATAAAATATTATGATACTTCATTTGATAGGGAAAAGATATTAACAGAAGCAATGAATTATCTATTAGAATAGATTTGCTATTTAACTATTTAGTGGTCACAAAATGTGACCACATTAAATTACAATTCAATCTTTGGTTGATACTTTTCAAGCCACATATTTACCTGGCAAAGATAAGCCATAAGCTGTGGTCCGTGTCATTAATTGACCAAACCATGGTCTAGTAAAGGCCTTTCCATCTGTTTCTATAATATCTAAAATATACCTTCTATTTAGTAAATTATTAATAGGAGCATTTTTATCTTCCATTATTTTTGTAAGCATACCTTTTACTTTGGCAAGATAAGTAGGGTTCCATGTCTTAGGATATGGACTCTTTTTTCTATCGACTATTTCTTCTGGAAGGATATCTTTCATTATATAACGAAGAAGTCCCTTTTCACGTCCATTTAAAGCTTTAATTTCCCAAGGTATATTCCATACATATTCTGCTAAACGATAGTCACAAAATGGTACTCTTATTTCAAAACCATTATACATAGCCATACGGTCAGATCTATCTAGTAATGTTTGCATAAACCAGTTTAAAGTTAAATGAGATATTTTTCTTTTTTGTTTTGTTTCTTCGGAATCCTCATCTAAAATAGTTACTTCATCTAAGCTTTCTTTATAACGATAATTAATATAATCTTTTAAATGAACTTTTTGAGCTACTAGAGGATTTAATAAAGTTTGACGCTCATTTATAGCAATTGACCAAGGGAAAGTACCACTATTTAAAGCGTCTTTACGGAAAAACCAAGGATATCCACCAAATATCTCATCAGAACATTCCCCAGTTAAAGTTACTGTAGCATACTTCTTTACATTTTTACAAAATAAAAGTAAAGAAGAATCTACATCTGCCATTCCAGGATAGTCTCTTGCAAGCATGGCATCTTCTAAGCTTTTGGCAAGTTCAGGAGTATCTAAAATAATATTATGATGATTTGTGTTTAACATTTCTTTCATTAAATTAATATAGTAGTTATCTGAATTTGGTTGAAAATCAGTTTTAACGAAGTTTTTATCATTATCTACATAATCTACAGAATAAGTGTTTAAAGGTGGTAATCCTTTTTCCTTACAATAATTAGCAGCATATAAAGTAATTATACTAGAATCTAATCCGCCAGATAAGAAAGTACATAAAGGAACATCAGATACAAGTTGTCTTCTTATAGCATCTTCTAATAAAAACTTTACTTTATCACAAGTAACCGAAAAACTATCAGTATGTGGTTTGGAAGCTAAAGACCAATATTTATTTAAATGTAATCCAGACGAGTTAAAAATAGCTGAGTTTGCAGGTTTTAATTCATAAATATCTTTAAAAATTCCGATTGCCAGGTGTATGGCTAGGTCCTAATCCAAATAATTCACTAATTCCTTCTTGATCAATTTTTGCAGTAATACCAGGATATTCAAAAAGTGCTTTTACTTCAGATGCAAATACTAAAGTATTATCTATAATAGTATAATAAAATGGTTTTACTCCAAAATGATCTCTTGCCATAAATAATTCTTTTTTATTTGAATCCCATACAGCAAAGGAGAAGATACCATTTAATTTATTAACAACATCATGCCCCCATTTTATATAACTTTTTAATAAAACTTCTGTGTCCGAATAGCCTTCAAATGTAAAACCGCAACTGACCAATTCTTCTTTCAGTTCAGGAGTATTATATATCTGACCATTATATACAATTGCATAAGTATTAGAATCTTTTTTACATATCATAGGCTGTTTTCCGCCATTAGGATCTATTACTATTAATCTTTTATGTGCTAAGCAAACATTTTCTTCTATATACATTCCATCTTCATCAGGACCTCTTCTTGAGATTGCATTATTCATATTAGACAGAACATTTCGATATTTAGATATATCTTTTGTAGTATTAACAAAGCCAACTAATCCACACATAATTTACCTCCATTGTTTTATTATTTAGTATATGCAATTTAGTCAAAATATTTACAAATAAATTAAGTAATGTAAAATATAAATTTGCATTAATAAATTTTGTATCTTGTGGTAAATAATGATTGATTTTTGAAGAAAAATCTAATATAATAATAACCGTTATTTATACAGAAGATAAATGTAATATAGATTAAATATCATACAATTACTATGGTATTTAATTTTGATGATTAGGAAAATAAAAAATGCAAGGAGTGTTTATATGAAAGACAAAATTTTAAAATTAATTAGTGTTACAATTATTTTATGTATGCTTATTACAATGCTTATACCAAATTTTGTAAAGTCAGCTACAGTAGTTGTTTCTAACATGACCAATACTGGACGTGGTATTGGTAATACATCTATATTCACAGTTAAAATTAATGGATATAGCAATTTATACTGTGTTAGAGGTGGAGCCGAAATAAGAACAGGATGGCAACTTAATGATGGAGGAGTGAGTTTATATACAACAACAGGAGCAGTAGTAACAAATTCTAGTGCAATGCAGTGGCTGTTAGATAATATGTATTTAACAGAAGGAGCTGATAGCAACACACAAAAAGCAATGAGACAAAATCTTATAAATATAATGAAAAAATATAATACATATAAAGATTCTAATGGAAATAGCTTATTAAATAAGAAGTTAAATGGAAATGGAATTAATGATGAATGGATAACAAAGGCAGTTGATGATGTAATAAATGATAAAACAACATTATTTGCTGTTCAACAATATGCAATATGGAATCATGTAAAAAATACTTATACTTCATATTATAATACAATGCAAAACTCAGATGGAAGTTATAATGCAATACCAGGAGCAAAAGCATCAAGAGTACATTATACAGCATTATATATTACATTAAATGAATTAGCAGCAGAAACACAAAAAAACGGATACAAATCACCAAATAATTCAGGACGTGGATTTGATATAAAAATAGAAAAAC
>USRT01000032.1 GCA_900557195.1 uncultured Clostridium sp.
GCTGGATAGAGCACTCGGCTACGAACCGAGAGGTCGGGGATTCGAATTCCTCCTGCTGCACCATACTCCCAAACCAACTTGGGAGTTTTTTATTTTTTCTAACTAGATTAATTTTCCCCTTATATTGAATGCTTTTCCCCTGAAATATAACTTATAAAGTTTAGAGCTTGAACTCTCGAATCCATCTAAGTAGTTATTTTTTAGTAAAATAGGAATTATGCTTCAGATTTCTATTCCATATAATTTGTAATTACCTTTGTTTATTTATACAAGTTTTAATATCTAATATCCATCCCTTTATAATATTACTATTTTCTTGTAATTTTTCTTTATTCTTTTCAAATCCCTGTAATAATTCATATTGGTGTTCCCAATAGACAATTAATGACTCTAATAATTTATATTCATCAGTAGATAAAATTCCTTTACTTTTTTCCATACTTTTCATTATTTTATATACTTCATCTGCTGACTTTCCAACACACTTTTTAAAATCTCGTAATACCCATTGTCTTTCAAAGATATTTCGCTCTTTCCATCCTAAGTATTGTTCTTCATAAGTCTTAATAACTTTTGATAAAAGTTCAAAACTACAACTTTCATACGATTCATTTTCGTTTTCTAATCCATTTAATACTTGTATAGAACCAATCTCTTGTCCGTTATACTCTTTAGCATTTAATACTGATAATGCAAAACCAAGAGCAGCATCTTCTACACTAATGATATGTTCTTTATTCATCTCATAAAATTCTTCTAATGAAATATTCATACTTTTGGCAACAACTTCTATTGATTTCATAGCAGTTTCTGTCTTTACTAATCCTGGACTTATTGTATATGAATATATATTAGTATTTTCTAATTCCATAGATAAAGTGTTACTTAATTCTACTTGAGCAGTTTTAAAAATTTCATAAGCTCCCATATATGCAACTGCTCCAGAACTAGAAACAAATACAAATGTACCTGAATTTCTTTTTCTCATTTCATCTATAAAGCATTTTACTAATAAAACGGGTGCTTTAAAATTCACAAGATAACCATTATCCCAATCATTACTGCTAACTCTTCCTATTTCCCCTAAATGCAATATTGCAGCATTATTAAAAACTATATCAGGACAACCATATTTATCAAGAATATATTCTTTCATTTTTAATATGCTATCTTCTTCTGCTAAATTTATATGATAAAATTCAACATTGTCTTTATGTGTTGAACTAATAATTTTTTCAGCATTTTTTCCTTTTTCTTTATCAATATCTAAAATAATAACTTTTGCTCCCATTATCGCAAAGCATTTACCAGTTTCAAACCCAATTCCTCCACCTGCACCTGTTATTAAAATTACTTTGTTATCTAATATGTTTTTATAATCGTTTATATTCATCAATTCACCTCTACAAATTACTCGCTATCATTATAACATATTATCTATAATTATTCCACATACTTACATGAATTTTAATTCCCATTCTCTTTGTTTCTATAAGTTCCATTTTCAACAATTTATTTATTGCTATTCTTTGCTTATATCACAATTTTAAATTTAGTGTATATACATTTGATGTACATAAATATAGAAATACTTATGTATTAATAAAAGTTGCTGAAATTAATTTAAAAGGAGAAAATCATGAGATTTAATACAATTATTTTAGTTGATGAGAATCAAGAAAACAAAGCGGTTTTTATGGAAAAATTAAAGAAACAAATAAAAATCTCCTATACGAAATTAGAAGTATTACTTCAAGCAATAGTACAAACTTATAGTGAAGAATATAGAGAAAATAAGCAAGAAAAACTATATATTTTTCTAAAAGAGCTTCTAAAAAATTTAAGTAGTAAAGACGAAATGTATTTGATAGATGTGGATAATCTTTTAGTAAAAAATGCTATTAAACTAGCAGAAGAAAATGAAAATATAATGATTATCTATTTAAGGAAAATTGAAGATCATGAACGAATAAAAACAATTAATATTCAATTTATAGAAGAAGTTGAAAATTTTATTAATGAAATAGTAAAAAGGAAAGGACATCATGGATAGTATAAAAAAATTAAAGAATATATATTTAGTTGGTGTATCAAGATGTGGTAAAACTCTTACAGCATCTAAGTTGCAAGAAAAATATGGCTATACACATATTATAATGGATGCAGTTATTGAGACAATGAGTCAGGTAGAACCACAATTAGGAATAAGACACGGAAATTTAGAAAGCGATGCTTTTAAAAAATTTTTAGAATCGTATAGTAAAAATTTATTTAAATATACAAAACACAATATTATAGATTTGGAAGTATTGTCCCCAAGTTTTGCAAAGAAACTAATAAATGATGATGAATCTATAGTCATTTATATGGGGTACCCAAACATTACACCCAAAGAAAAAATAGCACAAATGAGAAAATATGATACTAGATTTGATTGGACTAAAAACTTATCAGATGAAGATTTAATTGAGATGTTAACAACTAATATAGAAAAAAGTAAAAAAATTCAAGCAGAAGCAAAAGCAAATGGCTTTACTTTTATTGATACAAGCTTTAATAGAGAAAATGTTATTGAACAATGTATTGACCAGCTGTTTAAAAGTGGACAGTTATACAGAACAGAGGAAAGTTATGATAGATATGATAGAATATTATAATTATTAAAAGTATACACTTATAATAACAGTTAATTTTAAGATTTATTTGTACCTTTCATTAAATAACCACTAATAGAGTAAAACATATTTATCAAATATCACTTTGATAAATATGTTTTTACTCTATAATTATATAAATTCATATCATGTTAATTATACCATACACATTTCCATCTTATTTTACTAATCTTCTATTTTCCAATTTTCTAAATTTTTAATACTCGGCGAATAAATTGAATTCCCTTTATAATCAAACCTCGAACCATGACAAGGACAGTCCCATGTTTTAGCTAAGTTATTAAAACTAAGTTCACAACCGAGATGTGAACATATTGGTTTTACAGCATATAACTCTCCTTGTTTATCTTTATAAATTCCGACTTTCCTTCCATCTATTTCTATTATTTTTGCATCCTCTTTATTAATATTACCAATTTTATCATTTGGTATCTTTGTTTTATTTATTACTAACGAATTTGCTGTTTCTTTTAACATACTTTCAACTTCTTTTATATTTTTTATAGGCTCCATTCTTGTTGCCTTAAATATTTGTTCATATTTATTGTGTTTATTTAAAATTTTATCTTTTATAATATTAGCTGCAATATTAGATGTCGTTATTCCCCATTTTTTATATCCTGTTGCTACATACACATTTGGCATAAACTTTGAAAATTTACCTATATATGGTATCTTATCTAATGTAATACAGTCTTCTGTATGCCATTTATATTTTACTCTACAATCTGGATACATACTTTTTGCAGTTTTCTCTAGATCATTATATGCATTTGATAAATCAATTTTTGCACCTGTTTTGTGATCAGAACCAGCTATTAATAATAATCTTTTATTTCCATCCTTTATATTCCTAATTGATTTAGTCGGAAGCTCACTATTTATATACATTCCATTAATAATATCTTCATTAGTTTCTATTGCAATTGCATATGACATTGATTGATACATTTTTAAAAAGTAAAAACCTGGTGAATTAATTATTGGATAGTGTGATGCTATTATCACATATTTTGATTTTACACATACATTGTTGCAATATGTTAAATAACTATCTGAATATTTTTTTAAATCATATACCTTAGAATTTTCGAAAATTCTTCCTCCATTATTTTCTATACAATTAGCTAACCCTATTAAATATTTTCTAACATTAAATTGTGCTTGATTTTTAAATTTTATTGCACCTAAAATCTCAAATGGTAATTCTGTTTTATTTACAAATTCACAATCAAACTTTAAATCTTTTAAAACTTGAACTTCTTTTTCTATTTTTTTAATTTCTTCTTGATTTTGTGTATAAACATATGAATCTTGGTATTCAAAATCACATTCTATTTGTTCAAAATTAATTATATTTTTTATATTTTCAATAGCATTTTCATTTGCTTCTAAATATTTTTTAGCAAATTCTATTCCCTCTGACTGTACTAAATATTCATAAAACAAACCATGCTGACTAGTTATTTTTCCTGTAGTATTTCCTGTAGTACTTTTTCCAATTTTGTCTTTTTCAAGTACAATAACTTTAACTCCACATTTGGCTAGTTCATATGCTGCACTAATTCCTGTTAGTCCTCCTCCTATTATACATACATCAGTTTCTATATTACCTTTTAGCTTAGGATATTCCTTTTCAATATTTTTAGTAGACTCTATCCAATATGAACTCAATGTTAATCCACCTCCTATTTTTTACTTAATTTTATTTTTATTGTTAAATTATTTTTATTTCTCAAAATATCTAAACTAACCTCATCTCCTGGATTCTTTGTATAAATATATTCTCTTAAATCGCACATATTAATTAACTCTATACCATCTATTTTAGTAATAATATCTCCTACTTTTAAATCTGTTTTTTTAGCTGGAGAGTCTTCAGCTATCTGTTCAACATATATTCCATTTTGAAATTCTATATTTGGTGCAATATATGAAATAATATTTCTGTCATATGCAAATATACCTATACCTGCTTCATCAAATTTTCCTTCCTTAATAAATCTTTCTACAATTGGTTTAACACAATTAATTGGAACTGCAAATCCTATTCCTTCAGCAGAAGTAATTTTTACAGAATTAATACCAATTATCTGTCCATCAGAATTAATAAGTGGTCCTCCACTATTACCAGGATTAATACCAGCGTCTGTCTGAATTAAATTATTCATATAACTCGTCTTACTATCTTCTTCTATTTTTATAGTTCTATTTAATGCACTTATTATTCCTGATGTTACGGTTCTTTGAAACTCATATCCTATTGGATTACCTATTGCATATACTGTTTGTCCTACCTTTATTTGTTTAGAATCTCCCAAACTCGCATATGTTAATCCCTTCATTGGAATTTTTATTATCGATAAATCTAAATCGGAATCCGACCATACTACATTTGCATTATGTGTTGTTCCATTTTCTAGTGTGACATAACATTTACTATATTTTTCACCTGACACATGCTCGTTTGTTAAAATATATCCGTCTTCTGAAACAATAACTCCACTTCCCAGCCCTAATTTAGTAGCTCCATCTTGCAAGAAAATAGTATTTCCTTTATCTTTTATTTTTGAAATACCTACAACAGAGGAATTTGTGCGTTCTAATATTTCTGTTATATCTTTATTGCTATCAACAATAATCTCTTTTGATGTTTTATCAACTATCACTTCGTCATCATATGTATTTATGTCTATATTCGCATAAATTTTATATATGCCTATTATTATTGTTAATAAAACTAAAATCATTATAATAGTAATTAATATTTTTTTACCTTTTTTATTTTTATACATACATTCCTCCATACTGAAATTATATATTATTAATTTTACCCTTTATTTTTAGTTTTTAATCAAATTATCTTAATATAAATTAATATTTTTACAATAATTTTTGTATATAAACGTAATAGATTTATTTAACTTATAAATATCACAAGATAACTATTTTAATTTTAATAAATTTAATGTTGCTTTTTTTTATTGTTAATATATAATATAAAAAAACATATAGGTGATAATTATGTTAGAACAAAATTCATTTGAATTAACAACTTCGCAAAAATCAATATGGTCACAAGAACAATTTTATAAAAATACTTCTATAAATAATATTGGTGGAACAATAATAATTAAAGAAAAAATAAATTTTGAGTTATTAGAAAAAGCTATTAATAAATTTATTGAATTAAATGATAGCTTTAATATTAAACTGTCTTTTGATGATAATGGTTTAATAAAACAATTTTTTTCAAATTATACCTTTCAAAAAATAAATTTAATTAATTTGAATTCATATGACGATCTATTAAAAAAAGAAAAAGAATTAATTGACAATTCATTTTCTTTATTAAACACCCCTTTATATAAATTTGAAATGTTTAGGTTTCCTGATAAAACAGGTGGAATTATTTTGATTTCTCACCATATAATTATTGATGGGTTTGCATGTAATTTTGCAGCAAACAAAATAGCCTCTATATATAATTGTTTATTAAATAAAGAAGAAATATTAACACCATTTTACTCTTATAAAGATTATATCTTATCTGAAAAAGAATATATTAATAGTTCAAAATTCCAAAAAGATAAAAAATATTGGAATAAATTATTTGAAAATGTGCCTGAAGCTGTTTCTTTATCAACATCTACAAATATTACTATTGGTACATTTGAAAATATAAATTCTTCTAGAGAAATTTTTACATTAAAGAAAGATTTATTAAAAAAAATCACTAATATCTGCAGATTATATAAAATAAGTAAATATAACTTCTTTATGGCTATATACTCTTTATATATTGGAAAAGTTAATAATATAAATGATTTTGTTATAGGAACTCCTATTCTAAATAGAACAAATTTTAAAGAAAAAAATACAACTGGTATGTTTATTAATACTATTCCTTTTAGATGTACATTTTATTCTAATATGACTTTTAATGAATATTTAAATAATATATATATACAATCATTAGATATGCTTCGTCATCAAAAATATTCATATGAATTTATACTAGAGGAATTAAGAAATAAACAGTCAAATATTCCTTCACTATATAATATTTTATTATCATACCAAATAGGAAAATCTAATTCTTCAGAAACAGACTTTAATTATACTGTTAGATGGACACATAGTTCCACAAATTCAGATGAATTAGATATACATCTTTTTGAATATGATGATACTGACAATTTATTAAATATTGCATATGACTATCAAAACAAAAAATTTATAAAAGATGATATAACAAATATGCACTTAAGAATAATTAATATAATAAACCAAGTATTAGAAAATCCTAATATAAAATTATCAAATATCGAATTAGTAACTAAAATCGAAAAAGAGCTTATATTAAATAAATATAATTATAATTTAAATGTTCCAATTAATAATACTATTATTTCTATGTTTGAAGACCAAGTAAATAAAACTCCATATAACATAGCTATTTCTAAAAATGGTTATAGTATTAATTATACTAATTTTAATAATATGATTAATTACACTGCAAATTTATTAAAAAATAATGGTATAAATTCAGGTGATAAAATATGTCTATTTTTTAACAATTCAATAGAATTGGTTATTAGTATTTTTGCTGTTTTAAAACTATCTGCATGCTATATTCCAATAGATACTTCATATCCTAATAATAGGATTGATTATATTATAAAAAATAGTAATACTAATTTTATTTTAACTAATTCTAATAATCAAAATAAATTAATTAATTTTTCAGATAAATATATAACACTAGATTTAGAAAATATTATACATGAATGTAAAAACAGAATATTTAACAATTTCCAAACAAAACCTGAATTAGATAATCTTGCATATATAATTTATACTTCTGGTTCAACTGGCAATCCAAAGGGTGTAAAGATTGCTCATGAAAGCTTAGCAAATTATATTCGGATGGGCAAATAAAACATATGTAAAAAATGACATTACTAATTTTCCATTATATTCTTCTATTGCATTTGATTTGACTGTTACATCTGTTTTCACGCCACTTATAACTGGAAATACACTATATATTTATGAAAATTCAAATCCACAATTATTATTAAAACAAATCGTAGATGATAAAAAAGTACAAATATTAAAACTCACTCCAGCACATTTATCTTTATTACAAGATATTGTGTCGGAAACAATAATTACTAAATTAATTGTTGGTGGTGATATATTAACACATGAAATATGTAAAAAAATAACTAAAATTTTTAATAATAATGTTTCCATATTTAATGAATATGGTCCAACTGAAGCTACAGTTGGTTGTATGACTTACGTATATCAAAAAGATGATATTAAAAATTACGCATCTGTTCCAATAGGAATTCCTGCTGATAATACACAAATTTTATTATTAAATAGTGATTATAATTTAATTCCTTTTGGATATAAGGGACATATATTTATTGGTGGAAAATGTCTATCAAAAGGATATTTAAATTTAAATAATATTACAAAAGAAAGATTTATCTCTTCCCCTTTTAATAACGAAATTATTTATTCTACTGGAGATATTGCAAAATTATTTAATAATGGAATTATGGAATATACTGGCAGAAAAGACTTTCAGGTTAAAATTAATGGATATAGAATAGAAACAGGAGAAATTCAATCTAAAATATTAAATTATAAAAATATAAAAAATTGCCATGTTAATGTTATAACAATGAATAATTCAAAATTATTATGCGCATATTTTGTTTCTGATACAGATATAGATATAAATGATTTAAAAAATTTCCTTATGGACTCTTTGCCTAAATATATGATTCCAAAATATTATATAAAGGTAACTGAAATTCCTTTAACTGTAAATGGAAAAATAAATAAATCATTACTTCCTCTACCTGAACAAAATAAAGAAATTCAATATGTATATCCATGTAATGAATTAGAACAGTTATTATATGACACATTTATAAAAATATTAAATATAGAAAAAATTAGTGTAACCCAAAATATATTTGATTATTTAATAGACTCACTTACTATAATAAAAATACAAACAAAATTGTATTCTTTGGGTATTTCCTTAGATACACAGGTTTTTTATAATTATTCAAGTATTAGAGATATTAGTAACTATATTTCACAAAAATCTGATACAAATTACAATAATATATCTGATTTAGAAAAAATTAAGATACCAGATATTATAATACCTAATACTATTAATAATTATGAATATAAAAATATATTATTTTTTGGTACAACTGGATTTATAGGTATACATATTTTACATGAGTTATTAGAGAATACAGATGCACATATTTATTGTATTATACGTGAAAAAGATAATATAAATTCTATCGAAAGATTTAAGCAAAAATACAATTTTTATTACTCTAATTTAAATTCTATTATAGATAGAATTACTCCAATAACAGGTGATTTACATGGTGATAATTTTAATTTATTAGAACAGACATATATTGAACTGTGTAATAAAATTGATTGTGTATTTTCTTCTGCTGCAATTGTAAAACACTTTGGAGACCCAGAAGCGTTTTATAAAACTAATGTATTAGGCACACAAAAAATAGTTGACTTTTGTATAAAAAATAATGTACCTTTTCATTATATATCTACACTATCTGTATCAGGATATGGCTTAACAGATACTCCTAATTGTACATTTTCAGAAAATGATTTTTATATAAGTCAAAAATATAATGATAATATTTATGTAAAAAGTAAATTACAAGCAGAATCTATAATATTAAATGCATGTAAATTTCAAAATTTAAAAGCTTCAATTTATAGAATAGGTAATATAACTAATAGATTTAATGATGGTATATTCCAAGAAAATGCCTCAGAAAATGCCTTTTTAAATAGATTATCTTCTATTATAAATTTAAATTGTATACCAATTGAATTATTAGATTTTAAGTTAGAATTTACACCTGTTGATTATTGTGCTAAATTTATTGTATATCTTAGTAAAAATATGTATAATAATTTAAATATTTATCATTTATTTAATAATAATTTAATAACATTTAAAGATTTTAATGATATTTTAAAGTTATTCGGATATAAATTAAAAATAATTACTTTAAGTGAATTTAAAAATAAATTATTAAATTCTGAATTTAATAGTTTTGGTATAACAAATTATTTATCTATTATTAATAATAAAAATAATTCATCATTAATTATTGATAATAATCATACAAATAGATTGTTAAATAATGATAATTTAAATTGGCCTAATATTACATATGAATATATAGAAAAAATAATTAATTATTTAAAAAAATATAATTTTATAGGAGACATTTATGAAAAATAATAGTAATAATAAAAAGAAAATTAATAATTTTTCTTATAATAAACTAGCATTTTTAAATAGTTTAATAGCATTAGTGTTAGTAATAATTTTATATTTTGCATTACCTAAAATTTTAAATTATCCATCTAATACAATTGATAATGATTTTCAAATTAAGGTAGTTGGAATAACTTATACATCTCAATTTTTAATACTTGCTACTTTAATAGTTTCATTTATATTTTTATTTGTTAGATTTATATATAAAAAATTGTATAATGGTATTTTAGGTTCGACAGATTCTATTATAAAAACAAGAAAAAAATGTTTTAATGTACAATACGCTATGTTGATAATTGAAGTACTTTTACCTACTATTTTATGCTTTTTTTTATTAATTCTTTTTAAAACAAATATGGATTTACTTTTAAGAATAAGTATTGTTATTTTTTCTTTTGCATCAATATTTGGAATAACATCATATATGATTAGTAGAACATTTTTTAGGAATTTATTAATTATTACATCTAATTATTGTGAAAATGACTTTAAAACTATTAGAATTAGTACACCTTTTAAATTATTAATTTTAACATTGCCATTATTTATATGCTCTTTTGTTTTAATACTATTAATTAGCACTACAACAATGACTATAGAAAAAGGAGATTTATTATACAATTTTTATAAGCAAGAACTAATAAATTCATTAGATGAAAAGAATTTATCATTAGAAGATATAAAAAATAAATTAACTACTCTTGAATTCAAATCTGAGAATGACTTTGCATTAATTATGGATGCCGAAAATGGCAAAATTCTATATAAAAGTAAAAATATGAATATACCAGATGAATCGTTCTTATCTAATTATACATTATCTTTTTATAGTGAAAGTAATGGTCAATGTTTTGAATATTATGGACAAACTACTCAAGCTTGTATGCATAAAGTAACTATAGATGAAGGTACATATTATATTGGAATACACTTTGAAACATTTTCAAATACAATATTTTTACCATTTTTTATATGTATAGGAGTTTTGATTGTTTTTATTATAATTTACATATCATATATTGGAAAAACAATATCAACTGATATTACTAATATAACTAATGGAATGAATTCAATACTAAACTTAAATAATATTTCGAATGCAAAAAGTTTACCAATTACCTCAAATGATGAATTTGGTGATTTAACTATCTCATATAATAAAATTCAGGATTTAACAATGTCACATATTAAACAGATTGAATATAATCAAGATAAACTAATGGAACAAGAGCGTATGGCCTCACTTGGACAATTAATTGGAGGAATAGCACATAATTTAAAAACACCTATAATGTCAATAGCTGGTGCATCTAAAGGTTTAGAAGATTTAATTGAAGAATACGATTTATCAATAGATGACTCTGATGTAACAAGCGAAGATCATCACGAAATAGCAAATGAAATGAATGCCTGGGTTAAAAAAATAAAAATATACACTGAATATATGTCTGATATTATAACTACAGTAAAAGGGCAAGTTGTAACATTATCAAATACATCATCAGATTCCTTTACTATTGAAGAACTCTTAAAAAGTATAGATATTTTAATGAAACATGAATTAAAAAATGCTTTAATTAATTTAAATACTGTATTAGAAATACCAGATTCTTTATCTTTACATGGAAATATAAATAGCCTTGTACAGGTAATTAATAATATGATTTCTAATTCAATTCAAGCATATAATGGTGAACCTAATGAAAAAATAGATTTAATATTAAAAAAAGAAAACGATAATATTATTATTTCTATTCAAGATTATGCATGTGGAATTCCTAAGGAAGTTCAAGATAAATTATTTAACGAGATGGTTACTACTAAAGGGAAAAATGGAACTGGCCTTCGGATTATTTATGTCATACTCTACTATTAAAGCAAATTTTAATGGAAATATTGAATTTCAATCAAAAGAAGGAGTAGGAACTACTTTTAATATAACAATACCAATTAATTAATATTAATTATACTATAAATATTTATAAATCATTAGAATTATTAAATAATAGTTATTATTTACGAATTTCTTCGTTTAATAGATAATCTTACCTCTTTAGTAATTTTAAGTAAGCTGTGAATTGTACTAAATAGTACTATAAAAGCAATAAAATTTAAACTTTTTATTGCTTTTTTTATTTTTTATGAATATAATAAACTTGATATAAAGAGATAAAAGGTTGTGTTATTATGAGGAAAAATAAACAAACTACAATATCATCTAAATACAGAATTATAGCAGTAGATGACGAGATAGGCATTATCGACTCTTTGTCTATTTACTTAAAAAAGTCTGGGTACGATTTTGTTGGCTGTACAGATCCACTAGAAGCTATACAAAAGATTAAAACTGAACATTTTGATCTTATGATTTTAGATTTTATTATGACTCCAATTCATGGAGATAAACTAGTTGAAGAAATAAGAAAATTTAACAAAGAGCTTTATATACTTTTATTAACAGGTCATAAAGATTTAGCTCCACCTTTAGATACAATAAAAAGACTAGATATACAAGGATATTGTGAAAAAAGCGATAAATTTGATCAGCTTCTTTTACTAATAGAATCTGGAATAAAATCTATTTCGCAAATGAATTTAATAAAACAAATGAATGAAGAACTTTCTAACACATATAATGAGTTGGAAACTGCCTATTTAGAAAGTATTGAGACATTACGATACACAGTAGAAGCAAAGGATCCATATACTTCTGGTCATTCTAGTAGAGTAGCTAAATATTCTAAACTTATAGGAAAATATTTAAATCTATCAGAACACGACTTAAAAATTCTACATATTGGTGGACTATTTCATGATATTGGAAAAATAGGAATTCCAGATAGCATCTTACTTAAAGATTCTTCTCTTACAACAGATGAATACTCACAAATAAAAAATCATCCTGCAATTGGAGCGCATATTCTATGTAATGCCAAAATTTTTAAAGATATTATACCTATAGTTAAACATCACCATGAGAAATATAATGGAACAGGATACCCCTCTCAGTTGATGGGAGATTCAATTCCATATTTAGCTCGAATCACTACTATATCAGATTCATTTGATGCAATGTCCTCAAAAAGAAACTATCGTAATGAATTAACATTAGATAATATAATAACAGAAATAGAAAACAATAAAGGAATTCAATTTGATCCAAATATTTCAGATGTATTTTTGGATATTTTAAGAAATCATTATGATGAAATAGAAAAAATAAAAGGTGAAATATAATATATTTTATAAATAAATATTTACCATTTAGATTTTGTGTTATTTTACATTTCAATCTTCCATAAAATAATATATTTATTATTGTTATTTTTTATAAATACACTATTTCACTAAATAGATATAAATTGTAAATTATATCTAAAAAAGAATAGCTAGTTAAATCATTAAAATCAGCTATTCTTTTTTTATACATAATATATCTATATAGATAACTTAATTTATAGTACTTTTATCTATTATTTTTAATATACTAATAATCTATTACTTTTTATTTCTATTATTTACATCAAAATCAATTAAATTTTCATACTTAAACTTACTTTTTGTCTCTCTAAATCTATTTTTATTACTTTTACTTTAACAATATCTCCTATAGATACAACATCAGAAGGATTTTTTACAAAATTATCACTAAGTTCTGATATATGAACTAATCCATCATGTTTCACTCCTATATCCACAAAAGCGCCAAAGTCTATTACGTTTCTTACAGTACCATTTAAAATCATGCCTTCTCGTAAATCCTCGAATTTTAAAACATCATTTCTCAGAATTGGTTTTGGCATTTCATCTCTTGGATCCCTCCCTGGTTTAGAAAGCTCATCAATTATATCTTTTAATGTCATTTCACCCATATCTAATCTTTTTGACATATCCTGGGTATTTATACAATTTAATTTTAGTTTTAATTCATTTAGTTTTTCTTTATCTATTAAATCTTCTTTCTTATATCCAACCTCTGCAAGTAATTTTTCTGCTTGCTCATAACTTTCTGGATGTACTGCTGTAATCTCTAATGGATTTTTTCCGTCAAATATACGAATAAATCCTGCACATTGTTCGAATGCTACTTTTCCAAGTTTTGGTACTTTTAATAATTCTTTTCTTTCTTTTAACATTCCATTTTCATCTCTATATTTAACTATATTATTTGCTATAGTTTTATTTATTCCAGATACATATGATAAAAGTGATGGTGTTGCGGTATTTACATCAACACCTACTTTATTTACAGCATCTTCTACAACACCAGTTAAACTCTCTGCTAATCTTTTCTGATTTACATCATGTTGATATTGACCAACACCAATTGCTTTAGGATCAATTTTTACAAGTTCTGCTAATGGATCTTGCAGTCTTCTTGCAATTGATATAGCACCTCTTAATGATACATTTATATCAGGATATTCTTCTGTAGCAAGCTTTGATGCTGAATAAACTGAAGCACCAGCTTCACTTACAATTGCATAATGAACATCTTCTTCTACTTCTTTTATTAAATCTGCAACAAACATCTCTGACTCGCGAGATGCTGTACCATTTCCAATTGCAATCATATTAATTTTATATGTACTAATTAACTTTTTTAGCTCTTTTTTTGCTCCTTCCACATCATTTTGTGGTTCTGTAGGATATACGGTTGTTGTTTCTAATAGCTTTCCTGTTTCATCTATTACTGCTATTTTACATCCAGTTCTATATGCTGGGTCAAATCCCATTACAGTTAAATTTTTAAGTGGTGCCCCTAACAATAATTGTTTTGCATTTTTACCAAATACTTTTATAGCTTGTTCTTCAGCCTTTTCTGTCAAATCTGAGCGTATTTCTCTTTCTACAGATGGTTCTATTAATCTTTTAAAGCTATCTTGGATAGTCTCTATTAAATATGGAGCATATTGACTATTAAAATCTTTAATAACATCCTTTTGTATTAAATTAAGTATCGTATCTTCGGGTTTATCTATTTTAATTTTTAAAAATTCTTCTTTTTCTCCTCTATTAATTGCTAATATTCTATGACTTGGAATTCTATTAACTCTTTCTGAAAAATCATAATACATCTCATAACTTGATTTTTCATCTTTGACTGCCTTAGTTGTAATAAGACCTTCTCTATAATATATTCTTTTTATTTCTTTTCTATAATTTGCATTATCTGAAATATTTTCTGCAATGATATCTTCTGCTCCTGAAATTGCATCTCCTATTGTGTTAACCTCTTTTTCTTCATTTAAAAAGTCTTTAGCAATATCTTCTATAGATTTTGTATCATCTTGCTTAAAAATAATATTTGCAAGTTTCTCTAATCCCTTTTCCTTTGCAATTGTTGCTCTTGTTCTCTTCTTTTGTTTGTATGGTCTGTATATATCTTCAACTTCTGCAAGTATTTTTGCATTCTCTAATGCTATTATTATCTCATCAGTTAATTTACCTTGTTCTTCTATTGATTTTTTTACCTCTTCCTTTCTTGTTTCAAGATTTCTAAGATAATTAAGTCTTTCTCCTAATTCTCTTAAAATTTCATCACTTAATCCTCCTGTTACTTCTTTTCTATATCTAGCAATAAAAGGAATTGTATTTCCCTCATCTATTAGTTTAACAGTTGCCTCAACTTGTGACTCTTTTATATTTAATTCTTTTGCAATAATCTCATTAATTAAACTCATAATTTATTCCTTCCTTCTCTTTTATTGTTTGCATTATATCAAAGAGCAATCTTTATTTCAATAAAAACATTGCTCTACTAGTTCATTAGTTATTATTTAATATAATTTCCTCAAAAAACTATATACTCTTTTAACTTTTTTGTATTATTCCATATAAATTAAAATAAGCGTTATTATATAACGCTTATTTTAATTTATTCAATTCCCAAATATTCATTATATGTAACTTCTCTATCAATTAATTTATCTTGTTTAATATCAATAATTCTATTAGCTACAGTTTGCATTAATTGGTGGTCATGTGAAGTAAAAATAATATTACCTTTAAACTTTGTCATTCCATCATTTAGAGCTGTAATACTCTCCATATCTAAATGGTTAGTTGGCTCGTCAAAAATTAAGAAATTAGATCCTGAAAGCATCATTTTTGAAAGAACACATCTAACCTTTTCTCCTCCTGATAGAACATTAACTTTCTTTAAAGCTTCTTCTCCTGAAAACAACATTCTACCTAAAAAGCTTCTTACATATGTCTCATCTGGATCTTTTGAATATCCTCTAAGCCAATCTGTAATACTTAAATCAGACTCAAATAAATAACTATTATCTTTTGGGAAATAATTATTCGTTATTGTAGTCCCCCAAACAAGTTCTCCTTCATCTGGCTTAACTTCCCCTGCGATTATTTGAAATAGTAATGTTTTTGCGTTTTCATTATCTGCTAAAAAAGCAATTTTATCATCTTGTTTTACTGTAAACGAAATATTATCTAATAGTTTCTCTCCATTTATTGTTTTTGATATATTCTTTACTTGTAAAATTTCTTTTCCTGGTTCTCTATCTGGTTTAAAATCGATATATGGGTACTTTCTATTTGATGGCTTAATTTCATCTAATTCAATTTTTTCCAATGATTTTTTTCTTGATGTTGCTTGTTTAGATTTTGACGCATTTGCACTAAATCTTGCAATAAAAGCTTGTAACTCTTTTATTTTTTCTTCTTTCTTCTTATTAGCATCTCTCATTTGTTTTAATACTAATTGACTTGATTCATACCAGAAATCATAATTTCCTGGATAAACTTTTATCTTTCCAAAATCAACATCAGCAATATGTGTACACACTTTATTTAAAAAATAACGGTCATGTGATACAACGATTACAGTATTTTCAAAATTGATTAAAAATTCCTCTAACCAATTAATACTCTTTAAATCCAAATCATTTGTTGGCTCGTCTAATAATAATATATCTGGATTTCCAAATAAACTTTGAGCAAGTAATACCTTAACCTTTTCTTTAGCTTCTATTTCACTCATTTTTTTATAATGTTTTTCTGCTTCAATCCCCAAGTCATTTAAAAGCATTGCCGCATCTGATTCTGCATTCCATCCATCTAGTTCTGCAAATCTCTCTTCTAGTTTTGCAGCTTTCATTCCGTCTTCCTCTGAAAAATCTGATTTTGAATATATAGCATCTTTTTCTTTCATAATGTTATATAATTCTTCATTTCCCATAATAACTGTATCTATTACATTATATTCTTCAAATGCAAAGTGGTCTTGCTTTAATACTGATAATCTTTCTCCTTTATCTAAAGTAACTTCTCCTTTACTTGGTTCTATCTCTCCTGATAAAACCTTTAAAAATGTAGATTTTCCTGCACCATTTGCTCCAATAATACCATAACAACATCCTTTATTAAATTTAATATTTACATCTTCAAATAGTGTTCTTTTTCCAAATCGTACAGTAACTCCATTTGTATTTAACATTTTATTTCCTCCTAGAATTCAATTTATCTCATATTATATCTCACTTTACTAGATTTTTCAATAAAACAAAATATATAGTACAAAATATTTTTATCTTGTACTATATATTTTCTTAATCTTTATCAAATAATAATTTTATTCCCCATAATCCTGATATTCCTACTAATACATATATTATTCTAGATATTAAACTAGCTGTTCCAAATATTGTATCTACTAAATTAAAATTAAATAATCCTATTAATCCCCAATTTATTGCTCCAATTACTATTAAAAGTAATGCAATCTTGTCAATCACTTTCATAAAAATATCACCTCTATTGTTAATTTATACTTTTATTTTTACCACAAAAAAATAAATTATTCATAAAAACTAACAAACTAATTTAATCTAGCATATCTTTCTTTTTAAGCCATATCATCGCAACAATAGCTGTTAAAATAGAAACTATGGTGATAATAAAAAATCCAAAAATATTATCTTGCATTGGAACTCTTACATTCATTCCCCAAAAACTTGCAACCATTGTTGGAATAGACAAAATAATAGTAATTGATGTTAAAAATTTCATAACACCATTTAAATTATTTGAAATAATAGAAGCATATGCATCCATTGTTCCATTTAAAATATCACTATATATCTTACTCATCTCTATGGCTTGTTTATTTTCTATAATAGCATCCTCTAATATATCTTCATCTTCTTCATATAATTTTATTATTTTTCCCCTTAATGTCTTTTCCATTACAACTTCGTTTGCTTTTAATGACGTTGTAAAATATACTAAACTTTTTTCTAAACTTAATAATTTTAATAATTCTTTATTTTTCATTGAATTTTTCAAAACATTTTCTGCAATCTCGGTTTCTTTATTTATTTTTTTTAATAAATTTAAGAATGTAGCTGCATTTTGATATAATATTTGGAAAATTAGTCTACTTTTTTTATAAGTAACTATATTTTTATTTATTTTATTTTTTAATTCTTTAATAATACTATTATTTTTTAATGATACAGTTATGAAATAATCATCTCTTACTACAATCATTCCTATTGGCATTGTAGTATATATTTCTGAATCATTTTCTTTTTCTATTATTGGTATATCTACTATAAAAAGCATTGTGCCATCATCTTCTATGTCAATTCTTGCTTTTTCTTCAGCATCTAAAGAGTATCTAATAAAATCATCTTGAATATTAAGATTTTTACATACATCTTCAATCTCTTCTTCACTAGGCGAGACCATATTAATCCAACTTCCCTTTTTATATTCTTTCAATATCTCTGTTTTATTATCATCAGTATTTGTGTAATAAATATTAATCATATGGTATCACCCCTTATTTTTATAAATCCATTAAAATTATACCATATATTTGTGATGCTAGTCTATAATTAATTATTTAAAAATACAAAGTATAATTATTGTTATAGTTTATGTTATTTTTCCATATAAAAATAGAGAGTTCCCACAACTCTCTATTACTCTTGTATGGTGGGCAATCGGGGGGTCGAACCCCGGACCTTCTGATTAAGAGTCAGCTGCTCTACCAACTGAGCTAATCACCCATATTATTTAATATCTAAAAAATAATTCATTGTCTATTAATCTATAAATTATATTTTTTCCGATACATATTATTATACTTCTAAATAATAATATTGTCAATAAAAATTATATTAAATTATTAAAGATTGTAAAGAAGGAGCTATGCGAAATATCAGAAAAAATAAATAATATTGTGAATAAGATAGATATAACGAATATTTATACTAATCTATATGATTTGGCATATGTTTATGAAGAACAAGATTTGATGAATATACAACATTTGAGTGGGTTAATGTGCGATGCAATGGATAAGATTGTACTGTTGAAAAGTAGACAAACATCAATAAATATGGATAAATTTACGCAACAGCTTACGGAAGAAAGAGATGAGGATGAAATTGAGTTTGCGCTGATTCTAAATTTGTTTTTATCTAACGATAAAGGAAATCAAAATATACTAAGTTTTTCCGGTGGCAGAGAGTCGTATATTTATTATATAAAATTGATTGAAGAAGTTGAGAAATATCAACGTTTTTATAGAATAAGAGATGAAGTCACATATAATAAATATTATGTAGAAAATGCCGATGGTAAAGTAATACGATTAAGTTTAGTTAATTTGAATATTGAAAAGTCTAAAGTGTCTGGTCAAAGAAGGGCAGATGTCAGACGACATTTGGCAGGGAAAAATGGTAGAAACGAAGAAGTTTGGAAGAGATATAACCTTATAATAAGAGATGTTGCAGACGCTATGTATCAATATTACTTTGATAACGGATTTGTTGTTGGAAAAGAAGTAGAAGCTATAATTGGCGAAATAAGGAACATTATTGCCGAAGAATTTGGTTACGAAGACAGTTATTTACTTAATATGGACGATAAAACAGTTGAGTTTTGTTATTCGGTACTAATCGTTATTATAGTTGTATGGAAAATTACTGAAAATGTCCAGTGTGGCAGAGATGATTTTATTAAATATTATTTTCCAATTTTTGGGGAAGGGATTTTAAAATATTTGGAAGAGGCAGGACTAAAGGGTGATAGAGAAATAATTGAACAAGTTTTTTTGTACGATAAAAATAAGACGTCTCCATATGATTTGATTTATGCACCTTTTATTCAATTAGAAGATAAAAGGACTTATGGAATTATTAGTATCTGTAAGCGTTTTGATTGGTCACTGTTTTTAAGAAAAAGGTTGGTAAATGGTGGTATTGTAGCAAAAGAGTATGGTCATGAATTTGAAATGATGCTATCAGAAATGTTTGAACACTATAAATGGAGAGTTTTAGAACGAGGTTATAAGATTAAACAAAATGGAAAGGTTATTACAGACTGTGATTTGATTGTGTATTGTAAGGGGATGCTGTTAGTAGTACAAGCAAAAGCCATTACAAAGGGAAAAGGAGCT
>USRT01000033.1 GCA_900557195.1 uncultured Clostridium sp.
CATTTTGACAATTTCTTGAAAATTGTCAAAATGCCCCGTCCCTATTGGCAAATTTTTATTTTAAATTTTAGTTCTAAAATAGACAAACTCTGAATATATATATTTTAGACTAGAAAATAAAGTAAGGAGTGATTTAAATTGGCTATAGATGAGAAAAAATCATTATCTTCAAATGTAATGCAAAATATAGTTCTAGAAAACAGAGAAAAACTAAGCATTTCTGGAGTATTAGATGTCCTTAGTTTTGATGATCAAATAGTAATATTGGAAACAGACTTAGGATTGTTAACAGTAAAGGGAGAGAACCTTAAAATAAACAAACTTAGTATAGATACAGAAGAGGTAATAGTCGAAGGAGAAATATATAATTTAGGATATAGTGAAAAAGATGTAGATAAAAAAGGTACAGGATTTTTAAATAAGATTTTTAAATAAAAAGTAGGTGTTTTTTAATGGAGAACTCTATAAATCAGTTATACATATTATTTGTATTTATAATAAGTGGAAGTATAATTGGAATTCTATTTGATTTATTTAGAATCTTAAGAAAGTCATTTAAAACTCCTGATATTATAACATATATAGAAGATACATTATTTTGGATAATAACAGGTTTGTTTTTACTATATATAATCTTTAAATATAGTTTTGGAGAAATACGTATTTATATGTTTATTAGTTTGATAATTGGTCTTGTTGTATATTTCCTTACAATTAGTAAATATTTTATAGATTTAAATGTAAAAATAATAAATATATTTAAAATTAGTATATCCAAAATATTATACATATTATTTTTCCCTATAAAAATAATGATAAATATATTACAAAAAACTTTTTTAAAACCTTTTTCGTTTATTACTATTAATATTCGTATTTTTGGCTCTAAAATTTTGAAAAATTTGACAAAATCGCTAAAAGATGTTAATATATCAAAGAAAAATAGAAAAAATTTAAAACAAAAGAAGGATTTTCCTGTATAATGTAGAAAAATATTAGTAAGATATTATTAATATTTAAATGGAGAGAAGTTTTACTTATGAAGAAATTTAAAAAACCATACAAAAAAGTGTTTATATTATGTATAAGCATATATGTTATATATACACTTATATCACAACAAAAAACATTAAACGCATATAAAAAAGAAGAAGCAACTTATGCAAAACAAATACAGCAAGAACAAAAAAATAATCAAGAACTTAATCAAATCAAAGAAAATGTTGATTCAACTGAATATATAGAAGATGTAGCAAGAGAAAAACTAGGAATGTATTTACCAAATGAAAGAATTTTTTATGACATTGGTAATTAAATAAATTACAGGAGGCTTTAAATGTAGCCTCTTGATTTAAAAATTTTTTCTATTCATTTATTTCTTAAAAATTTCCAGAATATTATAATAAAAATTAAATAATTATAAGGGGGCCTATTTATGGATTTTGAAAAATGTACATTAGTAGAATTGCGTCAATTAGCAAAAGAGAAAGGAATTAAAAATGTATCAAAACTAAAAAAAGAGGAATTAATAGAAATACTATCTAATTCATCAGAAAAAAACGAGTCAAATATACCATCAAAAAAAGAAAATACTACTAAATCAGATGAACAATCTAGTGGGTATAAAATAACAAATGAAGATGATGAAATAGTAGAAGGAATATTAGAAGTATTACCAGATGGTTATGGATTCTTAAGGGGAGAGAATTATCTATCAAGTCCTAAAGATGTTTACATCTCACCTATCCAAATAAAACGTTTTAGACTAGATAAAGGCGATAAGATAAAAGGAATTGCAAGAATGCCGAAAGAAGGTGAAAAATTCCCAGCTTTAATATTTGTAGGAGAAGTAAATGGACAAGCACCAGAAATGGCTTATAGAAGAATTAAGTTCGATAATTTAATTCCTATATATCCAAATGAGAGATTAAAATTAGAAACAAGGAAAACAGAATATGCAACAAGAATAATAGATCTAATGTGTCCTATTGGAAAAGGTCAAAGAGGAATGATTGTAGCTCCTCCAAAGGTAGGTAAAACAACACTTTTAAAGAAAATAGCAAATAGCATTACAGATAATAATCCAGAGGTAGAATTAATAGTATTATTAATTGATGAGCGTCCAGAAGAAGTAACAGATATGAAACGCTCTATTAAAGGCGATGTAATATATTCTACTTTTGATGAATTACCAGAACATCATGTAAAAGTTGCAGAAATGGTATTAGAAAGAGCAAAAAGATTAACAGAGCAAAATAAAGATGTTGTAATATTATTAGATAGTATTACAAGACTTGCAAGAGCATATAATTTAGTTATTCCTTCATCTGGAAGAACTCTATCTGGTGGATTTGATCCCGCAGCATTACATAAACCAAAAAAATTCTTTGGTGCAGCTAGAAATATTGAAAATGGTGGAAGTTTAACAATTTTAGCAACAGCATTAGTAGAAACTGGAAGTAGAATGGATGAAGTTATATTTGAAGAATTTAAAGGTACTGGAAATATGGAAGTAGTCCTAGATAGAAAACTATCAGAAAAGAGAATATTCCCTGCTATAGATATAAATAAATCAGGAACAAGAAGAGAAGATTTATTACAAACGCCAAAGGAATTGGAAACAGTATATGCTTTAAGAAAAGCTATGAATAGTATTCCTGTATCTGATGTAACAGAACAATTAATAAGCCAAATGGTTGCAACTGAAAACAATAATGAATTTATTGATAAAATGGATTTATATTTAAAAAGATTTAAATAAAATAATGCTAAAAACAGGTGTACACTTGCCTGTTTTTAGTTGTTTTAATTGTTTTCATACTAAATTTATGGTATAACTAGTATTACAGATTGAGATTTGTATTAAATAAAAATCTGATTGAAGGATGATATTATTATCATAAAACAATAAGTACTTATTTCCAATATTATACATGACAAAACGTTTAATGTTGAAATGCATAAAATACTCTATCTAATAGTTAACTGATAAAAATATCAAGAGGAGATAATTGGTATGGTAAATTTAGAATTATATAAAATATTTAAAATAGTAGCAGATGAAGAAAATTTAACGAGAGCAAGTGAAATACTAAACATTTCGCAGCCCGCTGTTACAAAGCATATTCATAATTTAGAGAATGAATTACAAATAAAATTATTTCAAAGAACTAAATATGGCATGATGCTAACTGATGATGGAAAAAGCATATATAATCAAATAAAGGAAGCTATTAATATATTAATAAATGTTGAAACTAGTATAAAGCAAGTAACTACGCTAAATTTTGGAGTACATTTAAATATTCCAACAAAATTATGTGGAACTGTAATTTCAAATATAAAAAAAGAAAATCCTAATGTTGATGTAAATATATTAAAAAGCTTTACAGAAAATATGTTTTATATGCTTGAAAAGCAAGAAATTGATGCGTATTTATCAAAAAAACAACCATCAGATTTATATGACAATAAAATAATTGAATTTGTTCCATTAGGTACTTTTCATGATAAATTATTTGTAAATGTTAATTCAAAATATTTAGACCAAAATATATTATTAAGTAAAATGAAAAATATAACAATCTATACATTACGTAATATTTCAAGTACTAATGAGAATTTAATACATACCTTAAAAGAAAAAGGTATAAAAGATGCAAATATAAAAAATATGACATTTAGTACCATAATGGAAGAGTTAAAAAATAAGGATATAATTGCATACTTAACAGAAGAATATATTAATGAAGAAATACTTAATAATAACTTGAAAGTCTTAGATATAGGATTTACTACACAACCAATAGAATATGGTATTTATTACAATTCTAATAATAAAATAAAAAATATAAAAAAGATAATTAAAAATATTAATAAACACTAATACATCTTAAATATAACTTTTAGTTATATTTAAGATGTATTTATGTATTTTACATAAGGTATTATCTCAACTATAATAAACTTAATAAGAAAACTTATATTTTAAATTATAGGAGATTTTTGTTATGAAAAAAGGAAAACCAATGAATACAAATATTGTATATATTCATCGGAATCCATGGAAATAGTTGGAAAACTTATGAAAACTATTTGAAAAAAGAGTGTGAAAAAAATAGTCTAAAAATTAACTTTTTAGATTTTCCTACAGAAGAAAGATGTACATACGAAGAATGGGAAAGCATGATGGATAAGTATCTATCTGATAATTTAATTAACGAGGAAACTATAGTTGTATCAAGATGCTTGGGTAGTAGATTTGTTGTTAAATATACTGCAAAGAAGAAAATAAAATTAAAAGGCTTTATATGTATTGCTACATCATTTGAAGATTATATGCCCAAGGATGAAATGAAAGCTACATGGAAAAGTTTTCATGTAACCGTAAAAGAAATGGAGGCAATTCCCAGTTATATTAAATATAGATACTCTATATATGGAGACTGTGATCACTTGTTTCCTAAAGAGGTTTTGGAAAAATCATCTGATTATATATATGCTAAAAAAATTTTAGTAAAAGATATGAATCATTGCGGAAACTTATCAGGAGTAAAGAAGATTCCTTATGTAATAGACATAATTAATAAAATACGATAAAATAGTTATTAAATAAATCAAGGAGGATAAAATGAAATATAGAATTTTATGTTATGGTGACTCAAATACTTGGGGATACATTTCTGGTTCAAATCATTTGAGATATGGAGAGAATCAGAGGTGGACAAGATTATTATCTCAAAAACTTGGCACACAATTTGAAATAATAGAAGAAGGATTAAATAGTAGAACACTTATTTCTAATGATTTAAGACCTGGAAAAGAGGGAAAAAATGGATATGAATATTTGATTCCATGTCTTGATACATGTGATCCGCTAGATCTAGTTATTATAATGTTAGGGACAAATGAACTAAAAAAATCATTTAACAAGACAATTGAGGAGATTGGCAATATATTTGAAAAGTACTTTGTAAAAACAATTTTGAATAGGAAATCCCAATTTACAGATAAGTACCCTAAAGTTTTAGTAGTTGCACCACCAATTGCTAAAGATAATGGCTCTGGTAAATATGAGGGAGCATACGAAAAATCATTACGTTTCAATGAAATATATAAAGAAATAGCTAATAGAAACGGATGTTATTTTGTTGACAATACTTTATTAGAGCCTGGCGTGGATGGAGTGCATCTAACTGAGGAAAGTCATAAATTATTGGCAGAAAAAATTTACAATGTTGTAAAAACAATATTTTAATATATTCTATTTAAGAACATTATTATTTTTTGAATAATAATGTTCTTAATATTTATTTTAAGAGAAGTAGGGGAATAAGAGTACAATTTCTAAATGCAAATATAAGATACAAAACAAGTTTAAAATTTTCTTTAAATATATTTTTTATAAATATTTGATTTTAATAATTGTATAATGAGAAAATAATTTAATAAAATAATATAGAAAGCTAAAATTTAATGGAAAGTTAAAGGATTATATAATAAATATTATTACGAAATTTAATTTATAAATTAAAACATAAAAATAATTAAATTAGTTAAAAGAGAGCAGAAGAGAAACAGACTTAAGGAAGTGTAAAAAAAAACACCAAACATTGCACAAAATGAAAGTTTTGTGCAAATAAGAATAGGAGTAAAATATAAAACCATGTCAAATGGTCCTACATCTAAAAATTTGTTATTCCTTTAATATAGCATGTTTCAGCTTATTATCCTAACAACAAACTATACTGTCTTTTTATAAAATCGCCTTAAAATCGATTCTGAAGCTTCATTATTTTCGATTATTCCTGGTTGGATTTTTTTCATTATTGTAACCTTATAATCTTAAAAAAATTTATATAACTTTAGATTATTTTATCAAAATTTTCCAAATCCTTAATTTTAAGTATTTTGCTTGATTTTATAGACAATAAACTATATGCCTAAAATTTAAAAACGGCTTAAAATCGATTCTCGTGCGTCGCTTTTTTAGCCATTTTTCAGATGTTTTCACAAATATACTAAATTCAATATTTTATGAACTTTTATATAAAATTGTATCCAATACATATTATTAGATATAAATTATAAAATAATATAATTTACTTTCATATAAAAATGTCTTAAAAGCGATTCTGAAACTTTATAATATAAAATTATATAATTGGATTAGTAATCTAAATTTATATAATAATTATATAAAAAAATTTATAAAGTATTTATAAATTTCTATTTACGAACATTTGTTACAAATGTTCGTTTTTTAAATTACATATATAAAATTAACTTTACACAAAATTTTTAAATTTCAACTTATAATATCTTAATCTTTTAGTTTTTAAATTCTTTCAATAATTTTTATTCTAAATTTTATCCTGATTGTATTTTTATAATTTTACAGTTTATTTTTTATTAATTTATCAATAATTTGAAATCTACAACTCCCCCCTACTTTAGCACAATTTACAAATAAAATTAGATTAGTTGTATCTCAAACTAATCCTACCTTATAACCTAACTAATTTATATGATTAATTATTTTCATACCATTCTTTGATATATAATTCATCAATTTTTAAGGTCCCACCACCACATCCGATTTTAATATTTGGCTTTTTATCTCCGTGAAAATCACTTCCACCACTTATATATAAAGAGTTCTTTCTTGCATAATCAACAAGTAAATTGATTCTATTTTCTTTCTCAGCTGAAGGATGAAAACATTCGATACCATCTAATTTAACCTCTGTCCCTAATTCATCAATAAACTCTATAGTATTCTCTAAGTTATATTCAAATGGATGGGCTAGAAAAACCAATCCACCAGCTTTGTGAATTAATTTTTCTACGTCTTTATAATCCGGTTTTGGATCGTCGTTTTCTCCCATATAGAATTTACTATTTGGATTTTCTAACTCATTGTGCCAAAAATCATTGAAATTTGTATATTGTTCCCCAATTATTTTTTTATTTTCCTTATGCTTAATTAATTCATAAAACATATGAACTACAAAAAAATCTGTAATTGGAATATTCTTATTTAAAATTTCATTGCCGTAAATCAAATTATATTTATTGCATATTTCTAATACTTTTCTCTTATCCTTATTAAATCTATTTGTCAATACTTCTTCAGAATAATATTTGTTAAACCATTCATCAATCATTTTTGGATGTTTAATATTATAGCCTAAAAATTCAATTCTTTTATTATTTCTATATGCATTCATTTCTGAACCTATTATTATTTTTCCTGTAAAAATTTTATTGTTAATAATTGCTTTATCTTCGTATGCTTTACAAGTATGATGATCTGTAATTGAAATATATTTCAACTTTTTTGTTTCACATAATTTTAACACTTCTTCTAATGATTTATCTCCATCTGAATACATTGTATGTATATGTAAATCTACCAACAAAAAACACCTCCTAATACTACAAGTTACTAGTAATCAGATAATAATTTTATCAATCTAGTATTTTTATATATTTTCTCCCTACCTATTTTTTCAGATTCTAAAAGTCCAATTTCTTCTAATTGATTTAGATATGAAGTTGCAGTAATCCTCGTTACATTACATGCTTTTTCTATATATGATATTTTTGTATAAACTTCATAGAATAAACTTTCTAATAGTTCTTTTGAATAAATCTTGGGAAGTTTAGTTCTAAATTTTTCTTTGTAATTTTTTATTTCAGCTTGAATTTTTTCAATTAACCCTATTGTTTCTTTAGATGTAATTTCAATACCTTTTAAAATATATAAAATCCAATCTTCAAAATTATTATTTTCTCTAACTTCATTAAATAATTTGTAATATTCTTGTTTGGTTTTATTTATATACTTACTTAAATACAAAATTGGACTGTCAATAAGTTTATTTAATACAAGATATAAAATGTTTAATATTCTTCCTGTTCTTCCGTTTCCATCATAGAATGGATGAATACTTTCAAATTGATAATGTATTAAACAAACTTTTATTAATGGATCTATATTATCTTCATTATTATTAATAAAATCTTCCAAATTCTTTAAATATTTTCTTATTTCTTGTTCATCTTGAGGTGGTGTATATATTGTTTCTCCGGTAATAGAATTTTTAAGTTCTGTTCCTGGTAATTTCCTAATTCCAGCATTATTGTGTTCAATAGTTCCTTGTATTTTAATAATAGTATTTGTGTTAATATAACCATCTTTTTTTATTTGTTCATATCCAAGCCAAATAGCATTTCTATAATCTACAACTTCTTTAGCATTTTCTTCTTTATAGCCACTTTCCGTTAGCACTTTATAAATATCATCATGAGTTGTAACTATATTTTCAATAGCACTACTATCTTTGGCTTCATTAATTGTTACAGCATTTATTAAAATATGCATATTAGGAATACTATTTGCATAACCTTTTAATTCTGCTAATGCTCTTGATGATAAAGTTAATTGTTCTAAAATTTTATTTGTTTTTAAATTAATATTTTTATATGGTAACATTTCTAAATTCATATTTTCTCCTCCATATATATAAAATATCACATTTTTTATATATTTTCAATAAATATGTATAAAAAGTCAAAAAAATTATACATATTTTTAAAACATGTATAATTTTTGAATTTGTAATCCCATAAACATAAAAAAGGGTGACATTTGGTTTGTATTATCAAAGTTTTGTGCAAATAAGAATAGGAGTAAAATATAAAACCATGTAAAATGATCCTATCTCTAAAATCTTGCTATTCCTTTAATAAAGCCTATTTCAGCTTATTATTTCAACAACAAACTTACTACTTTTTAATAAAACCGCCTTAAAATCGATTCTGAAGCTTTAATTTTTTGTGTTATTCCTGGTTGGATTTTTTTTCATTATTGTAACCTAATAATTTTAAAAAAATTTTATATAACTTTAGATTATTTTACCAAAATTCCTTAAATCCTTAATTTTCAGTATTTTACTTAATTTTATAGACAACAAGTTATATGTCCTTTTTATAAAAACGGCTTAAAATCGATTCTCGTGCGTCGTTTTTTAGCCATTTTTCAGCACTTTTAATAAATGCCTAAAAATCAGCATTTTTACTATAATTATATTATAAAAATGTCTTAAAATTGATTTTAAAGCTTTATAATATGAAATTTATATTATGGAACTGATAATCTAAATTTATATAATGATTATTTAAAATTTTATAAAGTAATTGCAAAATTATAATTCAAATTTTTATTTATAAACAATTAAAACAAATGTTCGTTTTATAAAATTACATATATAAAATTAACTTTACACAAAATTTTTAAATTTAAAATCTACTTATAAAAATTATTATAATTTTAAATTTAAAGTTTTATTTTTACTTTCCATTACCTCTTATTTTTATCTGATTTATATAAATTATTTAAATAGCTTTTCATTCAATTTATTATTTAGCTAAACCATCTTGCAATATCGTATTAAATTTATCTTAATAATATTTAAAAAGCTACTACTCCTCCCTACTCTAATATTTCTTCAATGAATTTATTATTCTTATAAGTAATTTTATAGGCATTTTTTCTATTATCACTTTTTATAATTTTAATTTTACCATCTACAATTTCTAGTGCTACACAATTTTCTAATGCAATTCCATCAAGTCCTGTTTCTTTAATTGCATTATATAATTTATTTCTTGCTTGTTTATCTTTTTGTTCATAATGCACACAATATTTCACAAAATTAATACTAATTATTTTTTTGATTCCATTCTTTCAATTTTTCTTCTAATAACTTAAAAT
The DNA here is from genome assembly GCA_900557195.1 of uncultured Clostridium sp. Classification (GTDB taxonomy): domain Bacteria; phylum Bacillota; class Clostridia; order TANB77; family CAG-508; genus CAG-492. Next base: position 9,779 of record USRT01000033.1, read on the forward strand.
CAACAGTATTTTTAATATATCCTATATCCATGTTTTTAACTTTTTGGTTATATACTGTTTTAGCATATTTCACAATTTTATTGCTATTGTCGTTTATATATCTCAATTCTCCAAGAATTACTTCTTTATATTTTAAATCATCTTCATTAGACAATATATATGGTTCTAACTCTGTTATTGGAACAGGAATCATATTACTTATTCTCAATGTTCCATATAAACGACCACCTTCATGAATTCTTATTATAGTTTTAGTATCCTTTCTAATGATCTTTTTATTAAAATCTATGTAATCTGATTTCTTGGGAGATGACATTGGAATATAATAATTGAATTCATTTACAGTTAATACAACTCCTAAATATTTTCTTTCATGAGTTCTAATTTCTTCCTTATTATCGTAAATTTTCTCATCAAATTCTCTTAAATATTTTATATATTTATCACTTACACTATATAAATTTAATTTCATAGTTTATCTCCTTTACAAAAATAAGAGAAGAATATCTATTTAAGATACCTTCTCTTGATTTTAACTTTCTCAATTATAAGGCTGTGAAACACCCGATTTATAACTTTCTCAATTAAAGGTTGTGAAACACCCGATTTATAACTTTCTCGTTTTGTAATGGTAGTGAAACACCACGATTTTCTTATATTTATTATACTATTTTTTTATTGTTACTGTCAAGTGATGATACATAATAAATATACTATATTGTATGCAAATTTTATTTATTTATGAAATAGTAACCCTATAAATATAAAAAAGGGTGACATTTGGTTTGTATTATGAAAGTTTTGTGCAAATAGGAATAGGATCAAAATATAAAACCATGTCAAATGGTCCTACCTCTGAAATCTTGCTATTCCTTGACATTACGCCTATTTCAACTTATTATTCTAACAACCAACTATATTACTTTTATTTTTTTAGTTTAAAAATTTTTATTAAAAAACATTTTCTATATTCATTCTAAATACTATTAATGCAATTATTATTTATTCAATTTTCCGTTAAAAAATTTATTTTTCCTAAAATAACCTATTCCCCTATTCCCTACTCATTTTTGACAGTAAAAAAAAGTAGTAATAAAAAGGTAGCTTCTATTTTGAAGTCACCTTTTTACTTGCTAAATTGTCAAATCCCATTTAGTATTGTTTCTTAAAATTGCCTTGTTATAGGACATAAATCATATATTTCTTCATCATATACTCGTAAAATTCCCCACATACCTTGTTCTACATCCCATCTAAAACTGCCAGACCTATAACAATAATCACCTGGTAAACAGTTTACTCCATTTTTTAAAGTATAGTTAAATACATTTCCTACACTAATAGCTCCACTAGTTGAAACAATTGGAGATAATGGGTCTTTATCTTGTTGTCTCCAAGAATGTCCATGAATTACAAATCCAACATTTCGTGGTTTATCTGCTGGCATGATTAATCTTACTTTCATATTATCTCCTGTATAGGCTTCAAATAATGGTGTTGCTGGGTCTCCATGAACGCAAGAATTCATCACTTTGCTTAAGTCTTTATTCTTTTTTAATCTATTTTCGTATCTTTCACTTTTATAGTTAAATCCTTTTTGACCTTGATCTTCTGTGTCAAATTCTTCTGCTTCTTCATCATTTTCATGTCCTTCCTGTTTTAAGTCAATTAATTCGCCATCTTTGTTATAAAGTGCCAATCCATTTTGCATAAATAGTACAATTTCTCTAAATGTTTCTTCTGGATTTGAAATAATGACTTCTTCTCTACCTTCTTCTGTTCTAGCTCCACAAGAATTACAAAAATACTTTGCTTCTGGCGGTTCTATAATAATAGCTCCAAATAGTCCATGTTTTCTGTGATTCATAATATCTGCAAATCCTGTTAATAAACAAGCTCCTAATTCTTCATCTGCATACCATTTATAGGTAATGCTTTCTCCAACTCCTATGGTTTGGTCTGGGTTGTATCCAACTGTTGTTCCATCCGAAGATAATACATCATATTTTAATAAATTAGCATGAAGAGATACTCTATTAGATGCTGGATAATCTGTTTGAACTGGCACTTCTGGGAATTTGGATTCTGGCACTTTTTTAAATAAATGGTTTGTTAATTTTACTTTTATTAAATCTCCTGCATTTGCTCTTAATATTAATGGTTTTGCTTCTATTTCTCCACATAGTATAGCCTCTTCATCCTCTGCTCTTACAAACATAAGTCCATTTGGGTCATGGTCTCCATATTGGTTATACACAATATCTTTTTGTATGGCAACTATATGAAACTTTTTTACTTTCTTCTTTTTCTTATTACATACAAATTTTACACATTCTGGCTTTGGCACTTCCAAATAATTAACTACTTTCTCATGTTCTATGCAACAATATTTATCTTCTTTTGGTCTTTTTCTATCTGATAATGGAATTAAACATTCATTTAACTTGTCATATACTCTAATTAAGCCCCATAAACCTAACCATAAATCATCCATTCCTCCAAAATAATATAGATAATCACCTTTGGTATAATCTTCATTTATTTCAAAGTTAAATGCTTCTGATATTCCTAGTGTTTGTGAGTTTGTAATTGGAGAGAACTCATCTTTTATTTCTTTCCTAAAACGCATTCCATGAATATTGAAACTATGCTGTTCTTCAAAGGCTCCATCTAATAGTCTAATTCTAATAGGGTCTCCTTCATATGCTTTAAATATTGGTGTACATGGATCTCCATGCTTATAAGAACTAAAGGCATATGCTGGATCTCCTTTTCTAAACATTAATGGTTCACATCTATAATTAATTCCCATTACTCCTTGATCATCATGTGGACCTCGTACATTTGGTGGATTTAATGGTTTTCCAGCTCTGTCGTATAATAAAGCAAAATCGTGTACAAATAAAACAAATTCTCTAAATTCGTTTCCTATTAGTGGTTTAATGATTGCTTGTGTTCCACTTTTCATTTCTTTCCCTGTTTCCATATCATAATATTTTGAACCTTCTGGCTCGATAATCATTCCTCCAAACAATCCATGTTGTTGATGTGCATTGGGAAATAAATGGTCATGAAAAAATACTGTATTTAATTCTTCATTTGCGTAAAATCTTTCTATTAAAGTGTCATTTGGAATTACTGATGCATCATTACAATAACCATTTGCACTTCCATCTGATGGAATTGTATCAAATTTAACTAAGTGAATATGATATCCGGCTTCCGTAGTTTCTGTTCTTATTTGAAAAGCATTTGGTCCAATATGCTCTGGTAGTTCATTGGTAAATCTAACTTCTATATTCTCTCCTGCATTTGCTCTAATAACTAATGGTTCTATTTTTTTCCTTCCTGCAAGAATATCATCTTTGTCTTCTTTTAATACAAATATTCTTCCTTCTGGGTCATGCCACCCTTGTCTGTTATATACAATTGGAAGTTGTATCGCAACAATATCAAATCTTCTTATTGGTGCTCCTGGTTTAAATGTTTTCGAATAAAGTTCTCCTGGAGCATAATCTTCTATAAAATTTGCTTCTTCTAAATCTGTTGGCTGTCTTCTTTCTTTACCGATAATTCCAAGTGGTGGTTTTGTGGCTTTTTCTCCTGTTTCTCCTAAAATAAAGTTTGGAAACCCAGGATGCAATTCATCTGGCTTAAGTGGAATTTCTCTATCTGGAAGTGGTACTAATCTTGGAGAAATAGTTCCATCTGGCAATTTTTTTGTTCCATCTTCTAGTCTATCTAATATTCTTAATAATCCCCACATCCCTTGCATAAAGTGAGGATATAAATGGCAATGCCAAATCACATCACCAATTGTTTTTGTTAAACTTCCTGCTCCAAAAACTGGTGTGAATTCAATACATTGCTGTGGGCTAAAAGAGATAGAATCAATAAGAGTAGACTTTGAGTCATCTGGCTCTAATCTCCATTGATGGTTATGAAAATGAAATACATGTGTTTCTTTTATTCCTGCATGAATTAATTTCCATTTAATTGGATCTCCTACATAGGCTCTTAAAAGTGGAACTGCTGGGTCTCCAAATGGCCATGAACTCATAGAAACTTCTTCTCCAACGCCACCTGTATTTTCGGGTTCTCTATTCCTTGCAGGTTCTGTTCTATAATTAATCGCCATTGTCATATCATGAAGTCCTGTTTCTGGATTGATAGGAGTATTTCCATTTATATCATATACTTCTGGTTCGTCATGAAAAATAGTTACATATTCCCTCCAGTCTTCTTTATATGGGTGATGGATATCTGCTATTTCTCCAAAATCTAGTTCACATCCTGTTTCTGGATCTGTCCATGTACTTCCTACTGGTTCAACAATAATTGCTCCAAATAACCCATGTAAATTAGTTGAAGTATTATTACTACTTGTATCTGCCATATCATGAAATAAAAAAGTTCCTTCCCTTTTTGCATACCATTTATATTTTTTGGTTCTTCCTTTTTTCGCTATTGTGTCTTTATTAAAACCTACATTAGCCCCATCAGATGTGTTTACATCATATTCATCACCTTGTATATGAATCGATGCTGGTTTCTTTGTTTTATTTTTAAACTTAATTTCTACTAAATCTCCTACATTTACTCTAATTACTAGTGGTTGAACTAAATTTATAGGTTTATATGAATTTTCTTTTATAGCTTCTTTTATTTTTCTTTCGTATTGTTTTAAGACATACATTTTCCCATTTGGGTCATGATCTCCATATTTGTTATATACGATATTAGCGTTTATCGCTATTATATCAAATTTTTTAATATTCATATAAAACTTTCCTTTCTTTTAAGTTTTACTATATAATATGAATTTTGTCATAATTTGTAACATTTTTTAATTAGTTTAATATTCTATTAGTAGAAATTTATATATTTTTTATAAAATTTAGAAAGGAAGATTATGAATTATGGATAATTTAACTCCTATTTTGTACACCATTAAGCCTGGTGATACCTTATATAATTTAGCTTTAATGTATGGTACAACGATACAAGAAATAATGAATGCTAATTTGGCATTAAATCCCTATAGTCTAAGAGTAGGTCAACAGATTTATATTTATCCTCATTATAATAATCATTATGATTACTGGATAAGCATAAATCAAGTTAATCTCTTAAAAAATATGAATTTAATGTGGATTGAACATATTTTATGGGCTCGTATGCTTTTAATTAGTATTGCTGAAAATCTAGCTGACTTAGAACCTACCAAAGCTCGTTTATTGGAAAATCCAAAAGATATTGCTGATATTTTTAGAAAATATTACGGAGTCCATATCGCAAATAACATTCAAAAATTACTAACAGAACATTTAGCAATTGGTGGAGATTTAATTGTTGCTCTAAAAAATGCAAATCAAAAATTGGCAGAAGAATTAAATTTAAAATGGTATAAAAATGCAGATGATATGGCAGAAGTATTTAGTAGCATAAATCCTTTTTATCCAAAGGAAGAAGTACGACATATGTTATATGAGCATTTAAGACTTACAACTGATGAAGTTTCTAATCGTTTGAAAAAAAATTATATTGCTGATATTAAAGCATATGATATGGTTCAAAGAGAAATCTTAAAAATGTCAGAGTTTTTTGTGAATGGAATTATAAGACAGTTTCCTAATTTATTTTAATATATTTAAAAAGATTAAAATTTACTTGTTTTATTGGTAAATTCTAATCTTTTTACTTATATTCATTTATAAAAAATATAGAAATACACAACTTTAAGTCTCTTTTCATACACATTATTTAACATTATCGTTCTTTATCCATATCTTTTTCTTTTATATCAAATTCAATTTCTATATCAGTATATTTTTTATAAATACTCATTTTATTAATCATCTTATAATTTATTCTTATGTGTTATTATTTTATCTATTATTTAGTTACCTATAGTTATCTATATTCTACTTAATATAATTTAAATATCTTATATAATCTTTTATCTTTCTTTATAATATTTTATATTTAGATATATACCTAACTACATATACAATAAAAAAAGAGCCATCGGACAAAGTGTCTGTAGGGCTCTTTAGAGGAATAATTGCAATTACTTTACCATGTAACCGCAATATCAATTCGGTATGGATCTTCATATGTGAAAGTACCTGTATCACATACTATTCCCATTCCGAGAGACGTCTCAACTAGAGTACCTCTTGGATGAAGTTCTAAGTCTGCAGCACACATTACATATTGCCCAAACATCTTTACCCCATCCTCGCGTATCCAATATTGATACTCCTCGTAACCGGCTTCATACATGATTTTGATAACTCCATCCATATTGAGATTGTACCAAGTCTCATTACCAGATGGACCTTCAATCAATCCAAGATCCCGAGTTAGTATTGATTCCGATTCAATAAGTTCAATCTCAGATGTTGCCTCTTCAGTAGTAGTTGTTGTTACTTCTGTCGTTTCTTCTTTTTCTGTTTGTACTGTTGTAGTTTCTGTTACTGTTGTTTGGATGATGGCTGTAGTTTCTGTTGCTGTTTGTACTGTTGTGGTTTCTGTTACTGTTGTTTGGATAATAGTTGTAGTTTCTGTAGTAATTGGTATGTTTTGTTCAATTGGCTCTGCAGTAGCTGCAAAAACATTAATAACAATCCAATATAATGATATTGTTAATATCATACTTATTACAACAATTCCTGCAATTGGAAGTAACAAGCTCCGGGTACCATTTCTTCTGTTCATTTTCTTTTTCCTCCAAATTTTTCTATTTTATGCATATAGCATTACTATAATTATATCATATTTTAATATTTTATACAAATCTACATGTAATTTGCTGTATTTATATTGAAAACGTCTTAAAATCGATTCTCGTAAACCACAATTAGAAACCATTGTAATATATGCACATTTTTAAATTTACACTATTGACATTAGTTTAATTAATGATAAAATGAAAAAATAAAAACAAAGGAAGGTAATAATCAAATGATAAATATAGAAAATAATCCTAGCTTTTTAAATTCTTTTTTAGATTACACAGCAACAATCTTAAATAAATCACCTAATACTATAAAAGAATATAATTATGACTTGGCTATGTTTCTTAAATATATGAAAATACACTTTCATTTAACAAATAAAACAGACTTTAAGGAAATTAATATTAATGATTTTCCTGTTGATATACTAAAAAATATAAAATTAGAAGATATTCATGCATTTATAGCTTATTTAGCAACAAATCTTAATGCAAAAGCTGCAACTCGTGCTAGGAAAATATCTACCATAAGAATATTTTTTAATTATTTAACAAATAAAGCCCACATATTAGAAATAAACCCTGCACAAACATTAGAAACTCCTAAACAAGATAAACGTATTCCTAAATACCTATCTTTAGATGACAGTAGAAGGCTTTTAAATATTACTGCTACAGAAGAAAATCGTAATAAAGAAAGAGATTTTGCAATAATTACTTTGTTTTTAAATTGCGGTATGCGTTTATCTGAATTAGTCGGTATAAATATGAAAGACATCGATTTTGGAGAATGTAAACTTAATGTAATTGGTAAAGGAAATAAAGAAAGAGCTATTTATTTAAATAAAGCTTGTATAAATGCAATAAATGATTATATTAATGTTAGGCCCAAAGAAAACATACAATATGATTCCAGAGATGCTTTATTTCTAAGTGAACGTAGAGAGCGCATTAGTAATAGAACCGTGCAATATATTGTTAAACAGGAATTGCTTAAAGCTGGTTTAGATATAAATAAATATTCTGTACATAAATTAAGGCATACTGCTGCTACTTTAATGTACAAATATGGCAATGTAGATATAAGAGCATTACAAGAATTATTAGGTCATGCTAGCATTTCCACAACTGAAATATATACTCATGTAGACAATGAACAAGTGCGCAATGCCGTTGAAAGCAATCCATTAAGTAATTTTAGTTGATTTTCTTGCGTAAATGTTATATAATATAATAGTAAATAATAGCAATGCTATATTTAGGAGGTTTTTATGAAAAAAAGAAGCAAACGGATAGTCATTCTTTTACTCGTTGCCATTATTTTGACTGTACTTGCATTTGATCTTTTTCGGAAACCAAATGTAAGAATAGAGGAGTCAGATTCTGATTCTTCTATTGTTGTAATTACCAACCTTGAAAATAGGACTATAGTTGTGGAAAGAAATAAAGCAAGAAGTATTTGGCTGAAACATAATGAAAATGCGTCAATTGATAAGGATAGTCTCAAAGCTATCAAGAAAGTATACAATGCCAAATTAGTAGTAATACTGATTATAGTTTTTGTTATAGCTTTTGCAATATACTTGCTTATGCATTTTACTATTGTAGCAGATGTTGGTACAAGAATAGGATTTTTGGGACTCCTATGGTATCTATTATTGGCTATTGGCATCGCATTTTTCTTGGTGTTTCTTCTAAGTCTAATTGTAAACATTGGTCCCAACATATTTTACTGGTAATTAGGCCATGCCGATATTCTATTTTTTTCATAAGAGTATCGGCTTTTTCATTGTATAGGAAAAATAGGAGATTTCTCCTTTAATAACGCTTAAATTAGTATAGGTTGAATTTGTTCTTTATCTAATGCAAACTCCAGTGTAGGAATTATATATTTGGGATCAAATACTAACGAACGTGGCTTGGTTATGGGATTATCTTGTCTAAATGGTACAAAGAAATAATTATTCCTATTAAGTAATTTTCCTATATTTTCAGCACTTCCTGATAAAGCATCATTTGTAGATATTGCAACAACTACAGGATTATTATTTCTTAAATGTGATTTTGTTGCCATTGTTCCTACATCATCTGTTATTCCATTTGCTAACTTTCCAATAGTATTTCCCGTTGCAGGAGCTATTATTAATATGTCTGTCAAGCCTTTTGGACCAATAGGTTCTGCTCCTTGAATTGTGTGAATTATTTCTTTTCCTGTTATTTCTTCAATTTCTTTTATAAACTCTAGCGCCGTGCCAAATTTTGTATCCATGTTATATGCATTTTTAGACATTATTGGTATTACGACTCCTCCCTCTTCCATAATCTTTTTTATTTGAGGAATAGTATATTTAAAGGTGCAAAATGAACCAGTTAGTATAAATCCAATTTTTTTGTCTTTTATTTTCAAAAAAAATCACCTCACCTTCTAATTTCAAATTACTATATAATATGAAATTATGTAAATAGAGTGAGGTAATCTTTTAGTATTTTAATACATATGTTGCTTTATTTTGTTATTAATTCTTTGGTATCTCTTGCTATCATAAGTTCTTCATTTGTTGGTATTACAAATACTTTTACTTTTGAATCTGATGTAGATATTTCCACCTCTTTGCCTCTGCAGTTATTTGCTTCTTTATTTATCTTAACTCCCAAAAATTCCAAGTATTCACAAATTTGCTCTCTTACATCTATTCCGTTTTCTCCTACTCCTCCTGCAAAAGTTATCACATCAACGCCATTCATTTGTGCTACAAATCTTCCTATATATCCTACAACTTGATATACAAAATTATCTATAGCAAGTTCTGCTCTTTTATTTCCATTAGGTATTTCTTTTTCTATATCTCTATCATCTGCACTTATTCCAGATAGACCTAGTTTTCCTGACTTTTTATTTAATATATTATCCATTTCTTTAGCAGATAATCCTTCTTTTTCCATTAAAAATGTTACTATTGATGGATCTATGTCGCCTGAACGAGAACCCATTGGTACACCTGCTAGAGGTGTTAATCCCATAGAAGTATCTACAGATTTTCCATTTTTAACAGCACATAAACTTGCACCTTGGCCTAAATGACAAGTAATTATTTTTAAATCTTCTATTGGCTTATTCATTACTTCTGCGACTCTTTGTGAAACAAATTTATGAGATGTTCCGTGGAAACCATATTTACGAATTTTGTATTTTTCATA
>USRT01000034.1 GCA_900557195.1 uncultured Clostridium sp.
TCTAACTAATAAACAATTAAACAAACATCTGTGGCTAGGGTCTATTTTAAATCGTAAAAGCGATAGTAATTTGAACTAGTACACAGTGTCTACATAATTTATTATACAATGAAATAAGAAATAGAAAAACGTATAACAAACTATAAGCTTATTATACAAGTAATTTAAATCCATTTTATGCTTATGTTAGTACAATCTATAGCATTGTTAGAAATAATTTTATATTGATGAGTATTATGCTATTTTTAATATTAGGAGTAATTCTATTTTGCTTTTTTTATATATTACTTTCCTAAAGATTCAAAAGTTGCAGGCATATTATTAGTTTTTTGTATAATTGGACTTATAGGAAGTACTCCAGATTTATATAATATTTATAATATTAGTAAACAAGTACCTAATAATGCTATTATAAAAATTTCAGAAAATCTTACTTATTGGTATAAGTAAGATTTTGAGCAATATTATTTTTCTATGAGAAATAGACTGTTTTATTTTTAGGTTTGTTATAGAAAATTTGGAGATCATAGAAAAAATAGTTATAAAATGATATAATTATGCTTAAAGAAAGGGACTATTATGGAAAATCAAAATAATAATAAAATAGACTGGGATGACAACAGTGGAGCAATACATACTTCATATCAAAAATATAAAACATCACTAGAAGATGGTTTTCAAAAAAATCATGCATATTATATGGTAAGTAAACAAGGGAAGAAAAATCGTTATATTAAAGGTGTACAAACTGGCTTTATGTATACTACTGATGATTATAGAAAAGTTATACCAGGATATCTGTTTGTAACTGTATTAATGATAACTGTAACTATTATTTTGTTGTTCATTAATATTATTATTGGAATTGTATTTGGAATATTCGCAGTATTTTTCATTTATGGATTTTGGAAAAATGCACCTATAACAAAGTGGAAAAATCAGGCGAAACGAATTAAGTCTGAGAAAAAGAATATGTAAATGTTTTTAAATGATGATAATAGATAAAGACAGACAATGGTGTATGCAAAAATATAAAGTATATTATAAGTAATGTTTTAGAAAATAATATAAAATAGCCTTAAAGCTTTACTTAAAGCTTTATAAGAAGCAAAATTTTGTAGATTTTGAAACTTCTTTAAGGTTAGGAGTTAGGAGATAATAAAATGAAGAAAAGAATTATTATAACAATAATTGTAGTTTTGATAATTATTGGATCGATTTTTGTGATTGCGACGATGCTATCAAAAGAAAATATAGAACAACAAAAAGTTAACAAAAATGAACTTGATATAAAAACAAATAAAGAAACGATTTATGAATTATTTAATAATTTTCCAGAAAGTAATAATATGTATTATACTTCTAAAAATTTATATAACGAAAAAAGTATAGGTCCAACAATATATCAAATAGATATTTTAGCAGAATTAACAGATGAATCATATGATAATTTTATTAGTCAAGTAGAATTTGACGAATTAAAAAATTTTGAAATAAAAATTAATCCACATAATATAAATTACAATTGGAAAAGTATAAAAAATACTCAATTAATAGAAACTAAAAGTATTGAAGATGCATCAATTAGAAGTATATACTTAGATAAAAATTCAAAAACAATTTATGTAATAGCAATTGGTGGAAATTAATTATATAAATTTGTAAAATTGGGAGTATTTATGAAAAAGAAAGCTATAATAGTAGTTATAATTTTACTAATCTTGTTGTTTCCAATCAAGTATCAATTAAAAGATGGTGGAACAGTTGAATATAAAGCAGTACTATATAAGTTTTCAAAAGTTCATTCATTAACTTCAGTAGAAGAAATGGAAAATGAAAAATATTATAATGAAGGAATTATTTTAGAAATATTAGGCTTTGAAATTTATAATGATGTTAAATAGATTACAATAAAAAAAGATTGAAGTATTATTACTTTTAATTATAAAGATTTTTATATGCTAAAGAATAAGCCTAGTATAGTTGAAATACCTAATAATAAAAAATAGCAATAATATTGTAAGAAAAGAGATGTGTAATGAAAAAAAATGTTGGAATAATTATAAGTATAATTTTAATTTTGATGATTTATTTGACTGGCTGTGGAGTAGTTTTAGAAAAAGAAAAAATCAGTGATTTAGATGATGGATATGTGTGCGAGTATAGATATGGAGAAAGTGCAAGATATTCAACAGAACTAGTAGATATAGATTTTGAATTTGAAAAGCAAATGTTTATAGATCTTTATAATGAAAAAGCACAATATAATCCAGTATATTTAAGAAAACATATAGAAGAATGTGATTTAAAATTAGAGAGTAAAAGCGAAGAATTTAATAAAATGTTAAATACAGAAATTAGTATTAGAGCGGCTTATAGTGATACATATAAAGAGGTAACAGTATATGAATATAATGATGATTTATATTTCTATGTTTTAAGTATGGGTGGAAGAACAGAGCCAGATAAAGAGGGTAAGTACTTTATGAGAGTTTCTGATAACCTTCAACAGTATTGGAAACAATTGACTAATCAAATATATAGACCTTAAAAGAGAAAAACTATAAATTTGCAAGTTATAAGTGGAATAAACCAAAGATATGTGTTATTTTTTTACAATACTGAACACTTGCTGTATTTTTCATTATTGATTTATTTTTTGATTTTCGTCATTTGATTTTATTGAAATGTACTTAATCAATGTAGTTACGATTGCCATAATAAAAACGAATATGGCTCCGATTTTCAATATTTCCAAAAGAATAGCAGCACTTAACTCGTCATATACAATATATTTGAGAAATAGATATCTGCTTAAAAAAAGTCCAAGAACTGTAGAAATCCATAAATTAACTTCTAGCATAAGAACAGTTTGCCATTTTTTGCTAAAGTTATAATTAAAAATGGATATGCATATTTGAGCTACAGGTAATATAAACACTAAGCTGGCGCCTATAAGTCCAGCAACACAAATAAGTAAAATTGAATAGTTTAATAAAATTTTTAATCCCAAGTTTTTCTCTTCTTTTTTTTGATTTCTTTCTATTTTTAACTTCTCAGTTTCCATTTTTGTAGGTTTTCCGCATTTTGGACAGTATTTAACATTTTCATTTAATTTGTTCCCACATTTTGTACAAAATTTCATAATATCACCTCTAATAACAATATTATTATATACTTTAATTAAAAATATATCAACTATCATAATATATAAAATATGGTATATTATTACTAGCAACGGAAGATAATATGTATTCTTTCGTTATTGGAAATTTGCTCATTATATACATCAATCATTTTTAGTCTGTATGCTTGGTCTTTATCTTGCCAAAAGTCCATATCTCCAAGTTATATTATAATTTCACAAGCAATATTATTTTGAGATTCGCATACTTTTTGAAAATAGTTTTCAATTTTTCTAATATGTCCTTATATGTCCTTGCCTTATTGCTCCAGCTATACCTACTTTTGTTCTTTCGCTAGTTCTCTTAATTTCATTTTGGCTAACACTCATTAAAAGTCTTGAAATCATTTTACCATGCAATCTTCCCACATTTCTTTTGAAATAATTGGTTCTACAACATCTTTTACACCATCCTTTCATTTTAGAATTATGATGATTTTTTGCAAAAGAAAAAATCAACCATTTTACTGATTGATTTTTATATCTATCTGTTCTAAAAAGTTCGAACAGATACGTCTTGGTGCGGATGAAGGGACTTGAACCCCCACGTCGTTGACACTGGTTCCTAAGACCAGCGCGTCTGCCAGTTCCGCCACATCCGCATATTTATTTGACAACAATAATATTAGCATACTTTTTATATTGTTGTCAATATGTTTTATTAAATTATTTTATATATTTTTATTTTTTTCTATCAAATATATTTATTATATTTCCTACAAAATTTACAATTTGAGTACTATTAGTTTGAGCTATATTTTTCCCTAATGCCTTACCTCCGACTGTTAGAGATGCTACAAGAGCACTTATTATAAATTGTAAATTGAATCCTAAATTAAAACTTTCTGTAATTTTCATAGATACCATTGCACTAATAGCACCACTTAAAACTCCTGCAATATCTCCTATAACATCTGCACAAATATTAGCAACTTTAGCAGAATTTCTAATTAACTTTATAGAAGTTCTAGCACCTTTTATTCTTTTAGATGCTTTGGCATGGAAATGTGATTCTTCACCTACTGTAACTGCAACACCTATTATATCAAATATAATTCCCACAAAAATAACTAAAACTAGTATAATTACTGCTGGAATTACTGCTAAGCCATTTATTGCTGTAGTAGATATATATGAAAATAATATAGATAATATGAATGTAGTAATAAAAACTGTTATAAACCACTTCACTGCTGAATTATCTTTTTTACTTTCTACAGCTTTTTCTTTCTTCATTTTTTACTTAATTTCTCTCCTATTATTTAAATTTATAGGTGGTAAAACTTAAGTAAATTCTACGGTTTAGGTCTAGTAGAATTTCTCTATTTCTTACTAAACATTACTGTTTAGCCGTTTCCATTTAAAAGAAATATCCTAAGGATAACAAGGCCACCAGATCACCACTTAAATCCGTACTTTAATCCTTAAATTTTCATGTTAATTACATAACAAACACTCTAGAAGTTTTCCTTAATACATTGCAACCTATTACTAGTCTCTTTTGCAGTAGTGATTTCATAACTATCGTAACAACAAAATTTGGCCAAATTTTAATGATACTTAAATTAATCCCAAGACTACCACTCAAGACAGGCTACACTATATATTGTGTCTTGGCACTTTATATAGGTTATACTTAAAAAATGAACTATTTAAGCCTCCGCGAAAGCAGGGTCTGTTTTTCTATGTATGCCATTACATATTGCCCTACCTTCTTACTTCCTGAAAACACACAAAACTGGCATTCCGCGCACAAACAAGAAACTTCAACGATACGCCCTTTAGTGGATTTTTAGCCCCACCCTCGTAATAGACAATGCAACTAGAATAGTGCACCACCAAAGCTTATAATAACATATTTTTGTTTTTTTGGCAAGTTTTACAAAAATTAAATTTTATATCATTTTTTAATTTGGATAAATCTTTTTGTATTTCTTTAAGCTGTCTAATACCTTGACTTTGCTCATTAATAATTGATTATGCTACATTTTTAAGTATTGGATTAATACAATACTTTAGTAAATTTTCGCACATAGCTATTGCACCTTATTCCATAGTATATAACATCTACTTTTTATACTTATCTTCTCATTATTACAATTTACATTCAAATTTCTATTATATATTTTTACATAATACCTTTTTATTCTTCAATTTTTTTCATTACTCTTGCAGGATTTCCATATGCAATTACATTTGATGGAATGTCTTTTGTAACAACACTCCCAGCTCCTATTGTTACATTATCACCAATTGTTACTCCTGGAAGAACAATAACATTTCCACCTATCCATACATTATTACCAACTTTAATTGGTTTTGCATATTCTATACCTTCATTTCTTTCTTTTATATTGATTGGATGTCCTGCTGTATAAAATCCACAATTGGGAGCAATAAATACATTGTCTCCAAATTCCACTTCTGCTCCATCTAAAATAATAAGATTATGATTAGAATAAAAATTATTACCAATTTTTATATTATATCCATAATCACACATAAAAGGCTGTTCTATTAAAAAATTATCACTATCAGTTTTTATTATTTTCTTAATAATTTCTTTTCTATTTTCTATATCTGAAGGTTTGATTTTGTTATATTCATAACATAAGTCTTTTGCTATTGCTCTTTCCTTTGTTAGTTCTTTATCAAAATTTGGATTATATAACTTTCCAACTTTTACTTTCTCTTTTTCAGTCATACTATTTTCCTCCCTATAATATTTCTTGAAGTCATTAAAATAATTGCAATTTCTTAGTTGCAATTTTTTCTATAAACATTTCATCATGTTCTACAAAAATCATTGTAGGATTATATTCTAATATCGCTTTTTCTATTTGTTCTCTTGAAATAATATCAACAAAATTTAAGGGTTCATC
This sequence comes from uncultured Clostridium sp., assembly GCA_900557195.1. Lineage (GTDB taxonomy): Bacteria > Bacillota > Clostridia > TANB77 > CAG-508 > CAG-492. Next base: position 6,067 of record USRT01000034.1, read on the forward strand.
CCATATATAAATATGTGCTGATTCTGAGATACTTTTTGCTATTAAAATCTTCTTTTTTTGACCTTCACTAATTCTATTAATTTCTTTATCAAAATCCAGATTTGAAAAACCTAATTTTGAAAGCATTGCTTTAAATATTGGTTCATTTATATTATTTTCTTCTATATATTTTTTTAAACTTCCTTTTAAATTGTTAGTTTCTTGAGATACATAGGAAATTATTAAATCATTTGAAGCTCTAATTTCTCCATTATAGCTAATTTCATTTTGCAATATTAATTTAAGTATGCTAGATTTACCACTTCCATTTTTTCCTATAATTGCAATTCTATCTCCATTTTGAACATTAAAATTTACTGGCTGAAAAATAGCTTTTCCATCATATGTTATTTGCAATTTGTTAGCAATAATAAGATTACTTTTCTCATACTTTAATGGTTTTATTTTTAGATCTTCTTGCTTTTCTAAATTTTTTAGTAGTGTAGATTTTTTATCAAATTCTGCTTCTTTCCTTTTTAATATTGCTTTAGATCTTTGCATCATCCTACTAGATTGATGACCAATATATCCTTTATCTACATGTCCATCTCCATATTTTGTTTTTTCTATAGTTTTAGACCAATTTTCAGTTTTACTGATTGCATTTTCTAGCTTATTTATACTTTTTTCTAAATTCTGATTTTGCAATATTTCAAATTTATCTTGATTATCTTTATTTGTCTTCCATGATGAATAATTTCCTTTTTGTATATCAATATTATTTTTATTAATCGAAATTATATGATCTACCACAGAATCTAATAAATTCCTATCATGAGAAACAATTATATATCCCTTCTTACTTTTTAGATATTTTTCAACATCATTCTTTGTTTCTTTATCTAAATGATTTGTTGGTTCATCTATTAATAAGAATTTATTTTCTTTTAAAAATAATCCTATCAATAGAATTTTTATTTTTTCTCCACCACTTAATGTATTAAAACTTCTATATAAAATTTCTGAATTTCCATTAAGTAAATTTAATTCCTTATATATTTTCCAATCTTCTACATTTGGTAATAGATTATATAAAATATTTATTGATATATCATTTTCATCGTCTATTTTATATGGAAAATACTCAAATTCTGTATTTCCAGTTATGTTTCCTTGATATTTATATTTTCCTAATAATAAATTTAAAAAAGTGGTCTTTCCTTTTCCATTTCTTCCTATTAATCCTAACTTCCAATCTGTGTCTAGATTAAATGATACATTTTCAAAAACATTTTCTATACTATCATCATATCCAAATGTTAAATCTTTTACTTGTATTTGTGCCAAAACATTATCACGCTCCTTACTTAATTTATTTCCAATTTTTATATTTCCATCTTTTTAGCATGTAATACTACTCTATATCTATTATCATTTCCACAAGTAGATAAAGTAATTATATTATCAGTTTTGGTAACTTCATTTTTGAAATCTTTAATACTTCTAGATTTTATAGTATTTATAAAATCCTCAAACTCTCTATCATCATTAAAGTTGGTTTTTATATAATAATCTTCCACTTCTATCTGATATACTGAAAAGACTTGATATATCTCAGTTTTTCCTTCTCTTTCAAATGTAATATATTGATTTTCTGAAGTATCATACCATTCTTTTTTTAATATGTTCTTTAATGTACCAAACATACTTCCATCTCTTCTATTGTGCCCATATATAACTAAGTTTTTATCACTACCATCAATTTTATTTCTATAATCTGCAAATATCCAACCTGCTGAATTATAACTTTTATCTAAACTATGTGTTAAATAATAATTATTATCTTTAGATTGTACAATTGGATATTCTATAGATGTTCCTTTTACTCTTATCCATGCAAATACATCCTGATTTTTATCTTTTAATTTTTCAAACTCTATTATATATTTTTCTACTTCTGTTTCTTCTATTTTTATAACATCTGATACTTTTACTAAAGTGGTCATGTCACTTAACAAATTCTTATTCTTTTTATTTTCCAAAAACCATTTTGTAATATTTATAATACAAATAATTATAATTATAAATGATATTATCCTTATTATCATGACTTTTTTATTTTTCATTTTAGAATGTTTTCCTTTGTTCATATATGCGCATACTCTCCTAATATTTAAATTTTATTTAAATTAGTACAATTAACTATTTTATTAGTAACAATTATAATATTAAAATGACTATATTTTATTGGAATTTAAAAATTCCTTATATTGATTTTATTATGTTATTTTTCTAGAACTTTTATTTATTTAAATTTAAAATCTATAAATCATTTTATACTACAATAATAATATTATTATAAAGGTAATAAAAAGTCAAATGCTTACTCTTAGCTTATTTTAGCACTATTGTATTTATATGTTATGTATTAAATATATTTTTATACGATTATTTATTTCAAGATAATAGAAAAACCACTGCAGATACATCTACAGTGGCAAGAGTGTTAATCTCCCATTCCATTTTCGTCATCAAATTCTGATGCAAATATGAATAACGTATAGAGGGAAGCCATGAAGATTGCAGTAATTACTGTTGTTACTGCAAAAAAGACTTTCTTCATTTTCTACACCTTTTCCTTTCTAAATTCACCTAGCTTAGCAAATTATAATACGGAATTCGTCTTACTATAACTGCTTGAGAAATTATAATTAATTATAATGATTAAGCAGTTAAAAATCAATAATTTCTGTTTACTTTTTCAAAAAATAGTCATTAATGTCACTTTTTTAGCTATTAATTAATTATTAATTTAATATCAATGTTTGCATAATAGAGGTATAAAATAAATTTTATACCTCTATCACTAGTTACAAGATAAATACAATCTTATTTTGATAAAATATCACAAATTAAATTACTAATTTCTGTAGGATTATCTACTGTTAATCCTTCTATTAATCTAGCTCCTGCATATAATATTTTAGTATATTTTTTTAACTCTTCTTTATCATTTTTATATAATTCTTTTATTTTATTTGCAATTTCATGTTTTTCATTAATTTCTAAAACAGTTTGAGCCTTAATTCCTTGACCTGTTGGCATCTCTTTCATAACTTTTTCCATCTCTATGGAAATTGCTCCTTCACTTGATAAACAAACTGGATGATTTTTTAATCTATGAGTAAATCTTATATCTTGTACAGAATCATTTAGAGTTTCTTTCATTACATTAAACATTTCCTTATTTTCTTCGTTTACTTTTTTTAGTGCTGCCTTCTCTTCTTCTGTATCCAAATCTACATTGTTTGCGCAAACATTAACAAATTTCTTACCTTCATATTCCATTACTACTTGCAATACAAATTCATCTACATTATCTGTTAAATATAAAATTTTGTATCCTTTATCTTTTACTTTTTCTACTTGTGGTAACATTTCTATTTTATCTATTGTTTCACCACAAGCATAATAAATACAATCTTGTCCTTCTTTTAAATCTTTTACATACTCTTTTAGTGTAATATATTTACCTTCTTCTGAACAATGGAATAACAATAAATCTTGTAAAAGTTCTTTATTCATTCCATAATTATTATATGTTCCAAATTTTAATTGAACACCAAATATATTAAAGAACTTTTCATATTCTTCACGATTCTTTTCTAACATTGATTGTAATTCTGATTTTATTTTTGATTCTATATTTTTTGCTATAGTTTTTAATTGTCTATCTTGTTGCAAAATTTCTCTTGAAATATTTAAAGATAAATCTTCACTATCTACTAGTCCTTTTACAAAACCAAAATAATCTGGCAATAGCTCTTCACATTTTTCCATTATTAGTACACCATTAGAATATAATGCTAATCCTTTTTCATATTCACTTGTATAATAATCAAATGGAACATGTGAAGGAATATATAAAAGAGCATTATATGAGTATTGTCCTTCAACCTTTGTATGAATTACTTTTAAAGGATTTTCATAGTCATGAAATTTATCTACATAAAAAGAATTGTATTCTTCTTGTTTTATATCTTTTTTTGGTCTCTTCCATAATGGAACCTGACTATTTACTGTTTCTATTTCTACAACTTTCTCAAATTCATTTTCTGTACCTTCTTTTTTTCTTTGATGTTCCATTTCCATTTTTATTGGATAACGTATATAGTCAGAATATTTTTTTATTAGTTCTTGAACCTGATATTCTTCTAAAAATCTACTATATTTTTCGTCTTCTGTATCTTCTTTTAGTTTTAAGATGATACTAGTTCCTCTTGTCTCTTTTTCACAAGGCTCTACCGAATATCCATCTATTCCTTCAGATTCCCAAATATAAGCTTCTTCTGAATCTACAGATTTACTTATTACTTTTACATTGCTACTTACCATAAAACAAGAATAAAATCCTACTCCAAATTGTCCTATTATATCTATATCTTCTTTTTTCTCATTTTCTTCTTTAAATTTTAATGAACCACTTTTTGCAATAGTTCCTAAATTTTCTTCTAGTTCGTCTTTAGTCATTCCACAACCATTGTCTTTGATTGTTAAAGTTTTTTCTTTTTTATCTAATTCAATTTTTATTTGCAATTCATCTACATTAATATTTAAATTTTTATCGGTTAGTGAACGATAATGTAATTTATCTATTGCATCACTTGCATTAGATATAAGTTCTCTTAAAAAAATCTCCTTATTAGTATAAATTGAATTAATCATTAAATCCATTAATCTTTTTGATTCTGCTTTAAATTCTTTTTTACTCATACTTTTTATTCCTCCTCATGTTTCACTTATTTTAGGTCAAAGTTTCTTTTTTTAGATAAATCTTGCTTTATAAATGTTATATATTATTCTTATAAATAAGAATATATATTTACTACATAAGAATGATTGGCCACTTTTTGTAGTATATAAAAAATAATTAGCAAAGTCAAGTGTTGACTGCTAATTATTTTATGTTATTCTTTGTTTCAAAATTATAATATTTAATTTTATTATATATTATAAGAAGACTAGAGAGGATTACAATCAAATAGATATGTAATCCCCCTGTACTTAAATTAGTCATACAACACAGTAGCGTAAACTAAGATATATGAGCATTTACCAATTATTAATCCATATATCCATTTGGATGATTTTTATGCCAGTTCCAAGCACTTGAAATAATTTCTTCTAAAGTATTGTGAGTTGGATTCCAGCCTAAAACTGTCTTTGCTTTTTCGCTAGAAGCTACTAACTGTGCTGGATCTCCTGCTCTTCTTTCTGAGATGACAGCTGGTATTTCATGTCCTGTTACTTTTCTTGCAACTTCTATTACTTCATTCACTGTAAATCCTATTCCATTTCCTAAATTAAAGATATCACTTTTATTACCATCTAATAAATATTTTACAGCTAATATATGCGCTTGGGCTAAATCAACTACATGAATATAATCTCTTACACATGTACCGTCTTTAGTATTATAATCATTTCCAAAAATATTTATATGTTCTCTTTTTTTATTTGGAACTTGCAGGATTAATGGAATTAAATGAGTTTCCGGAATATGTGCCTCTCCTATTTTTCCACTTTCATGAGCGCCACAAGCATTGAAATAACGTAATGAAACATATCTTAAATCATGTGCTTTGCTTGTCCATTTGAACATTTTTTCCATAGCTAATTTAGTCTCTCCATATGTGTTTGTTGGCTCTGTTTTATCACTCTCTAATATAGGAAGCTTCTCTGGTTCTCCATATGTTGCTGCTGTAGATGAAAAAACTATATTTTTTATTCCATTATCTATCATTGCTTGTAATAACACCTTAGTTCCATAAACATTATTATCATAATATTTTAATGGATTAGTCATACTTTCTCCAACTAAAGAATTAGCTGCAAAATGAATTACTGCTTCTATTTTCTCTTTAGAAAATACTTCATTTAAAAATTTCTCATCTCTAATATCTCCTTGATAAAAACGAGCTTGTGGATGTATAGCTTTTTTATATCCAGTTTGTAAACTATCAATAACTACTACATCATTTCCTTGTTCTATAAGTTTATATACTGTATGGCTTCCTATATAACCTGCTCCTCCTGTTACTAGAATTGACATATACATTCCCTCCTTTTTAGACAAAGAGAGACTGTTCTCTTGTCCAAATTTTGTCTAAATAATCATTTTTTTCAATCTTAACTCTTTAATTTTTGGACAAGAGAACAGTCCCATTTGTCCATCTTTGTCCTTTTTCATTCCTTATATAGCTCCTGGTAGATTTTATAATCTCTAATTATTTTTCTTACATAATTATTAGTTTCTTTATATGGTATGTTTTCTATATCTGACCCATCTTTTTTTATTATTCCTTTTTGTATCCATTCATCTACATTTCCAATACCTGCATTATATGCAGCAAGTGCTACTGGATAATTATTATATTTTTCTAATAATCCGAGAAAAATATTTAGTTCCTATTTTTATATTCTCTTCTGGATTAAATAACATATCTTTTGAAAATTCTTCTTCTATTTCATTTACAACTACTTCTCTTGCTGTTCTTTCTAGAATCTGCATTAATCCCATTGCATTACTATGTGAAACAACCTCAGAATCAAAATTGCTTTCTGCTTTTATAACTGCAAAAATCAATAATGGATCTAAATCATTTTCTTCTGCATATGTGTATACATATTTAGAATACTCTTTAGGATATATTTTCTTCATTATTATATCTTGTATATTTACTACTTTTATTAAAATAACTGCTACTACAATTAATAGAACTAATCCCACAAAAATTTTTCTTAATTGTTTAGGCAATATTATCTCTCCTTATTTTCATTTGTTTTATTTACATTCATACCATGTTTTTGCTTCAGAAGTCTCTACTTTTAATGGTATTAATAATGTTATAGCATTTTCCATACAATTTTTCAATATACTTTTCACTTTTTCTTTGTCATTTTCTATGCATTCTATCATTAATTCATCATGTACTTGCAATATTATTTTAGCATCTAAATTTTCTTCTTTTAATTTGTTATATACATCTATCATTGCTATTTTCATTATATCTGCTGCTGTACCTTGAATTGGTGTATTCATAGCAGCTCTAGCTCCAAACTGACGAACCATATAATTATTTGAACTTAATTCCGGAATATATCTGCGTCTATGGAAACTTGTCTCTACATATCCTTGATTTTTTGCAAGTTCTACAATATCATCCATAAATTTCTTTATTCCACTATATTTTTCTAAATATTGTTTTATATACTCGTTTGCTTTCTTTTTAGAAACTCCTATCTGTTCTGCTAATCCGAAATCGCTTATTCCATATACTATACCAAAATTAACAGCTTTTGCGGAACTTCTTTGCTCTTTTGTTACCTCTTCTTTTGGTATTCCAAGTACTTTAGATGCTGCCTGAACATGTATATCTTCATCATTTTTAAATGCTTCTAACATATGCTCATCTTGTGATATATGTGCTAAAACCCTTAATTCTATTTGAGAATAATCAGCATCAATAAACACATATCCTTTTTCTGGTTTAAATACTTTTCTTAGTCTTTTTCCAAATTCGATTCTAGTTGGTATATTTTGCAAATTTGGTTCTGTACTACTAATTCTTCCTGTTTGAGTAACAGTTTGATGAAAATATGAATGTATTCTTTTTGTATTTTCGTTAATATATGGAAGTAATCCTTCTACATAAGTAGAATTAAGCTTCATTAAACTTCTATATTCTAATATTCTTTCTATAACAGGATGTTTATCTTTTAACTTTTCTAATATTTCTACATCTGTTGAATAACCTTTTTTTGTTTTCTTATATACAGGCAGTCCTAATTTTTCGAAAAGTATAACACCTAATTGTTGTGTAGAATTTATATTAAATTCTTCGCCACATAAATCATATATTTCATTTGTTAATTCTTTTAAGCCTTCTTTTAAGCTATCTCCAAACTTAATTAGTTCTTCTTTATCTACATACATTCCATTAAATTGCATTTCTCCAAGTACTTTCACTAGTGGCATTTCTATATTAGTAAATAAATCTAAACTATTAATTTCTTCAAGTTTTTTGCTCATTATTTCTTGCAATTTTTGAATTCCATATACATATATTGAATATCTTTTTTTATATAAATCTTTTTTATTATTTTCTTTGCTGGAATCTAAATTATCAAATAAATTAATTTGACTACTGTTTTCATCTTCTTTATTATTTTCTATAAAATCATCTACATTTATCTCTAAATATTGTTCTATTATTTCTTCTAAATTATATTTTGTACTAGGATTTAATACATATGCTGCAATTTCAGCATCAAATGTTAAATTTCCTACATTTATTCCTAATTCTTTTAACATTACATAATCTTCATTTAATTTATAACCATATAATTCTATATCTTTATTTTCAAAAACATCTTTAAATTTAGAAGTAAATTCATTTATATCATTTATTTTTATATAATACGATGTTTTATTTTTTTGTATATATATAGTAATCGATGTTATTTTCTTTTTTATAATATTCTTAAGTTCAGATGAATTTTCTTTTTCTAAAAAATATATTAGCTTTTTTTCTTTTTTTATATTTTCTATTAATTCTTGTATTTTATTTGTATCATCTATCTGTAATTCTTCTATTTTAAATAAATCTTCTATATTCTTTTCTTCTTTTTTACTACTTCCTTCTAAATTAAATCTATCTATATAACGTTTAA
>USRT01000035.1 GCA_900557195.1 uncultured Clostridium sp.
TTGTTACCCTCTGCAAAACTATAAGTTATATTATACTCCCCAGCATAGCTGGGGGTTTATCATTAAAGTTAATAAAAGAAAACAGTTAGTGTCCAATTATAAATCACTAACTGTTTTTATTTTTATTAGTAAAACTATTCTATTTTAAGCAAATTCCTCTATCTGCTACTTTTTTATTAGCTATAAAATATTCTTGCCCCATATATGTTAATAAATTTGCTTTTCCATAATCTATACTTCCATTTTCTTTAATATATTCATTATATGCTTTAACTGCTACAATTTCTCCAATAAACATATCATGAGACCCTAACTGCTTTATTTCTTTTAATTTACATTCTATATTTATAGGACATTCCTTTATTATTGGCGCTTTAACAATTGTTGCTTTTTCCTTAGTTAATTTTGCTTCTTTAAATTTGTCGATTTCCTTACCAGATTTTGTTCCACAAAAATCAGCAGCAAAAACTAATTTCTCATCTGGTATATTAATTACAAATTCTTCTAACTCTTTTATAATAGAATATGAATGTCTACTTGGTCTAATTGAAACATATACTAAAGGTGGCTCCGAATTAATTATCCCTGTCCATGCTATTGTAGTAATATTAGACCTAAAATCATCTCCACATGATACCATTGCTATTGGTACTGGAGCTAATGCTGTTTGAACTTTTACATTTGATTTCATAAATAAAAAAACACCTTTCTTTCTTTATAATTTAGTTATCTTTTAATATAGATATTTATTACCTTAATTTGTTTTATTTAATATTACTCTTCTTTAGCAGCTTCTTTTTCCATTCTCAATCTTTTAAAAGATATTCTTCTTAATTCTTTATCTGCTTCAATTACTTTTATATTCATTTTATCTCCAATTTTTATTACTTCATTTGTATGTTCTCCTATTAAATGTTTATGCTCTTCATCATAAATAAAGTACTCATTACCTAAATTTTCAAACCTTATTAATCCTTCTACTGTATTTTCTAGTTCTACAAAGACACCAAATGATGTAATATTAGAAACAATTCCTTCATATTCATTTCCAATTTTATCTTGCATATATTCAGCCTTTTTAATATCTACACTATCACGCTCTACTTTTTGTGCTACTCTTTCTCTTTCTGATGAACTATCCGAATATTCTATTGATTGAATATGATACTTTTCTTTTATTTCATCAGAAACATTGTAATCTTTTTCTAAATATTTTGATATTACTCTGTGTATAAATAAATCTGGATACCTTCTTATTGGAGAGGTAAAATGACAATAATATTTACTTGCTATACCAAAATGACCTTTATTTTCACTTTCATATCTAGCCACTTTTAATGTCCTTAAAACTAAGTTAGAAACAACCCTTTCTTCTGGCTTTCCTTTTATATTTTCTAAAACTTCCGCAAAAGCTTTTGGATGTATATTATCTTTATTTCCTTTAATCTTATAACCAAAATTATATAAAAATTTATTTAATTCTTCTATCTTTTCCATATCCGGAACTTCATGAACACGATAAATAAATGGTGCTTCTAACCAGTAAAATTTTTCTGCAACAGTTTCATTTGCAATTAGCATAAACTGTTCTATTATACTATTTGATATTGTAAGTTCATATTTTTTTACATCTATTGCAATTCCATCTTCATTTAATATAATTTTACTTTCGGGGATATCTAAATCTAAACTTCCGTCTTTTTTCCTTTTTTGCATTAAAATTTCAGCAAGTTCCTTCATTCTTATAAAATGTGGAATAAACTCTTCATATTTTTTTATTACAGATTTGTCTTCTTCATTTAAACCTTGTACTTTTTCATTTATTTTTTTTGATTTGGATTTTATTTTTTGTTCATTATTAAAGCTTTTCGCTTCAAATATTGTTTTTTCTTCATTACACTCTGCATATTCTAATAATTTAGTTACATCCTTATAATTCATTCTTCTTGTGACATTTATTACACTTTTTTTGATATCTGATGAAATTACTTTTCCGTCTTTATTTATTTCCATTATAACAGAAATTGCAAATCTATCTTCACCTTGATTTAAGCTACAAATACCATTAGATAATTCTCTTGGAAGCATTGGAATTACTCTATCCATCATATATATACTTGTCCCTCTTAAGATTGCCTCTTTATCTAGCTTTGAACCTTCTTTAACATAGTAGCTTACATCTGCTATGTGTACTCCAAGTTCATATGTTCCACCAGGTAACTTTTTTACATATATAGCATCATCTAAATCCTTTGCATCTTCTCCATCTATTGTAAATATCTCTTCATTCCTTAAGTCTAGTCTATTAGGAATATCTTTTTTTGATATTCTTTCATTTATCTTCTTTGCTTCTTCTAATACTGGTTCTGGAAATTTATATGGTAAATTATACTCTTTTATTAAAGAAAGCATATCCACACCTGCTTCATTTACATTTCCTATTACTTCTATAACTTTTCCTTCTGCATTTTTTCCTCTTTCAGGATATTTAAGTATTTTTACCAAAACTTTATGATTATTTCTTGCTTTTCCAAAATTCTTTTTTGATATAAATATATCTGTTCCTAATTTTTTATCATCTGGAACAACAAAAGCAAAATTTTTACTTTTTTGGAACAGTCCTACTACTGTATCTTTTTCATGTTTTAATATTTTTACTATTTTTCCTTCTTTATGAAGATTATCGTAAGACTCATCAATTATTTCCACAAAAACCTTATCTCCATTTAGTGCACTTTTCGTATTATGTTCTGATATATATATTTCTTCATCTGAATCTTCTAATTTTACAAATCCAAATCCTCTTTGATTAGCTCTAAAAATTCCTGTTAAATATTTTGAATTATCTATTAATTTATATTTTGATTTCTTATTTTTTTCAATTTTACTTTCATCCTCTAATTGATTTAATAAATTTCTAAAATCTTCATATTCACTTTTAGGTACATTTAATATATTTGCTATTTCCTTTGCTTTCATAGGTATATATTGTTTATCTTGCATAAATTCTAGAATCTTATTTTTCTTTTCATTCATAATTCCTAAAATCTCATTTTTATTTTGTTCCATAAATTCTCCTTATTTATTACCATTTAAATTTAATTTTTATATCACATCCATTTAGTTTATGAATATATATTTTTTCAAATATATAACTGTAATTTTAATTTTGAGTTTTTAATTATCTAGTATAAATGGTAATTATTGTATAATAAACATATAGTTCATTATATTTTATTATTATATCCACTATTTTTATAGTTTATTTTATATATAGTTTATATTATATATATTAATATAATATTATTTGTCCATATATTTATCTATTAATATATATATAATTATTTATCCATATATTTATTTAATATTGTTATATGATATTGAATAAACCGCATGGAAAACATGCGGTTTATATCTTACATTACATATAATATTCCAAGGACTACTGCTAATACAACAAACATAACTCCTAAAATAATTGTCCATCTTTTTAATTTTCCTTCTTTTGTTCTTCCTTTATTTTTTTCAAAGAAATTATTTGTAGATGAGCCAGTTATTGTACCAGATGCTCCTTGAGTTTCTTTTGTTTGTATAGTTGCTAAGAAAATTAATGCTACACAAACCAAAATATATAAACCAAGTACTACGTATTTTACTATCTGCATTGTTACACTCTCCTTATTTAAATTAAATTTAAAATCTTTGTTCATTTTAGCATATATATTTTAAAAAAGCAAATTAAAATATTAATATTTTGTTTATTACTAGTTTTCATATCACTAGTAATAAACAAAAACTAAATACTAATATTAAATCTATGCTGTTTCTTCTCTTTTTGTAGTTGATAATCTTTTTGATTTTAAATTCTTTTTATCTTCTCTGTTTTCATTTATAATTACTTTTGGTGACGCTCCTGTTTCTACTGTTTCTTTTGTCACAATACATTTTTCTATCTTAGGATTTGATGGTATTTCAAACATGATATCACGCATAATATCTTCAATGATTGAGCGTAAACCTCTTGCACCAGTCTTTCTTTCTATTGCTTTATCTACTATCAACTCTAAAGCTTCCTTTTCAAACTCCAACTCTACATTATCTAGCTCCATTAACTTTTTATATTGTTTTACTAATGCATTTTTTGGTTTTGTGACAATATCTATTAAAGCTTCTTTATCTAACTCTTTAAGAGTTGCAATAATTGGCAATCTTCCAACAAATTCTGGTATTAACCCAAACTTTAATAAATCTTGTGGTAGAAGCTTTTCAAAGATTGCATATTTATTTATGTCTTTATTACTCTCTATCTGAGCTCCAAATCCAATAGATTTTTTTCCTGTTCTATCTTTTACAATTTTTTCTAGACCTTCAAAAGCCCCTCCACAAATAAATAAAATATTTTCTGTGTTAATTTGCAAAAATTCCTGATGTGGATGCTTTCTTCCTCCTTGTGGTGGTACTGATGCAACAGTTCCTTCTATTATTTTTAATAAGGCTTGCTGTACACCTTCTCCACTTACATCTCTTGTAATAGATGGATTTTCAGACTTTCTTGATATTTTATCGATTTCATCTATATAGATTATACCTTTCTCAGCCTTTTCTATATCATAATCTGCTGCTTGAATTAACTTAAGCAAAATGTTTTCTACATCTTCACCAACATATCCTGCTTCAGTTAAAGTTGTAGCATCTGCTATTGCAAATGGAACATTTAATATCTTAGCTAAAGTTTGTGCAAGTAATGTTTTACCACAACCTGTAGGTCCTAAAAGTAATACATTACTTTTTTGTATTTCAACATCATCTTTCTTCTCCGATTTGTTATTAATACGTTTATAATGATTATATACTGCTACTGCTAATGTTTTCTTTGCTTCTTCTTGCCCTATTACATATGAATCTAAAATTTCTTTTATTTCTAGAGGGCTTAAAAGTCTATTATCATCATTTAGAGTATATGCAACTTCATTGTTTTCATAGTTATCATCCTCTAATATGTTGTTGCAAACCTTAATACATTCATCGCAAATATATACTCCTGGACCTGCAATAATTCTTTCTACAGAATTTTGTGTTTTTCCACAAAACGAACATCTTACACTTTTTTGTTGATCATTTTTTGCCATTATAGCACTCCTTTTAATTATATTTATTTATATACTATGCTCTTTTTTCCATTATGCCATCTATCAATCCATATTTCAAAGCTTCTTCTGCAGTCATATAATTATCTCTTTCTGTGTCTTTTTCAATTACTTCTAATGGTTGACCTGTTCTGGCACTTAGTAATTTATTTAATTTTTCTCTTGTTTTTACCATATGATCAGCATGAATCTTAATTTCTGTAGTTTGTCCTGATAGACCTCCTCCAGCTATTAATGGTTGGTGAATTAAAATTTCTGAATTTGGTGTTGCAAATCTTTTTCCTTTTTCCCCTGATGCAAGTAATACCGCTCCCATACTAGCAGCCATTCCTATACATATTGTAGATACAGGACAACTTATATAATTCATTGTATCAACAATTCCCATTCCATCTGTTATAGAACCTCCTGGGCTATTGATATATAAATGTATTTCTTTATCTGGATCTTCTGACTCTAAAAATAGCAATTGTGCTATTACTAAACCAGCTGAAGCTTGATTTACATCTTCTCCTAAAAATATAATTCTGTCTTTTAATAATCTAGAGAAAATATCATATGATCTTTCTCCTTTAGCAGTTTGCTCAACTACATATGGAACTAAACTATTTCTTTCTAACATAATTTCCTCCTTATTGTTCATTCTTTTTTGAATTGTATACTATAAAGCTAAATTTTTCAATAGCTTTTTATTAATAATAAATATTATTTTTATAATTAATATTTATTATTTTGATTTAATTCTTTTTGTTAAATATTGTTACCAGTTAATATGTTTATGTTACTAATGCATTTAAAAGGTTTATACTATTTATAATTAACGCTTTTTTACTAAATACGACAATTTAACAAAAAGAGTTAGTGGATTTTTATTACAATTTATAATTACCCCTAACTCTTTTAATTAATTTAATTCTTATATTCTTTAATTATTTAATTTTTGCATTATCTACTACAAATTTTATTGCTTTTTCTATTTTCATATTATTGCTTAAGTAATCTTTTAGATTTTCATTTTGCATAAGTTCTTCTTCTTTTTTACCGTAATTAGTAGCCATTTCTTTTATTTTTTCATTTAATTCTTCTTCAGCAACTTCAATTTTTGCATCTTTAACTATAGCTTCTAATACTAATCTTGATTTTACAGATTTTTGAGCTTGCTCTTCATATTCTTTTCTAAAATCTTCTTCTGTCTTATTCATCATATGTAAATATTGGTCTAATTTTAGTCCTTGATATGATAATCTTGCTTCTACATCTTTTACCATATTATCAATTTCTGTTTCTATCATTCCTGATGGAATTTCTACTTCTACACTATCACAAACTGTTTTTATAGCTTCATCTTCAGTTTCATATTTTGCTCTTGATTTGTTTTCTTCTTCTAACTTTTCTTTAATGCTTGCTTTTAACTCTTGAATAGTATCAAATTCACTAACATCTTTTGCAAACTCATCATCTATTTTAGGTAATTCTTTTCTTTTAATTTCATGTAATTTAACCTTAAATACAGCATCTTTTCCTGCTAAATCTTTAGAGAAATATTCTTCTGGGAATTTAACATTTATATCTCTTTCTTCTTCAGCTTTCATTCCAATTATTTGATCTTCAAATCCTGGAATAAATGTGTTACTTCCAATCTCTAATTCGTGGTTTTCTGCTTTTCCACCATCAAAAGCAACTCCATCAACAAAGCCTTCAAAATCTATTACAGCTATATCTTTTTCTTCTACTGGTCTGTCTTCTATAGTAACTAATCTTGAATTTTTTTCTGCCATATGACCAATTTCATGATCTATGTCTTCATCAGTTACATTATACTCAATTTTCTTTAATTGTATACCTTTATATTTACCAAGTTTTACTTCTGGTTTTATTTGTACAACTGCTGTAAAGATTAAATCTTGACCTTTACCTATTTGTGTAACATCTATATCAGGTCTACTTACAGCTTCTATATTATTTGCTTTTAATTCTTCATCATATACTTCTGGAACTATTTCATTGAAAGTATCTTCATAAAATATTTCTGAACCATATTGTCTCTCTATAATATTCATTGGTGCTTTACCTTTTCTAAATCCTGGAACATTAAAATATTTTGCTGTTTTGGCATATACTTTTTTCATTCCTTCATCAAATTTAGCTGCTTCAATTGTAAATGTTAATTTAAGCTCATTATTTTTTTCTGTTTTTTCTACTTTAATACTCATATTATTTTCATCCTTTCCCTGCTATTTAAATAAAACTAGCTTCCTTATTATACCACAATTTGTAAATTTTGCAATAGTTTATGTTTACATTGTTTGATTTTTTTATGTAATTGCTATATACCTTACAACCTTGCATTTACTTTACAGAATTGCATTTAACTTTTTACTTGACGTTTTTTTATGTAATAATAAGTTAACAAATTACTTTTCACTCAAAAGTGCATCATTGCATATCACTAGTCAATATATTTATAAATCTTATTCTATTTAATTTTCTTTAAATTAAATTGTAAATAATCTGCACTAATTAAATTAAACTCTATTCCTTCTACTTCTCCTTCTACAGCATCTTTATGAGAATTACCATGTAAATGCCCATAATAACATCTCTTAATATTATACTCTCTTAGTGTTTTATAAAACTCCAGATTTGGATTTGCTAATAAATTTTTACATATTAATGGTGGATAATGCATAAAAACAATAATTTCTTTATCGCTTCCATAATTTTTTATTCCATCTTCTATTGCTAGTCGTAATCTTGCGTTTTCTCTTTTTATCATTTTATTACTATTATCTGAATCAAGTATTGCCCAACCTCTTGTTCCTGTAATAATAGTATTTTCATATATGTAGGATGTATTATAGATAAAATCTATGTTAGAAAAATTGTTTTCTTTTAAAAACTCTCTCATTTTTTTTAAAGTTGTCCACCAATAATCATGATTTCCTCTTAATAATAACTTTTTACCAGGTAAACCATTTAAATACTTAAAATCTTCATATGTATCTTCTAAATGCATTGCCCAAGAAAAGTCACCTGGTAATACTACTAAGTCATCTTGTTTGACTTTTTCTATCCAATTTTTCTTTATTTTTTCAGGATGTTTTGTCCAATTATCTCCAAATATATTCATTGGCTTTTCTTCTTTAAAAGATAAGTGTAAATCTGCTATTACATAAATAGACATATTATTTCCTTTCATTTTTTAGTTTATATTAATAAATTTTTTGCTATAATTCTTTGTGTTTCAATTTTTTAATTAATATACTATATTTTATATTAATCCACATATAATTAATATGAATATACAATATAAATTACTCACCTATTTTTAGATTTGGAATTGCATTTAATTCTAAATCTGATACTTTTCCATTAATATAATTATAGTAACCAGCAGAAGCAATCATAGCTGCATTATCTGTACATAATATAGGTGTTGGATAATATATTTTCATACCTTTTGTTTTTTCTAAATTTATAAATTGTTCCCTTATATAACTATTTGCAGATACCCCACCTGCTAAGGCTATTTTGTTAATATTAAGTTTTTTTGCAGCTTTAAGAGTATTTTCTATTAAAATTTCTGTAACAGTTGCTTCAAAACTTGCACATAAATCTGCTTTATCTATATCAGGATTTTTATGATGCATATTAATTATTGCAGTCTTTATTCCACTAAAACTAAAATCTAAATTTTCAAAATGTGTTTTAGGAATTTTTATAGTGTTACTTCCTTCTTTAGCCAATTTGTCAATTTTAGGACCTCCAGGATATCCAAGACCAATAACTCTTGCTACTTTATCAAAAGCTTCTCCTATAGCATCATCTTTTGTTCTTCCTAATATTTCAAATTCTTTATAATTTTTTATATGTACTAAATGAGTATGTCCTCCTGATATTACTAAACATAGACATGGTGGTTCTAACTCTGGATGTGTAATATAATTTGCTGCAATATGTCCTTCTATATGGTTTGTTCCTATTAATGGCTTATTTAATGCATAGCTTAAAGCTTTTGCATAAGATACTCCTACCAATAAAGCACCTACTAATCCAGGACCATATGTACAGCTAACCGCATCTATATCGTTAAAAGTTACATTTGCCTCTTCTAAAGCTTGTTTTACAACGCTAGAAATCACCTCTACATGATTTCTAGATGCAATTTCTGGTACTACTCCCCCAAATTTTTCATGTATCTTTATTTGAGAATTTATTACATTTGAAAGAACTTCTCTGCCATTTTTTACAATGGCACAAGAAGTTTCATCACAGCTTGATTCAATTCCTAATATTAATATATCTTTCATAGCTTTTCCTCTCAATTTCATTTTATATCAAAAAACATATGATTTTGTACAATTTTTCATATTTTATTATTTAATCATAATATCCTTTATATATTTTTTTAACTTACTTCCTATATATAGGATAAAGTTCTATTATATGTATATTCCTAAAATTCTTAAAATAAATATTAAATCTATGCCAAGTGTTCCTGATACTAATAACATTATTCCTTTTGCTATAATTTGTATAATTGGCGAGATTATTATTCCTGCAAAGCCTAAAACCCATATTGCTATAAAAACAATATAGAATATATGCTGATTTCTATCAAGCCACATTTGTGCATTAGTTGGCATAAAATGTCTTAGTATTTTTGAACCATCTAATGGTGGTAAAGGGATTAAGTTAAAAACACCTAATCCTATATTCATAAATATCATTTGGTATAAAAGAATTATTATTATACTACTATATGTACTAGATATATTGGCTAATAAATCAAATTTAAATATAATTCCTAATACAAAAGAAAATATTACGGCTAATATCAAATTCATAAGTGGTCCTGCAAAAGAAACAATTGCTTCACCTTTTGACATACTAATATTTCTTTTAAACCTAACTGGATTAATTTGTACTGGTCTTCCCCAACCAAATCCTGCAAATAAAAGCATAACAAATCCAATAGGTTCGATATGTTTTAAAGGATTTAGTGTAACTCTTCCTTGATTTCTTGGTGTTTCATCTCCCAATTTATCTGCTGCAAAGGCATGTGCAAATTCATGAAATGTCATTGCAACTATAACAGCTGGAAGTGCTAATATTAAACTTAATAACTTAGAAGGATTTTGTATATATCCTCCTAAATTATATACAACCATAATAGCAACAAAAATATATAAATATCTTTTATCAAAACTGAACATTTAATTTTTCCCTCGTTAAAAACTAATTTAGATTTTTAAGGATTTACCTATAAACCTTATATTCTAATTAATGTAATGTTTACATGAACCTTTTATTAAAGTCGTTGTAATTCATTTTTACTAATAATATTAAATAGTATCTTCCCAGTATGAAATCTACTATTTAAATGATACAACATTGAATTTATTATAACTTATTAGATTTTACAAAATTTATTTTAAATTTTCATAAAAACTTTTCTTAAATTCTTCAATTTTTTCATTGTCGACTTTTCCAATTTTAAAAATGATTTGCTCATTCGAAATTTTATAAATTACATCTGTTTTTACTATGCTATCTTTATGTAGATTATTTATTTCATCTTTTTCTAATAATTTATTTGTTTTAAATTTTAATTTATCTAAATTAGATGATATAAGCATTCCAAAGTTTTCAATTGGTACAGCTGTATTATCTTTATCTATTATTACAAAGAAATGATTATTTCCTTTATTTCCATCAAAATATGTATATTCTTTAACAAAAACAATATCTCCAATTTCACAAATATTATAAGATTCGCTTTCTTCTTTTAAAACATTTTCAATTTTTCCTTTGTGCCATTCTTCTTCTACGGGAAATTCTTCAAACGCTTCTTTTAAATCTCTCACTTTTCCATGTTCATAAGCTATTTTTAGAAAATCACTTAATTCTTTTTGCACAATTATAGTCTCCTTTCTATTATATTTTGATGATTATAATACAATTTATAAGTTATCAGTTAGATTCATATTATATCCAAATATTTTTTAATATTACTGAAAATTTTTATCTTCCCCTTTGAAATATCATATATAATACTAAATGTTACACAAGTGGTTTCATTGTTGGGAATAATAACACATCTCTAATTGATGCTGCATCTGTTAATAACATTATTAATCTATCTACTCCAATTCCAAGTCCACCTGTTGGAGGCATTCCATATTCTAGTGCTTGAATGAAATCTTCATCCATCATTCCAGCTTCTTCATCTCCTGCATTTCTAGCTTCAACTTGTTTTTTAAATCTTTCATATTGGTCTATTGGGTCATTTAATTCTGAGAATGCATTTCCATATTCTCTTCCGCCAATAAATACTTCAAATCTTTCTGTTAATCTTGGATCTTTTGGACTTCTTTTTGCAAGTGGTGATATTTCTACTGGATAATCATATATAAATGTTGGCTGAATTAGTGTTTTTTCTACATATTCATCAAAGAATAAACTAATTACATCTCCTCTTGTTTCTTTTGTTACATCTGGAATTTGCAATCCTCTTTCTTTTGCTAAAGCTACTGCTTCTTCATCTGAATTAATTTCATTAAAGTCTACACCACAAGCTTCTTTAATGCTATCTATCATTGTTATTCTTTTCCATCCTGGTGTTAAATCTATATCTTGTCCTTGATAATTAATTTTTGTAGTTCCAAGAACCTTCATAGCACATTTTGTAAATATTTCTTCTGTTATATCCATCATATCATTATAATCTTGATATGCAGCATATAATTCTATTGATGTAAATTCTGGATTGTGTCTAACATCCATACCTTCATTTCTAAATATTCTTCCCATTTCATATACTTTATCGTATCCACCAACAATTAATCTTTTTAAGTTTAATTCTGTTGCAATTCTTAAATACATATTTAAGTCTAATGCGTTATGATGTGTAATAAATGGTTTTGCAGTAGCTCCTCCTGATATTGTATTTAATATTGGTGTATCTACTTCTAGATATCTTTTTTCGTCTAATATTCTCCTAATTTCACTTATTATTTTACCTCTTGTCTCAAATGTTTTCTTCACATCTGGATTCATAATTAAATCTACATATCTTTGTCTATATCTTAAATCTGTATCTTTTAATCCATGGAATTTCTCAGGTAATGGTCTTAATGATTTTGAAAGTAATGTTACTTCTTTTGCATGTACTGATATTTCTTCTGTTCTTGTTTTAAATACAAAACCTGTTATTCCAATTATATCTCCAATATCAAATGTTTTAAAAGCTTTATAACTTTCTTCACCTAAATCATTTATACTTACATAACTTTGAATTTTTTCATCACTATCTTGAATAGTGCAAAATGATGCTTTTCCCATTATTCTTTTTGCTATAATTCTTCCTGCTACTGTAACATCTTTTTCTGCAAATTGCTCATAATTTGCTTTAATTTCTCCCGCTGTATTTGTTCTATTAAATTTTGTTATTTCATATGGATTTTTTCCCTCTTGTTTTAAACTTTCTAATTTATCTCTTCTTACTTTCATTAGTTGATTTAAATCTAATTCTTGTTCTTGATTATTTTCCATAAAAAAACCTCTTTCCCGCTTATTTTAATGTCAAGATTATATAACAGATTATGGTATTTGTAAAGTTTTTTATACTGCTCTTCTCATCTATAAATTGCAATAATAAGTGTCGCACTTTTTGCAAAAAAATTACAAATTATT
>USRT01000036.1 GCA_900557195.1 uncultured Clostridium sp.
ATAGAAAGGAGGAACAAAAGATGAGTAAAAGAGAAAAAGCAATATACAAAAGAGCATACAGAAATGCTATTAGAGATGTAATTGGTTACATAGGAGTTGTAGGATATTTTACAGCTATTTTTGTAGGATTTTTAATGAGATAAGGAGGAAGTATGGAAGAAGAAACATTAAAATTAATTAATGAAAAAATAAGAGAATTAATACAAGATGGAGAAGCAACATCAATGGCAATGGCAATGGGATTAATAAAAGTAATAAATAATCCGCTAAATTGCGAGTAAAGCGGACTATAAAAAATTATTTATTTAATTCTTTAACTTTGTTAAAGATAATTTCATAGCTTTGGGCAGCTAATTCTGCAGATTGAGGGTCTGCAAAAAACTTGTCATTATTATTGCCAATTAAAGCTACAATAATATCTTTAGCGATTTCAGCATTAGACATATTAATCACCTCACTTTCGAGGTAATTATAACACAAAAAGAAAGGAAGTGAAAAAATGGACAAGCTAGACAAATGCTACATATATCACATTATAACGTTAGCAAAATTAAAATTAAATTTAAAGGAGTGTAAAAGATAATGATTATTAAAACAAGAAAAGATAGAAAGATAGCAAATCAAAAAGCTATGATAAAAAACAGGGACATTTTAATAAAGGACTTAATGAAAATAAAGACTGAATTAAAAGAGGAGAACTTAACAGTACATAATGAAAACAAAGAATTAAGAACAGAAATTGATGCTATAAGAGACTGCTTAAATGAAATAGAAAAAGAACTAAATAAACAACAATATAACAACATAGAAAATTTAAAAAACAAAATAAAAAGCATACTAAAGACCGCTAAATCATTTTAGTATGCCAACAAAAAAATATTTTATAAAACATTCTCATTAATTATATTAACATAATTTAATGAGAATTGCAAGGAGGAAAAATGGAAGAACAAACATTAAGTACGAAAATTTTAGAATATTATGCAGAAGATAGTTATAGTGCAAATCTAGATAGATACCACGAAATACAAGCTGAAAAAGAAGATGAAGCTTGGGAAAATAATTTATAAAAGGAGTTTTATAATGCAAAATTTAATAATAGTAAAACAATTACCTCAAATAGAGGAACATTTAAAAGATTTATCAATAGAAGTTGATAAAAAGGTAGAAGATGCAAAATCTTTAGTATGCACAGATGAAAATGTAAAAACAATAAAGCAAATAAGAGCAGAGTTAAATAAAGAATTTAAAGAAGTTGAGCAACAAAGAAAATTAGTAAAAGAACAAGTATTAGCACCATATATGCAGTTTGAAACTATTTACAAACAATACATATCAGACAAATATAAAGATGCAGATGCAGATTTAAAATTGAAAATTAATAGTGTTGAAGATGAATTAAAGAACAAAAAAGAACAAGAAATAAAAGATTATTTTGAAGAATATAAAATAGCTAATAATATTGATTTCATTACATATGGTCAAGCAAGAATAAATGTAACATTATCAGCAAGCATGAAAAGCCTAAAAGAACAAGCAAAACAATTTATAGACAAAATAATAGATGATTTAAACCTAATTGAAACACAAGAGCATAAAGCAGAGATATTAGTTGAATATAAACAAACATTAAATGTAGCACAATCAATAACAAGTGTAACAAACAGATTTAAAGCTATTGAAGAAGAAAAGAAAAGACAAGAACAAAAAGTAGTACATATTGAAATGAACGGAAATCATGAAATAACTCAAAAAAGTTATGAACAATTAGAAAATGCATTTAACAAGCCATTAGAACAACCAAAAGAAGAAAAACAAGAAGAAATATTGACATTAAAATTCACAGTAAGAGGAACAAGAACAAAATTAAAAGAATTAAAACAATTTTTAGAAAGTGGAGGTTATGATTATGAGTAATGAAGTACAAAAAAATAATGAATTAATGGTTAAATTTGATATTGACGGAAATGAAATTAAATTAACACCAAGTATAGTACAAGAATACATAGTAGGAACGGATGCAAAAATAACTAATCAAGAATTTAAACTATTTACAGAACTTTGTAAAGTTAGAAAATTAAATCCGTTTTTGAGAGAAGCATATTTAATTAAATATAAAGCAGGAGTACCTGCACAGTTAGTTGTTGGAAAAGATGCAATATTAAAAAGAGCAGTATTAAATTCAAATTATGATGGAATGGAAAGTGGAATCATAGTTCAAAAAGATGATGGAACAGTAGAAGAAAGACAAGGAACATTTAGATTAGGAAATGAACAACTTGTAGGCGGTTGGGCTAGAGTATTTAGAAAAGATTGGGCACATCCTACATATTCAAGTGTAAGTTTTAATGAAGTAGCACAAAAAACAGGACAAGGTCAATTAAATTCTAATTGGAACAATAAAGGTGCAACGATGGTTGAGAAAGTTGCAAAAGTAAGAGCATTGAGAGAAACATTTGTTGAAGATTTAGCAGGAATGTATGAAGCAGAAGAAATGCAACAAGAAATTCCACAACAAGAAGAACCTATTGAGATACAAACAGATATAGATGAACAAACAGAAAATGTAAAAGAGGTATCAATGAATGAACTATAAGATTATATCAAGTTGTAGTACAGGAAATGCAACAATAATTAGAGACGTAATCTTGACAGATTGTGGAGTTACTTTCAAAAGATTGGAGAAGTATTACAAGCAATTTAAAATAGTACTTCTCACTCATATACATTCGGACCACTTTAAAAAAGAAACAATTAAGAAATTAGCACAAGAAAGACCAACATTGAGATTTGCTTGTTGCGAATGGCTATTAAAACCACTTTTAGAATGTGGAGTTGAAAGGAAAAATATAGATGTACTTCAAATTGGCACTAAATACGATTATAAGCTATTTAAAATTATACCAATTAAATTATATCACGATGTACCACAATGTGGTTATAGAGTGCTATTTGATGATTATAAAGTAATCTATATGACAGATACAAAAACAGTTGAAGGAATAAGTGCTAAAAATTATGATTTGTATCTTGTTGAAGGCAATTATGATGAAGATGAAATAGAAGAAAGAATAAAAGAAAAACAACAAGAATGCAAATATGTATACGAATTTAGAGCAAAAGATAGTCATTTAAGTAAACAACAAGCAAGTGAATTTTTATTAAATAACATGGGAGAAAAATCAGAGTATATTTTAATGCATCAACATATAGAAAGGAGTTAATTATGGATTACAAAAAAATGTGGGAAGATTTAAAAGGTTTAATGCAAAAGACTGAAAAAATGACTAATTTAATAAAAACAAAGGGAGTTTTAGATATGATATCTGAAATTGAAAAAACAAATACAGATTATGAGGATTTGCCATTTTAGGAGGTACTATGGTAGGAACTGCAAACAAATTAATAACTTACTTAATAGAACAAGCAAAAGATAAGCAATTTGAATTAAAAGAATATACAGAAAAAAGAAGTTTAAATGCTAATGCTTATTGCTGGGTATTATGTGACAAGATAGCAAAAGAATTATCAAAAGAGGGAACTGTCACAACAAAAGAAATAGTTTACAAAGATGCAATAACTCAAATAGGTTCTTTCGAGCCAATGATAATTGAGGAAAAAGCGTTTGAAAACTTTGAAAGAATCTGGAGTAGGCAAGGTTTAGGTTTTATAGTTCAAGAGGTTAGCAGAAAAGATAAATGTATAAGAGTAAATTGCTATTATGGAAGTTCAACATATAACACAAAAGAAATGAGTTTATTAATAAATTTATTAGTTGAATTAGCAGAAAGCTTGAATATAGAAACTAAATCAGGGAATGAAATAAATAGTTTGTTGGAGAAATGGAAATGAAAAGATATTCAATAATGAACAATTTAGACAAATGTTTCTTTTGTGGCAGACCAGCAGAGTGCATTCATGAAGTTTACTTTGGTACTGCAAATAGGCGAATTTCAATTGAGAATGGCTTCTGCGTAGGTTTATGTCATAAAGAGCATAATATGTCAGCTAGGTCAGTACATAACAATAGAGCAATGGATTTAGAACTTAAAAGAGCATACCAAAAAGAATACGAAAAAAATCATACTAGAGATGAGTTTATAAAATTAATAGGAAAAAGTTATTTATAGCAACTTGGGTAATGACAAAATAAATCATTACCCTTTAATTATACAAAAGGAGAAAAACAAAATGAAAGAAAGTATAGTTTTTTATAAAAGTTTTTATGAGGCAATAAAAAATATACCTCAAGAAGAACAATTAAAATTATATAATGCAATATTTGATTATTCATTTACAGAAAAAGAACCAAAAATTGAAGATGGAATTGCGAAGGCAATGTTTATATTAATAAAACCTAATATAGATAGCGCAAATGCTAGATACAAGGCAAGTGTAGAAAATGGGAAAAAAGGTGGAAGACCTAAAAAGGAAACCCAAGAAAAACCCGAGAAAAACCTAAACGAAACCCAAGAAGAAGCAAACAAAAACCTTAATGATAATGAAGATGATAATGTAGATGTAGATGATAATGTTAATTTAGATGATAATTATATATATATTAATTTATTAAAAAAATACAAAGAAAAAATCGAACGAGAGCCAAATAGGAAAATTATTTTTATTGGAGAAATGAAACGAGAAAATGATTATATAAATTTATCTCAAAAAGAAAAAGAGTCGATATTTAATGAATTAATAAGTTTTAAAGATTACTGAAAGGAGTAAACAAATGAGAAGAAAAGATGTACCAAATAAAACAATAGAGATATTACAAACAGAACCGTATGCTAGAGAAAACGACGGCTATCTAATAAGACGAGTTATAGAAGAACTAGAACCAAATTTATATAAAAACAGTTTTAAAACGATTATGGACAACCTTCAATTTTCAGGAGTAAGCATTGAAAGTATAACAAGAGCTAGAAGAAAGTTTTTTGAAGATAATCCAGAGTTAAAAATAGACAAAGCAGAAAAAGCAAGACGAGAAAAAGAGCAAGAATATTATTTAGAATATTCAAGACATATTTCAAGTATTTAGGAGGAGTTATGGATAAAATAAATGTTAATTTATATGGAGGAAAAAGTATATTTGGTGGAAGAGAAACACCATTAGAAGCTGAAATTACATATTGCGATAAATATAAAAATTGCAGTTTCTATAAACAAGGAAAATGTTTTAGCGCAGGAAGATGGCAACAGAACTGTAAATTTGGAAAAAAAGTTAGACAAAAAGGATATACAAGTAGAGCTCTAAAATACAACGATTTTAGAGATAAATACAGAGAAGATGAATGTTACAACAAGCTAGATGAACCAAATAATACAATTGGAAAAATAGAAGATACATTCGTAATAAATGTTAGGTACTTACATGAAAAAGAAGGTGGAGGATATGAAATTGAAACAAATATATTTTCACACCCATTAATTTATATAGATGAAAATGACTTTAAAAATAAATTAATATCATTAATTTGCGACGGAAAACCAAGAACATTTATGGATAATGCAGTTATAAAAGACTATCAGGAAAAGACTGTTCCAAGATTTTTATATGAATTAAAAACAGAATTTAAAGAAATATATGATAACTTCACTAATGAATATCCAGAATATAAAGATGTAGAAATGAATTTTGTTGGCAGAACAGCATTTATTAATAGTTTAAAAAATGGAACAGAATTAAAGGATTGTCATAATAATATATGGAAAATAGAAGATAATGAAATAGTTTGCTATAAATGGAAAACTTGGCTGCCTTTTGGAGAAACACCCACAGAAACAAGAATTAAAATAACAGATGATATGAAGTATAAAATAATAGACAATTCACAAGTTGATGAAAATACTAAATTTGAAGATTAGGAGAAAACAATGAAGCAATTAGTAGATATGCCACGGAATATGCAAATATTGTGTTGGCTGTTTAAGACTAGAAGATGAAAACTTTAAGAGTAGATACAGATGCAAAGACTTTGAAGCTAATCAAATAAACTGGCAAGATTTAATGAGAGAGGAATTAAAGAAAAAGTGAATAGAATTGAAATACCATTTAGATTACCAAGCTTAAATCAAGAAAAATGGAAATATATTAAAAATTCAAGTGAATATGAAATATCAACATTGGGAAATATCCGTAGAAACAAAAGAAATTTAAAAATTTCGGACAAACCAACATATAAAATAATTAGGTTGAAATTAGATGATAAATACAAAACATACTATATACATAGATTGGTTGCAGAAACTTTTGTTCCAAATGTAAATAAAAAAGAATTTGTTAATCATAAAGATGGCAACAAGCATAACAATAATATTGATAATTTAGAGTGGTGTACAAGACAAGAAAATGAGATACATGCTTGGAAAAACGGATTAAAAGAGAAAATAAGAGAGACATCAAAAGAAAATCTTAAAATAGCTAGAAAATATATACATGTAAACAAACCAGTCAATCAATTTGATTTAAATATGAATTTTATAAAAAAATGGGATTCAGCATTTCAAGCGCAAAAAAAGATTGGAATAGATAGCTCAGCGATAAGCAAATGTTGTAATAATAAATTAAAGAAAGCAGGTGGTTATATATGGCAATTTGCAAAATAGAAATACCTTTTAGATTGCCATCTCTCTGAATCAATACATAAATGAGTGTAGAAAAAATAGATTTGCAGGTGCAAATATGAAGAAGAATATTGAAAGCGATATAGGATACTATATAAATTTATTACCTCAGTATAAAAGACCTATTAGAATCCATTTTCATTGGGTAGAAGAGAATAAAAGAAGAGACTTAGACAATGTATGTTTTGCTAAAAAGTTTATATTAGATTCAATGGTAAAAGCAGGGAAACTTAAAGATGACAACAGAAACTATGTAAAGGGATTTACAGATACTTTTGAATATGGCAAAGAATCAAAAGTTATTTTAAAAATTGAGGAGGAATAAAAAATGGCATTTGATTTAGATGATGAAGAAAACAAAGCTACAAGAATTGCAAATGGTGCAAGTAAAGAAAGCAGAGATAAAAATATGGATATTGAAGTTGGAGAATATTATATTGGAATACAACTGGAGCAAACAATTCAAAAATATCACTCAAATGTGAAGTTATAGATGCGGGGAAAATATGGATATGGGTGCATGTGTGTGGATGCTTAGTATATAACAATTTAGCAATTAATGATTTAAGTATAAAACCACTACATAGAGTAACTAACAACAATCTAAAGTAAAGGAGTAAATATGAGCGAAGAAGAAAAAATGAAAATAGCAATAGATTTAGCAAAACAAGGAATAGACTTAGAAGAAATCGAAAAAAGCTGTTTAGATTTAGCAAAATGGTTTAAACCTGTTATTGATTTAACAGTAAAAAATAAAAAAATTTTAGATAAATATGATTTAAGGAGTAAATAAGATATGTTTAATACTTATAATGCAGGAGATACAAATTTAAAAATAAATGCTTGTAATGGTGGAATATATAAAACATATAAAGAAAGTTGGTTTATAAATTTCCATTTAGATGATACTTTAGCTAATAAAATATTGAGAAAAGAAGGGTGTTATTATAGACCAGGATATGGATATTCTACAGATAAATATAATTTGGTTGATAGTGGTAATAGAGGGTTAGAAAAAGTAAAAGAAGTTGAAATACTACAAATGATTATTTGTGGAGATAAAGAAGTGATTGCAGAAGTAATTTTAAAAGAAGATTTTGAAAAATATTTTGAGGGGAGTAAATAAGATATGAGTTATAGAGTATATGTCAACGATTATCAATGTTTAGGAAATAATGAATTTCCTGAAGTGTTAAGAAAAGCACTAAACAAACAACGGGGCAAAAATATATCCAAGCAACGATTATTATTTTAGTAATTTTGAAATAAAAGAATTACAACCAATTATTGAGGCTTTAGAAAAATATATTATAGAAAAAGAAGAGTGGTATATAAAAAATAACTATGGAAGTATAGCTGATTTTAAAACAATTTTAGATGAAAACAAAAATAAGAATTTAACATATAAAATAAGTAATCTAGTCGAATGTGGGTATATGTTTGTTACTTATAATTTTTTAAAAGCAATAGATGAAGATTATAAAACAGAATGGGACTTTGATAAAAAAAGAGAAGTATACAAAATAAAAGAAGGACATCATATTTATATGAGTGGATATTAGAGAGGAGTGATACATAGTGAAAGAAAAAATAAACAAAAGAACAACTAAAGATAGTATCGAATATTTAGAACTAGAATGTATTGTTAATAATAGAATACATGATTATATTTCAAAATATCATAATTACCCTAAATACATCAAATTACCTTTATGGATATTTGACTGCTTAAAGCAAACAATGTGTGAAGTAGATTTAAAGATAGATTATAAAACAGAAGAGTTTACATTCTTTAATTTAAAAGTTTGTGAAACTGTTAGCATAGAAAAACCAGAAGAAATCGAGGTGTTTTAAGTGAAAGAAGATAGTATAGAAGAAGATATAGAAATATTAGATTTGTGTAGAGAATATACAATTAAATTGTTAGAGCTCCAAAAGGTAAAAACTAAAGGTGTAAATTTATTTGAACCAAGCAAAGAAAAAAATTGCGAATTAGCAATGATAGATAAAAGTATAGAATATTTGAGGAGGAATAAATGGAAGATAGTATAAAAGAAGATATAAAAATAGTTGAAAATTATTTAGCAAATAGTGCTATGAATGAAATAGACAGTAATTTTTTTAAAAATAGTGGTTGGGAGACAGTAGATTTAGAAATACCAAAATCTATGCAACATATTTTACAAGATTATAAAAGAGTATTAAAAGAGAATGAAAAACTAAAGAAATATAAAGAATACTACAGTTCAGCTAGACAACTTGTAGATAATAATTATATATCAAAACAAATAGTAAAAGATAATTTAATAAAGTATCAAGAAGAGTACGAATTATTATTAGAATATCAAAGTGGAAAAGAAAGTAACAAGACCAAAACTCTAAGAGGAAGAATACATATGTGTCAAGAACTACTAGAAGGGAGATAATAAAATGAAATATAAAGGATTAGAAATAATGCAAATGATATCAAAAGGACAAATAGAAGATGGAACAAGATTTGATTTTGAAAATAATAATTTTAATGGAGAAGTAGAATATTACAATGGGACATTATATTGGATAATATTTGATGAAAACTGGAACGAAACAGGTAAGAGAAATCTTTTTGAAATGTTTAATATTCAAAGCACAATGGTAGCAGATTTTGAACCATTAAAAGATAAAATAGATATAGATAGTATAAAACACAAAGAATTAGAAATTTTACAAGAAATACTAGGACAATGTGATTTATTTAAAGGAAATGAAAAATATATCTTAAAAGTAATTAATGAAAATAATAGTAGATTAGTAGATGCCATTTTAAAAGTATCGAAAGAAAACGAAACATTATTACAAGCAGTAAAGCAACTAAACAAAGAAATAAAAAGTATAAAGGAGCAAACAGATGATTAATAATCCAAAGTTAATAAAAGAAATAATACAAGATATAGAAAATACATCAAAAGAAGATTTAGATAAAGCTATTGAAGAAGTAGAAAAGGAGTTAAAGGAGAAGTAAGATGGGAAAAAGAAAATTAAAGAAAATGTTTTGTAAGCATGATTATGAACTTATAGAAGGAAATGTCCCTGTGCATTATCCAGATTATGAGCCAATACAATTTGGACAAATTCTAAAATGTAAAAAGTGTAATAAAGAAATTAGATTTTTAGAAAGACAAAAACATGATTACATATCAGAAATAAACAAAAAAATAAAAGAATACGAAAATGCAAAAGTAATAAATACAAATGATATATTAGATGGTTGTCATACTTTTGGAGAGTTATACGACCATAGAGCAAAGTTATTTAGTATTATATGTAATCAAGATTTTATATGTGAAAATGCATGGAAAAGTAGGCTACATGATGATGGAACAATGTTTGATGGATATTTCATAGTAGGAATAAATACTCCAAAAGGACAAGCTACATATCATTATGAAATGAAGTACTGGGATTATTTCCATATTAAAGAATTAGATAAAGCACCTAAATGGGATGGACATACACCAAACGAAGCAATAGAAAGATTGTTAAGTTTGAGTTAGGAGGACAACAAATGCCAAGTAAAGAAGAAATAGAAAAAGCAAAAGAAAATATAACAAAATATTTAAATGATATATGGTTTGGTACATTATATAGTCAAGAAGAGAATGATAGAGATGAAAAAATATTACTTGAATATATAGACCAACTAGAATCAGACAAGCAAAAGCTAATAGAGAAGTTAGAAAAGAAAATAAGATATTATGAAGAAAATGATGAAATACTTGCAACTAGTAATGACAATTATTCAGATGGTACAGTTATAAAGAAATTTATAGATGAATTTAGAGAAATATTATCAATTCTGAAAGGAGAAAATTATGAACATTAAAAAACTAAAGAAAGAAATAGAAGAACAAACAAGAAATGGCAGAAAAGAAGTATATGTTAGACTAGAAGACTTAAAAGAACTAGTTGAAGGTCTAGAAGGAACATATGGAGAAAGCAGAATGATGATAGAAGCAGATTACATAGAAGAATTAATTGCAGAATATGAAGAAAAGCATAAAAATAATTTTAAAGAAAGTTTAAAAGTAAAGAAACCTATAGAGCATTGGAATACAAAATTAACTGATTTTAATGAAAAAGGATTTACATTTGAACCCATAGAAAGATAGAGAGGTGCAAACAAATGACAAAGATATGTGAAACTTGTAAATATTTTAGAATTGGACAAGGAAAATACGGAACAGGATTATGTATTTCAGATAATTCAAAAAAGCATAATAAAGATTGTGTATTAAAAAGAGATACTTGTAAAAGTTGGGAAAGGAGAACAAATGAATAAAATAAGCAGAGAAGAATATAAAGAAGCTAAAGGCTGTTTAAAAAGATATAACTATAATTGCATAAATATAATGAATATAAGAGCAGATATAATGAGTTTAGGTGGGCAAGGAATAGATGGTATGCCAAAAGCTCCATATGCTATTTCAGATAGAGTATTTAGCAGTGTTATAAAATTACAAGAAGATGAGCATTTGCAGAAATCAATAAAAGAATACAAAGCAGTTGTACAAGCTCTAGAATTAGTTAATAAAGACTGCAAAGAGTTATTTGAAAAATATTACATACAAAGCAAATCAAAATGGGATATAATCAATTCTGGTATGTCTGAAAGGACATTCGGAAGAAGAAAACAAGAATTAATATATGCAGTTGGAAATGAATTAAAAAAAGTTGGCATAAATTTGGCAAAAAAACAGTAAAAAAACGTGTTAAAATAGTATCAGTGAAAGTAGCAGATATAAGTCCGAGCTACTAAAAATAAAGAGCAAGTAAGGCTCCTAAATTATTTTTTCGTACTACAAAGAGTTGATGTTTTAAATGTCAGCTCTTTAATTATGCTTATTATCAGCATGCTATGTATCTGATAATATAAAAAGGTTAAACACCTCCTTTGACGAAAAGTTATATAAATTTTTGCAATAGAGCTTTCCTAGTGAGCTCTAATATATGTGTCTTTAGCTCAGTTGGTAGAGCATCTGATTGAAGCTCAGAGTGCCTAAGTTCAATTCTTAGAGGACACACCAATTGCATTTTCTCTTTTGGCAATACTAGATGTTAATTATAAAGGGTTGTCTAATATACTCGACATAGAGCAAGTATATCGAAGTTAATGGATATATCGTAAAAAATCTATAAATCTAGGTTATAAGGTAATTAAATCATTCTAGTAAAAGATTTCCCTAGTAACGTATGAAATCGGATATGTATAGTAGGGTTCGGTAAGAGTAAAAACAGTTAGCTGTATAATTCCCACTATAATACAGACATATCTTAGAAAAAGAATATTCTTTTACAGAGTTATGTATAAAAGTACATAGCTCTATTTTCTAATATGTAAATAGTATTCAGTATATATAAGAAATATCTATGAACGTTGATAGTAAGAAAACTTTAAGTATAGAGTAGGAGCTAGCTAAATATTCTAACTGTAAAGAATATAAAGAGATTTATATATATTGAGTAGTGTTTATAAATTAAATCAAAAGAGGAATGCATATGAAAAGAAAAGGAAGTTCTATAGCAGCAGAAATAGTTGCTGAATGGAGAAGAGAAGAATACTTTAAAAAAAGAATAAAACAAAATAAATG
>USRT01000037.1 GCA_900557195.1 uncultured Clostridium sp.
CAAATACGCCTCTTGGGACTTTCACCCTAGATTTATGACATGCCCGTCATACACAGAAAAAGCCAGCCGGCTAGCTTCGACTGACTTGAATGTTTTACATTTTTTGATAATACGATTATATTATGGTGTTCTATAAAGTTCAATTCCCGTTTTTTTCCCTTTTTTCTATTAAACTTTATAAAGTATTGATTTCTAAGTAAGTACACTAAGTGTACTTGCATAAAATTTTTTAAAATTTATTTTTATGGATTTAGGTCAAGTATTTAGACACATTTTTTACACTTTTTTTATAAAGATTATGCTGTTTTTTTTAGCAAAATTCAAGTACACTTAGTGAATTTTTTCAAATTTTTAGTTCACCATTTTTAATTTTAACGAAGAATAGCGGGTTTGATCCAGTTCACTCGGTGAATTTTTACATCAGATCTGTTTAAAATTTTTGTTCTTTTATTAACTCTTGAAGGCTTGCCCTTTAATGTGTATAGGCGATGTGTACACACTCGCTTTCCTGCCTTTAGAAATTTATAAAATTTCTAAAGCTCTCAATAATGCTTTAAAGTTATTTATAGTTTTTTCTTCCAACTCAATATTATTTTCTCTTACTTTATCATAAAACTCTTTTGCGACTAATTTTTTCATTTCGTCTGTACCATCTAATTTATTTTCTAATTTTTCAAAATCTTTTTCATCTATTAATGATTCTATTGTCTTCCAGTTTTCTTCTTCAATCCTTTCTTTAAAATTCTCAAGATTCACATAGAAAACATCTTTATTCAATTCTAAACACAATTTTTTGTTTAATTGTTTGTATTCTTTATTTCCAGCATTATCATAATCAACTATAATTTTAAATTCACATCCCCAACCCAATAATATTGACGCTATTCTATTGATGTTTGCAACACCTGCTGATGGAATTATATATGGTTTATCTTTTACATTTAAGTATATCATAATAGCTGATATGTACATATAATCTGTTATTCCTTCTGTTATAATATTTCTTTTTTTATCCATATTTCCTATTGAAAACTTCATATCTGCACCAATTACTTGTATTATTGGAGATAAAGTATCCATTTTAGAAACTTTAGATAAATTTTGATCATATACATTATTATATATTTCAGTTATCTCTTTATCATTTTTTTGAATTGCTCTTATTTTTAATATTTCATCTTCATTAATCATATATGGAGAATGAGTCGTATATATTACTTGGTTTTTTGTTTTAGTCAAATCCTGAAATAGATCTAATACTTTTTTCTGTGCATTAACATGTAAATATACTCCTGGTTCATCTAATAAAAATAAAATTGGATTTTCTCTGTTATTTTTTTGTGCTAATATATCTATAAAAAGACCTATATACCATCTAAGTCCATTACTTCTTTCTGAAAAAGACATTATTTTGTCAGCACTTCTAATATAAATATTTACAATATTGCTATCCATCTCAAAAATCATATTTATCTCGTCTTGCTTGTAAAATTTATTAAAAGGTTCTTCTATATATTGTTTTATATTTTTTTCAATCTTCTCTCTAATCATCTTTCTTTCAGGCTTACTTGGATTTTCAAAAGCTCCTATTATTTCTTCATCTTTAATTTTAGCAGCTTTCATTAAGTTATAAAATAATTCATTTTTATTTTTTATAATTTCTTTTATCTCTGTTAATGTATATGTAGATTTTAAAAATCTATCCTGCTTTCTCCAATATATTATTGGCAACATTTCAAAATACATAGATATTTGTTTATTTATATTTGTAAGATTTTGCATATATTCTTCTTTTCCATCAAAGATTTTATTTTTTGCAACATTAAGCAGATTACTTATATGAGTATTGTAGTCAATATTTAAATTAATAGACATTCTCTTTAGTTCTTCTATATATTTTTTGTATGTAATAGTATTAGAACTATCTAGTTTCATATCGTTATTTTTTATTACATCTTCTATAAATTGCAATTCATCATTTAAATTTGTATCATTTTCTATAAGATCTTTTAAGCTTCCTTTTATTTCTCTTAAATTATCTCGAGACATATGAATAATTGTGTCATCATTGCTTTTTAAATTTAATTTTTTTCTCTCTTCTTCGGTAAATTGTAAAACAAATTCAATTGATATTTCTTCGTTGTTTATTCTGTTCTTATTGTTAAATATTTGTGGATTTAATTTGTTTACTATTTGTTGTTCTCCTATTGCTTCTAAAATATTACTTTTTCCTGATTCATTTTTTCCAATTAAGGCTGTTACATGCTCATCTACTTCTAGTTTATTTCTTTCATTTCCTATAGACTTATAATTATTTATTATTATATCTTTTACTATCATATGCTTCTCCTGTTCTTGTATTTTAACTTTC
This sequence comes from uncultured Clostridium sp., assembly GCA_900557195.1. Classification (GTDB taxonomy): domain Bacteria; phylum Bacillota; class Clostridia; order TANB77; family CAG-508; genus CAG-492. The sequence goes on from USRT01000037.1 coordinate 2,372, forward strand.
TAAATATAATTTTTGTTTTTTTGTAATATTTTCTAATTTCTTTATTCTATTATCTTCTGTTAATAAAGTCATTTGGTATATTGCTATATTATTTAGCTTTACTAATCTATCTCCTTGTTCTATTCCTTCATTTATGTATACCGAATTTAGATTTTCTAGGTTAACTAAACATACTAATTCTGCAACATTAGCATAGTCTCTAATATTTCCTTGTTTATTAGTATTTTGTTCTCTCCATTCTCTTGCTGTCATTCCAAACAATGCAACATTAATAATATCCGCTTCATCTGCATAAATCATATTAATCTGTCTTTGAGTCACTTCTTCTGGTATTAAATTATTTTTTATCGCATCTGTATGAATATTATAGTTTATTTTTGATAAAGTTCTCTTTAAATTCCAGCCCAGTCCTCTTTGTTCTTTTTCTTTCAATCTTTTAAATTCTGTTACTATGTATAGTTTAAATTCCGGACTTATCCAACTAGCAAATTCCATTGCGATATCAAAATGTGCATAGGTTCCTCCTTCATATTTTCCAGATTTAGAAATTATTCCAATTGCATTAATAGATTTTATCCATTTTGATGGAGACATTGTGAATCTGTTTCTCCCTGCTTCATTTTTAACCGCCTCGAATCCCACACGGTTAAAATTTGGATTATATATTTTCTCCCATAATCCTAGATAATCAATTGTATCTTTATTCCTCATCCAGTTTTGAATTACAAATCTTGGTTCATCTTCATTAACTTTTTTAGCTATATCTGTTAAAGAGACATAATCTTGTTCATTTATAACTTTTGTATTTATTTCATATTCTAACACTTGCAATTTATTCATATGTATTCATCTCCCATCTTATTAAACAATCTTTTCTATACTTATTGGTGTATACTTAATTACATCACAAGATACACATATATGATTACTTTTATTAAATTTTTCATCTAATGGTTTATCATGTATATGTCCAAAAACATTAATATAATTTTCTCCTACTTCAATTGGTTCATGTGTTAAAATTAGATTACTCAAAACTAATTTCTTTTTATATACTTCATTAAATCCAACTTCTTTCCAACTGTTTAATCCTCTTTTATAATCATGATTTCCTCTTATTAATATCTTTGTACCATTTAATTTTCCGACTAATTGCTTTAATTCTTCTGTACTCCCAAATCCAACATCTCCTAAATGATAGACAACATCATTTTCAGTAACAACTGAATTCCATTTGTTTATTATATATTCGTTCATTTCATTTGAATTTTCAAATGGTCTATTGCAATATCTAATTATATTTTCATTGTTAAAGTGTGTATCTGCTATAAAATATTTCATGACATCCTCCTATCATTTTTAGTTGTACTTGCGAACATTTGTATTGTATCATGTTTTTTAATAAGATTCAATCTTTTTAGCAAAATTTGTAAAATTTTATTGATAATGAAAACAAATTACATTATAATAGTTTTACATTTAATTGTTGCACACTTATAAAGTGTAGAGTTTGTTTCATCTTTTATAAAGATGCTCTAAAAGCCTTCTATCAAAAGAAGGCTTTACTATATTAAACTATAAATAACTTACTATATCTTCAAATGTATCATATCCACTTTCACTATTGATATGTCCCGCATTTGGTATTAAAACTTGTTCTGTAGCAATTGTATCTGCAAATTCTTTTTCAATTTCATATTCTACATATGGATCATTATCTGAATAGAAACAAATAATTTCATCCGCATATTGTTTTACATCTTCTAAATTATCAAAATACATTGTTATATTTACTGTATCGTATTCTTCATTTATTCCTAAATAGTTATTAAATCCACATACAAAAATTAGCTTTTTAACTTTTATTTTATTTTCAGTTAAAAACTTTGATATGAATACTGGTGCAATACTATGTGCTATTATAGTTGTATTTTCATTGATTAATCCTAAATCTAAATAGTATTTTAGTAATTTGCTCCAATTTTCATAATTTTGATAACCAACCCCTATTGGAAATTGTGGCACATATACTTGTTTTCCATCTGATGCTATAAAATCTTGTAGCCAACTAAACCAATTTCCAAATGGACTTCCAAAACTTCCATGTATTATAAAATAATTTTCCATTTGCTTTTCCTCCACTTATATTAAAATTTATAGTTAGCTATTATTTCGCCATCTTCATTATAAATTGTTGAATCAGCATTAGCAATATATAAAACTTGAAAATCTGGATTGTCTAATGTATATCCTGCTTCAATAGCCCAGTCAAATTCATTGATAACTGCTTTCTTTGCTTCAACATTATTACTATCATCAATCAATTGACAATTAATTCTAATCCAATTCTCATTATCATAAGCGACAATACAAACATTGTTATTTTTAGCAATCTGCTTAGATACATTTTTTTGTTTATTTGTAATTACATATATTTTATCATCAAATAAGATAGGATCTCCAAATGGTCTGCAACTTGGTTTATCTCCATTTATTGTACTTACAAAATTAACTTTTGTATTTTCTTTTAAAAATTTAAATGTTTCTTCCATTTTTATTCATCCTTTCTAATATTTCTTTTATATTTCCGTTAATGACTTTCCAATCATCAACAACTTCAAATCCTAACTTTCTATACCAATTTAATGGATAGCCATTTTCATCTGCATAAGTATGTGCTTCCATTACAGTTGCACCAAATTCTTCTGTAGCAATCTTATAATGATATTTATATAAATCTGTACCAATTCCTTGCTTTTGATAATCTTTAGCTACAAAGATTTCTGTATCTTCTAAATGCATTCCATCCCACCATGGTTTTATTACTGACATAATTGCACCTACTGGTCTTTCTTCACAATAGGCAACACAGAATAATTTAGGATTCAAATCATAAAAATATTCAAATAATTTTTTTGCTAACTCTGGCGTCCATTTTTCTTGTAAAACTGAATTATTATATAATTTAGCATATTCTGTAGCAAGAATTTCTAAATCTTTTTTATCCCTTAAATGTCCTATTTTATATTTTATATTTTCCATTTTCTTTTTTCTCCTAACTTTCAATTATCTATTAATTTATGTTGCTCTGGATACCAAGCTGGTGTACATGGCATAACTATTGTACATTGTGCATTCCAATAATATTTTTCTCCTTTATCAATTAAAATTGCATCTCCTTTTTTAAATTCAATAGTTTCCTTTTCTTTATTTAGCATTTCCTTTCCATCAATTACATATATTAATTCTTTGCATTCTTCATTCATACAATAACCTGTGTCTGGATACCTTCCAGTTATGGTAGCTGTTGCACAGTCTATATCTTTATCATTAAAACTATACTCTAATGTTTTACATTTATCACTATTGCTATGTTCTTCTGCTTGTTCTAACTTTATAATTTTCATATAAGTGTTTTCCTCCTATTTCATATTTTTATTCAATAATTCCTCCTGAACAATGAAGTTCATATATCAAATTATTATCTTTATATATTTGTTCAATTCCATCAAAATTTTCTATTGTTCCAGTTGTTTTAAAAGTATAAATATAACCTTTTCAAATTTACTAGGTCCTCTAGCTGGAATAACATTTTTGTCTTCTCCTACTGATGGTCTTAAAGCATTATCCATTGCTTCTTCTCCAATCTTTACTATATCTGAATAATTCACTTTATTTATATCACAAATTAACAATTTTTCATAGTGTTTTGCCAATATTTGCAAAACATATTTATCCTTACATTTGCTTAAGTGCCACAAAATCTCCAATAGAAATAATGTCAAGAGCGAACGATAGTGAGTTTATTTACTCTTGATATTATTTTTATTGGAGATTAAAATTGGATTGCAAATGTATAGGACGAATTTTCTCGTTTTTTCGTCCTACGAATTTTTATAAGCCGGATTTCATTAAATTTTCGTCCCATACAAAATAAACATCAGCACATATCTACTGACACCCATTTAATAAAGATTCTCTATAACTCATTTTAATAAATTCTTTCTAATAGTTGAAACATCTAACTTTGTTTCATATCTACTAATCAACACAACTTATATATGTTATGCTTACCATAGATACAAGTCCAAGTTTTCCAGTATTTCAAATACTTTGTTCCATTTTCTAAAAATCAATTTATGTGTTTCCACTTACCACTTAACTAACTACTTTAACTTTCACACCCAAATTTTGATGTTTTTCTTTCCTAAATCTGCCTTTTTCTTCAAAAGTTATAATTTCTGAAACCATATCAAAATCAAGTATTACATGTTTTTTCTTAATTGTAGCACTGCTACGCACTCCACATGGCTCGTAAACGGAAACATATCAACAGGCTGAATCTCTCTTACATCATACTTTTCCTCCAACAATTTCAAATCTCTAACTAAACTTGCTGGATTGCAACTAATATAAATAATCTTTTTAGGCTCTACATTTAAAATATTCTCTATTGTATGTTTATCCAATCCTTTTCTTGGAGGATCTACAAAAATAACATCTGGTTTATCACTATTTTTCTTTAAAACATCTTCAAAAATCTTTTCTACATCTCCTGCAAAAAATTCTATATTTCTAATATCATTTATACTTGCATTTTCTTTTGCATCTTCTATTGCTTGCTTAACAATTTCTATACCATAAACTTTTTTAACATATGGAGAAGCAAATATTCCAATTGTACCAATTCCACAGTATAAATCAAATAAAGTCTCCGTCTTAGAAAGATTTGCCATTTCAATAGCTGTATTATACAATACTTCTGTCTGAACAGGATTAATTTGGTAAAAAGACATTGGAGAAATCTTAAATGTATAATCACCTAATTTATCATAAATATATCCATCTCCATATATCACTTCATTTTCATTCCCTAAAATAACATTTGTATTTTTTACATTAATATTTTTTACAACTGTTTTTACTTCTGGAAATTCTTTAATAAGTAATTTTACTAATTCCTTTTCCTTTTTTAACTCTTTTCCATTAAGCACTAAAATACACATAATTTCATGTGTTCTAATTCCTACTTTTATTACTATATGTCTAAGCAAACCTTTTCCATTTTTCTCATTATATATAGGAATATTATTTTGTATAAAGAAATGAAAAACGAAATTCGCTATTTGCTCTGATAATGGATTTTGTATCATACAATTTCTCATAGGAATGATTTCATGAGTTCTTTTTGCATACACTCCCATAACAGGCTCATTATTTTTATCTAATCCTACTGGATATTGTGCTTTATTTCTGTAATTATATGGATTTCCCATTCCAATTGTCATATTAACATTTATTTTATTATTTAATGTTTTGCTTACTAAGTTTTGGACTGTATTTTGTTTTATATTTAAAGTTTCTTCATAATCAATATGTCTTAAATTGCAACCACCACATCTTTTATATGTACCACAGTCTGTCTCTACTCTATATTTTGACTTGTCTAATATTTCTATTAATTTTCCAAATGCATGTGAAGTATTTACCTTTACAATCAAAATTTTACACTTTTCACCTTTTATAGCTCCTTCTATAAAAATAGTAAAATTATCTATTTTGGCGATTCCTTCTCCTTCAAATCCTTGGTCAATAATGTCTACTATATATTCTTTATTTTTTTCTACTGGAACTTTCATTCTATCACCTACTACTCTATATTAATTTTCTTTAGAATCATCTTTTTTATTTTCTACACTTTCCTTCTTATCATTAAACAATTCATCTAAATTATACTCATTTTCTAATTTCTTCATTTTTCCATTATCATCATCTAATCCTAAATCTTTAAAATATTTTTCTTTCATAATATATCTCTCCTTTTTTTAAAGATTAATTCTAGTTTATCATAATTAATTATATATTTCTACAATATTATAATACAACATAACAAATTTAAGTAATGTAATTTTAGCATTTCTATTTAAGAAGATTATGAGTAGTCCTTTACGAACTACTCATTTTGTATAAAATATTTTTTAATACTTATTAGTTTCTCTCAATTATTATATCTGCAACAGTTAAATTTGTCTCATTTAACACATTGTCTAATATTGTTTTTGCTACATCACTAGGATTCATGAAAGAACTTTGTTTTTCTTCTGATACATAATCCCTGCTATTTTTATAAAAATTTGTATTAATTCCTCCTGGATAAACTCCAATTACTTTTACACTAGTACCTTTGTAGGCTACTTTTAAACTTTCTGTATAACCTCTTTCTCCCCATTTTGTAGCACAATATACTGCTTCTTGCTTATTACCTCTTAAAGCTGCTGAAGACATTATATTTACTATTTTTAAATCCGCTTCATTCTTTACTTTTAAACACTGTGTTGAAAATAAAATCATTCCTTCTAACCCTTTAAAACATTCATCTATATCACTTTTGATATATTGTGTTGGTAATTTAAAAGATGGTGCTCCTGCATTATTAATTAATATTTCTATATTTCCGAATAGTTGATATCTCTTTTACGGTATTTACAACAAAGTCCTCATTTGATATATCACCAACAAATCCCTTGTAATTTGATGTAAATAGTTTACCTAATTCATTCATTTTTTCTTTATTCCTAGAAATATTACATACAAAAAATCCTTTTTTAATTGATTGTTTTACTAATTCTAAACCTAATCCACTAGTTCCACCAGTTATTACTATTATTGATTTTTCCATTATAACTTCCTCCTATACTAAAAGTATTCCTCCATTAACATTTAAGTTTTCGCCATTAATATAATCTGCTTTTTCACTTAATAAAAATAATACCGCATTTACTGTATCTTCAACTTCTCCTAATCTCTTACTAGGGTTCTTCTTTGCTGTTTGTTTAATCTCTTCTTCTGTATAACTCTTTTTAGTAAGTGGCGTTAATGTCATTGATGGACTTACAGTATTAACTTTAATATTATACTTACTTGTTAATTCTAGAGCACAGCATTTAGTTAACATTACAGTAGCCGCTTCACTTGTACAATAAGCAATAGAATCTTCCATTGGCTTAGTAGCTAATCTTGATGCAATATTAACTACCCTTGGCATAGTAGATTTTTTCAATAATGGAATAGCATATTTTATGCACATCCATCTTGCAACCACATTTACATCTAACTCTTTTCTAAATTCTTCTGGTGTTAAATCTTCTATTGAAAAAATATTATCATAAACAGCATTATTTACTACTCCATCTAATCTTCCAAATTTTTCTTCTATATTTTTATACATATCAATTACTGCTTTTTCATCTGATACATCAGCTTTTATAAATAACGTATTTTCTCTATAATTCCCGAAATAATTTTCTTGTTTCATCTGCATTTTCTTCATTATGAGCATAATTTACAATAACTTTCGCACCTTCTTCAAGTAATTTTTTAGCTATCCCTTGTCCAATACCAGATGTTGATCCTGTTATTAATATTACTTTATCTTTAAAACTCATTATATACCTCCATATATACTTTACTTTTTAAAGTTAATTTTTATTTTCTTATTTTTATAATTTATATCATATTTAAATTGTATTTACTAGTATATATTTGTTTTAATTTAATTAAATTTCAATTGTTATCATCTCTAAATTACTTATATCTTTTGTTTTTAATCCTAATACTCTATGTATTGAATGAATTATTCCACCATGAGTAATAACAAGAATATTTTGTTTATTGTATTGTTTCCTTACCATATCTAAAAACTCTAAAACACGTTTATCTAATTCTTTAAGAGTTTCTATACTTGATGGAACTTCATTGTTATTTAATAAAAATCGTTTTTCGTCATTTACAGGTGTATTTTCCCATTCTCCCATTCCTCTTTCTATTAGTCGTTTATCATAAATTATATTTAAATATGGAACTAATATTTCAGCAGTTTGTTTTGTTCTTTTTAAAGTAGAACAAAAGCAAATGTCAAAATCGGTGGGAAATCCTTTTGATTTTTGTTTAGTTTGCTCTATACCTCTTTTACTTAATTCACAATCCACTTGACCTTGAAATAGACCTTTTTCATTATAAACACTTTCCGCATGACGTATTATTGTTAATTTCATAATTCCTCCTTGTATAAAACTTTATTTTTTATTCTAAATACTTTTATCATATTCTTCAGCAAATAATCCAATTCTCGATTTCATTATTTTATCATAAGATAATAAAAGTTTAAACAATTTTATTATTTTTTTGACATATGCTCTTTTCTTTGATTATAGCTAAAATATTTTAATCACAAGTCTTACTTTATGTAGAATTTGCATTTTATATAAATAAATGTTACAATTGTATTATTATACAACTAGGAGGTAAACACCATGCAGTTTTTTTTAGGTATTGAAGTCGATACCACAACCATGACTACAGAAGAGCTTGAGAGGGTTCGGAACACAATTAGAGGGATATTAGCAAATATCAATCATCAAATTACCATCGGCTATTTAGCCAATCACAGATATTCCGCTAACAATGATTTGGATGAGCTTGTAAATGACCGAAACAACATTCAAGCGATGTTATCTAACATCGAACATCAAATTGTTACTCGGAAAATAAAGCACAAACATCCTTACAAGTGACTCTTTATTAGTAGTCTCACCCCGCTGTTTTTCGGCGGGGTATTTCAATTTAATATTTACATTAAACCTCTTCTAATCACATTATAAAAATAGTTTCTAAACAACTTTTAAGTTGTACGAGACTAAATATATGAAAGTCAAGTATTTTTTATAAATATTGTTCTGTAAAAGATAGTAAATAACCCTTACTAATTTCTTGGCAACATGGCTCATTGCAACAGTATAATGCTTTCCTTCAGAAAGTTTTTTAACTCTGAAAGCATAGCTAACATAGAAGATGAAGAGATTGAAGATACGACATCTGGAAGTTCAGGAAATACGATTGTCACAAGCCTAGAAAGAGAAATTTTAAATCT
>USRT01000038.1 GCA_900557195.1 uncultured Clostridium sp.
TTTTATGTGTCTATTTTTATTTCAAAGTGCGTCACTTAATTTTACCATTTATAATCTTTATTTTTCTCTAACTTTTCTTAAAAATCTTATATATACTGACTTTATAATTAATGTTATTCATTATATTAAACTTCATTTTCACATTTTCATAATTTTAGTTACATACTTTATAACATTTTTCTTTTATAAAATTGAAACCATAAGTTGCATCTTCTTCTAGTTTACTTATCTTTACAATAAAATGAACTGTTTATATATATTTAAACACTTCTTCAGGGTATAAAATTTTATTCTTATTTTTAAATTCATCTATATCTATCCATTTAGCTTTATATTTACCACAATCATCTATAATATCATATTCTTCTTTATAATCACCATCTAAAATATCAATAGAATAAAACAATATTAATTCGTGTGCATTTTTTCCTTTATATGTAAATATATTTTCTGATATTCCGAGAAAATTCTTTACAATTATATTTGCATTAATTTCTTCTAAAAACTCTCTTTTTAACGCATCTGAACTGTTTTCCAAGAATTCAATTCCTCCACCCAAACATCTATAAAAAGTCTGATTTTTTACATTATCAAATCCTTCTCCAACTAGTAACTTGTTATCTTTCTTTGCTAAGCCTAAAACTACTGGTCTAATTTCCTTAAATTTATCCATACATACCTCCTAATAATACCAAAATAATATAAATATCTCCCCTGTTTTACATATAAACTAGCTCTATTACTTCTATCACATTTATTCTAAAATACATTATCTATCATATCATAAAAGCAGAACGACCAAAACTCACTATCTTATTTAAAATAGTGAGTTTTTATATTTTATCCAAATAATCCTCTTTTCTTAACAGGAGGTTGTTCATTCATAGTTAATGCAAGTTTTGTTAATAACTCTCTTTGCTCTTTGCTTAGTCTTTTTGGAACTTGAACTTGAACGGTAAAAATAAAATCACCTTGATAATTTCCATTTACTGCTTTAAAGCCTTTATTTCTTATTGTAAATTTAGTTCCGGTTCTGAGTTCCATCTGGAATTTTATATTTTTCTTTACTTCCATCTACCATAGGGATTTCAAGGTCTGCACCTAATGTGGCTTGCGTAAAGGTAATTGGTATGTCACAAAAAACGTTATTTCCATTTCTTGTATAGATACTATGTTTCTTCAATCTTATATTTATGTATAAATCACCTTTTGGTCCACCTTTTGTACCTGGCTCTCCTTCTCCTCTTAAAACAATTGTCTGGTCGTTATCTATACCTGCTGGAATTTTTACTTTTATTTTTGCTTGTTTTCTTATAGTCCCCTTTCCTCTACAAGATTCGCAAGGTACTTTTATTACTTTACCTGTTCCATGACAGTTACTACATGTTCTAGATGTTTGCATTTGACCTAAGATTGTATTTTGAACCTGTTTTACCTGTCCTGTTCCACCACATACTGTACAATTTTCGATGGCTGTTCCTGGTTTTGCTCCATTCCCATTACATTCCATGCAAATATCATCTCTTGTAATATTTATTTCTTTTTCAACTCCTAAAAATGCATCTTCAAAAGAAATTTCCATATTATATTTTAAATCTGCACCTTTTTTAGGTCCATTATTCGCGTTTCTAGAATTTCTAGAGCCTCCAAATCCTCCACCAAAGAATGAAGAAAATATATCTCCTAAGTCTCCAAAGTCACTAAATCCATCAAATCCTGATGTAGAGTAAGAATAATATCCACCTCCTGGATTTCCTCCTCCAAAACCTTGTGGACCATTATGTCCAAATTGGTCATACATTCTTCTTTTTTGGGGATCTGACAATGTTTCATATGCTTCATTTACTTCTTTAAATTTAATTTCAGCTTCTTTTTTATTATCAGGATTAGCATCAGGGTGATATTTTTTGGCCATTTTTCTAAATGCTTTTTTCAATTCCTCATCTGTTGCATTTTTATCTACACCCAATACTTCATAATAATCTCTCTTTTCTGCCATTTTTTCCTCCTATTTAAAATGTCTTTTTATTATACTTTCCTTCATTATCTTTTATGTAATCTCTATTCATATTAATATTATGTTTTTCTATATAAGCATTTGAGAATTCTTCTGGAGTTATCTCTAATCTATTCAAAACCTCTATATAATAATTTTGCACATCAGTTATTTCCTCTAGAAACCTTCCCCTTACTTCTTTATTCTCCATAATCTCATCCAAACCTTTTTTCTTTATGATAGAAATACATTCTCCTAATTCTTCAATCATATACAAAATATGACTTTTAGTTGCTTTTGGATTCATATCATTCCATTTTTCTTTATTTTTTTCATATAAATCAAATTGCATCTGCTTCATTTCGGATATAGTTAAATCTTGTTTTGACATCTTTCTCCTCCAAATATCTGTTAATATTAGTACAGTATATTGACAAATTTTATCAAATAAAATTTATATTATTACATATATTTAGTTATTTGATATTTATATATTATTTTTATAAATATCTTTCTACCTATATTAGCAATTTCAAAGATTGGCAGACAAATCCTATTAATGTCTGCCAATCTTCTTATGCTATTATATTTTATTTATTTTCGTCATCTTCTACTTTATAATCTGCATCATATACATTTCCATTTTCATCTACATTTGGTCCAGCTTCTGTTCCGCTATTTGCTCCACCTTGTGTACCAGCTGCATTTTGATTATATAATTTTTCAGATATTGAATAAAATACTGTTGTTAATTTTTCTGTTGCTTGTTTAATTGCTTCTACATCAGATCCTTCTAATGCTTTTTTAACATTTTCAATTTCTGTTTCTGCTTTTGCTTTTTCTTCTCCGCTAATTTTGTCTCCTAATTCTGTAATTGTTTTTTCACAGTTATATACTAAGCTTTCAGCATTATTTCTAGCTTCTATTTCTTCTTTTCTTTTCTTATCTTCTGCTGCATGTGCTTCTGCATCTTTAACAGCTTTATCTATATCTTCATCTGTTAAGTTTGTAGATGCTGTAATAGAAACTTGTTGACTATTTCCTGTTGCCATATCTTTTGCAGATACATGTACTATACCATTTGCATCAATATCAAATGTTACTTCGATTTGAGGTACTCCTCTTGGTGCTGCTGGTATTCCTGAAAGTTGGAATCTTCCAAGTGTTTTATTATATGCTGCCATTTCTCTTTCACCTTGTAAAACATGTACTTCTACACTTGTTTGACCATCTGCTGCTGTAGAGAATATTTGTGATTTTTTAGTTGGTATTGTTGTATTTCTTTCAATTAATTTTGTAAATACTCCACCATATGTTTCAATACCAAGTGAAAGTGGTGTTACATCTAATAATACTAAATCTTTTACATCTCCTGAAAGAACTCCACCTTGAATTGATGCACCAATTGCAACACATTCATCTGGATTAATTCCTTTATCTGGTTCTTTACCTGTTATTTGTTTAACTATTTCTTGAACAGCTGGAACTCTTGTAGAACCACCAACTAATAATATTTTGTGTAAATCACTTGCACTAACACCAGCATCTTTTAATGCTTGCATAACTGGTTTTTTAGTTTCTTCTAATAAGTCGCTAATTAATTCTTCAAATTTAGCTCTTGTTAAGTTTACATCTAAATGTTTTGGTCCTGTTGCGTCTGCTGTAATAAATGGTAAATTAATATTTGTTTGTTGCATTCCAGAAAGCTCTATTTTTGCTTTTTCTGCTGCTTCTTTTAATCTTTGCATAGCCATTTTATCTGTTTTTAAATCTATTCCATTTGATTTTTTAAATTCAGCTACTAAGAAGTCTATAATTCTTTGGTCAAAATCATCTCCACCTAAATGGTTATTTCCGCTTGTAGCTAAGACTTCAAATACACCATCACCAATATCTAATATAGAAACGTCGAATGTTCCTCCACCTAAATCGTAAATCATAATTTTTTGGTCTTGGTCTTCTTTATCCATTCCAAAAGCAAGTGATGCTGCTGTTGGCTCATTTATAATTCTTAATACTTCAAGTCCTGCTATTTTTCCTGCATCTTTTGTAGCTTGTCTTTGGCTATCTGTAAAGTATGCTGGTACTGTGATAACAGCTTGAGTTACTTTTTGTCCTAAATAATTTTCTGCATCTTGTTTTAATTTTTGAAGAATCATTGCTGATATTTCTTGTGGTGAAAATTCGTCTCCTTCGATTTTTACTTTTTCGTTTGTTCCCATTTTTCTTTTAATAGAAATTACTGTATTATCTGGGTTTGTAACTGCTTGACGTTTAGCAATTTGTCCTACTAATCTTTCTCCATTTTTTGAAAATGCAACAACAGATGGTGTTGTTCTATTTCCTTCTGCATTAGGAATAACTACTGGCTCTCCACCTTCCATAACTGCAACACATGAATTTGTTGTTCCTAAATCAATACCTATTATTTTTCCCATTTTTAATTCCTCCTAATTTTTTAATTTTCTATTTTTATCTATAATCTTTTGTAATTATATATTTAAGCATAAAAGTCTATATAATTTAACTTTCAGCTTTTATAAGCTTTTTAATATAGTATTATTTAAAAATACTATAAAACAAATATTATAGCTCTAATCAAAAGCACATACTAGCCAAGCAAAGGTTTATATATTATAAATTTAAACCAATCGCCGATGACACACACTATATTATTCCTCTACCTAAACTGCGTGGTATAAAAGCAATTACTAGCAGTCACCCGCCACGCTTCAAGATTGTTTTAAATTTATAATATATAAACCTTTGCTTGGCGGTAACATTGTCTCTTAAATAAAAAACTATAAACTATAATTTCACAAAACTAAAATACATATCTTATTTTACAATATAGACATTTTCTTATTTATTAATTTGCAACAACCACTAAAGAATGTCTAATTACTTTTCCATCAATTATATATCCTTTTCTGTATTCTTCTTTTATTTCTTTTTCTCCAAGATTCTCATCTACTACAGAGCCAACTGCTTCATGTAGTTCTGGGTCAAAAGTTTTTCCTATAGTTTCTATTTCTTTTACTCCATTTGCTACTAAAACATCTTTAAATTGTTTTAAAACCATCTCTACACCTTGTTTGTAGTTTTCATCATCTGTTTTTACTTGAGATGCTTTTTCTAAATTATCAATTACTGGTAACAAAGAAGTAAATATATCAGATATCAAAGTATTATATAGTCCTTCTCTTTCTTTTTGGCTTCTCTTTTTAAAGTTATCAAATTCTGCCATCAATCTTTTTAATCTATCATCTTTTTCTTCAAGTTCTGCTTTTTGACTTTCGATTAAATCTTTAATCTTTTTAACTTCTTCATTATTTTCTACATTCATTTCTTTTTCTTCTTGCATTTTACCCCTTCCTTTCTTAATATCCATTTAGTTTTTTGCTAATATATTTCATAACTGAAATTACTTTTGAATAATCCATTCTCGTTGGTCCTATAATTCCTATAGTTCCTATATCTTTATTAGCAATTTTATGTTTAAATGTAACAATACTAAAATCTTTTAATTCATTGTGTTCTGTTTCATTTCCTATATATACATTTATATCATTTGCAAAACCAGTATCTAATATGTCTAGTACAAGCTCTTTTGTATCTAATACATTAATAAAATTTTTAGCTACTTCCAGACTTTTAAATTCTGGTAAATCAAATGCTTTATTTGTTCCTTCTAAATAAATTTTAGCATCTTCATTAATAACCTTATTTATTTCTTTCATAACTGGCTTTATAACTTTTAGGCTATAATTCATTTCTGAAAATATGTATTCTTCTAATGGCTTATCTATTGAATTTAATGGTTTTCCTTTTAGTTTATTATTAAATATAAAATTTAGCATTTCAACTTGTTCATCTGTTATATCTTCATCAAATTTAATAATAGTTTCTTTTATGACTCCACTATCTGTTAAAATAACTGCCATTAACATTCTTGTTCCTAATAATACAAACTTTATTTCTTCTATATTTTGTATTTTTGGTCCTATTGCTACAGTTGTATAATGGGTTATTTCAGATAATGTGCTTGTAGCTATTTTAGTTAACTCTTCTATTTGATTTACTTTTGTTTCTAATTTAGACTTAATATATTTTATTTCTTCTAAACTAATATTATCGTATTTTATAAGTTCATCAACATAAAAACGGTATCCTTTAGCTGATGGTATACGACCACTTGATGTATGAGGCTTATCTAGATATCCTATTTTTTCAAGTTCTGCCATATCATTTCTTATTGTTGCACTACTAAAATCTAATCCATATTTATTTACAATACTACCTGAACTAACTGGCTCAGCAGTATTTATATATTCATCTACAATTGCTTGCAGAATTCTTTTTTTTCTATTATCTAACATGCCCCTCACCTTCTTTTTAGCACTCTTTTAATCCGACTGCTAAACTGCATATATATTATAACCAAAAAAAGGTATTGTCAATACCTTTTTTCCTAATTTTATGTGAAATTTATGTGAAAAAGAATATATGTTAAATTTTAGGTATCAAAAATAAAATAAAAAATACAGTTTAAAGATTGAAAAAATATATAAATTTGCAACTTGGCAATGATTTTAATAAAAAATATTTTGTATTAAAATAAGGAATAAACTCTAAATTGTAATAAAAACATTATAATTTCATAATATCTCTTTAATATTCTTTATGTAAAAATATCAAAAAATAGAAGTAAAAATATATCTATTTTTACTTCTATTTTTTACTTTAAACTTCTTCAATTTTTAAAAGATTTGTTGTTTTAGTTCCATTTTTTGGGAATCCTCCTGTAATTGCAATAATATCACCTGATTTAACTCCCATTATTTCTTTTGCCTTTTCTTTAGCTACAGCTATTACTTCGTCTGTACTTTCAGATGTTGGTACTATTGTAGGATATACACCGTAGTTAAGAGCTAAAGAACGTGCAACTTTTTCTGAATTTGTTGCTGCTAATATTAAACATCTTGGTTTTAGATTACTTATTCTTCTTGCTGTATCTCCACTTACTGTAGATGCAATAATTAATTTTATATCTAATACACTTGCTGCTTCTACAACACTATCAGCAATAGTTTCTGTAATATCAACTTCTCTTTCTGATGCAAATTTATAATCATAATCATAATATTCTTCTGTATCTCTACAGATTTCTGCCATAAACTTAACAACTTCTACTGGGAATTTACCAACGGTTGTTTCTCCTGAAAGCATAACTGCATCTGTACCATCTAAAACAGCATTTGCAACATCAGAAACTTCGGCTCTAGTTGGTCTTGCACTTTTTTTCATAGATTCTAACATTTCTGTTGCAACTACTACAATTTTTCCTTTTTCACGACATCTTTGAATCATTTCCTTCTGATATCTTGGTAATTGTTGCATTGGAACTTCAACACCTAAATCTCCACGTGCTACCATTATTCCATCAGATACATCTATAATTGAATCTAAGTTTTCAACACCTGTTGTACTTTCAATTTTAGATATGATTTTCATATCTTCTCTATTACATTGTTTTAAAATTTCTCTTGCTTCTAATACGTCTTCCATGCAAGATACAAATGATAAAGCTAAATAATCACCTTCATGCTCGCAAGCATAAATAATATCTTCTCTATCTATATCACTAATAAATGGAATATCTAATTTTACACCTGGTGCATTTAGACTTTTTTTGTTTCCTAAAATACCACCATTTATAATCTTACATGTAACACCATCTTCTTCTACAGATATTACTTCAATTTTCATTAATCCATTTTCTAATAAAACTATTGAACCAACTTTTAAATTATCTATAGCTTGTGGATGATTTACAGAAATTCTTTCTTCATTTCCTAAAACTGTTTCTTTTACTAAACGAATTGTTTTTCCTTCTACTAATGTAATTTCATCATTTTCAAGCATTCCACTTCTAAATTCTGGTCCTTTTGTATCATATAAAATAGCAACATTTTTCTTTGTCATTTCTCTTACTTTATGTACTGATTCAACAACAGCTACTCTTTCTTCCATTGTTGCATGAGAAAAGTTTATACGTGCTACATTCATTCCTACTTCCACCATTTTGCTCATTACTTCTGGAGCTGTGCTAGAAGGTCCTATACTACAAATAATCTTTGTTTTTTTCATTAATTAACATCTCCTTTATTTTTTACATAACGATTATTATACCTACATTTTGACAAAAAATCAATATTTTACATAAAATTCGATTAATTTTTTGTAGGTTAGTCAAACATATGTCACACTTTTTTGAAATTTATATACTTTGAGT
>USRT01000039.1 GCA_900557195.1 uncultured Clostridium sp.
CGGAATCGAACCGGCACGGTTTATTCAACCGCAGGATTTTAAGTCCTGTGCGTCTGCCAGTTCCGCCACATCTGCATTTATATAACTGGCATTTGTCTTACGACGTTATTTATTATAATATTAAAAAAACTATTTGTCAATCATTTTTTTTATAAATTACAAAAAAATGTGAAATTTTTCTAAATTGCTTTATAAAAGAAAAAATAAAGGGATAAATCTAAAGAAATAGAGTATGGCTTAAATAATAAAAACACCTATGAAACATTGATTCATAGGCGCTTTTACATTATAATGGATCATCAACATCAAATAAAATTGGATCTTTTTCTAATAATTCTAGTTGATTATTATTTAAATATTTTTTATGAACTATTACTTCCATAACAAAATCATTAAAGAAATTATCATTCATTATATAAAAACCATTTTGATGAACTTTGTCTCCATAGCTATCTTCTACTTTCCAACGTTCTGGTTTGTTATCGTTTATATGTACACCAGTAAAAACCATTGCATGTTGTAATATTATATCGTATAAATTAAGTGATTCTTCTTTTGTTAGAGGTTCTATTCCTAAAACAGATTTATAATTATATAAATTACTATCTAAAATTCCTCTATTTTTATCACGCATTTTTTTTACTTCGGAGGCAAACCATACAGGAATACCATCACGTAATTGTTTTATAGTTAAATCTTTTAACTCTTCTATTGAAACATTTATAAATTCAACATATGATTTATCAATAACGTTCTGATAATATTTTTTTCTGAATCTATTATATAAAGGTTTATTGTACATTGGAACATGACAAACAGCTACGAAGTCATTCAAATTGATATTTAAGAACTTATTTTTAAATTCCACAGGTGTTAAATTATTAATTCTTATATATTTATTATTTTTATCTTTATATTCAAAATCAAATTTAGTAGGTGGCTGGCCTAAAACTTTACAAAGAATAGAGTAATTTTCTTCAAGCATTTTTAGTTTTTCTTTTCTTATATCATCAATAGATATATTTTTTTGTTTCATTTCTATTAGTTTAATAACATCTTTTTTTACTTTTTCAGTAAAAAGCATTGTCAAAATAGAAGAATCTTTACTATTAACAGTTTCAGGCATTTCTAAACTAGGTACTATACCATATTTATCTACTACAGCAACAAACCATTCAAACCAACCGCCTTCTGATACACTATATTTAACAATATTTTCTTTATTAATATAATCATAGTCTAAGTTATTTAGGCTAATTATATTTTCATAAGCATTATTAGATTTTTCAAGTTTATCAAAAAATATAAGATAATTAATGGATAAATCTAATTCCTCAGGCTTTATATTTAAATTATTGGAAATGTCATTTTTTATCATATTAATTCCTGCGTGACACCAACATCTAGCACTTCCTGTTTGATCGTATACTCTATAAGTAGGTATTTCAATATTAAATACATTTTTTGCTTTTGAAAGAGCATCCTGATTTAAACAAACTGCTTGTATCCCATTATTAGTGATTGCATTTTCAATAATTTTATTTATAGGATTGCTATCATAAGTATTTTTAAATTCATTAATTTGTTCTAAAGATATATATTTCATTTTATCACTTCCTTACAAACAAATCATATCATATAATTAAAAAAATTGAAACAATATATATATATTTAATGATTTAACTAAAATTTAATATATAAACTTGTTTTTTTTACAAAAACACTATATAATAGGACATAAATTTAAAAAGGAGATGATTAAATGCAAGTATCAAGAGAAGAGATTTTACATATTGCAAAACTAGCACATCTAAATTTAAAAGATGAGGAAGTGGATAAGTATTTATTACATTTGCAAGATATTTTAAATTTTGCAAATATTGTAAATAATGCGCCAGTTGAAGGATTAGATGAGACAATAGGTGCTAATGATAATTATAATGTATTTAGAAAAGACGAAATTAAACAGTTTGAAGATAGAGAAGCTTTATTACAAAATGCACCAGAGCAAGAAAGAGGAATGTTTAAAATACCAAAAGTAATACAATAATAAAAAGTACGAATGTAAATTGGAAAATATACTTTAGAGAGAAGTAAGAATATTAAGAAGTATAAAGCGAGAGAGGAGACGAAAAGAAAATGGAACTTTATGAATATACTGTTCATGAGCTAATGGACAAGTTACAAAAAAAAGAGATTACAATTACAGATATTACAAAAGCATATGTAGATAGAATAAATGAAAAAGAAAAAGATGTAGAGGCATTTGTTACAACTCTTACAGATAAAGCAATTGCTAAAGCACAAGAAGTGGAAAAAAAGGTAAAAGAAGGAGAGCAGGCTTCAAAATTTGCTGGAATTCCTATTGGAATTAAAGATAATATGTGTACAAAAGGTGAAAAAACAACTTGTAGTTCTAAAATGTTAGAGAATTTTATTGCACCATATGATGCAACAGTTATAGAAAAATTAAATGAAGAAGGAATCATTAATTTAGGAAAACTTAATATGGACGAATTTGCAATGGGTGCTGCAACAGAATATTCAGCTTTCAAGAAAACAAAGAATCCATGGAATTTAAATACTGTTCCAGGAGGTTCTTCTGGTGGTTCTGCAGCAGCAGTAGCAGCAGGGCTAGTACCATGGGCATTAGGTAGCGATACAGGAGGCTCTATTCGTCAACCTGCATCTTTCTGTGGTGTTGTAGGACTAAAACCTACATATGGATTAGTATCAAGATATGGTTTAGTTGCATTTGCATCATCACTTGACCAAATTGGACCAATTACAAAAGATGTAAGAGATGCTGCTATGTTATTAAATTTAATTGCAGGACATGATGAAAGAGATACTACATCAATAGAGCGACCAAGCATCGATTATACAGCGTGTTTAAAAAATGATGTAAAAGGATTAAAAATAGGTGTTCCAAAAGAGTTTTTCGGAGAAGGTATAAATCCAGAAGTTAAAGAGAAATTACAAGAAGCAATAGAAAAATATAAAGAATTAGGTGCACAAGTAGAAGAATGTTCTCTAGACATTGCAGAATATTCTTTAGCAGCATACTATATTATTGGATGTGCAGAAGCAAGTTCAAATTTAGGAAGATTTGACGGAATTAGATATGGATATCGTACACAAAATTTTGAAAACTTAAAAGATATTTATAAAAATTCAAGAAGCGAAGGATTTGGAGAAGAAGTAAAAAGAAGAATAATACTTGGAACATATGTATTAAGTTCAGGATATTATGATGCATATTATAAAAAAGCACAACAAGTTCGTACACTTGTAAAACAAGAATTTAATAAAATGTTTGAAAAATATGATGTACTACTTACTCCAACATCGCCAACAGTAGCTTTTGAAATAGGTACAAGATCAAATAATCCATTAGAAATGTATTTAGCAGATATTTGTACTGTTTCTGTTAATGTTGCAGGTCTTCCTGGTATATCTGTACCATGTGGTGTAGATAGCAAGGGAATGCCAATTGGAATGCAATTAATTGGTAATAAATTCCAAGAAGAAACAATATTAAATGCAGCATATACATATGAACAAGCTACAAACTTTAGAGAAAAATATAAACCAGAATTTAAGAAATAGAGAATTTGACTAATAATAGAGCATAAAAAATATAAAAACTATATTATTAAAATTTAAATAAAGATAAACCACTTTATAAATAAAAACCAATTTGGCAAAATTAAAAAGGGAGGAAAATATATGTCAAGACAAGATTATGAGATAGTAATGGGACTTGAAGTTCATGCAGAACTTTCTACAAAAACAAAAATATTTTGTTCTTGCCCTACAGAGTTTGGAGGAGAGCCAAATACACATTGTTGTCCTATTTGTATGGCAATGCCTGGAACACTTCCAGTATTAAATGAAAAAGTAGTAGAATATGCAGTAAAAGCTGGTCTCGCTACAAATTGCGAAATTTCAAGAGATAGTAAAAATGATAGAAAAAATTATTTTTATCCAGATCTTCCAAAAGCATATCAAATATCACAATTTGATAAACCACTTTGTGAAAATGGATATGTAGAAATTGAAGATGATAATGGTGAAAAGAAACAAATTAGATTAGAAAGAATTCATATAGAAGAAGATGCAGGAAAATTAAATCATAATGAATTTGGTGGTGGAAGTTTAGTAGATTTAAATAGAGCAGGAGTGCCTTTAATTGAAATTGTTTCTAAACCAGACTTACGAACAAGCAGTGAAGTAGAAAAATATTTAAGAAAAATAAAATCAATATTAGAATATATCGAAGTATCTGATTGTAAAATGCAAGAAGGATCACTTCGTGCAGATGTTAATGTTTCTGTTAGAAAAAAAGGAGAAACAAAATTTGGAACTCGTACAGAGATGAAAAATATGAACTCTTTCCGTTCTATAGTAAGAGCCATCGAATATGAAGCAAATCGTCAAATTGACTTAATAGAAGAAGGAGGAGTAGTTGAACAAACTACATTAAGATGGGATGACGTATCTGGAAGAACTTTTTCCATGAGAGATAAAGAAGATGCTCAAGATTATAGATATTTCCCAGATCCAGATTTAGTAGCAATTAGATTATCTGAAGAATATATTGAAAATATAAAAAATAATCTTCCAGAACTTCCAGAAAGTAGAAAGGCAAGATATATTGATGATTTTGGTCTTTCAGAAAAAGACGCTAACTTATTAACTAGTTCTAAATATTTATCAGATTTATTTGAAGGTGCTGAGGCGATATGTAAAAATGCAAAAGCAGTAGCAAATTGGATTTTATCTGATATATCAAGAATATTAAATGAAAAAGAAATGGAAGCAGACCAAATACCATTTAATGCAGAAAAGTTAGCTAAAGTAATTGAATTAATAGATAAAGGAACAATTAGTTCAGCTATTGCTAAAAAAGTAGTAGTAGAATTATTTGAAAATCCTCGTGATCCAGAAGTTATTATTAAAGAAAACGGATGGATCCAAATTTCAGATGAGGGAGCAATAAAAGAAGTTGTATTAAAAGTATTAGAAGCAAATCCACAATCAGTAGCAGACTATAAAGGTGGAAAAGATAAAGCTTTAGGATTTTTAGTAGGACAAGCTATGAAAGAAACAAAAGGAAAAGCAAACCCAGGAATGCTTAATAAAATGTTTATAGAAGAATTAAAGAAATAATTAATAATTAAGTTTAGGAGCCCATATAAGTAGGGCTCCTTTTTATGGGTATGACGGGCATGTCATAAATCTAGGGTGAAAGTCCCAAGAGGCGTATTTGTCG
>USRT01000040.1 GCA_900557195.1 uncultured Clostridium sp.
CTAAAAGATGCTAAAGTAGTTAGCGGAGAACAAAGAATAAATAGAGAAGATTTATCTGACGAATTTAAGAATGTTGTTTCATTCGAAGCTACAAATAATACTAAAAGAAATATTTTGTTTAGCAGTAGAGTGTTTACAATTAAAGAAGGAAAAAATATAGAAGAAAATGATAAGAATTCAATTATTGTTCATGAAGAATTTGCTAAACAAAATAATCTAAAATTAGGTGATGAAGTTAATCTTGAATTACTTGACATTGAAGAAAGTGGAAAAATAAAAAGTCATAAATTTAAAATTATAGGAATCTTTTCTGGTAAAAAACAAGAAACATATACAGGATTATCTTCTGATTTTAGTGAAAATATGGTGTTTGTAGATTATTCAACAAGCCAAGAGATATTAAATAAATCAGAAAATAACAAAATTGCAAATAAAATTTTAATGTATTCTAGTAGCGCAGAATCTACAGACTTAGCCTTAAACAAATTGAAAGAGCTTAAGATTGATGAGTCAAAGTATTTTGTTCAAAAAGATTCTAATGCATTTGAAGAGTCTTTAGAGTCAGTGAGTGGAATAAAACATATGATAAAAATAATGACTTATTCTATTATGTTAGGCGGGATTATTGTTCTTTCATTGATTTTGATTCTATGGTTAAGAGAAAGAATTTATGAAATAGGTATATTTTTATCTATTGGAACATCTAAGATACAAATTATAATGCAATTTATATTCGAGTTATTATTCATATCGATACCAAGTATAATATCTTCCTTATTTTTAGGAAATGTATTGATAAAAGTAATTGCAGGTGGATTAATTAACTCAGAGAACTCAATGATTTCTGGTGGAAATTTAATAAATGATAGTAGTTTTATGTTAAATATTACAACACTTGGACAAAGTTATTTAATATTAATAAGTATTATTGTTTTATCAGTTGTATTTGCTTCTTCATTAATATTAATCAAGAAGCCTAAAGAAATATTATCAAAAATAAGTTAGGAGAAAATTATGGAAATATTAGAAATAAAGAATGTATCATATAGTTATGCCAATTCTAAAGAAAAAGTTTTGTCAGGAGTAAATCAAAAATTTGAACTTGGGAAGTTTTATGCGATAGTAGGAAAGTCAGGAGCAGGAAAATCTACACTTCTTTCCTTACTTGCTGGACTTGATAAACCTCAAACAGGACAAATATTGTTTAAGAATGAAGATATACAAAAGAAAGGATATAGTAATCATAGAAAAAATAATATATCTTTAGTATTTCAAAACTATAATTTAATAGATTATTTATCGCCGATTGAAAATATTAGATTGGTGAATAAATCAGCAGATGAAGGTATCTTGTTTGAACTGGGCTTAGATAAAAAACAAATAAAAAGAAATGTTATGAAATTATCTGGTGGACAGCAGCAAAGAGTAGCTATTGCCAGAGCATTGGTATCAGATGCTCCAATAATACTAGCTGATGAGCCTACTGGTAATCTGGATAGTGTTACTGCTAGAGAAATAATTAATATATTAAAGACATTAGCTAAAGATAGAGATAAATGTGTAATAGTTGTAACACATAGTAAGGAAGTAGCAGATTCTGCAGATATCATTTTAGAACTAAGTGGTAAAAAGTTGAAAAAAGTAAATAAAATGAATTTGGAGGTTGAATAATGATAAAAAATGCATTTGCTTATGTAACTAGAAAAAGCTTAAAATCAATAATTATTATGTTAGTCATTTTGGCTATGTCAACTTTAAGTCTTATAAGTTTATCTATTAAAGATGCTACGGACAGAGCTTCAAAAGAAACATTTGCTAATATAACAAATAGTTTTTCTATGGAGATAAATAGACAAGTAAATCCAGGAACACCTAGAGGTGGAGGAAATGTAAAGGGTGAAGATATTAAAAAGATATCTCAAACAGATAGTATAGACTCTTATGTAAAAAGAATAAACAGTGTTGCAGATTTAGTTGATTATGATATTATTGAAACTAAAGAGACTCTTGCGAATCAATCGCCTAAAAGAGCGAAGAATTTTAAAAGAACAGTGATGTTAACCGGAGTTAACGACTCATCAAAAGAAACAAAATTTGTATCAGGAGCATATAAATTAGTAGAAGGAAAGCATTTAGAAAATGAAGATAAAAATAAAATCTTAATGCATAAAGATTTAGCTGAAAAAAATAATCTTAAAGTTGGAGATAAGATAAAAATAAAATCTAATTTATTTGATGCTGATAATGAGAAAGGTGCAGACGAAACAGTAGAAGTAGAAATTAAAGGTCTATTCGATGGGCATAATAGCGGTGGAGTAAGTGCAGCACAAGAACTATACGAAAATACATTAATCACTGATGTTCATACAGCTGCTAAAGTTTATGGTAATACAGAAGATACAGCTGTATACCAAGATGCAACATTCTTTGTAAAAGGTGATAAGAATCTTGATAGTGTAATAAAAGATCTTGGGAAATTAGATATAAATTGGAGAGCATATAATTTGATTAAAAGTTCATCAAATTACCCTGCATTACAACAATCTATATCAGGTATCTACTCAATTTCAAATAAATTATTTGTTGGCTCATTAATATTTGCAGGAGTTGTAGTTTCATTATTATTATTCTTATGGATGAATGCCAGAAAGAAAGAAATAGCAGTATTACTATCATTAGGTATATCAAAATTAGAAATTTTTGGTCAATTCCTAATTGAGATGGTATTTATATCAATCCCCGCATTCGTTGGTTCTTATTTCTTAGCTAGGTATACAGCTGAAAAGCTTGGGAATAATATATTGAATAAGGTTACTGGTGATATAGCTAAACAAATTGCCAGACAATCTGCATCTAGCCAATTAGGTGGTGGGGCAGAAGCTGAAGGATTTAACAAGACATTATCAAGTTTAGATATAAATGTATTACCTAAATTCATATTTTATGTAGTTATATTTATGAGTTTAGTACTTCTTGTATCTTTGATTATTTCTTCATTCAATATATTAAGAAGGAATCCAAAAGAATTATTAATTGACAATAAATAAAATTTTTGGTGCTGAAAAGCACCAAAAATTTTTTGCTTTTCAATACCCAATAATATGCTGTACAATATAAGCGAATATGCTTAAGTGGAGGTATACATGAAAATATTAACAGTTGAAGATGATAATATAATAAGAGAGGGGATAAGTGAATATCTTTCAGAATTTGGATATACAGTTATTCAAGCTAAAGATGGAAGAGAAGCATTGTCAAAATTTAATAGCGATATAAATCTGGTTATCTTAGACATTCAAATACCTTTTATTAATGGTTTAGAAGTGTTGAAAGAAATTAGAAAGAAAAGCAATTTGCCAATTCTAATCCTGACTGCATTTAGTGATGAAGAATATAAAATCGATGCATTTACTAATTTGGCAGATGGATATATAGAAAAGCCATTTTCATTACCGGTCTTAAAGGCCAGAATAGATTCTTTAATTAAGAAGAATTATGGACATTTAGAGAAGTTTGAATATAAGGATCTATCGGTTAATTTTAATAGCTATACAGCTCAAATAAATGGTGAAGAAATAGATGTAAATGCAAAAGAACTAGAAGTATTAAAATGTTTATTGGATAATAATGGACAAGTGTTAACAAGAATGCAAATTATTGATTATGTATGGAAAGATAGCGAAGAAATTCCTTATGATCGGGTAATAGATGTATATATAAAAGAACTTAGAAAAAAATTACAATTAGACTGTATAACTACTATAAGAAATGTAGGATATAAATTGGAGAGAAAATGAAAAAATTAAAGATATTTCCCAAAATGTTCATACAAATATTTTCTGTTCTTGGAATAATAATTATATTAGTTCATTCATTAGTTTTTTTTATCTTTCCTAAAACATATTTGGAGACAAGAAAAGAAAAGATCCATAATATTGCAAATGAAATTTCTAGTAATATGAATGGAAAAGAAATAAAATATATAGAACAAACTTTGGAACTTTATTCTAAAAGTAGTGAAATAAAAGCATTTATAAAAGAAGAGAATAATACGAATGAAATACAAATCAAAGATAATATAAATGTTAATTTAGAAAGTGATAGTAATTCTTTGATAATTGAAGAAAGAGAAATAACGCTTAATGATGGTGAAAAAATAAATCTACAATTTGTTTCTACAGCTGATATGCAAAAAGATGCGAAAGATTTAAGTATTAAATTTTTACCATATTCTTTATTTATATCAATTTTATTTTCTGCTATTATTTCTTTAATTTATGCAAAAATAATAAAAAATAATATACAGGAAATAAAAATTGTTACTGATAAAATGATGGAACTTGATAAAGAAACGCGGTTAAAAGTTAATTCTAATGATGAAGTTGGAGAATTAAAACAACAAATTAATGATTTGTATTCTACTTTATTAAGAACAATTGATAATTTGGAATTTAAAAATAAAGAAATTTTAAAATTAGAAAAGTTAAAATATGACTTTTTTAAAGGTGCATCCCATGAACTTAAAACTCCTCTTGCTAGTCTTAAAATAATACTGGAAAATATGAAATACAATATTGGAAAATATAAAGAAAGAGATATTTATATTAATGAATGTATTGACATCGTTGATAGTTTAACAAAAAATATTTCTCAAATATTATCAGTTCATTCTATAGAAAATTTGAATAATGATGAAGAATATTTGAAAATAAATGATACATTAGAAGACATATTAAAAAAGTATGAAATATTAGCAAATCAAAAGAAAATAACTGTCAATAATTATATATTAGATGAGAATATTTATATAGGAAAAACAGCTTTAAAGATTATTCTATCTAATTTGATTAGTAATGCGGTAAAATATACTGATGTAAATGGGGTAATTAATATTGGGATAGTTGATGATTGGTTATATATAGAGAATTCATATGGTAACAATAGAATTTCGAATATGGATGAAATATTTGATGTTAAATTTGATTTAAATAAGGAAAATAGTAATGGATTAGG
>USRT01000041.1 GCA_900557195.1 uncultured Clostridium sp.
TCCAATTACTTCCTGCATATGATTCGCTCTTAACTTTTCC
Source organism: uncultured Clostridium sp. (assembly GCA_900557195.1). Taxonomy (GTDB): domain Bacteria; phylum Bacillota; class Clostridia; order TANB77; family CAG-508; genus CAG-492. The sequence goes on from USRT01000041.1 coordinate 41, forward strand.
ATCTGCATCAGTTCTTATTCTTACTATAATTGGAACATTAACTAATGTATCATAAAAATCATCAGATACGCTTGTTTCTGTAATTTTATATGTATATGTCGCATTTGCTTTTGCTTCTGTTTCATTAAAGAATTTCATAGCATTTTCAAGTGTTCCATTAAATATTTCTTTGTTTCCAGTTGCTAATACTTGTTCTATTTTAAAAGTTGCTGTTCCATTAAATTTTTCTGCTAGTTCTAAGTTTGTATTACTTGCATAGTTCTTTTTGTATAAAGTGAAATCAAATTTTACACTATTTGCCATATATAAAACAATATTATTATTTCCATCTGGCTGGCTTATACTTGTATGTCTTTCAAATGAACTACTATAAGCTTCCCATACTTCGCTATCTTTTTGTTTTATTTGTGTTATACTACTACTTACTTTTCCTTCTGCGTTTATTTCAATTTTTACTCTTACTCCTGAAATTGCATTTATATAGTTTGTTGGCACTGTTTCTTCTATAAGTTCATAATAATATGATTTTCCCATTTCTCCTTCTTCTATATTAGTAATTGTTTTCTTATTTAGATCTGTTGTTAATTCTGGTAAATCATTTATTTTATTTCCATTTTCATCAATTTCTTTAACACTATATTTAGCATCTTTTACAGCCTGATTTTTATCATCTAATTGATGTTTAAATAATTGCAAATTTACTGGTATTGTATCTTTTGGATTTTTTATTCTTAATGATATTGTTCGAGTCTCTTCATTTACAAAAGGGGCTTCTACATATTTCATTACTTCATTTTTCTCTTCTTGTGTTGGATTATATCCATCTATCCCCTTAACTTCAGTACTAGCAGACAAAGCTCCTTTTTCGTCCATAGTTACAACTACTCTTAAGAACATTTTGTCACCTAATATATTTTTATATGGTGATTGTGCTTCTATTTCATAAATATCATAATAATAACTATAATCAGTATCTACGTCATTTTCATTATATCTAAATTTTGCTTCTTCATCTTCTAATACACCACTATGTATTACTTCTTCATTTACTCTTAAGTAACTTCCCTCTTTTACTGTTCTATTTATTTTCATATTTGTATTTTTTAAGAAGTCTTGATTACTTTCTGTTGATGTCTTTTGTATTGTAAATTTAAATGGCTCTACTGGATTATTTTCAATTATTATTTCTATTCCTGTTTTATTAGAGTTAACTGTTATTGTAATATTTACAGTATTTCCATTTTCATCTGGTCTTGTCATTGTAATTGAATTTTTATATTCTGTACCATTTTCTTTAATTCCTTTTATTATATAAGATTTTCCATCTGCACTTTTTGTTTTACCTACATAAAATCCTATATCACCAATAATAGGTACATACTTTCCTTCTGATGCATCTAAATATTTTGCCTCTACGATATTATAATAATCATCAGTATTAACATTATCTTTTGTAATTTGTACACTTGGTAAATTAACTTTTCCAATTGATGTACCTGCTGAAGGTGTTGTATATTCTTTTACGTCTTCTGTTCCTCCAGCTATTCTTCTAAGTACTTTAAATACAACTCCTGGAATTGCTTCTTTTGTTTCTGAATTCCTTTTCAAAATACTTAGATTATAACTTCCTGATATTGAAGGATTTGTAAATGTAACAGTTATATAACCTGTACTATGGTCTATATCTACTTTGACATTTCCTTTTGAAAAACCAGATTTACTATCTGAAAATATAAGCTCATTATTTATATAAAAATCAAATGCTTTAAAGTTATATTTTAAATTATTTGTACATTCTTTTTTTACTACTATTTTTAAAGTATCTGTGAATCCAATTGATAAATTTCCTGTTATTCCTGTTTCTTTTATTATATATGTATCTGATTTTGTATCAGATATTGTTATATTACCAGCCAAGGATACTGTACTACCTACTGAAACTGGTTGATTAAATTCCTTTGTTATATTAGTAGAACCATTTAAATATTGTTTTACATTAAATGTTGCTGTTCCACTTCC